>JAFUWG010000020.1 GCA_017483605.1 Bacteroidaceae bacterium | reverse complement strand
CGTTCCCCTTTTCCTCCCTCATCGTCCCCCTGCATAGGACAAAATTTCACGCTCGTCACCTCTAAAGTGTTGTGAGTCACACCGCCCGAGTGTTCTGAGTCACACCACCGAGGCGGTCTGACTCAGACCACTCGGGCGGTGTGACTCACACCACTTTAGAGGTGACGAGCGTGCAATTTTGTCCTATGCAGGGGGACGATGAGGGAGGAAAAGGGGAACGAAGAGGAAGGAAATGGGGGACGGTGAGAAAGGGGGAAAAACAAAAAGAGTTTCAAACGCTGTGTTTGAAACTCTTTTGCGGTGCGTACGAGACTCGAACTCGTGACCCCATGCGTGACAGGCATGTATTCTAACCTACTGAACTAACGCACCGTTCTATTTATGCAAAATGTGGGGCTTTTGCCGTTTTGCGAGTGCAAAGGTACGACATTTTGTGAAACTGACAAAGGATTTGACACTTTTTTTTCGGGAAAAGAGAAAAAAAGTGGCTTATTCGCCGAAAAGGATTTTCCTTTCTCTTTGGGTGGCTTGGGCAACCCAGTCTTCGGGCACGAATTTCCAGTGGTTGTTGGCTTGCGGATTGATGGTCCCCAGTTCCTTGATGTAATCGAGCAGATAGTGACGGATGTCGTATTCGCTGACGCTGAGGATGCGTGAATCCATCTCTTCTTTGGAGAGTCCGGCTCCCTTGGTGAGCAGTTCGCCGCCGCCGTTGGCACGGTAGGCAGTCATGGCGACGGTGTAGGTCTCGTTCATCAGGAAGAGCTTTCCGTCTGCCATGGAGAAGATGCGGACTTTTTGTCCCTCGGGCTTTGTGACGTCCACTTCGTAGCGGATGCCTGCTGCCGAGTCGAAGTTGAAGATGAAGTTCTTGAAGCCCATGCGTTCGGGGTTGCTCTTCATGGGGCTGATGAGCAGCATGTTGTCGTCGGGTGAGTGCATCTGCTGTGTCCAACTGGCATAACTCATCTCCAGATAGTTCTTGATTTCCTCGCCGGTGAGCAGCAGGGTGTAGAGGTGGTCTTCGAAGCGATAGAGGTCGAAGAGGTTGCTCACGCGGATGTCGCCTGCCTCGATGGCGGCATTGAAGAAGAGTGGGGCGGTGAAGGAGAGGTCGGCTCCGCTCACTTTCAGTTGGAGGGCTTGTATGAGGTCGATGTAGGCGGAGGAACCGAAATAGGCGTCGGTGACATCCACGCGGTTGAGGAATGTGCCAATCTTCTGGGTGGCAAAGCGTTTCACCTCATGGAAGGGGTAGGAGAAGTGTCGCTTGAAGGAGGCGGCGTGTTGATTGTGGAGGGTGCCGATGTAGTTGAGGGCGCACTGTGTCTCGTGGTGGGTGACGTTGCCGTGCTTGTCGAGATGGAAGTCCACATCGACGACTGCCACGCTGTAGGCATAACATCCGGGGTTGACGCAGGGCACGTTGTTGCCGTTGGGGGTGGTCACTTCCTCCATGTTGCTGGCGTGGTCGTGTCCGTAGAGGATGAGGTCGAAGCCTTCCACGCCTTCAGCCGTCTCGCGTGTGGCGTTCTCCTTGTAGTCGGGGGTGACGATACCTTCGTCCATGCCTGAGTGCATCAGCCCAATCACGAAGTCGGGCTTTTCTTCTTCCTTCACAATTTTCATCCACTTTTCGGCACTCTCTTTGATGCCTTCGAATCGCATTCCTTTCCAGATTTCTTTGGGAATCCAGTGGGGGATGGCGGGTGTGATAAAGCCCATCACGGCGATTTTCAGTCCTTGCCGATAGAAGATTTCGTAGGGCTCGAAGTAGGGCTCGTTGGTGGTCGTGTCAATCACGTTGGCTCCGAGGATGGGAAAGTTGCACTCTTTCACATACTTGTCGAAGATGCGTCTGCCCATCTCGATGTCGTGGTTGCCAATCACAGCCACGTCGTAGCCGATGTAGTTGCAGATGTCCGCCACGCGGTGGCGCGACTGTAGGCAATGGTTGTTGAAGTAGTACGCCGTCGGTTCGCCCTGCAACATGTCTCCACCGTCAATCAGCAGCGTGTTGCCAGGACTTTCCTGCACGGCTTTTGCCACAAACGCGTGCACCCGCTGGAGGCTGCCTTTCCCCCAGTGTCCGTGACGGAAATCGTATGGAAAATAGTTGCCGTGTACGTCCGTCGTGAAGATGATTTTCAGATGCTTGCTCTCTTCGCTCATGGCTGATAAAGTGTCACTTCTGGCACATTTGACCGACAAAGTTAAGAAAAAAATGTCAAAAAAGAGGTTTTTTGCCCTCTCTTTCTGCCAAAAGGGGTAAAATGGCATCTCTTTTGTTGTGTTTTTTAGTAAACAAAACTTCTAAGATATGGCATTTATTGATTATTACAAAGTGATGGGCATTCCGAAAGATACCCCACAGAAAGACATAAGGGCTGCTTACCGCAAGCGTTCGAAGCAGTTCCACCCAGACTTGCATCCAGACGACCCGAAGGCAAAGGCGAAGTTCCAGATGCTGAATGAGGCATACGAGGTGCTGAACGACCCCGAAAAGCGTGCCAAGTATGACCAATATGGCGAGAACTGGAAGCAGGCGGAACAGTTTGGCGGCTTCGGCACGGGAGGCGGCAGCGGCAACCCGTTTGAAGGCTTCAGTTTCAACATGGGCGGCGAAGGCGGCATGAGCGATTTCTTCCAGCAAATCTTTGGCGGTATGGGCATGGGTGGCAGTCGTCGCACACGCGCCACGCGTCGCAGCACGGAGCCGTCGGAGGTGGAAGCACATACCACCATTGACGCATGGACAGCCATGCTGGGTGGTGAACTGATTCTCAGCACCAGTTTCGGCAAATTCAAGTTGAAGGTGGCTCCTGGCACGCAACCTGGCAAGAAGGTGCGTTTGAAAGGGAAGGGCGGCATCAAGAGTGACGGTACGCCTAAAGACCTCATCATCGTGTTTGACGTGTCCATCCCGACTCATCTGACTGATGCACAGAAGGCACTGCTCGAACAGGCTCGAAGGGGCTAATTTTTTCACTTCATAGACATCACAGAACGTGTGTGCCCGATACATTATTTAAATATGTGTCGGGCACATGGTTTTTGCCCACATCAGTTCATTTGAGGATAAGGCAGGGGCTGAGAGGGAGGGAAATGATAGGAAAAAATGAAAAAAGTGGAGGAAAATGAAGGTCGTTGCAAAAAAAAGTTGTAACTTAGCCACGGAATACGTAAAAATAGACTACATGTACAGCCTTAAAACCTATTTTCGTTATCTGTTAAGTGTATTTTTTCTGTTGATGTTTTCTGCTGCAAGCATGGCAGAAGAAAGTGACAGCGACCGTGCCTTGAAGGTGATGGACTCGCTCTGGAACATCATCCCTCAACAGAAGGGCGAAGCCCGCATGTTGGCATGGGGGGCTCTCTACAACAAGAGTCTTTCGTTGGGCGATTTCAATCTGCAAATGCAGATTCTGGACGACTGGCTCAAGGATGCCCATGAGCGGAAAGATGTGGAGGGTGAGGCTTTGGCACGGCAGAACAAAATCACGGACTTTTTCAATGCGGCTCTTTACGACTCGGTTTATGTTGAAGTGCCGATAGCCATGGATTTTTGCAAGGCAAACAAACTCCGCCGAAAATATTTCGAGGCGTGGCATCTGCTGGTGTGTACGTATCACATCACGGGAAAATACAACACGGCTTTGCGTGAGGTGGAGACGATGCACGATGTGGCGGTGAAAGAAAAGGACGTTTACGGACAGGCGGTTGCCTATTTCAATATGGGAAACATCTACTTCAGCATGGGACACTATGACGAGTCGGTGGCTGCCTACGAGAAGTGTCTTCCGCTGATGGACGATTTATCTGACAAGGAAGCGTTTGTCTTGGACTTCTACCCTTATTTCTGCGATGCTCTCGAAGCCAAGAAGGACTATAAGCGGCTGGACAAAGAGGCGGGGAACTGGTGGAAGTACATCGAGAGCAAGCGAAAGAAGGAAGGGGAGCGTGACCAGACGGCGGTGATGGGCAACTACTACATCGCACGCACTCAGTCGCTGCTGGGTCAGGGCAAACTGAATGAGGCTCGGCAGATGATTGACGAGGCGGAACGACTCACCAGCAAGGAGGCTTTTGAATGGTTGTATGTGCTTTACTACAAGGCTCAGTATTATTTGTTGACGGGTCAGTATGACAAGGCCATCGAGTTGAACACCGAGCGAGTGCGGATGTGCGACGAGATTGATGATAAGCCGACGTTGATTCCGGTGCACCGTCAGCGTGCTCAAATCTTCATGGCATCGGGACGGTATCAGGAGGCAGCAGAGGCATACAAACGCACATTGGAACTGAGCGATTCGCTCAACACGTCCAGTTCACGCACGCAGTTGAACGAGTTGAACACGCTCTTCAAGGTGGACGAACTGGAAATGCAGAAACACATGCAAACCAGCCGCTTCATCATCATCATCATCACCTTGGTGGCTCTGGCGCTGTTGTTGCTTTTCATCCAGTATCGCCGTTCTGCCAAACGCCTGAAACTGAAGAATGTTCAGTTGGCACGAAGCAACGCACAATTGGAGCGAAAGAATGAGGAACTGGTGGTGGCGAATGCCCGTGCAGAGGAATCTTCTCGTATGAAGACCGATTTCATTCAGCAGATTTCGCACGAGATACGTACTCCGCTCAACATTTTGTCGGGCTTCACACAAATCATTACCATGCCGGGCGTGTCGATGGAAGATGCTGAGAAGGAAGAGATTGGACAGCACATCACGGACAATGTGGACCGCATCACGAATTTGGTGGATAAGATGCTGGATTTGGCTGATGCAAGCAGCCAGATGTTCATCGATAGCAACGACAAGGTGTCGGCGACGCAGATTGCGGAGATTGCGGTGGCTGACTCTAACATCAAACGTGCCGAACATCTTCGTTTTGAATTGCAGGAAGAGGCGGGTGCCGGAAATGTGATGCTGAGGACGAATCAGCGATATGCCGTCCGTGCCCTTTGCCTGCTGCTTGACAACGCTCAGAAGTTCACTCGTCCGGCGGAGTCATACGTGGCTGCGGGACAGACGCCGGCAGACGCTTCGTTGCAGACGGTGTTACTGAAAGTGTACATGAAAAATGAAACCATCCACTTTGTGGTGGAAGACACAGGCATCGGCATTCCGCCTGAGGAGGCAGAGCACATCTTCGACCGTTTCGTGCAACTTGACGAATATTATGACGGCACAGGCATCGGTCTGACCGTGGCTCGCTCCATCGCTCGTCGTCTTGGCGGCGACATTGTGCTCGACACGACCTATACGAACGGTGCTCGCTTTGTGCTGACATTGCCCGTTATGACATCGTCACGTTAGTTTTCGTACAAGGAGAAATTCTTTGGAGAAACAAGAAGGGAGGGATTCACCGTGTGTGAATCCCTCCCTTCTTGTTGGTTGTAAGTCAAAAAACTGCGAAGTTTACTCGTTTGAAAAGCAGGTTAGTGGGTTTCAATTTCCTCCAGCATGATGATTTCATTGCCTTTGGGGTCGATAAATTTGTATTGCAGGAAACCCAACTCCTGGCTTGGAATGATTCTGAATCCGAATCCATACTTCATCTGCCATCTGAGATAGAGGCTGACGAGACCCTTCGTAATGAAGGCTTCCACGTATGGATTGACATAGAGTTTAAACTTCTTCTGACCAAGATTGTTGACAATGTAGTCGATTTTGTTTTCGAGCGTGTCGGTGAACAGGATGGATGACTTAATCGTGCCTTTGCCTAGGCAGGTAGGGCAGACCTCATCCACGTGCATGTCCATGGCGGGACGTACTCGCTGGCGGGTGATTTGCATCAGGCCGAACTTGCTCAGAGGCAGGATGTTGTGCTTGGCACGGTCGTTTTTCATCAACTCTGTCATGTGTTCGTAGAGTTTCTGGCGGTGTTCCACCTTGTCCATGTCGATGAAATCGACCACGATGATGCCGCCCATGTCTCGCAGACGCAGTTGGCGTGCCAATTCCTCTGCTGCACCGAGGTTGACAGCGAAGGCGTTGTCTTCCTGATTATCGACTCCTCGGTTGCGGTTGCCAGAGTTGACATCCACCACGTGAAGAGCCTCGGTGTGCTCGATGATGAGGTAGGCGCCGTGCTTGTAACTGACTGTTCGTCCCAGTCCCGACTTGATTTGCTTCGTCACTCCGAAGTTGTCGAAGATGGGCACATTACCCTTGTAGAGTTTCACGATAGACTCACACTCGGGGGCGATCAGGCTGACATATTTTTTCACCTCTTTGTACACATCCTCGCTGTTCACATGAATGCTCTCGTAGGATGGGTTGAAAAGGTCACGCAGCATGGAGACGGTTCGGCCAGTTTCTTCGTGTGCAAGTACTGGCAGACTTGTTGCTTTTTGAATCTTCCCAATGCAATCGTTCCATGACTCGACGAGCAAACCGAGTTCGTTGTTGAGTTCGGCGGCTCTCTTTCCCTCGGCCACGGTTCTAACGATTACTCCGAAGTTTCGGGGCTTGATGCTCTGGATGAGTTGCTTCAGGCGTGCACGTTCTTCTTTCGATTTGATTTTTGAACTGACGTTGACCTTTTCGTCAAAAGGTATCAGAACCAGAAATCTTCCTGCGAAGGAGATTTCGCCTGTCAGTCGCGGACCTTTCGTGTTGATGGGTTCTTTGGTGATTTGTACCATCACCTCCTGTCCCAGTTCGAGCACATCCTGAATGCTTCCTGATTTCTCCAACTTTGTTTGGTTGACAGCCTTCGCCATCGGTGCAAGTTTCCTGCGGTCGCTTGTCACCTGCTTCACATATTTCTCCAGAGAGAGAAAATGTGTGCCTAAATCTTGGTAGTGCAGAAATGCTTCGCGTTCATGACCTACATCGACGAAACATGCATTCAGTGCCGGCATGATTTTCTTGACTTTTCCGGCGTAGATGTTGCCTACGGAATATTTGCTGTCTTGCCCTTCCCGTTGAAACTCGACCAATTTCTGGTCTTCGAGCAGGGCGATGGTCACTTCCTTCGGCTGAGCATCGATGATAAGTTCGCTGGTCATTTTTGCTTGCCTTTGTGTGGTTTGGTTGGTTTTTACTGATACAGAAAAAGAGCAAGCCGCATAGTGACCCCCTTGGCAGGGATGGTTCATCTATAGGGTCTGCTCTCTGTTCTGCCGTCTTAAAAAACAACGAGTTTCTCAACTCTACTTGCTCTTATGACGATTCTTTCTCAGTCTCTTCTTACGCTTGTGAGTAGAGATCTTGTGTCTTTTCTTCTTCTTACCGTTTGGCATAGTTGTTGAAAATTTAGTTGTTTATAATCTGGTTATTTGTATCGTTTGGAGCATGACTGTGTGTCATGTACACTCATTCGGAGTGCAAATTTAGTGCTTTTTATCGAATATAGGAAATTTTTACCTCTGAAATTATCTCTGTTATGCTGAATAATGGATAAAAAGACCTAAATTTGCAAAAAATATTGCATGAAGTTATGAATAAAAACTCCTATTTCTTGTTTGCAGGGATGCTTTTCCTCGCCTCGCTCCCTGTCGGTGCCCAGAATGCGAAAACCGCTGCGGCGTACTCCAAGACGGCATCATCCATTGTCTCTCGATATAAGAAGGAACTCTCTCAGGCTGCCCGCAAGGCGACTGATGTGGCAGGGGAGAGCGAGAGCGTCATGTCGCCATACCTTTATCGGATGGTAGGGCCTGGGGTGTACTACGGTTCGGCGATGTCTGACAAATTTCTGCTGAACTACAACCTGCCTGGGCAGCAGAACGAGCAGGCAACTACCGCCGGCATGGATTATCGCCAGCAACTGAATGCCAGCATCGACAATGTGTTGGCAGACACTTATGCTGCCCGTCCTGACATCTTCCATTATTATGACTCGCAGATTGCCTCGGAGGACATCGTCTCTCCCGCCTCGGCTGTGGGGGCAAAGACGGAAGACTTGCAGACCATCTATGATAAGGTGGATGAAATTAAGGATGTGGCTGACGTGGTGGACGACGTGGAGGTGGAGATTCAGATTGAGAAGCCCAACTTTTGGGCCACCAGCGGAAAGTTTTCTTTGCAGTTCACGCAGAACTACTTCTCGGAGAACTGGTACAAGGGAGGTAACAACAACGTGACGCTGCTCTCCAATCTGGTGCTGGAAGCCAACTACAACGACCAGAAGAAGGTGACTTGGGATAACAAACTCGACCTCCGCTTGGGTTTCGTCACAGCCACTTCCGACTCCTGCCACCGTTATCTGACCAACAACGACAAGATTCTTCTTGCCTCCAAGTTGGGCATCAAGGCAGCCAAGAATTGGTATTACACCGTGTCGGCAGAAGCCAATTCTCAGTTCCTGCCTGGCTACAAGAGCAACGACCGCCGTGCTTACTCCAAGTTCATCTCGCCGCTCGACGTCTATGTGTCTATCGGTATGGACTGGAAGCCGACCTTCAAAAACGGCAATTCCTTCTCTCTCGCCTTGCTTCCGCTGTCATACAAAATGCGATACATCAGCGCCCCCGACGAGACCATACATGGCTCTTACAACATGAAGGGCAAGGACTTCCAGCAGGACTTCGGTTCTAAAATCGAATTTAAGTCGCAAATCAAGATTGTGAAAGGCCTCACGTGGCGAAGCCGCTGCTATTTCTTCACCTCCTACGAATATGCCGAAGCCGAAATGGAGAATGTTCTTTCTTTCCAGTTCAACAAGTACATCACCAGCGAGGTTTATACCCTCTGGCGATTTGACGACAACCGCAGCCGCGACTATTACGACCACACCCTGGGCTATTTCCAATTTATCGAATACTTCACCTTGGGCTTGGCGTATAACTTCTAACCCTTCTCGTTGAAGGCATCCTTCGTTGCTTTTCGGCACACGTGCAAATGGGCATCCCGCACTCGCGAGGTGCCCATTGCCGTAGGCGTTCTTAAAACTAAACTTAGATTTTATAAAATTCAACTTAAATTTTATAAAATTGAACTTAAATTTATATAAATCTAACTTGAATTTTATAAAATCTAAGTTTAGTTTTAAGAGCGTATCCCCGATTCGTGGCTTGCAGGACAGGGCTTCCGATGGATGAAGCACAAAAAACGGGGCTTCCCAGTGAGTGAGAAGCCCCGTTTTTAGATGGGTTGTTGTTTTACAATTTGAATTTGAGCACCTTTCCGCCGTTGGCAGGAAGTTCCACATAGAGGGTTCCATCGGGGATGAGGGCTTTCTTTTCTTTTTTGCCTGTGAGGAGGTCTTTACATTCACGCTCTTCCTGGCTGACAGGAATGTCGAGGCAGTTGAAGGCGTGTTCTGGAATCTTGACCCACGAACGGGCAGGCTGGTCGTCAAAGTTGGCAATGACGAGGATGAGTTCCTTGCCGCTCTTGCGGAGGAAGGCATATTGGCGATGTTCGTCCATGCCTTCGCCGTAGTTGACGTACATGATGTCGAAGAAAGCACCTTCGCGGATGGCCTTCTCCTTGTTGCAGAGGGTCAGCACCTTCGTGTAGAACTTCTGCAGGTCTTTCTCTTCTTTGGAGAGCAGCGTGCCGTCAAACTTGTTGTTGTTGCGCCAGCGACGGATGAGGTCGATGGTCCAATAGTCGAAGATGGTCGTGCGTCCGTCCTGTCCGCTGAATCCCTCGGAGTACATGCCTTGCTCGCCCAGTTCCTGGCCGAAGTAAATCATCATCGGGTTGACATTCATCATGGCACTGACGAGCAGGGCAGGCTTGCCTTTCTCGGCATTGCCGGCGAAGAACTTGGAGGCGATGCGTTGCTCGTCGTGGTTCTCAAGGAAGTTGAGCATGTGGTCGTGGATGTCGTCCACGCTCATCCACGAGCCAGTGATGCTGGTGGCAGTGTTGCCGCCCATGACGGCACGGATGTTGTCGTAGAGCCCCACCTTGTCGTAGAGGTAGTCGAAACGTCCGCGGTAGATGTAGTTGCGGTATTCGTGCGGGTTGTACACCTCGGCAATGAAGATGATGTCGGGGTGTTTAGCCTTGATTTGCGGAATCACCCAACCCCAGAAGTCGCAGGGCACCATCTCTGCCATGTCGCAACGGAAACCGTCCACGCCCTTGCTTGCCCAGAAGAGGAGGATGTCACGCATCTTCAGCCATGTGCTGGGTGTGGAAGGACAGAAAAT
Source organism: Bacteroidaceae bacterium (assembly GCA_017483605.1). Taxonomy (GTDB): domain Bacteria; phylum Bacteroidota; class Bacteroidia; order Bacteroidales; family Bacteroidaceae; genus Minthosoma. The sequence continues at coordinate 27,128 of JAFUWG010000020.1, read as the reverse complement.
CAGTTGGTTGCAGCCCTGATAGTCAACGCCATAGTTGAGTTTGACGGTCTCGTACCAATCGTTCTGACCCACCCACTGTGTGAAGCAGTCGTTGCCGGTCACCTTGGCTGGCATCTCGACATAATCGCCCATCTCCTCATCGTGAAGCGAGAAGTTGGGGGAAAACTGGGCACCGGGAATGTAGTAGAAATTGTTGTAGGGATTGAAAGCGGCTGAGGTGTCATCGTCTTCGCCGAGGTCACGCACTCCTTCTGGCTTGACATCGGAGTAGTACTGCCGAGCCACATGGTTCGGCACGAAGTCGATAATCATTTTCAGGTCAGCCTTATGGGTACGCATCACGAGGTTTTCAAACTCTTTCATGCGTTCTGGCACTTTCGTGGCAAGGTCGGGGTCGATGTCGTAGTAGTCCTTGATGGCATACGGACTGCCCGCGTTGCCTTTCACGACGGCTGGGTGGTCTTTTCGGATGCCATACTGCGTGTAGTCCGCTTTGGTGGCGTGCTCGAGGAGACCCGTGTACCAGATGTGGGTTGCACCAAGTTTCTTGATTTCGGCAAGGGCGGCACCTGTGAAGTCTGCCATCTTACCGCACCCGTTGTCCTTTTTGGTGCCATTGCTAACGTTCTTGTTAGCGTTGGCACCAAAAAGGCGAGCGAGAACTTGGTATATGATGATTTTCTCCATAACCGACTAAGCGATTCCGTGTGCGGTTACGTTGCGGTCAATCTTCGCAATCATGCCCTGAAGAGCCTTGCCAGGACCACACTCCGTGAAGTCGGTAGCACCTGCGGCAATCATGGCCTGCACCTCGTAAGTCCACTTCACAGGGGCTGTGAGTTGGGCGATGAGGTTCTGCTTGATTTCCTCAGGGTTGGTGTGTGCCTGAGCATCTACGTTCTGATAAACAGGGCACTTAGGAGCAGAGAATGTGGTTGCCTCGATGGCTGCCTGCAGTTCGTCCTTGGCTGGCTGCATCAGTGGAGAGTGGAATGCACCGCCCACAGGGAGTGGGAGAGCACGCTTGGCACCTGCTGCCTTGAGGGCTTCACATGCCTCGTTGATGGCTTCCACGTTGCCGGAAATCACGAGTTGGCCAGGGTTGTTGTAGTTGGCTGGAACAACGATGTGGCCAGGCTTGGAGATGGAAGCACAAACTTCTTCAATCTTGGCATCGTCAAGACCGATGATGGCAGCCATGGTGGAAGGGGCTGCTTCGCAAGCCTTCTGCATAGCCTGAGCACGCTGAGACACGAGTTTCAGACCATCTTCGAAAGAGAGGGCACCTGCTGCAACGAGGGCAGAGAACTCACCGAGAGAGTGGCCGCCCACCATGTCGGCATCGAATGCGTCGCCGAGGCAGATGGCAGAAATGACAGAGTGGAGGAAAACGGCTGGCTGAGTCACCTTGGTCTGCTTGAGTTCTTCTGGAGTACCCTCAAACATAATCTTGGTGATTTCAAAACCGAGAATCTCGTTTGCCTTATCAAAAAGTTCTTTTGCTACGGGATTGGTCTCATAAAGGTCTTTGCCCATTCCTGGGAACTGAGCACCCTGACCGGGGAAAACAAATGCTTTCATGTCTTTAGTGTTTTTTGAGTGAGCCCCAATCGGATTGCGGCTCTGTTGAAGAATAAAAGCACCTTTCCGCATGAGAAAGATGCTTTATTTTAGTAACTAATGTTGATTTACTTTACCTTCTCAACGATAGCCTTGAATGCCTCTGCGTTGTGTACTGCGAGGTAAGCAAGAGTCTTACGGTTGAGGTCGATGCCTGCCTTGTGGAGAGCGCCGATGAACTGAGAGTAGGAAAGACCCTCGGCACGGGCTGCTGCGTTGATACGCTGAATCCAGAGAGCACGGAACTCACGCTTCTTGCGACGACGGTCTGCAAATGCGTAGGTGAGGCCTTTCTCATAGGCGTTTTTAGCAACGGTCCAGACGTTCTTGCGAGCACCGAACTGACCTTTTACGCGCTTCAGAATCTTCTTGCGGCGAGCGCGTGATGCAACATGATTTACTGATCTTGGCATAGTTTTGTTTTCTTTTTGAATGTTAGCGACGTCTTTTTACGTTCTTTCTGGGCTAACAATTCGGTTAAACTTTTAGTTAAATTCTTACTGATAAATGTTCTCTCGAACTTGTGACGTTTGGCTTTCTAAAAAAGTGATTGTCACAAAAGGATGTGATTAGCGGAGGCAGAGGCAGTCGCGAACCTGCTTACGATTTGCCTTTACGACAATCGTGCTGTGGTCGAGATTTCTCTTCTGCTTCTTAGTCTTCTTTGTCAAGATGTGACTGTGATAAGCATGCTGACGCTTAATCTTTCCTGTTCCAGTAAGCACAAAACGCTTCTTTGCAGCGGCTTTAGTTTTAACTTTTGGCATTTTTTTGATAGTTTTAATTATTATTAATAATGTGTGGCAACGCATATACCAAGGCGTTACGCACTTCTTTTTTACTTTGTTCTTATTCCTCTTCCTTGGCTGCCAGTTTCTCTGCCAAGCCTGCGAATGGGCTGTTTGGGTTGGGTCCTTCTGCTTCTTCGCGGGCTTTGGCTTCAGCCTTTGCCTGTGCTTCAGCAGCCTCGTTGTCTCGTCTTTGCTGGCTCTTTTTAGGAGCACCGGCTTTCTTGGGAGCGAGGGTGAGGAACATCTTTTTGCCTTCGAGTGATGGCATACTCTCTACCTTTGCAAGTTCTTCAAGGTCGTTGGCAAAACGGAGGAGGAGCACTTCGCCTTGTTCTTTGAAGACGATGGAACGTCCTTTGAAGAACACGTATGCTTTCACCTTGTTGCCGTCGGTCAAAAACTCTTGGGCATGTTTCAGTTTGAATGCATAGTCGGCTTCGCCCGTCTGAGGTCCAAAACGAATTTCCTTCACTTCGACTTTCACCTGCTTGGCTTTCAGTTCCTTTGCTTTCTTCTTCTGCTGATAGAGGAACTTAGAGTAGTCGATGAGTCGACATACCGGAGGTTGAGCATTTGGAGAAATTTCAACGAGATCTACTCCTTTGTCTTCTGCAAGACGCAGAGCGTTGCGGGTTGGCATGACGGCGGACTCAATGTCTTCGCCTACAATTCTCACTTCTGGCACACGAATCTGTTCGTTGATTCTGTACTGCTGTTTTTTGTTGTCACCTTTCATTCAAGTTGGGTTGATCTGGGTTTATTTCCTCGGTATGTTTTAGTTAAGTTTTTGTTTTTTACTCAATTCGGCTGCAAAGTTAGAAATTTTCTGTCATTTGACGAACTTCTTCTTGGATTTTCTTTGCAAAATCCTCAATTTTCATCGTTTCTTGCTGCTGAGTGCCTTGTTTTCTGACGTTTACGGTGCCATCGGCAGCCTCTTTTTCGCCCACAATCAGCAAGTATGGGATGTGCTTGATTTCGTTGTCGCGAATCTTTCTGCCGATTTTTTCGTTACGCAAGTCCACGATAGTACGCACGTCTTCTACATTGAGTTGTTCTGCTACCTTCTGTGCATAGTCGTTAAACTTCTCCGAGATAGGAAGGACAACCACCTGGTCTGGAGTGAGCCAGAGTGGGAAGTGACCTGCTGTATGCTCGATGAGTACGGCAATGAAACGCTCCATCGAACCAAATGGGGCACGGTGAATCATCACAGGGCGGTGCTTCTGGTTGTCGGCACCAGTATATTCCAGTTGGAAACGCTCGGGCAGGTTGTAGTCCACCTGAATGGTACCCAACTGCCAACGGCGACCCAGTGCATCCTTAATCATGAAGTCGAGTTTTGGGCCATAGAAGGCAGCCTCACCCAACTCGGTGCGAGTGGGAAGTCCCTTCTCTGCACAAGCCTCGATGATGGCGTTCTGTGCCTGTTCCCACACCTCATCTGTGCCGATGTACTTCTCTTTGTCCTCTGGGTCACGAAGCGAAATCTGTGCCTCGAAATCCTTGAAGTCAAGTGCCTTGAAGATGATGTTGATGATGTCCATCACACGCAGGAACTCATCCTTCACCTGATCGGGGCGGCAGAAGATGTGGGCATCGTCCTGAGTGAACGAACGCACACGGGTCAATCCGTGCAACTCGCCCGACTGCTCATAACGGTACACGGTGCCGAACTCTGCACAGCGGAATGGCAGGTCTTTGTAGGAACGTGGCTGCCAAGCGAAGATTTCGCAGTGGTGAGGGCAGTTCATTGGCTTGAGCAGATACTCTTCGCCTTCTTCGGGTGTGTGGATTGGCTGGAATGAATCCTTTCCATAATGTGCATAGTGACCAGAAGTCACATAGAGGTTCTTTCCGCCAATGTGCGGAGTGATAACCTCCTGATAACCATAACGCTTCTGGATTTTACGCAAGAAGTCCTGCAAACGGAGACGAACGGCTGTTCCCTTTGGCAACCACATGGGCAAGCCCTTGCCTACACGGTCGGAGAACATGAAGAGTTCCATCTCCTTGCCAATCTTGCGGTGGTCACGTTTCTTTGCCTCTTCGAGTGCCACCAGATATTCGTCGAGCATCTTCTTCTTGGGGAAGGATATACCATAGATGCGGGTCATCATCGGACGCTTCTCGTCGCCACGCCAGTAGGCGGCAGCCAACGAAAGCAACTTGAATGCCTTGATGGGGGCGGTGGTCATCAAGTGTGGACCTTTACAGAGGTCGATGTAATTGCCCTGTGTATAAGTCGTAATCTTTCCGTCCTCCAGTTCTGCAATCAGTTCGTTCTTGTAACTTTGTCCTTTCGAAGCGAACAGTTCCATCACATCCTTCTTCGAGATGTCCTTGCGTACCAACGCTTCCTTTTTCTGCTGCAGTTCCTGCATTTTCTTCTCAATCTTGGGGAAGTCGGCATCGCTCAGTTTCACGCCCTCGGGTGGCATCACGTCATAGTAGAAACCATTCTCGATGGCAGGGCCGATACCGAACTGAGTGCCTGGCCACAACTCTTCAATGGCCTCTGCCATCAGGTGGGCAGAAGTGTGCCAGAAGGCGTGCTTGCCCTCTGCATCCTCAAACTTATAGAGTGCGATGGTTGCGTCCTTATTGATGGGGCGGTTCAACTCTGTCGTTTCGCCGTTCACACCACAGGCAATCACGTCTTGTGCCAGACGTTGGCTGATGCTCTCGGCAATCTCTAAACCGGTTACGCCAGCCTCATACTCACGCACCGAATTGTCTGGAAAAGTAATCTTTATCATGATAAGTCTTTTTTGTAAAATCGTCAAAAATCTTGCAAATTTACGATGATTTTTGGAAAAAGTCAAAGTTTTGGCGGAAAAAGTGATAATAAGCAGCGAAAAAGCCTTTTGTTCGTGTCTTTCAGACGAATATAATTCTAAAGGGTGAGTGTCCTTACCTCGATACGTATGAATTTATGCACGGGATTTGTATTCATTTAATTCCCGTGCATGAATTCATACGTATCGAGGTATCAACTAGTGCTCACCACTGCATCAGTTGGCGGAGGTAGGCGGTGAGTTCGTTTGCCATCTTCTCTTGTTGGAGGTAAGACGGGTGCCATGAGGCCCCATAGCCAAGGTCGCCGTTTTGTGGAGTGAAGTCGAAACGATAGACTTCGTTGTCCCCTTGTTTGTGGGCTTGCTCAGTGGCGGTGTCCATCGCTTTTTTTGCCACGTCGAGGGCTTTCCCGTTCATCATGCTTCCGCAAAGAAAGACGATTTTTGCTTCGGGATAGTGGGAACGCACCTGCTGATAGAGGTTTTTGTAGCCTTGCTGCAGCAGTTTGGGGTCGGCACCGTCGGTGGAGGTGTCATTCGTCCCCAGATTGATGCAGACGACATGAGGCGTGTAGCGTGCGAAGTCCCACTGGTAGTTCTTATTATATAATAATGTGTGGGGATACTCCGTGTTCATGTTCATCTTGTCGCCCGTGCGAGGACCGTTGTAGTTGCGATATACGCCGATGCCGCTCCTTGCCACCACCAGACTCTGTGCGTTCAGGTTACGGGCGGTGCGAGCCGCGTATGTGTAGTAGTGATTGGCGGTTTCCTCCCGATAAGGGGCACTGGCTTCGAGTGCTTCCACACCATAACCGCACGTGATACTGTTGCCGATAAATTCGATGCGGCGGTCGGGCATGGGAGTGGCAGGTGCAAGCGACTTACCTTCGTCGACGATAAAGCCTCGAAACTCTGGCAGGCGGTCGTAGCCTTCGCTTACGTACATCACCATGACTTGATGGGTGGCATCGGGCAGGGCGGTGGCGAGGGTAACGATGGAGTCGGCGGTGTTGTTGAAAGAAACCTTGAACGCTTCCCCCTCGTCAATCTGTGCCATGAAGTAACCGCTGTTGGGCTTGGCAAGCATCTTGATGGAGGTGCCAGTGAATCCGCTTCTGATTTGTACACCAGGAAAGGTGAACGCAGGACGCTCGGGGTTGCTGTCCTCGATGCGTCCTATGTATTGAATGTGTGTGTCGGTCGGCTTGATAACCGTGCCTTTGGGTGTGAGCGTCTGGGCGTTGGCACAGAGGCTGGCACATGTACAACACAGAATGAAAAATCGTCTCATTTCTTCTGGCTCTTTTTGATTCTGATGACCGTGAAAGAATAAGCGGGAAGCGTAACGGCGTAATTGCTGCTGAGGGTGTCTGACTTCGGTTTGACATCCCACGATGTGTCTTCCTTTGTCATGCAGAGGCGTTCTGCTGTGGTGCTGTAGCCTTTCAACTGTTCAGCGTCGAGGTCGATATTCATCTTTGAATCCTTGGGTAACAGGCTGACAATCTTGATGATGATGTCACCAGTCTTGCTGTCGACAACCACGGATTTGTCGATGCCTTCTTCAATTTGTCTGCCACCCTCGACTTTTAAGTCTGAATAGATGTATTCATCACCTGCATTCTGTCCGAAAGCACGCTGCACATAGTAGTTGAAGGTGGGGCTGATGCTGGTATTGTCAAAATAGATGAGGTCGGGGTTCCAGTTGGTGTGTCCCTTCTTGGCGAGCAGAGGGGCGTAGGACGACATGACCACCACGTCGGCATTGCGTTCCACGTTGGTCAGATAGGCTGCTTCGATAAGGGCATTCTCCACCTTGTTGCCCTTCGATGCCCATTCGCCCAGATAGACTTTGGTGCCGTTGCGGTCGTAGTTGTCGTAGTAGTCGCGGTGGTGGAAGTACCAGCCGATGGAGTTATAGTAGTGTTCATCCACGATGTCGATGTTTTTCTCCTTTGCCTCTTTCCATCCATATTCGTAGTCGCTACCTTCCCAGAAGGGACCTACGGTGCCGACAATGGTAATTTCTGGATGGGCTTTCTTCACGCCTTCAATGAGGAAACGGTAACGCTCCAGGAATGTGTCGCCGATGAGGTCTTCGTTGCCGATGCCGAGAAACTTGAGATTGAATGGCTTAGGATGTCCAGCCTTGGCACGGATTTTTGCCAACTCGGAGGTCTTCGCATCGCCGTTTGCCCACTCGATGAGGTCGATGAGTTCTTGCAGGTAACTCTCCATGGTGAGCGGTTTGCCGTTGTAGGTGTAAGGGGATGGTTTGCCGTTCAGGTCTTTCTCGAAGGGGATACCACCTTGCTGACCGTTACCGCCTTTCCACGAGTTTTGGCATGGAACGCCTGCTGCCAGCACAGGGAGCGGTTCGGCACCGATGTCTTCGCAGAACTGGAAATATTCATAGAAGCCGAGTCCGCGTGTCTGATGATAGTTCCAGATGTTGAGGTCAGGTTGACGTTCCCACAGGTCGCCGACGGTGGCTTGCCAGTGGTAGATGTTGTCGATACCTTGACCATGAGTGGCACATCCGCCAGGGAAACGGACGAAGTGAGGATGGAGGTCGGCAATCACTTCGGCAAGGTCCTTGCGAAGACCGTTGGGATGTCCCTTGAAGGTCTCTTGCGGGAAGAGGGAAATGAAGTCAATGCTGATAGTGGTGGGTTGAAGTGGCTCTATCACCAAAGTTGCTTTGTCTGCTGATGCAGAGGGGGTTAATACTGTTTTCTGCTGTTTCCATTCTTGGGAGGCTTTCACCGTGGTGGTGGCGATGGAAGAGCCGTTGCTGACAAGAGAAATTTTGAGCGAGCCGTTGCCTCGGGTGAAGAGGGAAAGGTTGTATTTCTTGCCTTTCTGAAGGGTGATGCCATCCCAACCTTCGTTGATGAGTCGGCCACCTGCTTTTATCGTGGTGAGCACGGCATAGTGGGCGTTGTTGGGATGGATGGGGCTCTCGGTGGCGATGCTCCATGTGGTGCCTTCGCCTTCCAGTTTCCATGCTGTCTGTGCGTTCCATTGGGCACGACGGTTGTCGTCGGCGGTATATTCAAAGTCGCGATTCTGAATGAGTTCGGCATATAAGCCGCCGTCGGCAGCATAACTGATGTCCTCGAAGAAGATGCCCATGAGGTTGGGAGAGATGGCTTTACGGTCATTCCAGTTGATGGACAGGGAGGCGGTGATGTCGCCCTCCTTTTGGGCGATTGCCTTGCCTGTTTCCATGAAGTTTTCACGCTCCCATGCTCCGTTTTGGTCAGCCAATCGCTTCTTGGTCAGCAGGTTTTGAAGTCCAGCATAGGGAATGCGGATGACATTGTTCTCTGATGCTTTTTGCTGTTTGGCAAGCACTTGCTGGAACTCGCTTTCTGACAGATAGGGATAATCTTGAGGCTTCCAGAGCGTGAAATTGTCCGAACGAGTCACGGCTATCTGCGGATGTTTCGGATTGGGAATGAACGTCGCATGATACTCTTTGCCATCGAAGGAAAGAACCGGGTAATACAACTTTTTCTCGCTTCCCCAAGGGCCGTAGTCGCTCTCGAAGAGGTTGCAGAAGACGTGTGTCCAGTGTTTTTGGTCAACGGAATAGGCGATTTGGAAGTCGCGAGTTCCGTTCTGCACGTCGGGGCGTACATACACGGAATCGGGATGATTGGCAAATGCTGGCAGCGTCAATGCCGCAAGGCATGTGGAAAGAAACAGGTGCTTCATGGGTCAGACGGATTTTATGGGTTTACAGTAAAAGTGGTTGAAACGGTGCCCATTGGAGCAGGGTCGAGAAAGAGGTTTTTGCCTGCATAGGCTGCCACTGTCTTTGGTGTGATGGTCATTGTGTAAGTGGCTGCGGAGTCTGGGGCAATAAACCAGAATGAATAGGACGATTGAGAACTGCCGCACTCAAATTCTCCTGATTTCGCTGCGGGCTTTGTTGAATACTTATAGGTACCTTTGATGTAACTTCCGCTGTCGCTAAATGTGAGTGTGGCGGTCAGCGTGTCGCCAGGAGAGACAGTGGCTGGCGAGATGGTCAGTTTCTCAAAGACGGGGAGTTTGGATGTCGTGTCGTCATCATTGTCACAACTGACAAAGGCTGCACATGAAGCAAGAATGATTGTTGCAAGTGAAAATATCTTCTTTTTCATTGTTTTTGGGTTGTTTTTTATAGGTCTTGAATCATATTTTTTTGCAAAGGTATTGAATCTTTTTGAAATAAGCCGTATCTTTGCACACATATTTAATAATTATTAGAAGTTATGTTTAGCGGAATCGTTGAAGAGTTTGCTACGGTCGTGGCAATTGAGAAAGAAAAGGAGAATGTGCATTTCACGTTGACCTGTTCTTTTGTGGATGAATTGAAGATAGATCAGAGTGTTGCCCACAATGGTGTCTGCCTGACGGTGGTGAAGATTTTTGATGGGAAGTATGTGGTGACCGCCATGAAGGAAACGCTCGACAGAAGCAATCTCGGGTTGCTGAAAGTGGGTGACAAGGTGAATGTGGAACGCTCGATGAGAATGAACGGCCGTTTGGATGGACACATCGTGCAGGGACATGTTGACCAGACAGCCATTTGTGTGGAAAAGAAAGACCAGCAGGGCAGTTATACCTTCACGTTCAAATACCTTTTCGACAAGGAAATGGCGAAAAAGGGTTACATGACGGTCGATAAAGGCAGCGTCACCGTGAATGGAGTGAGTTTGACGGTGTGCAACTCGCAAGACGATAGTTTTGAGGTGAACATCATTCCCTACACCTACGACAACACGAACTTCCATCAAATAGAAGTGGGAACGAAGGTGAACCTTGAGTTTGACATCATCGGCAAGTATATCGCACGTCTTCAATCTTTCAACTGAGAGCATCCCAAAATCGGAGTGGAGCACATCGAAGGGTCGGAGTGGAGCACTTCGGTTGAACGGAGTGGAGCACACCGCCAAAAAGGTGTCGAGGAAACATCAAACAGATGAATGATATGAGATTCGTAAACCATATAGTAGCATTGCTGTTGGCATTGGCCTTTTCGGGCAACATGCAGGCACAGAAAGTACTGAATGTGATAGGGGATAGTTATGTGGCAAACCACCGTCGCCCTGTGGAAGAGGCTTGGCATCACAAGATGGCGGAAAAGTTGAGTCTTGTGTACAATAACTATGGACGTAATGGCTCTTGCGTGGCTTTCGACCGCACCCATGATGGAAAGTTCAACTTTGGCCCTGCCATGTGGGTTCGTTACACAGCCATGTCGCCAGATGCTGATTATGTGCTGATTATTGCAGGTCATAACGATGCTGACAAGGTGAAGGAGAATGTCGATTCGCTCCAAATGTTTGCCGACTCATTGGAGGTACTGTTGAGCGGAATCGAAAAGCATTGTCCGAAGGCAAAAATCGGCTATGTGACTCCTTGGTATGTGGATCGTCCGGGCTTTGCCGATGTTTGCAAGGTCATTAAAAAGGTTTGCAAGAAGCATGGAGTTCCTGTGCTGATGAATTATGACAAGAAATGCATGATCAAAGTACGTGACGACGCGTTTAGAAAACGATATTTTCAAGGAACGAATGACACGGCTCATCTCAATGCGGACGGGCACGACCTGTTTCTTCCTGTTGGAAAGAAATGGTTTGTAGAGAAAGTGATGAAGATGAAGGAATTGAAAGGAATGGAAGTTAGAAATAATGGTAAGATAAAAATAATACGATGAAAAAAATCTGGATTTCTCTTGTTTGTTTGGTGGCTTTCTGTTCGAGCATGAACGCACAGAAGGAAGACCCGAGTGGTCTGTATAAACTTCAACGTTTCCGTTTTGAAAATGGACAAGACGATATGGTTGTGCAGTACGACCAATATAAATATTGTGGCGACACTATCGCCTTGCAGTTGGACATCCGCAATAAGACGGCGGAAATGCTGAATATTTCAACACGGAGAAACGACTCTAAGCCTTTGAAGTACACTGGGAAACAGTCGAAGGGGGAGGGTGAACATGCAACAGAAGTTTTCGACAGCAACAAGAAGCACTTCACGCTCAGATGGTACAACACACATAGCACCTACAGCATCTTCCCTGACGAATCGTTTATCAACGAGGTTTATGACTCGGAGAAAGGTGTTGACCCTCGAATGGAGCACTTGATGGAAATGCTGATGATGAAAGGGGAAAAGTTGGACAACAAGTTTGCTGGTTGTTGGCGTAGGGTAGGAGTGTTCGACGAATTGGATGGGTTTACGTATGTCTTTCAGAATGTGGCAGAAATGCACAAGATATATGATGGCGAACACGTGGTGCTCGTTATCGGGGCTTCCGACAACAATCCGCTGATGGAAACCACGATGATTTTCTGGCCATGCACGTATGTTTCCGACACCAATATCAAGGAGTTTCAGAATGATTGTCAAATCACATGGCTGACAGACGATTCTTTCAAACTACGTTTCGACAGAGGTGATGGCATGATGGTGGATGAATTGTGGAAGCGTTCTGGCTTGCCTCATGGTTTCCAACGTCTGTTTGGAACGAACGAACCCGTTTTTGAACTGATAGACCCTCTTTCGAGATAAGCCCTTGGCTTCTTCTCAAATCGCTCTTTTTTGTGCAAAAGATATGATAAAACAGGTGAAATCCAAGTGAATTCTTGGGCTTCACCTGTTTTTTATTTAAAAAGATGTGTTAAATGTCAACGTAAATTCGTAATTTTGCATCGTTTTACTCCTTTCCCATCGTTAGGGAGAGGCATTTTGTCGTAAAAAGGAACGGATAAGATATCCTTCCGAAAGTGTAAAAAGATTCAAAAGAACTCTAACATACAATATGAAACATCAGTTACGTAGTGCAGTTTGCACAGAAGGTCGCCGTATGGCTGGAGCACGTGCTCTGTGGGTAGCCAACGGCATGAAGCGTGAACAGTTTGGCAAGCCCATCATCGCCATTGTCAATTCGTTCACTCAGTTTGTCCCTGGCCACACACATTTGCATGAGGCCGGACAGATTGTGAAAGCCGAGATTGAGAAGATGGGGTGCTATGCCGCAGAATTTAATACCATCGCCATCGATGATGGCATCGCAATGGGGCATGATGGTATGCTTTATTCCCTCCCTTCACGCGACATCATTGCTGACTCTGTGGAATATATGTGCAACGCCCACAAGGCTGATGCCATGATCTGTATCTCCAATTGTGACAAGATTACGCCTGGTATGCTGATGGCAGCCATGCGTTTGAACATCCCTGCCGTGTTTGTCAGTGGCGGACCAATGGAGGCTGGCAAGTACAAGGGCGAGAACCTCGACCTGATTGCCGCCATGATTAAGGGTGCCGACCCAACGGTGAACGACGAGGAGTTGGCTGAGGTGGAAAACCGTGCCTGCCCTGGTTGCGGATGCTGTTCGGGTATGTTCACGGCCAATTCGATGAACAACTTGACCGAAGCCATTGGTCTTTCATTGCCAGGCAACGGAACGATCCTTGCCACCCATGTGAACCGCAAGGAACTGATGAAGGCCGCTGCCCGTCAGATTGTGAAGAATGCATTGGCATATTATGAGGATGGCGACGAATCCGTTCTTCCACGTTCCATCGCTACTCGCACGGCGTTCCTCAATGCCATGACGCTCGACATTGCCATGGGTGCCTCTACCAACACGGTGCTCCACTTGTTGGCAGTGGCACAGGAGGCTGGGGTTGACTTCACGATGGCAGACATTGATGCCCTGTCACGTAAGACACCTTTCCTCTGCAAATTGGCTCCTAATTCTCAAAAGTATAGCGTGCAGGAGTGCGGTCGTGCTGGCGGCATGTTGAACCTGCTTGGCGAATTGGCAAAGGGAGGCTTGATTGACACCTCTGTGAAGCGTGTCAATGGTGCTACTTTGGCAGAAGACATTGAGATGTATTCAATTCTGAAAGACGATATTGACCCCGAAGCAAAGCGTATCTACTCCAGTGCTCCGGCAGGCGTATTCTGCAACCAGTTGGGTGTGCAGAATACCAACTATGAGACATTGGACACAGACCGCACGAATGGCTGTATCCGTGACATTGAGCACGCTTACACCAAGGATGGCGGTATGGCAATTCTTTTCGGCAATATCGCACAGGATGGTTGCGTAGTGAAGACGGCTGGTGTGGACGAGAGCATTTGGAAGTTCTCAGGTCCTGCTGTTGTTTTCGATTCACAGGAAGATGCTTGCGAAGGCATCCTTGGCGGAAAAGTCAAGAAAGGCGACGTTGTGGTGATTACCCATGAAGGTCCTAAGGGTGGTCCTGGTATGCAGGAAATGCTTTACCCGACTTCTTACATCAAGAGTATGCACATGGGTAAAGAGTGTGCCCTCATCACCGACGGCCGTTTCTCGGGTGGCACATCAGGCCTTTCCATCGGTCACGTTTCTCCTGAGGCAGCATCGGGTGGTAACATCGGCAAGATTGTGGATGGCGACATCATCGACATCGACATTCCCAACCGTTCCATCAACGTGCGTCTCAGCGACGAGGAATTGGCTGCCCGTCCACAGCAACCATTGAAGCGAAATCGTGTAGTATCAAAAGCCCTCCGTGCTTATGCTCAGAGTGTAGCATCGGCAGATAAGGGAGGCGTAAGAATCATCGACTAAAAAAGATATGGAAAAGATTACAGGTGCAGAGGCGATGATGCGTGCCCTCGAACATGAGGGCGTGGATGTGCTTTTCGGCTATCCAGGCGGTTCCATCATGCCGACATACGATGCACTTTTCGACCATAAGAAATCACTGAATCATATTCTTGTTCGCCACGAACAAGGTGCTGTTCATGCTGCTCAGGGTTATGCCCGTGTGAGCGGCAAGGTAGGTTGTGCCATTGTCACTTCAGGCCCAGGTGCAACCAATACCGTTACGGGTATTGCCGACGCATTGATTGACTCCACTCCGATGGTGGTCATCTGTGGTCAGGTGGGTGTTGCCATGCTGGGTACGGATGCCTTCCAGGAGGTTGACGTGGTGGGCATCACATCGCCTATCAGCAAGTGGAGTTATCAGATTCGCCGTGCCGAAGATGTGGCATGGGCAGTCTCCCGTGCTTTCTACATCGCCAAGAGCGGCCGCCCGGGTCCTGTGGTGCTCGACTTTGCTAAGAACGCACAGACAGGCATGGTGGAATATGAACCTGCCAATGTCGATTTCATCCGCAGTTACGACCCAGAGCCAGACGTGCAGATGTCTGACATTGAGCGTGCAGCCAAACTGATTAACAACAGTGTGAAGCCCTTTGTCCTCGTTGGACAGGGCGTGGAACTGGGCAATGCACAGGAAGAACTTCGTGCCTTCCTCGAGAAAGCAGACATTCCTTGCGGAACCACCTTCCTTGGTCTTTCCGCCATTCCATCCGACCATCGTCTGAACATGGGTATTCTCGGAATGCATGGCAACCTCGGTCCGAACGTGATGACCAACCAGTGTGACTTGCTCATCGCCATCGGTATGCGTTTCGACGACCGTGTGACAGGCAATCTTGCCACATACGCCAAGCAGGCAAAAATCATTCACTTCGATATCGACCCGGCTGAGTTCAACAAGAATGTTCCTGTTGACCTCAAGGTTTTGGGCAACTGCAAGGAGACCCTTGCCGCTGTCACGCCATTGGTGGATGCTGCCAAGCACACCGCATGGATTGATGGCTTCAAGCCTTATGCAGAGAAAGAGTATCATAAAGTCATAGACAAGGCGCTGCATCCGAAAGAGGGGCCGCTGCTCATGGGCGAAGTGGTTCGCAAGGTCAGCGAAGCCGCCAACAATGAGGGCATCCTTGTGACCGATGTCGGCCAGAACCAGTTGATGGCTTGTCGCTATTTCAAGTTCACCAAGCAGCGTTCCGTTGTCACTTCCGGTGGACTTGGCACGATGGGCTTCGGACTTCCTGCCGCCATTGGAGCAACCTTCGGAGCACCCGACCGCACCGTTTGCCTCTTCGTGGGCGATGGAGGTTTGCAGATGACCATTCAGGAACTGGGCACCATCATGGAACAAGGTGCTCCGGTCAAGATTATCCTCCTGAACAACAACTTCCTCGGCAATGTGCGTCAGTGGCAAGAGATGTTCTTCAGCCATCGCTATTCGTTCACGCCGATGGTCAATCCCGACTACGAATTGATTGCGAAGGGCTATGGCATTCCTGCCAAGACCGTCATCGAACGGGCTGACCTCGATGCAGCCATTCAGGAGATGTTGGCCACCCCAGGCCCTTACCTCCTCCAGTGTGCCATCAAGGAAGAAGACAACGTGTTGCCGATGACTCCTCCAGGAGCCAACATCGACGAGATGCTGCTGGAAGTATGATGCGACAGAAGAAGGCTGTAAGCCAACTGATGGAGCAGCGAGAGCAGAGCGAAACTTGTTTTGACTTTGCCGAGTCGCGACAGCAGAAGACCGGAGGTCAATGTGGTGAATGTACCTCCTGTGGCAAATGCCAACGGATGCTCGAACAGAAGATGCCTCCCCAACAAGAAATAAAAGAAGAAACTCCAACAATGGAACAAGATACAACAAAACTTTATACCTTCCTGATTTATTCAGAGAACGTGCCAGGTCTGCTTTCACAGATTTCGGCGGTCTTCACACGTCGTCAGGTGAACATCGAGTCGCTCAACGTGTGTGCATCCAGCACCCCCGGTGCCCACAAGTACACCGTTACTGCCTACTGCGACGAGCACATGGCACAGATGCTCACCGCCCAGATGGAGAAACGCATCGAAGTGATGCAGGCACACTACTACACCGACGACGAACTCTTCATCAACGAAACAGCACTCTTCAAGATTAGCACCTCCGTGATGCTCAAGAACCGCGACGTCAGCCGCATGGTGCGTTTCCACGATGCCCGTATTGTCGAGGTGAACAGCACCTATGCCGTGGTCGAGAAAACCGGCGTCACCAAAGACATCATCTCGCTCTTTGATGAACTGAAGAAACTTGACTGTGTGCTCCAGTTTGTTCGTTCGGGCCGCATCGGCATCACCAAGAGCCGCACAGAGCATCTTGACGAGTATCTGGCAGCCCGCGAAGAAAAGCGTCATAAGAAACAAAACAACTAAAAATCAATAAACCAGCAGGGGGGAGAGGCATTCTGTGCCGACACACCCCTTGCACAATTAAAACAATTTACAAAAATGGCAAAAATGAATTTTGGTGGCGTTATCGAAGAGGTAATGACACGTGAAGAATTCCCACTCGAGAAGGCTCGTGAGATTCTCAAAGACGAGACCATCGCAGTGATTGGTTATGGTGTTCAGGGTCCTGGTCAGGCTTGCAACCTCCGCGACAACGGTTTCAACGTCATCGTTGGTCAGCGTCAGGGCAAGACTTTCGAGAAGGCTATCAAGGACGGTTGGGTTCCAGGCGAGACCCTCTTCTCTATCGAAGAGGCAGCAGAAAAGGGCACCATCGTGATGTGTCTGCTTTCTGACGCAGCAGTAATGTCTGTATGGCCAACCCTCAAGAAGTACCTCACTCCAGGCAAGGCACTCTACTTCTCTCATGGCTTCGCCATCACTTGGAACGACCGCACAGGTTGTGTTCCAGCCAAGGACATCGACGTCATCATGGTGGCTCCAAAGGGTTCTGGTACATCACTCCGCACCATGTTCCTCGAGGGTCGTGGTCTCAACTCTTCTTATGCAGTTTATCAGGACGCTACAGGCAAGGCACTCGACCGTACACTTGCCCTCGGCATCGGCATCGGTTCTGGCTATCTCTTCGAGACAACCTTCCAGCGTGAGGCTACTTCCGACCTCACAGGCGAGCGTGGTTCTCTCATGGGTGCCATCCAGGGCCTGCTCCTCGCTCAGTACGAAGTGCTCCGCGAGAATGGTCACACCCCATCTGAGGCATTCAACGAGACAGTCGAAGAACTCACTCAGTCACTCATGCCACTCTTCGCACAGAAGGGTATGGACTGGATGTATGCCAACTGCTCAACCACCGCACAGCGTGGTGCCCTCGACTGGATGGGTCCTTTCCACGATGCCATCAAGCCAGTTGTTGAGAAACTCTACGCTTCTGTCAAGTCAGGCAACGAGGCACAGATTTCTATCGATGCCAACTCCAAGCCCGACTACCGCGTAGGTCTTGAGAAGGAACTTGCTGCCCTCCACGACTCCGAGATGTGGCGTACCGCAGAGGTCGTTCGTCAACTCCGTCCAGAGAACAACTAATCCTTCATCCTTTTTACCCCGAATGTAATCACCTCGGCACGTGTCAATGCGTGCCGAGGTTTTTTCTGTTCATTGACACCCCTTCATCTCAGACACCGCCAACTCCCCATCACGAATCTCCCAATATCCCCGAAACATTCCTCGCAATAGGACAAAATGACACACTCGTCACCTCCCAAGTGGTGTGACTCACACCGCCCGAGTGGTCTGAGTCACACCGCCTCGGCGGTCTGACTCAGACCGCTTTCAACGCTTCCTGCGTGTCGTTTTTGGGAAGACGAAATTGACATCTCCATCCCCAAGGGACAAAGATGTTTCCCCACATGATTCGTGAAAAATCTGCATAACCCGATCGAACATTAATAAATTCATGAAAAATTCATGGTCAATTTATGAAAATTGGCTACGCCGAGCTAAAGGTTCGTGTTTTTGTTATAAACATAAATTATCACGAATTAACCATGAATTATCATAAATTTTATGTCAAATGTCTAATGTCGATTCAGGTTAATCACATCGCGGAGCGGTATATTTTTAATCGACAAGTGCCTGCGGCACGATTGAGCAGATTCAGATTTTTTCATCAATTTCGTGCATTTGATGATTTTTCCCTCTTTTTTCTTTTGTTTTGCAAAAACTTTCGTATCTTTGCAAAAATAAAGCAATCTGACATGGAACATTTACAGGTGATAGAGAACATCAAGCAGGTGGCACGCAGTGTACTCCCCAAGGGCAGTACGCTCTACCTCTATGGCTCCCGTGCCCGTGGTGACTACCATGAGGGCAGCGACTGGGACTTGCTTATCCTGTTGGACAAATCAGCACTTACTTACCAAGATTACGATGTAACTTATCCTTTCCGAGAACTGGGATGGAATATCGGTGCTGAAATCAGTCCGCACCTCTATACCAAGCAGCAATGGAAGGGGTGGACGTTTCTCCCATATTATAAGAATGTTGAACGAGACAAAATAGAATTGATATGAGTTTGAATGGCGAAGAGCGGCAAACATCACAACATAAAGACATACACATATCTATAATATGAGGCACAAAGCACTTTCCGCTTTGTGCCTTTTTTTGTGCTTTTGAACTGAAAAAAAGTTGGAGAGAACCCGTTTAATCTTTTAATCATCGCGAAGCGGTATGTCGTTTCTTATCCCGACAAGTGCTTACGGCACGATTGAGCCGATTGTGCAGATTGGTCTTCTAATCACTCCCTGAAATCTCTTGATTCATCCCTCAGAAAACACCTCCTCAGAAGACACGAGCATGAGAGCGATGTGATGACGAGCGTAAGGGAAAGGTGATGACGAGCCTCGGAGCAAGGTAATGACGGGCAAGAGGCAATGGAAGACACGGGCAAGAGGCGGAGCAAGATACGGGCATGAGGGCGAGGAAGACACGGAATACAGCCGTCCGGGACGACGGGCATGAGGACGAGGAAGACATTGGGCATCGTTCTCGCAAGACACGGGTGAGAGACTTGAGTGGACATTGAGGGTCATACTTTTCCGTAGATATTCTTACATTTTTCCTCATTTTTCTTTTGTTTTGAAAAAATCTTTGCAAAAAATGGGGATTGTTATAAAATTTTGTTACATTTGCAACGTGTTCCCTTGGGACACGACTTTAATTTGCTCGAATCTCTGACACGAACTAGCACCTCGAAAAGAGTTTTGATGGGCAAAGTGACACCTGTTGGAGTTTACACTTAAGTGTAGACTTTCCCATAAGGTGTTCTAGGCGGTGCTAGGCCTGTGTCAGAGTATGGCAAGTCTGCACTTTTTTTGTCCCCTGTTATGTTAGTGAAGGCTTGTCATCCAATGAGTGCGATGAAATACTTAGCAAATTAACTAACATAAAACTAAATCCTATGAAAAAGAATTTATCGCTTTTAGTAGTGGCGTTCGCGGCGGCGTTGTCGGCGAATGCACAAGGAGTGAGTAACGACAATGAGGATGCTGTCTATAAAATTGACCAGCGTGCTCAGCGTAGTCACGACTTCGTGGCAGGTCAGGTGCTGGTGAAGTTCAAAGATGAAAGCCCTGTCAAGGTGACCCGTGCCAAAGGTAAGTTTATGGCAGCCAGTGTGAATGCGGTAGATGCCGTGATGAAGGAGTTTGGTGTGGAGGAGATGGAACAACTCCTGCCGAACGAGAATCCCAAGCGTCCACTCCGCAAGGCACGTGCCTACAATGGTCAACTGATTGAGGAGCGTGACCTCAGTCAACTCTACAGTGTGAAGTTGAAATCAGAACGAAGTGATTCCACATTGCTGCTGATTGACAAGTTGAAGGAACTGAAGGAAGTGGAGTTTGCCGAACCAAACTATAAGGTTTATGCCTTGGATGATGTGGATATCAGTGCGAACTTTGGTGGCAATCCATACGTTCAGAGTCAGTGGTATTTGGATGATTATGGCGTGAAGCAGTTGTGGACAAAACCCGTCATCAACAAGAAGCGTCCTGTCATCGCCATTCTCGACACGGGTGTCGATATGACTTATCCCGACCTCGTTGATAACCTTTGGACGAATAAGGGCGAAGAGCAGGGCGAGGATGGTTATGACAATGATGGCAACGGTTTCAAGAACGACCTGCATGGTTGGGATTTCATCAACAATACAGGACGAATCCGCGACAACAACAAGCACGGTACGCACGTGGCAGGTATTGCTGCCGCATCTGATAATAAAGTGGGTATTGTCGGCACGAACCCCAAGGCATACATTATGCCTGTGACGGTGATGCAGAGTGATGGTGTGGGAGATATAAGCGTTCTCATCAAAGGTATTGACTATGCCATAGCAAATGGAGCAACTGTATTGAATTTTAGTTTGGGAACATACGCCAACTCTTCGGCTTTGCGTCAGGCGTTGGAAAAGGCTTATCAGTCAGCGGTTCTGGTCGCTTCTTCTGGTAATGATGCTAAATGTATCTATGTCTCACATTATCCTTCTCCGTGTATGTTTGTTGGACCGATGTTCCCTGCTGCCTATTCTTTTGTGTTAGGTGTACAGGCAACCACTCAACAAGGAGCCTTGGCTTCGTTCAGCAACTACGATGACGATGGAAACACTTATTCATGCGAAAGTACCTTGAAAGACCCCGATGGTTTTAACTATGAACTGAAAGCACCGGGTGTGAATATGTTGAGTTGTATTCCTGGCGGCAAATATGATGTGATGAATGGCACTTCGATGGCTGCTCCGTTGGTGGCAGGTGCTATCTCGGCTTTGCAAATGGTGAAACAATATGACACCCAAGAAATTCTTTGGGGAGACCTGCTGCATACCGACAATATCATCCAAGCCTATAATGTCACGAAGCGTCCTGCTGAACTGGACTTAATCAAGGTGATGTTCCGTGAACGCAAGGAATTGGCTGACGAGACGGAAGAAGACTATAGCGGTGATGGTCGCATTGATGCAGGAGAGACCGTCAGCCTTTATCCTGTCATCCGCACCACCTTTGGCGAGGCAAGCAATATCAAGATGCACCTTGAAATGGGTGACGAGTTTGAAGATGCTTCTACGGTGGAGATTTTGACTGGTGAAGTCGATTTTGGGTTACACCTCGATGCTTACGGAAAAGGGGTGAGCCTCAATCCATTGAAACTGAAAGTGGCTGACAATGTGGCGGATGGTCGGCATATCAAGATGAAGTTTGTGGCAACGTGTGACGAAAGTAGCACGATTTATGAAGGGCATTTCACCATGACTGTGGATAATATGGTGAAGATTAGCGGTTTGATTAGTGAGGACAAGACGCTTACGGCAGACCATGTGTATTATGTGAATGAAAACCTTGGCATTATGGAAGGGGCAACCCTCACCATTGAGCCTGGCACACGCCTCGAATTTGCCGAGGGCATGGGACTTTCATCGTTTGGCAAGTTGGTGGCTAATGGGACACCAGAAAAGCCGATTGTGTTTACAAGGCATACAGGAGAAGGTGCTTGGGCTGGTATCAAAAGCCATGAGTCAACAGGAGAGCATCGTCATAATGGTGGGCATTTATACACAAATTCTGATAGTACATCGTTTACGATGATTCAGACAGAAACTACTCCCAATAAAATGGGAGATGATTATGCGTGGTCGACCGTCTTAAGCACATCTATTTATTATGGTGATACAGAAGATGATCCTTCTCGTAGTTTCCTCTTATCTGATTATATAGATTATGGTAATGACATGAATGCCAAACAGAATTTGCTGACAGACCCAGATTATCTAACTCCTTATGTACTTCAAATGCTTAAAGACTATAAAGATTATTGTGCTAAATATGCAGATTATCAATATTCTGATGAAAGGAAACATTCAGCTGGCATTTTCGTTTATTTCGACAGCAATTGGAGCACTTATGATAATCCACGAGATACAATTTCGTATTGTAGGATAGAGGATTGTTCAGTTTCGAGCGATGGTATTCATCCTTACTTAGAAGATTGTATTTTATCTCCAACACACATTTCTCTTTCGAATTATTATGACAGAATATCTGGTGTACGAAATAATGTTGTTAATTCTCCAGCTTTTTATTTTACGCATTACAACACCGCCAAATATACCCCATTAAACTTTCAATATACAAATTTTATTAATAATGATAACCGTTATTCTACAACTCCTCCTCACTATAGTGACTTAATCAATAACAACTTCTTCAACAATATTTTTGATAATGATAAGAAGTATTTGGTAGGTAGCATTTCTTCAACTCCTACTATTACACATACGGACGATCCATCTTATTATGGAACGAGTCGAGAGAATATCCTTCGGCCATATATCTATGAAATAGGCAATGCTTCAGGAACTTGGGGTCGCGTTGACCTCAGCAATATGCGTACAGAACCAATCCATGAGGCACATGGCATTGTTTGGAAAGTGGTTGTGAATGGCAAGGATGCACAAGACGAGTATGAAGATTTGGCACCACTTGGTGTGGGTAAGCATAAGTTTGAGGTGTATTTCAACCGCCCGATGAATAAGGTGGTGGCACCGAATATCTCGTTTGGTGTGCGTGACCCTTGGACACAGAACGGTGTGAGCGAGGATGGCAGTTGGAACGAAGAGGGTACGATTTACACCGCCTACAAGACCATCACAGGCAAGACGAAGAGCGATGGTGTGAACCGCATCTATGTGTATGGTGCGGAGGATGACGAATACTTTGAGATTCCTTACGAGAAAACCCGTTTCAACATCCAAGTGCAAGCGGCTGGCAGCATGGCAACAGGTTTTGCCGCAGAAGCAGGATTGGGCAAGGTTGATTTGACTTGGCACAACGAGGAGAACGACTTTGAGGATGCGATGGGCTTTAATGTGTATCGGTATGGAGAGCCTTATCAGAAGATTCTGCCATCAGGATGGCGTGATGGAAATTGGTATTCTCAACCAGATACCATCATGGTTGCAGACACTCTCCGCATCAACGATGAAATCTTGGATATTGACGCCACTTCCTTTACCGACTATGATGTGGTGCCAGGCTCTACCTATTACTATTATTATAAGGTATTAAGCACCGACTTGCAGGAGTTTGACATCTCGAATGTGGTGGCAGCCACTCCACTCACCTCGAAGAAGGGTGATGCCAATGGCGACACGGAGGTGGATGTGGCTGATGTCATCACAACTGTTAACTACGCCGCTGGTATGGAACCCAAGCCATTCATTTATGAGGCAGCCGACATGAACAGCGACCAACAGATTGACATTCTGGATGTCATCGGCATCATTAAGAACATTCTCAACCCAACCGCCACGGCTGCGGCAATGGCTGAAGCGACTGCCACCTACACGGTGGAGAACGGTGTGCTGTATGTGGAAAGCACAGTGGCACTGGCAGGCGTGCAGGTGCAGTTGGCTGTGGAAAAAGATGCCACGCTGACAGTGGCTGACGACCTGAAGGGCTTTGAGCAGGCATCCGCTTGGCTGACAGATGAGGACTACCTGCTGTTGGCATACAGCATGAACGGCGAAACCTTATCAGCGGGCAAACACGCCTTGCTCTACATCGGCGATGCAGACCTTGTGTCGATGAGACTGAGTGATGCCTCGGGCAGAAGCGTGAAACTGGAGAGCGGCGAGGCTACAGGCATTGCCTCGATGGGCAGAAGCGTGAAGAACGTGAAGGGTGTCTATAACATGATGGGGCAGAAGGTGGCTGGCAGCGAACAGCAGTTGAAGCCTCTGCCGAAGGGTGTGTATATTATTGACGGCGTAAAAGTAATCAGATGAAAGCACATGGAATCAGTTGGTTGCTTGCCCTGCTCCTATGCCTCGGCATGGGAGCGCGGGCTGGCAACGTGGTCAAGTTGTCCTCGACAGAGGGCAAGCCTGAAGAAGAGGTGACGGTGAGCCTCTCCTTAGAGAACAGCGAAGGGGTGGCTGCCATGCAGGTGAGCATTCCGATGGATGAGAACCTGACGCTGGTGGAGGGGTCTGCACAGGTGGGTAGCCGTGCATCGGGTCACTCGGTGACAGCGGGCGTGAAAGACGGTGTGCTGAACGTGATGGTGTATTCTATTGGCATGAACACCTTCAGCGGCAACAGCGGCGTGGTGGCAACGTGGAAGATGAAACTGGGCAATCAGCCGAAGACCGTGGCCCTGACACCCTCGAAAGTGACCCTGACGAATGCCAACGGCTCGGAGGTGGCAAGCACGGTGGAGAGCGGTGCTGTGACCATCGTGTGTGCCAAGGCACAATACGGTTCCATGACGATAGACTTTGGTGAGGTGCCCATCAAGGACACGTACACGCAGGAGGTGTGGGTGACAAATGTGGGCAATGCCGACTTGGTGCTGACAGGATTGGAGTTTTCGGACGTGAATGTATTTTCGAGCACCACCAGTTTCCCACAGACGGTGGCGGCAGGAGAGAGCACACCGCTGAATGTGACCTACAAGCCAACGACGCGGGGTAGCGTGGGAAAGACCGTGAAGGTGTTGTGCAACAGCATTTCGAAATTGAACACCATCAAATTGTTGGCAAAACCTTTTGCGGTGAACGAACTGCATGTGCAACCAGCCAGTGGCATGAGCGACGAGGAAGTTGATATCCATCTATTGATGAACAACATGGATGGTATCAGTGGCTATCAGGTGGAGTTTCAGATGCCTGAACAGTTGGAATATGTGGAGGGCAGTTTTGTGCTGTCGAGCCGCAAGGTGGACCATCAGGCATCGAGTTTGCTGAAAGATGGTGTGCTGAGAATCATTGTCTATTCGTCGACGGACAAGGCTCTGACGGGAACGGAAGGCGAAATCGGCTCGTTCAAGGTGAAATTGTCTGGACGGTATGGAACAGAACTGAAACCGACAAAGACAGTGCTTTCTGCCACCATCAATAAGAAGGTTGAGAATGTGGTGTCGGAGGTATATGGCGGCTATGTGGAAATCAGAAGTCCGCAAATTAGTGCCAGCAGCACATTGGACTTTGGTGAAGTATCTGTCACGGAGAAGGCTGAAAAGACGTTTAGCATCTACAATTCAGGCAATGCTCCACTGACGGTGAGCCGCATTGTGTTTGACAATGAAAACCTGTCAGTGAAAGAGGTGATGCCATTAGTCATCCCGAAATACGAAAGCAAGGAGGTGACGGTGGTGTATGGCAGCGTGGAACAGAAGGCTTTTGAGGCAACCATGCAATTGTATAGCAACGACCCT
Source organism: Bacteroidaceae bacterium (assembly GCA_017483605.1). Classification (GTDB taxonomy): domain Bacteria; phylum Bacteroidota; class Bacteroidia; order Bacteroidales; family Bacteroidaceae; genus Minthosoma. The sequence goes on along the minus strand of JAFUWG010000020.1, from coordinate 2,040 downwards.
GACCAACGACTGTGGAATGTGGCAGTGACGGGTAGCCGATTTGCTTCGAACTATTTGGAGATTAGTACGGCAGATGTGTATGCAGATGATGTGTTGAGCATAGATGTGTCGGTGAATACCTACGACCCTATTACGGGCTTGCAGTTTGATGTGGTATATCCTCAAAAGGTCTATGAACCCTACGAGGACAACGTGGTGTTGGAAGCAAGAGCGAAAGGCATGACGTTGACATCAAGGGAGATAGAGACAGGCACGTTACGATACTTCTGCTATTTCTTGGGAGGGGATGCTATTGCCGCAGGTAGCGGAAAGGCTTTCTCCATCAAGATGAGACCTATCAACGATGAGGCACCTGTTGGAAACTACATTGTCTATGTGAAGAACATAAAATTGGGTACCAGTGAAATGGTGGATAAGTATGCAGGTACGGACACGGAAAGCAGGTTTATGGTGAAGACCCATTCACCTGTCACTATCGCTGCCCAAAATGTAACGATGGTGTATGGTGATGCTGTTCCGGAATTAACGTACACGTCGGCTGGTGAGGATTTGGAAGGTGTTCCTGTTATCACTTGTGCAGCGACATCAGCATCAGCAGTGGGTACGTATCCCATTGTGTTGACTATTGGCAGCGTGAAGAATAAAGACGTAAGTTTGGTGAATGGAACGTTGACAGTAACGAAAGCACCACTGACGATAACTGTGCAGAATTGTACAATGAAGCAAGGTGAGGCTTTGCCTGAATTTGAGGTTGCTTATACGGGCTTCAAAAATGATGAAACGGAAAGCGTTTTGACGAAGAAACCGATGGCGACATGTACAGCCACGTCATCCAACCGTCCTGGACAGTATGATATTGTAGTGGATGGTGCAGAGGCTAAAAACTACGATATGTTGTATGTGAAAGGGACATTGACCATCGCCAATGCCGATCCTGTAGTAGTAACTGCCAAGAGTTATACCCGTGAGTATGGTGAGGAGAACCCGACCTTTGAGTACACATCGACAGGAAAGGCGTTGGATGGAACACCCGACATTTCATGTGCGGCAACCGTGGCTTCACCTGTGGGCACGTACCCCATCATTGTGTCGAAGGGTGGTGTGAAAAACTACAACGACAGTTACGTGAATGGCACATTGACCATTACAAAGGCACCGTTGACGGTGACTGCAAAGAGTTATGTCATCAAACAGGGGGAGGCTCTTCCTAACCTTGAGATTGAATACAACGGTTTCAAGAACAATGAGGCGAAGGATGTGCTGACCCAACTGCCAGATGTAACTTGTGCGGCCGCATCCTCGGAAGTCTTGGGCACTTACGAAATCACGGTTTCTGGTGCAGAGGCACAGAACTATGACATTTCGTATGTGTATGGCACGTTAACCGTTATCGAAGCAGATGCCGTGGTCGTGACCGCCAAGAGTTACACACGTGAGTATGGTGAGGAGAATCCGACGTTTGAGTACACTTCTGTGGGTGTGGCGTTGGAAGGCAATCCCGCCATTTCATGTGAGGCAACGGCAAGTTCGCCCGTCGGTACTTATCCCATCGTCATCACGAAGGGCAGTGTGACAAACTACAACGATACGTATATCAATGGTATGCTGACGATTACCAAGGCACCGCTGACGATTTCGGCACAGAGTTATGTCATCAAGCAAGGTGAGGCTCTGCCTGCATTCGGTGTGACTTACACGGGTTTCAAGATGAACGAGACAGAGAGCGTGTTGACGAAGATGCCAACGGTGACCTGTACAGCCACGTCTTCGGGCGTCTTGGGTACATACGATATTGTCGTAAGCGATGCTGAGGCATTGAATTATGAATGTTCGTATGTGAATGGCACATTGACCGTTGTCGATGCAGATGCTGTGGTGGTAACAGCCAAGAGTTACACCCGTGAGTATGGCGAAGCAAATCCGACATTTGAACATGAATCGTCAGGTGCCGCGTTGGACGGAACACCCGACATCTCATGTGAGGCAACCGAGGCTTCTCCTGTGGGCACATATCCTATCGTCATCACGAAGGGCGGTGTG
>JAFUWG010000019.1 GCA_017483605.1 Bacteroidaceae bacterium | reverse complement strand
TGCAAAGCAGCCAGATGGACTCTTTGCGAGAATGGCTGCCAAAGTGGCGGCTTTCACAATGTTGCAGTATTTCAACTTTCTCAACCATCGCCCTATAGGACAAGTTAAGTATGCATTTTTTTAATTCAACCAACAGGTATATTTTATATATTATTAATATTATATATTTTATATATATAGTATACCCTCCTTTTCTCCCCCCCCTAGAGAACTATCCCCCATCGCAAAAGAGACAAAAGAGACAAGAGACAAAAAACCGGTGTGCCCTTGTTCGCTCCTGCCTGTTGCTCTTGTCTGACAGGGGTGTTGTTCCTGCTTGCATGATGGAGGTGAACTGCCCTGCGAGACTGTGTTTGACTGCCCCACATAACAAAGAATCGGATTTTTTCCCCTCGCTATGAGAAAAGTTGCTTTCTTTTGAAGAAAAAAGTAGGTGTTTTGTTGCGTGTTACAGAGAAAAATGGTATATTTGCAAAAGATACGTGTAACACTTAAATTTATTGTAATATTATGGCTTTTTTAACTGATGACAAACTTGTGATTGTGGGAGCCGGTGGCGCTATCGGCTCTACTATGGTGCAGTTGGCTCTGACCATGAAATTGACTCCTAATGTGTGTCTTTATGACGTGTATGCTCCTGGCATGGAGGGTGTGATGGAAGAGATGTTCCATTGCGGCTACGACGGCGTGAACCTGACGGCTACCACTGACGTGGCTGAGGCGTTCAAGGATGCAAAGTACATCATCTCCTCTGGTGGTGCTCCTCGTAAGGCAGGCATGACTCGCGAAGACCTCTTGGCAGGCAACTGCAAGATTGCTGAGGAACTGGGCAAAAACATCAAGGCTTACTGTCCCGACGTGAAGCACGTGACCGTGATTTTCAACCCAGCCGACTTGACAGGTCTCGTAACGCTGCTGTACTCTGGTCTGAAACCAGGTCAGGTGACTACGTTGGCAGCCCTCGACTCAACCCGTTTGCAGTCGGCTCTCGCCAAGAAGTTTGGTGTGAAGCAGTATGAGGTGACTGGCTGTGCTACATACGGCGGTCACGGTGAGCAGATGGCTGTGTTTGGCAGTGCTGTGAAGGTGGCTGGCAAGCCTCTCAACGAACTGATTGGCACACCTGCACTTCCAGAAGAGGAGTGGGAGCAGTTGAAGGTGGCTGTGACGAAGGGTGGTGCGAAGATTATCGAACTTCGCGGACGTTCTTCTTGGCAAAGCCCAGCCTTCTGCTCTGTAGAGATGATTCGCTCGGTGATGGGCGGCGAGAAGTTCCGTTGGCCTGCTGGTACTTACGTGAACAACGAGAAGTACAACCACATCATGATGGCAATGGACACCACGCTCGACACGAACGGTTGCACCTACAAGATGCCTACTGGCACACCAGAAGAGTTGGCTAAACTGGATGCTTCTTACGAGCACCTGTGCAAGATGCGTGACGAACTCGTGACGCTGAACATCGTGCCTCCAATTTCGGAGTGGAACAAAATCAATCCAAATCTGTAAGCGAGTTTTTTAAACAACGAATTAAACGGATTAAACGAATTTCTTTTAATCGGCGTAGCCAATTATAAAAATCAAATGCCGCAAGCGGCGACGAACCAAACGGATGTCATTCGTCCTCATTCGACGCACCACAGGTGCATTGTTATAAAAATTCGTTTAATTCGTTTAATTCGTTGTTGAAAAAAGGCTCTTGATGTTATGAAGAAGTACGGTAAGTACACCATATTAGGTTGGAGTTGGCGTGTCCTGTTGGGGATTGTGCTAACTCCAATCTTGTTGTTTGTGTTGCTTGCCGTGCTGATTTATGTGCCTCCTGTGCAGAAGTTTGCGGTGGATAAGGCGGCAGAAGTGCTGAGTGAGGAGATGGGCATGGAGGTGTCGGTGGAGAATGTGCGGCTGAAGTTCCCACTCGACCTGTCAATGGGGGGGATGCTGGCGGTGCAGGATGGCGACACGGTGCTGGCGGCACGAGAACTGGACGTGAGCGTGAAGGCCCTGCCGCTGTTCAAATGGCAGGCGGAGGTGGATGGCATTCACCTGTATGATGCCAAGTTGAATACGAAAGACTTGATTGAAGCGTGTGTCGTGAAGGGGCAAGTGGCAGAACTGAGTCTTGATAGCCACAGTACGGACTTGAAAAAAGAACTTGCTGTGGTTAACAAGGCACTGCTCCGTGATGCTGATATACAAGTGCTGCTGAATGACTCTGTGCCAGAGGACACGACGGAAAGTGAACCTGTCTTCTGGAAAATTCAGTTGGATGACATCGAACTGCAGAACGTGAAGGCGACAGTGCTGCTCACACCACAGGCAGACAGCACCTACGTGACGGCAAACATCGCTTCTGCCCATGCCAATGGTTTCTTGGACTTGGGCGAGGAAATCTACAACGTGTATCAACTGGAGGTGGCAGAGTCGTCGGCTGGGTTTGAGATGCGGAAAGAGCCACGTCTGCCTCAGCAATTGGATCCTGCCCATCTGCTGTTCAACGAGGTGAGCCTGACGGTCGATTCGTTCTCTTATCGGGGAACGGGCGACATGGCACTGAACATCACGCAACTGTCGGGGGTGGAGCAGAGCGGACTTACCATCGCCGAGGCGACGGGTAGGGTGGAGATGGACACCCTTGCCTTGCGTGTCCCCTCCCTGCATGTGAAGACGGCTGACAGCGACCTTTCCTTGGCATATACGATGGACATGAATGCCTTCGACGACATCGCCCCTGGCACGTTTACGGCTGTGGGCGAGGGACAGATAGGCAAGGACGACATCCTTTTCTTCACTCGCATGGGTGGGGTGGAGGAGACTCGGGAGGTGTGTGCCATGCTGTCGAAGGAATTGCCCGCCCGTCCTGTGGAGGTGCAGTTGAAGGCTGAGGGCAATCTGCAGACGTTGGAAGTGAAGGATATGCACATGAAGGTGCCTGGCAGACTGGTGGCTGATGGGAAGGTGACGCTGTGGGATGTGGCGACGGATGACTTGGCGCTGCAAGCGAAGATAGAGGCAAAGGATGCTTACGGGGCAAAGGTGGCACTGGATGGCAGTTATGTGATGGCATCGGAGGCATACAAGGCGGATTTGACGTTCAATCATCTGGTGGTCAATCACTACGTACCTCTTGACGACCACACGGAACTGACGGGTCGGGCATCGGCGAATGGACGTGGTTTCGACTTCCTGTCACCCACCACGGTCATGGATGCGACGGCAAGCCTGTCGGATGCTCGGATGGGTAAAATCAACCTGAGCAATATCGATGCCGACGCATCGCTGAAGGGCAGTCAGTTGCTGCTCTCCTTGAGTGGTGACAACGACCAGTTGCAGACGGATTTCACTTTCGATGGCGAACTGAAGAAGCATTTGGTGGAGGGTGTGCTGAACATCGACCTGCCTTTTGTGGACGTGCAGAGCATGGGCTTTAGCGAGGATGTGCTGCTGGCGAGCACTCGTGGCCAGTTGAACTTCTCTTACAATCTCGACAAACTCTTCCGTGTGGATTCTCATATCGATGCACTCTCGTTGCGCTTGGGTAACGACAGCATCACGACCGATGCCTTCGACCTCTTTGCCGAGGCTCTGAAGGACACCACTTCGGCAACCCTCCAGACGGGCGATCTGGCGTTCTCGTTCTTTACGCCTAACAATGCCTTCAACCTGTTGCCAAAGTTGGAGCGGTTGCAGAAAGAGACGTTCAAGCAGTTTCAGAACCATGAGGTGGACCTTAGTGTGCTGAAATCCTATTTCCCAGAACTCTCGTTGCATGTGAAGGCAGGAAGGAACAATCCTGTGACGGAAATCCTCAAGATATACGGAATGCGTTTCAATGAACTGGTGATGAATGTGGATGCCTCGCCAGCCAAAGGATTGGTGGGGTCGGGGCATGTCTATACGTTCAAGAAAGACAGCCTCATGGTAGATACGACCTTCTTCACGCTGGTGCAAGACAGCACGCAGTTGGATTTCCATTCGGGTGTTCTGTGTAGCGACCAGCCGCTTTTGCCCGCTTTCCGTGCTTATCTGGACGGATACGTGATGGCAGACAGGGCGGATGTACACTTTGCATTTTTTGACAAGAAAGACAAGCAGGGTGTGGATTTGGGTGTGAAGGCTTTGGCGAACGACACTTGTGTCAACTACAGCCTTTATCCAGAGCAACCCATCCTTGGCTATCGGAAGTTTACACTCAATGACGATAATTACATCACCACTCGCCCTGACCGTCCTTTCTCTGCCGATGTGCGTCTGACCAGCACGTCAGACAGTTGCTATGTGGCACTCTTTGCGGATGAAAACGCCTTGGGCAAGCAGATTGCGAATGTGATAGTCAATGATTTGAATTTGAACGAAATACTGAGTGTGATACCAATCCCGGGATTGCCCAACATGGACGGGTTGATGCAGTTGGATGCCACCTATATTGACCAAGGAGAGAATTTCTTGGTGGAAGGTACGCTGGATGCGGACCGATTCTCCTACGAAGGGATGACGGTGGGTGATTTGGCGTCGCAGTTCACTTATACGCCGCAAGGGGAGAACCTGCATGGCATTGATGCACAAGTGGCATATAATGGTACTGAAATTATCCATGTGGATGGAAAATACGACGCTGCAGGCGATGGGGCACTGGATGCAGACCTCTCGTTGCTGGACATGCCGATGGAGATGCTTTCGCCGTTCATGCCTGACCAGTTGATATCGTTTAGTGGCAACTTGGCTGGCAACATGAAGGTGACGGGTCCGATGGATGCCCTGCTGTTCAATGGGGCTTTGCTGCCGAAGGATGTACACGCTCTCTCGCATGTGTACAGCCTTGACCTTGCCCTGGCGAATGACACGCTTGCCTTCCATGACAGCCGTATCGATTTCGACACGTTCAAGTTCTATGGGGCAGGGGAGAATCCGCTGACACTCAATGGCTATGTCGATTTCTCCAACTTTGAAGAAATCTTCATGTCGCTCTCTCTGCGAGGGCAGAACGTGAAGTTGATAGAAGCACCACGCAGCAATAACAAGTTGCTGTTTGGTGACATGTATGGCGACTTTTTCACGCGTGTGATTGGTTCGACGAAAGACTTGACGGTGCGTGGACTTGTGCGTGTGCTGCCCACCACGAATATCACGTACATCATGAGTGAGACGGTGCTCTATCAGACCGACCGCCTGGAAGATATTGTCACCTTTGTGGATTTCAGTGCTCCACCTCCACCCAAGGAGGAAGTGGTGAAGAAGACCTATATGGGCATCGACATGAACTTGGTGCTCAGCATCGAGGACGGTGCTCGACTCAATGGTGAGTTCTCTGCCGACAAGCAGAGTTATGTGAATGTGCAAGGTGGTGGCTCCATCACGATGTCTTATACGCCAGAAGGAGTGTTCAACATGCAGGGACGATACACCATCAACGAAGGTGAGATGAAGTACACCTTGCCTGTCATTCCGCTGAAGACCTTCACGATTCGGCCAGGGTCATACGTGGAGTTTACGGGTGAGCCAGGCAATCCGCTGCTGAACATCACAGCCACCGAGCGTGTCAAAGCCGCAGTGGGGCAGGGGGGTAGCAGCCGTAATGTTCCTTTTGATGTGGGTCTGAAAATCTCCAACACGCTGCAAAACCTTGGCTTGGAGTTCATCATTGATGCACCAGAGGACTTGTCGGTACAGAACGAATTGGCAAGCAGTTCGGCAGAAGACCGTAACAAGTTGGCTGTGGGAATGTTGGCTACGGGCATGTATCTGTCAGGTTCCAACAGTAGAGGATTTGCGGCTGGCAATGCCCTCAACAGTTTCTTGGAGGAGGAAATCAATAACATCGCTGGCAATGCCCTCTCCACGATGGTGGATGTGAGTGTGGGACTTGACCAGACGGTGCGTGAGGATGGTACGAAACGGACGGATTACTCTTTCAAGTTCTCTCGCAAGTTCTTCTCCGACCGCCTCAATGTGGTCATTGGCGGCAAGGTAAGTTCTGATAACAACAATCAGGTACACCATGAGTCGGGTGCATACATCGACGATGTGTCGTTGGAATGGCGACTCGACAATGGCGGCACGCAATATATCCGACTTTTCCATGAGAAAGACTACTCCAGCCTGATTGAAGGAGAACTGGACAAGAATGGTGCTGGTATTGTGCTTCGCAAGAAGGTGGATAAGTTGTCGGATTTGCTGATATGGAAGAAGAAAAAAGAGGAAGAAAGTCCTGAAAAGAAACAATGAAGCGTTTACTATACATATTGACCGTCATCGCCCTCGCTGCTTGCTCCACCACCTCCAACCTGCCTGAAGGTGAGGTGCTGTACACGGGTATTGAGAAGATGAAGGTGGACGGAAAGAAAGGCACCACCGCCGAGGAGAATGCCCTCTTGGAAGTGGAGGCGGCATTGGCGTATAAGCCGAATGGCTCCCTTTTGGGCAGTTCGTCGAAGAGAAGCCCCTTGCAGATAGGCCTTTGGATTTATAATGCCTACGTGGATAAGCCTCAGACGGGTTTCAACAAGTGGATATTTAATTCGTTTGCTGGCACACCTGTCACCATCTCGCAAGTGTCGCCAGAAACACGTACCAAGGTGTCAACGAACATCTTGCAAAACTACGGCTATTTTCGTGGCAAGGTGGATTATCGCCTTCTGACACAAAAAGACCCCAAGAAGCAAAGGATTGCTTACGACATCCATCTGGGTGAACCTTACCTCTTCGATAGTATTCGATATGCTTTCCGCGGCATTCAGGACAGCATCATTCGTGCTACTGACAAGGAGGCGTACATCCATCGTGGCACGCAGTTCTCCACACTTGACTTGACCAGCGAGAAAGACCGTATTGTCAACGCTTTCCGCAACAATGGCTTCTACTATTATCGCCCTGACTATATCAGTTACTTTGCCGACAGCACCAATACGCCTTACAAGGTGAAACTCTTGGTGGCTCCAGACATGGATATGCCTGCCAATGCCAATCGACAATACTACTTTGGCAATGTCAATGTCTATATCCGTGAGAACAGGAACAGTGCGGCTGGTGCCCAACGTCGCAAGGCTGGTCTTTCGGCTGTGTATGATGACTCTGTTCAACGGCGGAGGCTGAAGATTGCTTATCAGGGGGAACGGATTCCGATTGCCCCCCGTGTGATGATGAAGAACTTCAAGTTCCGTCCCACTCAGATGTTTAATCAGTCGGCTGTCAATCAGACTTTGACCAACCTGCACAGCATGGACATCTTTTCGGGGGTGAAGTTTTCGTTTGTGCCAAGGGACACGACCGGACTGAATGACACCATCGATACACGTCTTGACCTGACGATGGATCAACTTGTCGATGCTGAGATAGATTTCAGTTTCACACAGAAATCAAACTCGCAGATAGGTCCGGCAGGAGGTATCACCCTGTCGAAACGCAATGCGTTCCACCATGGCGAAACCCTTTCGGTGGGTCTCAGGGGCAGTTACGAATGGGCAACCCGCAAACTGTATGGCGAAAATGAACTCATCAATTCTTATCTGGCAGGGTTGGATGTCTCGCTGTCTTATCCTTGGATTGCTTTCCCTTGGCTGAACAAACGTTTCTATAAATACCCTACCTCCACCCAGTTCAAGTTCAGCATCGAACAGCGGAAACGTGCCTACTACTACCGCCTCATGTCTTCTACCATCGAGGCGACTTATGGCTTCCAAACCAGCCGCTCGTGGAGTCATGAACTCAAGCCGCTCACCATCACCTACAACAAGATGCAGAACACGACAGAGCGGTTTGACTCCATCGCTGGCAACAACTCTGCCCTCTATGTGTCTCTGCGTGATGTCTTCATCCCTGCTCAGCAGTACACCATCACCTACGATAATACGTGGAACTCTCACATCCGTCACACGATGCACTTCGAGGGAACGGTGAAGCAGTCGGGTAACGTCCTCAACATGACCAACGCCCTGCTCGGTTTTGACTATTATGAGAAAGACAAGAAACTGCTCAGTACACCCTATTCTCAGTTCCTGAAATGCGTCTTGCAGTTGAGAAACATCTTCCATGTCACAGAGAAGACTTCCATTGCTACACGTGTGCAGTTGGGCACCATTTGGACATACGGCAACTCGAACTATGCTCCTTACAGTGAACTTTTCTATGTGGGAGGTGCAAATAGCATTCGTGCGTTCGCCATCCGCAGTATCGGCCCTGGCCGCTATCAAGACACGGAGGGGCGGAGTGTCTATCTCGACCAGTCGGGTGACGTGAAACTTGAACTGAATGCGGAATACCGTTTCCCCTTCATCAACGCTTTTCAGGGAGCACTCTTCATCGATGCCGGCAACGTTTGGCTGATGCATGGCGACGACGCACATCCGGGGGGTAAGTTTGGCGATGGAGGCTTCTTCAAATCCATTGCTGTCGGCACAGGTTTCGGACTTCGTTACGACCTCGATTTCCTCATCCTTCGTCTCGATTTTGGCGTGGGTGTTCACTTGCCTTACGATACAGGCAAGTCATCCTATTATAATATTCGCAAATTCAAAGATGCTGTGGCAGTACACTTCGCTGTCGGATACCCCTTCTAACGATATACGAAGTAGGTGCCTCCATCGCTCTTGCAATATTTCCGCAAGAGTTCTTGGATGAATTGTGCGTTGGCGACCACCCGCTCTTCCTGTCCATCATATCCGTTAATCAGCACCACCAAACGGCGTGTGTCAATGCCGATTTTGGTTCGTTCATTGTCACTCGTCGGAGTGCCCACCCCTCCTTGCTCATCCCTGTACACAGGCAGCCCTTCGATGTTGAGCATACCTCTGCCAATGCCCTCGTAAGGCTCTCCTGCCTTGCCGATGCCCAGTGTCAGCGTGTCCCCTACAAACTTCGACCCGTCGAAGCCTCCGATGCTGTATCCGTATGCCATCGACGCCAAATTAATCAAATCTACCAGCGTGTCAATCTGGTACAATGCCTTCCCTTGCAGCACTCGTCGAATCAGAGCCTCCGAAGCAGGGCGATACCTTGAAGGGTCTTTTCCGCAAGCCCTGTACACCTTTCTTGTGGCGGCAATGCCACTCATCTCCTTTACGCTTTCTGTTGTCAACGTCCTCCGATACTGCTCACTCAACTCCCCAATCTCATCCCACAATCCTTGCGAGTATTCGCTGTTCTCCACGTCAGCACTCAGACATGCCCCCACAAACCCGGGGCACACCGCCTCAATCTCTTTCGATACAATCACTTTCATGTTTCTTTCTTATATATAATAATGTGTAACACCGTTTTGGGGTGATTTTCGTACAAAGTTAGCAATTCTTCCTGAAACACGCAAGAAAAGCCTTTTGAACTTTCTTTGAAAAAAGTTGGAGAAAATGATGGTGGTTTCAAGAGAAATGTGTAACTTTGCAGCGTGAATCGTAAATGATAGGGGCGTAGCCCAGTTGGTTTAGAGCGCTGCAGTCACATTGCAGAGGTCATCGGTTCGAACCCGATCGTCCCTACCATCAACGAAAAAGAAAAGGATTTTGTGGCATTACAAAACTATGAGGGTGCATCATTCTTCAAAAATGATGCACCCTCATAGTTTGTTCGCATAAAAAACGTACCCGAGGGATACGGAATGCCGTACCCCTCGGGTATGATGTGCCGTACCCCTCGGGTACGATTGTCAGATGCTTTGCTCTACGTTCCACACGAAGGCACGAAGGCCGAGCATGGGGTTATCGTCGTCGAGTTTCTTGAGACGTGCGAGCAAGGGCTGCACTTTCTCGTCCTCTACGACGGTGAGGATGGAACTGTTCATGGATGGCCATGCGTGGCTGCCCAGATGGGGGTCGCCACCTTTGGTGCCACGCCCACCTGCCTGCTCAAAAAGAGTGTATCCACGCACGTTCGTATCATTGAGGGCTTCTATCACGTTCTCGTGATGTGCCTGGTCGTATGCTACAAATACTGATTTCATTGTTATTCGTCTCTAAAGTTATTGATTGCACGCTGTGCGTTCTGTTCCATCACACTGGAGCGTGTGTTGGTCAGCATTTCCTCTGCCTTGTGCTCACGCCAGTAGGCATCGAGTTCACGCTTTTCCTTGAGTTTGCGACGCTGACGCTTCACACCTACGGCACCGAAGATACAGAACATGGATGGCACATAGATGAGGGTGAGGATAGTGGAAACGGTCAAACCGCCAATCACCGACACACCAAGAGGACGCCACATCTCGGCTCCGACACCGTGGCTGACTGCCATTGGCACCATACCGAGGATGGTGGTGAGGGAGGTCATGAGGATAGGACGCAGACGAGAACGGGCTGCCATGACGGCTGCACGGATGAGTCCGATGCCTCGCTCACGCAGAAGTTGAGTGTAGTCGATAAGCACGATACCGTTTTTCACCACGATACCAATCAACATGATACCACCGAGCATGGACATGATGTTGAGGTTGGTGCCAGTCAGCACGAGTGCCAAGATGATACCCGAGAAGGCGAATGGCACGGAGAGAATGATGATGAAGGGGTAGGTGAGTGACTCGAACTGGGCGGCAATCACGATGAACACCAGGATGATGATGAGCACGCCGAGGGTGCCAAGGTCGCGGTTGGAGTCTTGCTGGTCTTCGTAGGAACCTGCCACTTGGATCGTGATGCCGTTGGGCACTTCTATCTCATCTGCAATGTTATTGCCAAGTTCCACACCATCGGAGAGGGCATAACCATCTGCCAACACGGCGCTGACAGTGACGATACGCTGGCGGTCTTTACGCTCGATGGTTGGTGGGATGGCACTCTCCTTCACTTTGGCGAGGTCGCGGATGCGAATGTTCTTGCCCTGAGCATTGGGGATGACCATGTTTTCGATGTCTTCGACAGAGACACGTGCCGTAGGTTCGTAACGCACCTTGATGTCGTACTCTTCGCCATCCTCACGATAGTAACTCTGCTGAGCACCATAGATGAGGGCACGAACAGCATTGGCGGCAGTTGTGAGTCCAATTCCTTCCTGAGCCAACTTGTCACGGTCAAAATCGACAACGATTTCTGGCTGGAAGTCGGAACGTGAGATGTTCACCTGTGTCACCATCTTGTTGGAACGGAATTGCTCTGCCATCCGTTCTGCCACATCTCGCGTGGCATCCAAGTCGTAACCATAGATTTCGAAAGTGGCAGTCGCCTGTCCGCCCATGCCTCGACCACCAGTGTTACCACCAAGGTTCACTTGGTATTTCGCCAGTTCGGGGATGACCTTGAGGTCGGCACGCATCTCATCACAAATGGTAGCCAAGCCTTTGGTTCGTTTGTTAGATGGCACCATCATGACGTTGAAGGAGATGATGTGTGTACCATTATCGGAGAGGGAGGCGAAGGTGTTGTTGTCGCCTGCCTGACCAACGGTGAAGTTACAGGACTGCATGTCGGCTCCATAACGCTGCTGCCACTTTTCGACAAGGCTCTTGGCAAGTGCCTCCGATTTCTCCACGCGTGTACCGATTGGCAACTGAAGGGTGATACCGACACGGCCGTTGTCGTTGGCTGGGAAGAACTCACTCTTGATGCCCACCACACCTGCGATGACTATACTGAGTACAAACAAGGCGAAACTGCCTGCCACGATGATCCAACGGTGGCGTACTGCCCAGTTGATGCGTTTTTCATACCAAGTATCGAGACCGTCAAGGGCACGTCCGATAGGTCCGTAGAAGGTCTTGAATGCCTTGCTTTGCTTCTTCTGGAGGCGGAGCATCTGCGAACAGAGCATCGGGGTGAACGAGAGGGCACTGGTGGTGGAGATGGTCATGATGATACACATCATCCAGCCCAACTGCTTGAAGAGCACACCCGACATACCTGTCACCATGGTCAACGGGAAGAACACGGCAATCATGGTCAGCGTAGATGCGATAACGGAGATGGCGACCTCGTTGGTGGCATGGATAGCCGCCTGTTTGGGGTCGGACCCTCGCTCAATATGGGTGGTTACGTTCTCCAATACCACAATAGCGTCGTCCACCACGTTACCGATGGCGATGGAGAGACAGGAGAGCGAAATCATGTTGAACGAACCATCTGTCGCATACAGATAGATGAACGAGGCAATCAACGACATCGGGATGGTGATGACGATGATGGTGGTGGCTCGCCATCTGCCGAGGAAGATGAACACGACGAGTGCCACGAATATCATGGCGAAGGTGATGGTCTCTTCCAGTGAGGCGATGGTGTTCATGATATTCTCGGACGTGTTGACGATGATGCCGAGTTTCACGTCTGACGGGAGGTTCTTCTGCAAGGTGGGAAGCATCTTCATCACCTTGTTGGAAATCTCCACTGAGTTGGCACCGCTCTGCTTCTGGATAATAATCATGGCACCCTGCACACCGTTGGTGAAGGTCTTCTGGGAACGTTCCTCCACATTATCGACAATGCGGGCGACATCACGCAGATAGACATTCACGCCATTGTAGGAGCCAACCACCACGCCGAGCATCTGGCTGGGGTCGTCGAACTCACCCTCCACACGCACGGTGAAGGTCTGCGTGCCGACATCCACCGTACCGTTGGTCACGTTGCGGTTCTCTGCCGAGATGGCACTTGCCACCTGAGTAGGACTCAGGTTGTAAGCCTCCATCTTCTGAGGGTCCATGTAGATGTTGATTTCTCGTTGAGGGGCACCCGAGATGCTGACCGTACCGACACCATCGATACGTGCCAAGGGGTTTGCCACATTGTCGTCGAGAATCTTATACAACGCCTGCTGCGACTCTTCTGCCTGAACGGAGAGGAGCAGGATAGGAATCATGTCGGTGGAGAACTTGAACAGGATAGGTGTCTGTGCCTCGTCAGGCAAGGAGTTGGACACCATGTCCAGTTTGTCTCGCACATCGTTGGTCAGCACATCAATGTCGTGGCCGTACTCAAACTCCAAGGTAATCACCGACACATTCTCACGGCTGTTGCTCGTCACGTGCTTGAGGTGCTCCACGGAGTTGAGCGTGTTCTCCAGCGGACGAGTCACGTTGTTCTCAATGTCTTCTGCACTGGCACCCGTGTAATACGTCATGATCATGATCGTGTTCGTATCGATGTCCGGGTAGAGGTCTATTGGCAACTTGATGGCCGAGTAGAGACCCAATATAATCACTGCCAGGAAGCAGAGACTTGTCATAATCGGTCGTTTGACCGCTCCTTCATATAGACTCATTTTCTTAATTTATAATGTATAATTCATAATGTATAATAGGCTCACGCACAACCATGACAAGCCGCATGGCTATTATAAATTATAAATTATAAATTGTACATTACTTTACTACTTCCACTTCTTTGCCATTAGCCAGTCGGCTCTGACCTGCAATGACCACGTCGTCGCCAGGCTGTACGCCGCTCAGAATCTCATAGTTAGTTCCGAGGTGCTTGCCCAGTTCTACCTTGTTGTAAGAAACCTTGCCGTTCTTATAGACATAGACGTAGCGGTCGCCGGCACCAATCTGCTTGACGAGTGCCTCGTCAGGAACAACCACGTGGTTCTTGTCGCCAAAGTTGATGGTGGCACGGGCAAACATGCCAGGACGAACCTTCTGCTGTGCGTTGTTGATGGTCACCTCCACAGGGAACGTGTGGGTTGTCTGGTCAACAGTTGGATAGACAATGGTCACCTTGCCGTAGAAGGTCTCGCCTTCGTATGCATCCAGAGCGATGTCAACAGGCATACCCTTGCTCACCAGTTTGTAATAGTCTTCAGAAATGTTGACCAGCAATTTCACAGGGTTGGTCTGTTCGATGGTCAAGATGGGCTGACCGCTGCCGTACATATCACCGCTGTCGTAGTTGCGAGCCGTCACCACACCACTGATGGGTGATACCAATTGCGTGTTCTCGACCAATTGCTTCAACTGGGTGGAGAAGACGTCCAACTGCATTTTTGCGTTGTCGTATTCAGCCTTGCTGGCACCACCTACCTGATAGAGTTGTGCCGTGCGGTTGAACTCAATCTTTTGGTTTTCCAACTGGAGTTTCAACTGCTGCAAGTTGCTGGCGTCGAGTTGAACAAGCACCTGTCCCTTACGCACGTTGTCACCCACTTCCACATAGATTTTCTCGATGCGGTAAGGAGTGTTCGGAGCAATGTTGTTCTTCACGTCACTCTCCACGGTAGCCGTGTAAGTCTCTGTCTGTGGGATGTCTTGACTGGTAACCTTGGCAATCTTCACCTGTACCTTCTCCTCCTGAGCGGTGGCATCCTTCTCTTCACTCTTGTTGCCGCAAGCGACTGCCATCATGGCAAGGGCGGCAAGTGATAATGTCTTGATATATTTCATAATGCTTTCTTATTTCAAATACGTTTCCCGACCTAGCGTATAGTCAAGGTCAGCCTTGTTGGTTAAGTAATCGTAAATGCTCTGCACGTATGTGAGTTCTGCCTGTGTCAGTGCCGTCTCGCTCTGGTTCAGTTCGAGGATGGTGCCACGACCTACCTCATAGCGCTTGCCCGAAATCTGCACAGCCTTGTCTGCCTGCTTCACCGCTTCGGCATTGCTCTCCACCTGAGCGATGGTGCTTGCCATGTTCTGGCGATAACTCTCAGCAGCCATGTTGAGTTTACGTTGTGTGTCCAGACGGGTGTCTTCCAGTTGGGCAATCTGTACACGGTTGCTCTTCAGTTTCGTCCAGTTGTCAGCATGGAAGATGGGGATGTTGATGGCAAACGACATGGTGGCACTGTTTGAGTAACTATAGCCAAAGATGTTCCAGTTGTTGTTTGCGTAACTTTGATACTGCCCTGAGATTTGGAAAGCCACGGTTGGCATAAAGTTGGTCTTCAACAATTTGCGTGTGCGTTCCAGCAGCGTCATGTTGTAATCCAACTGACGAAGAGATGAGTTGTCGTTCAAGACTTCTTCAGCAGGAGGCAGAATCAAACTTGATTCATAGCGGCTCAACGAATCGTTGATGGCGATATTGACATTGGTCGTGATGCCCATCAACACCTTCAGTTGCAGCAGGGCAAGATTCAGTCCCGTCTGGGCACTCACCACGCTCGAATTCATCGAACGCATCTGTACCTCGGCACTGATTTTGTCATACTCGCTCACGCTACCCACTTTGTACTTGTTGTTCACCACTTCAAAGTTCTCCTTGGAAGTCTGATAACTTTCCTGCATCACGGCATAACTGTCCTGTGCCAACAACGCACTGTAGTATGCCTTGGTCACCTGATTGATGAGGTCAAGTCGGCTGCCGCGTGCTTTCTCCTGTGCCAGCAGAATGTCCTCCTTGGTCAACTTCATGTTCTGATAAACTGCAGGGGCAAACAAGGGCAAATTGAGCGTCAATGCTCCAACAGCATTAAGCGTTCCGTCCACACCCATTTTGAACTTACCCATACCAGTCACAATCTCTGCCACTTTCACATTATCTGTCAGCGACATGGATGCATCCACCGTAGGCAGCAAAGCCTGCCAAGCCTCGGTGTCAGCAATCTTCTTCAACTCAATGTCCTTGTCAGCCACACGGATGGTAGGGTTTTCGGCGAGAGCAATCTCAATCGCCTTCTCCAGAGTCAGGTCCATCGTTCCCAACGATGTCGTACCGCCCGACTCCTGTGCCTCGGCACTTAGCGTACCTGCTATCAGCATGCCGAAGCACATCTTGCGGAAGTTCTTGGAAGCGAAGTCCCAAGTCCTCCATACGTTTTTACCTTTCAATTTCACTTCTTTTTATTACTATTTTCAAAAAACAATGCAAAGGTAGGAATAATTACCCTTTCTCACAACCCTCTTTAACACATATTTAATAAATAATAACAACAAAATTAACAAAAGGATAGCAGATTCGACTTTTAGAACCATTTTTACCCTGTTCTTTCTGCGATTTTCTGTTCTTTTGTGGTCAAATAGACAAATTTCAGACATCGTTACAGCAAGAAGCGTCTCACCGAACAGAAAAATCGCCTCAATTTTGTCCAATTAGTTGCCTTGAAAACGAAAAAATCGTTCAAAAAGGGCACTTTTTCACCGTGTGCTCGGACACACATGTTATCAAACATGTTTTAACGATTGTTCAGAATTGCAAAAGTCCGTACCTTTGCAACATCCTAAAAACAATCTTTTTACCTTAAAAAAATTAATACTTATTGAGAACAGAAAGCTACCGACCGTGAGGTTCGTGGCTTTTCATTTTTTTATACCTTTGTGACAGGACACACAGGCATGTGGGTGATGAAAAAGAGACGAATGGCGAAAAAGAAAAAAGTGAAATCCATCACGGACTTCACTTTTTCTTTTCATCTTGCTACCAAAATGAACATGAATCTTTTTACTAACCTAAAACCTATTGTATAACCTATATCTTTATTCCTGTTAAAATATCCTTGTAAAAACAATCATTTTACCATAATCAACTAACCTATTGAAGAACTTTTACCTTAAAAACTAATACCTTTTACTAACCTTCTATTTTTGTGTCTTTTCTGTGTCTTGATCTTTTTTACGCTGCAAAGTTACGCTCTTTTCGTGGTATCGTCAATATCTTTTCGCCAAAAACTTTAAAAAGATGCCCAATACATGACTTATGTCAAGGGCTGTGTGCGTACACAACCCAAAAATAAGCCTTTTGTGTGCGTACACAGCCTGCTTTTTGTTGCCTTTGTATGACGATGGCGAAAAAGGCGTTTTTAAATAAATAATGTATGAAAAGTTTGTTGGAGAAGTCAGGAAAATGTAACTTTGCAGGCGAAAAGGTTTGTACAATCATGGTTACCTCTCGTGTTTTCAGATGAAGAAGTTGCTGTATTTGTCCGCTGTGTTGTTGCTCCTGTTGTCCGCCTGCGCTGACGACAAGGGCGTGCTGGAGGTGCTCAACCGTGCGGAGTCTCTGATGGAAGAGCATCCCGATTCGTCGTATGCCCTGCTTGTTGAGTGCGACAGCCTCATCCCGCAGCAGTCGAGGCGGACACGGATGCACCACTTGATGCTTGTGGCAGAAGCCGCCAACAAACTCTACCGCCAGATGCCCTCCGACACCCTCTTCCTGGAGGCGGTCGATTATTATGACCATCACGGCACCCCCAATCAGCAACTCAAGGCTCACTACCTCCTTGGCTGCATCTACCGAGACATGAAGGAGGCACCCCAAGCCATCCAGTGTTATTATGATGCGGTGGAAAAAGTGGACACATTGAGTGGGGATTGCGATTATACAACTTTGTTCCGTGTATATGGGCAGATGGCAGATGTCTTCAATCGTCAAATCATGCCAGACGAAGAACTTGAGGCATTAGAAAAATATAGCAAATATGCTTTGAAAGCGGGAAATACATACAGATATCTACAAGGTATAGAGCGGAGCGTTTCTTCTTATAACCTAAAAGGTGATACAGCCATGATACTTTCCACAGAGAATCTTGCTCATAACCTTTACATGGAATATGGCTTCCGACAAGCGGCAGCAGGTGCTTATACCACGTCTATGTATATATACATTGAACGAAAAGACTTCAAAAAGGCTCATGAATTGATGCAACTCTTTGAAACCGAGTCGGGGCTGTTTGACGGTGAGGGAAACATTAAAAAAGGACGTGAGCACTATTATCATTGCAAGGGACTTTATTATTTAGGTGTCAATCAACTCGATTCTGCTGAATTCTACTTCAAGAAGTTGCTTCGTTATGGCTATTCCTTTGATGCCTATCGCGGGTTGATTGAAGTTTGCCAAGAAAGAGGCGATGCTGCTTCTGTCATTAAATATTCAGAACTCTACACAGCCTCTTTCGATACACTTGTGACCGACATCCATGCCGAAGCCGCTCGCCAAGCAGTCGGGATGTATGACTACACACGTAACCAGAAACTTGCCGCAGCAAAGGCAATAGAGGCTGAACGGAATAGAAGCATTATATACGTCATTGCGACTGCCACCTTCTTCATCGTGACATTTCTCCTCTGTCTTTACCTTCACTCTAAGATAAAGAACAAGAAAAAGGTGAGCCAATTGAGCCGAGAAATTGCCGACACCTCTGCCCAATATGAAAAAACAAAAGAAGAACTGGCTGAGCGACAAATGCAAGTGGAAGACTTTCAGACACAGTATGGCAATCTGAAACAGAAAGAGAACTGGGATGCCATGATGCAAAGTCCCGTCGTGGAAGCACTCAAAGAAAGATTGCAGGAACCCTTGAAGTCTCGACCTGTCTCTGACAAAGAGTGGGAACTACTCACCTCATTGCTTTGCCAAAACTTGCCGTTATTCCATGCACGAATCATTGGGAATTGCGATTTAAGCCTACATGAACAACACGTTACCATTTTGACACGATTAGGTTTTCATCCCAACGATATGGTCATTCTGCTCAATCTCTCCCAGCAGCATGTCACAAATATCAGAAAAAGTGCCAACAAGAAACTTTTCTCTGACGATTCAGCACGCACTTTCTCGAAGAATTTGAACCAAATATAGGCTTCGTGTACTTTTTGTTTACTTTGTTTGTACAAATTTGAATACCAATCTGATACACAAAATTAATTGTCGGGTTGTGTATTTTTTGTGTATTTTTTTCGACCCTTTTTCCTGATTAGTGTCTTCAAAGCAGCCTAACTTTGTAGCCGAAAAAAATTAACATTGTCAAACATTAACATTTATGAAAAAATTTTTACTCCTACTCGTTTTGGTTTGTACCACAAACATGGTTTTTGCACAATCGGAACCCACTCGTACAATTCTTCACCCAACTTCAAATGGAAATTTGGGTGACAAAGACGGTAATCAAAGAGCCCCTCTCGCACCTGTGTACGTCTATCAAGATGATCACACACTGACCTTCGGTGCAAACATGGTTGGCTGCACAGTCATGCTGGCTGACAACAATGGTTGTATTGTCTTCACTGATGTGGTCAACGAATCGGGCACCGTGGAGATTCCTGAAGAATACACAGGTGCGTTTGAGTTGCAACTGATTAGAGGTGATATCACGTTTATAGGTGAAATCGAATTATAAAATCTAATTGTTTGCCCCATCATTTTAAGATAAGTAATGAAAAAAATATTATTAATAGCATTGTGCCTATTTGTAGTGTTTTCAGTGGAGGCTCATACGTTAATTCGCCAAGAAGGAAGAGTTTGCATTGAGCAGTCTGATGAACTGTGGGATGTTGACACGACAAAAATTATTGTGCATATAGAAACAACCGCTGCATATCCTGCCGACTTGAAAGTAAACAAGTTAGGATTTACCACCATTCCTGTGCCTGACAATGTCCGGATTGAAACCTTTATGGATTCCCTGCAACGTTTGCCTTTTGTGCGGTTGGCAGAGTACAATGTCTGTGGAAAACCTACTGCATTCAACGACCCTTACTATTCAAGCCAGTGGTATTATACAAGTTACAACTTTGACCAGTTGGTTTCTGGCGTTCCAGCTTGCTACAGAAAGATTGTGATTGCCGTTATTGACACGGGGCTGGACATTGACCATCCCGATTTGGGCATTGATGTCTCCAACAATCAATACGGAGCCCTATATGTAAATGATGGCGAAATCCCTGATAACAATGTCGATGATGATGGCGACGGGTATGTGGACAACTATTTAGGATGGGACTTTTACAATAACAGAAATTACTTTGACGAGGTGGCGATACATGGGACAGGGGTTTTGGGCCTAATAGGTGCAAAGACGAACAATTACAAGGGCATCTCAGGGTTTATAGGAGGACGGGATGACATTAAACTGATGCCTTTATGTGTGGGAATCAATTCTTTTCAGGCAACCATCGTGGCA
Organism: Bacteroidaceae bacterium; assembly: GCA_017483605.1. Taxonomy (GTDB): domain Bacteria; phylum Bacteroidota; class Bacteroidia; order Bacteroidales; family Bacteroidaceae; genus Minthosoma. Next base: position 8,222 of record JAFUWG010000019.1, on the reverse strand, counting down.
GAAGCCATTACATACGCTGCAGACCATGGCGCCAATATCATCAATATGAGTTTCACTGTGGCTGCGAACAGTACCATCAATACGGCGATAGCCTATGCGAAGTCAAAAGGAGTGCTGATGGTGGCGGCGGCTGGTAATAACTCAAACGGAACAAAATTTCCCGCCAATGACAACAGGGTGATGGGAGTCAGTTCCGTCAATTCATCCAATCTCCTTTCCTCTTTTTCAAACAAGGGAAGTTTGGATGTCGCTGCTCCTGGAGAAGGCATTTACGTGTTGGACAGAAATAATGGAGCATATATTTATTCTTCGCTAAATGGGACATCTTATTCGGCACCGATGGTTTCCACTCTTGCCGCATACGTCATGGCAAAAAATCCTTTTATCACGGCCAAAGATGTGAGGAGTATCATTGACACAACGGCTGTAAACAATTCAGGCTATACAACTAATCTTTCTTCTTATGACTGGGACAATTGGTCATACGATAACATGAAACCGTATTCTGATGAACTCGGATTCGGAACGATTCAACCTTTGGCAGCCATCGCTGCGGCAGAACGGAAGTTGCCCCAATTTTATGTGGACGACAGATACGAAGGGAATTTTTATGTCTGTGTAAAACTTAAAATAGAAAATTTTTATAATAGCATATGCAACGAACTCAATTTAGAAGATCATCCAGAAGCAAAATATACTCTATCAATAGATATAGATTCTGTAGCAAGCATTCCTTATCATTCACCCTCTGTTTATTATGTGGATGATGGTGATGATTTCTTTGATTGTTATTTTGAAAAAATTCCCAACTACACGGTGTTGTTCGGATTTCATGTGACGGGAATTGTTCGTAATTTAGATGGCGTGGAAATATATAGGTTTGGCAAATATATACCAGTGAATGTACAACCAAACTATAGTCTGTCTCTTGGTAATGGTCTTGTCTCTGATGCCATCGTGTTGAATAATGAAACATGTGACATGTCAGATGAAACGTCTGCCATTGCTTCTGTTTACTCACTTGGCAATCAAGTGGTAGAACAGCAAACTGTGGATTTGACCCAACCTAAAATAATCATTGACATTTCTTCTCTGCAAAGAGGGCATTACTTCGTGGAACTTCACTCAAAGGGAACCAACATTTTTAACGGGCATGTGATAAAAACAAGATAAAAGACCTCAGAAGTAAGACGATGATGTCAGAAAGGGGAGGCTGATTTCGATTTTCCCTTTTTAACGAAAAAATTTAGATTCATTCACATAATGTTTGTTGAATTCAAAATAAATCGCGAACTTTGCCATGCAATGTACGTGTAGATGATGGGACTAAACAACACATAAGCAAATTTTAAGTACAAGATTCTTCGAAATCTGTATGTACACTCTTGGTGTGATAGATATTATAATAGATTCTGTAAATCACTTTTAATCCTCGATTTTATGAAGACAAAAAAGACCTCTTACTTGATGCTCCTTCTCCTTTTTATGAGTGGCATCAACATGTGTTTGGCTCAGGATTTGTGGCGTGCTGGTGGCAAGGCCTGGCTGGAAAACGAGTACAATCCTGGACATTACTGGGAAATCGACACGACCCAAGTAATCGTGGAGGTTAAGCCCTCGGAAATGCCAAAGGACATCGGTTGGGAACTTGATGACGATGGGACAACACCTGTTCCTGTGCCTGAGGGGGTAACGATTGAAACGTTTGCGGACTCTCTGAGGGCATTCTCATGGGTGATATCCATCGGATATTGCAGGGCAGGGAATATGATAGGCGAGAAGTATCTACAGACCCTTCTCAAGGGGAAAGAGTGGGTCTTGATACGCTTGTGCGGCAAGGCATGGATAGAAGATTATGTAGATGAGGGTTACTATTGGGAGGTGGATACGACTACCGTTATTGTACACGTGTATGACCCGTCAGAGGTGCCGGAAGACATCACGTGGAAGATTAACAAACTCAATTTCGCCGCAGCACCAGTGCCGGGAGACATGAAGATTGAAGATTTCATGGCTGCCTTGAGGAAACTTTCATGGGTGAAACTTGTCGAGTACAATTCATACGGGGTTCCTGCAAGTTGGGATGAGATTGTGAGTATCAAAGGTGTTGTAGCCCCTCAGAGGAACACGACACCAAAATCTTCACAGAGTGGTCTCTACGACCTCGTGGGTCGTCCAATCCGCACCACCCCAGCCTGTGGCATCTACATCCGGGACGGGAAGAAGGTGATAGCGAAATAAGGGTATGGGAGAACCTGCGAAACATGAATCAAGTTATAGCAAACAACACACTACTTGTACGATGAAAAAAGTAATATACATTTTATTAGCAACACCATTGTTATTCTTCATGTCTGCATGTGAGAACGATGACGAACAATTTGAAGTTCTTGAACAACCCACACAGCAAGAGAACCCATATTATGTGCCGTTTGAAACCGCACTTGCCAATGTGGAAAACCTCTTTGCCCAAGAGGATTTGTCAACACGCACTCGACATATTGAGCGGACTGTGGAAAGCCATCAAGAATATGTCGCAAACAGGGGCACCCGTTCAGCGAGTGACAGCATCGAGGTCAAATTCCATGTCATCAACTTCGAGAATAACCAAGGTTTTGCCCTTGTTTCTGCTGATTCAAGAACAACCTCCATCTATGCCTATTCTACAACAGGACATTTAGACATGGAATATGCCATTGCAAACACGGGATTTGGCGATTTTATGGAAGATGCCACAGAATTTTATAAAGAAGAAATTGTCAATGGTAAGGTAATACCTGGTGACCCCGAACCTATAGATACAACGCATGTAAAATACAAAGATATTCCATTGCTGCCTTTGGTGGAGATAGATGGTGGGTATTACCATATTAGAGAAGGAGATAAAGAGGTTAGGTATACAACAGGTGAATTGCTTAGTGTTGCGTGGGAACAATGGTTTCCTTACAACTATTTTTGTGAAGAAAATCTATACGTAGATGCAGTTTATCATGGTAAAGCCGCTGCAGGTTGCGGTCCTATTGCTGCGGCTCAGATTATGTCTTACTACCGATACCCCTATTCTGCTGTAGGCACAACCTTTGATTGGTCACTCATCATGACTTCTCCATCATATTATAAATTGACAACGGCAAGCATGGAAACAGCACATCTAATCAAGACAATAGGCGAAACTGCACATGCGACGTATGGTGTTTCTACAACTGTTACCACCACTAATATAGGCAGCATGTTTAAGAAATTTGGATATTCAATTAGTGGCCCCGCAGATTTTGACTATTCAAAAATACAATCATCTTTGAATGCATTTCATCCTGTATACACAAGAGGAAACTCTGGAGATGTTGGACATGCTTGGGTCATAGATGGATACACGTCTTACCAACATAATGTCACATATTATTATACTTATCCACCATATGATGTTTATAAAACATCAACAATATATGATGAGGTTTACTATCATTGTAATTGGGGGGAGGGAACATATACAAACTCCTGGTGTCTTAGTCCATTCAAAACATATAACGACAGCAAACAAATTATATATAATATTCAGCCCCAATAAAATGTGACCCCATTCCGAAAAGTAAAAGTTGAACAACAATATACAAATAATATCTATTATGAGAAAACTTCTTCTTTTTGTTTTTTTAATAAATTTCGTTGCGTGTAGTGACAACACGAATAGTGTTGACAATGAAGAAATTAGTGCTGTCCCCAAAGGGCTTGTATTATGCCAAGAAATAAAAGATGGCGAGTTCCTTTTGGAAACATCTACGCCTTCCTCTTTAAATGGAATAACGATTGTTGACACACAAGACAGAGGGGATTATGAGTCCGCACAACTTAGAGATGATAGCCTTTACAGAGACAAACATTTCTTATTAGTGCGTCAAGATTCATGTACATACACATTAAAGATTTATGACAATCCACAAGCAGCAGGTTATAATCGCTATCTTTTAGAGTTCTATTCAACAACGACTCCTTATATCTATCTTGTAGCATTTATCTATACAAACGATAAATGGGAAGTATGGAATGAAGGTCCAACAATTCTCAAAGCAATTGAGGCAATTGAAAGCAAGGCTATTTAATCACAAAATTTGAGACATTTAAAACACAAGAACCATCCAAGAGGTCTTCCTTTTCGGGGAAGACCTCTTTTCTGTTTTCCCAACCTTCAACTTGCGTTACCTCGATGCGTATCAATTCGTGTCGAGGTGTTGTAATCATATAATACCCGTGCATGAATTGATACGAGACGAGGAAACGACTTGTCATCTTCGGAAAGAGGTAGGACGTGAGGCTGGTATATGTCAACCCGTGTGCCTCGTGTAGATAGACCCATGAGGCCCGTATAGACGAACCACTTTGGCTCGTTTTGACTACCCTGCGTGGCTCGTGTAGGCGTGAATTTAGACGGGCGTTAACAGAGAGTGATGATTTTTGTAGCCGTTTTTGGTGGTTATGATGAAAAAACGGGGTGAGAGTTTACCTTTTTGGAATGTTGAATTGAAGAAATAGGAATAAATACGTATGGGGAATGGAGATTTTTTTGTTATTTTGCAGGCATGAAGGAATTGGTTCCTATTTTGACGATAACGGGTTCGGACAGTACGGGCGGTGCGGGTGTGCAGGCAGACATCCGGACGATTTCGGCGTTGGGTGGCTATGCGTTGAGTGTGGTGACATCGGTGACGGTGCAGAACACGCAGGGCATTCATGCGATGCACGACTTGCCGGCTGACATCGTGGTGGGGCAGATGAATGCCATCATGGACGATGTGCGTCCGAAGGCGATCAAGGTGGGCATGGTGAGAGATGTGGAGAGCATCCGCCGGCTGGCGAAGGAAGTAGTGGCGTGCAGTCGTGTGGTGTGCGACCCTGGGTTGGTGTCGTCGCGTGGCGAACGGCTGGTGGGCGACGAGGTGGTGGATGCCTTGCGTCGATGGGGCTTGCCGAGGGTGATGGTGCTGACGCTGAAATGCAGCGAGGCGGAGGTGCTGCTGGGGCATGGAGTGGAAAGTGTGGAGGAGATGGTGACGGCGGCTCGTGAACTAACGGCGATGGGTCCCGAGGCGGTGCTGATGCAGGGGATGCACGGGGCGGACAAGGTGCTGACGGACGTGCTGGTGATGGAGGGACGGGACGAGGTGGTGTATTTCTCTTCGCCTGACATGGAGGGATGGCAGTTGCACGGCGTGGGCGGCACGTTGTCGTCTGCCGTGGCGACCTATCTGGGACAGGGCGACGAGGTGGAGGTGGCGGTGAAGAAGGCGCACGACTATATTCAGAATCTGGTGGTGTACTGGCTGCGGGAGACGAAGGAGTCGGTGGCATCGATGAGGGGTGGCTATGGCGGCTCGCTCCTGCATCGGGCACAGACGCCGACGGTGAGCAGCAGGCAGGTGGAACTGTACAACCAACTGATGGCGTTGATTGCGGAGCACTACCGGGAGGCTCGCGACGTGGCGTTCTATGCGGAGAAGATGCATGTGACGACGAAGTATCTGTCGCAGGTCACACGGAAAATCAGGGATAAGTCGCCGAAGCAGGTGATTGCCGACTATCTGATGCGGGAGGTAGAGCGTGACTTGGCTGTGACATCGCAGACAGTGCAGGAGGTGGCGTATGCGTATGGGTTTGAGTCGCAGGCGTTGTTCTGCAAGTTTTTTAAGAATCAGCGAGGCTGTTCGCCGACGGAATTCAGGAATCGACAGGCAATGTTGAACATTTGAGAGGGAAGTTTTACGATATGGGAACGGAAGTTTTTTCCGTTCCTTTTTTTGTCGGAACTTTGCAGCGGAAAAGATTTGAGTTTGTGAGTTTTTAAGTTTGTGAGTTTTTAAGTTTTTGAGTTTGTGAGTTTTTAAGTTTGCCATTCGGGATGTTTGAAAAACTCAAGAACCTAAAAACTTAAAAACTTAAGAACTCACAAACTTAAAAACTCACAAACTCAAAAACTTAAAAACTCAAGAACTTAAAAACATAAAAACTCAAAAACATGACAGAAAGACAGATTTTGAACCGCAACTTGGCTCAGATGCTGAAGGGCGGAGTGATTATGGACGTGACAACCCCTGAGCAGGCTCGCATTGCCGAGGCTGCCGGTGCATGTGCTGTGATGGCACTGGAACGGATTCCTGCCGACATTCGTGCGGCTGGCGGTGTGAGCCGCATGAGCGACCCGAAAATGATTAAGGGCATTCAGGAGGCGGTGAGCATCCCCGTGATGGCGAAGTGCCGCATCGGACACTTTGTGGAGGCACAGATTCTGGAGGCCATCGAGATTGACTATATTGACGAGAGCGAGGTGTTGTCGCCAGCCGATGACGTGTATCACATCGACAAAAACCAGTTCAAGGTGCCGTTTGTGTGTGGTGCGAAGGACTTGGGAGAGGCGTTGCGACGCATTGCCGAGGGTGCGACGATGATTCGCACGAAGGGTGAGCCTGGCACGGGCGACGTGATTCAGGCAGTACGCCACATGCGGATGATGCAGAGCGAAATTCGCCGTTTGACATCGCTGAATGCCGACGAACTGTATGAGGCTGCCAAGCAGTTGCGAGTGCCGCTCGACCTGGTGCAGTATGTGCATGACAACGGCAAACTGCCTGTGGTGAACTTCGCGGCTGGCGGTGTGGCGACTCCTGCCGATGCGGCACTGATGATGCAACTCGGAGCCGAGGGTGTGTTTGTGGGCAGCGGCATCTTCAAGAGCGGGGACCCTGCCAAACGGGCACAAGCCATCGTGAAGGCGGTGACGAACTATCAAGACTCCAAGATATTGGCAGAACTGAGCGAAGACCTCGGCGAAGCGATGGTGGGTATCAATGAGAGTGAAATCCAGTTGCTGATGGCAGAGCGTGGCAAGTAACCTCTCAAGGCGTGTGCTTGACACCCCAAAAGTGGTCTGAGTCACACCGCCTCGGTGGTGTGACTCAGACCGCTCGGGCGGTGTGACTCAGACCACTTTAGAGGTATCGAGCAGAGGAAAAAGAACGATAAAGAAGGACGAAAAATGACGATAGCGATATTGGCGTTTCAGGGCGCCTTTGCCGAGCACGAGCAGATGCTTCGTCGCTTGGAGGTGGAGACTTTTCTGGTGAGGAAACCCGAAGACTGGCAGCGACACAAGGACGGGGTGGTCATTCCCGGAGGGGAGAGCACGGCTATGCTGCGTATCATGAAGGACGAAGGGCTGCTGATGCCTGTGCGACAGGCGATTGCAGACGGCTTGCCCGTGTTCGGAACCTGTGCGGGCATGATACTGCTGGCGAAGCAAGTAGATGAGGAGGCACGTGAACGGCTTGCCACAATGGACATCACCGTGCATCGCAATGCCTACGGGCGGCAGTTGGGCAGTTTCTATGCCGAAGCACCGATGGAGGGGATTGGCGAGCGGGTTCCCATGACGTTCATCCGTGCCCCTTACATCACGGAGGTGGGCGAAGGCGTGGAGGTGCTTGCCGCGCTGGATGGTCACATCGTGGCGGCACGGCAGGGGAGGCAACTGGTCACGTCGTTCCATCCCGAACTGAATGAGGATGTTCGCATTCATCAATATTTTCTTGAGATGGCAAGAGACGCTTCGCGAAATGGAAACGATTTCAGCGAATGAACTCCAACTTGCTTTTTCTGAAACTAATTTGAATAATTAGAATAATTTGGGCCACAAATTTCGATAATTATTAAAATTGATGGATAAAATTATTGGCTACGCCGAGCTAAAGGTTCCTATTATGACAATTTGTTTCCTCAAAATCCATCGCCGAGGGCGATACGCTGAATAGTTTCGTTAAATGAAGAGTGAAGAATGAAAAATGTCTGATAGATGGAAAACTGCCAATGGCACTTGATGTTATTGGCAGTTTTTGTCTTTGCAGGTGCGAAATTTTGCTCTTTTTTCTAAGATTATTTGTAAGGAAACATAAGAATGCCCTAAAATCCGCAGATAATTTTTCGAGTGTCAGATTTAGCCCTTGCTTGTGACGATTGTGTCTGACTCTAGGCTTAGAAACGCTTGACATTACTTGTATGCAGACACCTTCCCCTTACCCCGTAAGGTCGAGAGGCTTTGACCTAAGCATCAACGAAGAGTGTTAATCTATCCGTGCTCCCAAATTAGGTTGTATGGTTTGTTGGAGAAGATGTTGAGTTTATACTGTCTTGCCGTCTTGACCCACTTGGCAGGCACAGCGATGAATCTGAACAGG
>JAFUWG010000018.1 GCA_017483605.1 Bacteroidaceae bacterium | reverse complement strand
GGCTTCACCGACAACTATATCTTCCTGCCCGCTGGCGATTTGTTTGTCGGGCCGAATAAGCCCAATCCGAAAAAAGAGCATCCCATAGGCTACTATTGGTCATCCACTCTACACACGCACGGTTACGACTACGCCTTTTACATTGAACTCCGTGACAGTCGTTGCGTTGTTGATGAAGCGTCGTCCGAATCCGGTATGCTCGTCCGTCCCGTCTTGGCAGAATAGCAAATCAAGATTTTCAATAACAATGTAGCCCAAATCGATGGCGCAGGCGGGGCACGGAGCCCCAAGTCACAAGAACATCCTCTTGCCCCATTCCTCAAAACAATCAGAGCGGAAACCCTTGCCGACATCCTCGGCAAACGGTTCCCGCTCTTTGCTTCTATACTTTTATTATTATAGGGACGAGATCCCTCCGCCGTCAGACCAGTTATTTCTGCAATGTCCTCAATGGCGACCCCCTTGCCCTTCATCTTGAACAACACTGTTCAATGTCTTCCTCGCTCTCATGCTCGTCATCTCGGACGACTGTATTCCGTTTCTTCCAAGTTCTCATGCCCGTATCTTGCTCCGCCTCATGCTCGTGTCTTCCGAATCCTCTTGCCCGTTATTACTCTGCTCCGAGGCTCGTCATCACTTTGCTCTCATGCAGGGCATCACTTCGCTCTCATGCCCGTCTTTACCAGGGAAGAGTATTCAGAGGGGGGAAGCAAGATTCGGAAGAAGGGGGAATGAAGACTTTCCCAAAGAAGGAATGAAGACTTTTTCCCTACAAGCCTATTTCTTGTTCATCTCCGCCTCCAACTGGTCGATGATGTCTGCTGCGACTTCCGTCTTGGGCTTGAGGGGATGCTGCGTCTGGCTGTCGGGGGTGATGATGGTGATTTTGTTGGTGTCGGTGCGGAAGCCTGCCCCGGGGTCTCGGAGGCTGTTGAGCACGATGAAATCGAGGTTTTTCTTCTGGAGTTTGGCTTGGGCGTTGTGCTCTTCGTTGTCGGTCTCGAGGGCGAAGCCGACAAGGGTCTGGTCGGGGCGTTTGATTGTGCCGAGCGTGGCGGCGATGTCGGGGTTGGGCTTGAGGCGGATGACCATGTCGTCGCCTGTCCGCTTTATCTTCTGGGCTGCCACGGTCGCGGGGGTGAAATCGGCTACGGCGGCACAAAGGATGGCTGAGTTCATGGAGGGGAACAGGCGCTGGCAAGCCTCGTGCATCTGCCGGGCGCTCTCCACGTCGATGCGGTGGATGTGGGGGTGGCGGGTCTGCATGGAGGCTGAAACGGGGCCACAAACGAGTTCGACGTCGGCTCCTCGGCGTGCGCACTCTTCGGCGAGGGCGAAGCCCATCTTGCCGGAGGAGTAGTTGCCGATGAATCGGACGGGGTCAATCTTTTCGTAGGTGGGACCAGCGGTGATGAGCACTCGATTCCCCTTCATGCTGCCCTGCTGAGAAAAGAACTGCTCCAGACTCGCCACGATGTGTTCGGGCTCTTCCATGCGTCCCTTGCCTTCGAGGTGGGAGGCGAGGAAGCCTGTGCCCGGCTCGATGATGTGGTTGCCGTAGGACTGGAGGGTGCGAAGGTTCTGCTGTGTGGAGGGGTGGGCATACATGTCGAGGTCCATGGCAGGGGCGATGAAGACGGGGGCTTTCATGGAGAGGTAGGTGGTGATGAGCATATTGTCTGCGATGCCGTGTGCCATCTTGCCGATGGTGGAGGCTGTGGCTGGAGCGATGAGCATGGCGTCTGCCCAAAGACCGAGGTCGACATGCGAATGCCAGGTGCCGTCGCGCTGGGCGAAGAACTCGCTGATGACGGGCTTGCTGGTGAGGGCTGAAAGGGTGATGGGGGTGATGAATTCTTTTCCGGCAGGGGTGATGACCACCTGCACCTCAGCCCCTCGCTTGATGAGTTGCCGAATGATGAGGCATGATTTGTAGGCGGCGATGCTGCCTGTGATGCCGAGAACGATTTTCTTGCCTTTTAACATGGTGACGGGGGGAGGGGGTGAGTTTTTAAGTTTTTGAGTTTTTTGGGGTTTCTTTTTGTAGATAGAAGGAGTTAGAAGAAGATAGAAGGAGATAAAAGACGTATCTCATGCTATTAGCAAGGTACCTTTGAGAGAGTTCTTGGGAGCGTTGCCCCAAGTATCTTTGACAGAGTTCTTGGGAGCGTTGCCCCAAGTATCTTTGACAGAGTTCTTGGGAGCGTTGCCCCAAGTATCTTTGACAGAGTTCTTGGGAGCGTTGCCCCAAGTACCGTCCTCTATCTTCCGCCGCTCTGGAAAGCGGCTATCTTCTTTTATCTTCCTATATCTTCTTAACATCCGAAAGTTGAGTTTTTTTTTACTTCTTTTTGTTCTTGGAAGAGAGATAGATTTTGGTGAGCACCTGCTTGGTGTTCTGGGCAAAATCGCCTTGCATCATCCACGAGTAATAACTGGGGTCGAGACGAAGGAGGACATCGGCGACAGGACGCCCTTTGTGCTTGCCGAAATTGAAGACCTCCACGCCGTTGTCATCGCGAACGATGCGTCCTGCAAAGTCCACGTTGTTGTTCATCTGGCTATAGTCGGCCAAAAAGTTGACATCGTTCTGCAGGTCGGCAGGGTATTTGTCGAGTTGCGCCTCCAGCACTTCGAGCGTTGCCCGGGTATCGGCAAGGGCTGAATGAGCATTCTCGAGGTCTTTGCCGCAATAGTACTGATAGGCTGCCACAAGGGTGCGACGCTCCAGTTTATGGTAGATGTTCTGCACGTCGATGCAACGCCGCTTTGCCACGTCGAAATCCATGCCCAGACGAAGGAACTCCTCGCAGAGCAGGGGGATGTCGAACTTGTTGGAATTGAAGCCCGCCAAGTCGCACCCGTCGAAGGTTTTGTACAGGTCGGCTGCAATGTCCTTGAAATAAGGGCAATCTTTCACGTCCTCGTCCGTGATGCCGTGCACGTCCGTGGCTTTCTTCGGGATGGGTCTCCCGGGATTGATACGCATCGATTGGGACTCTTCGTTGCCGTTCGGAAAAACTTTGATGTAGCAAAGTTCCACAATGCGGTCTTTTGCTACATCAACGCCTGTTGTCTCCAAATCGAAGAAGATGATTGGATTCTGTAAGTGAAGTTTCATGTTTAGTCTTCAACTTTCGGAAGTTCTGCATGTCTTGTAGATAGAAGGAGTTAGAAGAAGATAGAAGGAGATAAAAGACGAATGTCTTGCTATTGGACAAAGTATCTTTGAGAGAGTTCTTGGGAGCGTTGCCCCAAGTATCGTCCTCTATCTTCTGCCGCTGAAAAGCGGCTATCTTCTATTATCTTCCTATATCTTCTAACATACGAAACTTAAGTTTAGTCTTTAAGCATCATTGGCATCAGAAGCATGATGAGGTCTTCGTTCTCCTCCTGCTCGGCGGGAGTGATGACACCTGCACGGCTTGGGTCGGCAAGTTCCAGAACGATGTCGCTGCTGGTGATGCTGTTGAGCACATCGATGAGGAAAGGACCATTGAAGCCAATGCTCATGGCTGTGCCATCGTACTCGCAAAGAACGTGCTCCTCGGCAGAGGTTGAGAAGTCGAGGTCTTGTGCAGAGACGGTGAGTGTGCCAGCATCTACATGCAACTTGATGAGGGCACTGCTCTGGCTGGCGAAGACGCTCACACGGCGAAGAGCGCTGATGAAGGCAAGGCGGTCGGCTGTCACACGGAACGGGTTGTCGTGTGGAATGACCGAATTGTAGTTTGGATAGCGACCTTCGATGAGGCGGCAACTAATCACATAATCGGTGAGTTGAATCTCGGCATTGCGGTCGTCGAAACGCACAATCGCCTCGCCTTCAGCCTTGGGGAGCACGGTCTTCAGCAAGAGAGCCGGCTTCTTGGGAAGGATGAAGGCGGATGGCTCGTCGGCATGAACTGAAAGCTCTCTGTCACGCACGAGTTTATGGCCATCGCTGGCAACGAAAGTGATGCTGTCTGTCGTCATGTCGAAATAGACACCATTCATCTGAGGACGAAGTTCGTCGTCTGCCGCAGCAAAGAGGCTGCGGTTGATGCCGTTGAACATGACCTGTGCGTCGATGGCGATGCTGCGTGCCGAGTCTGACAAGCGGTTGGGCACAGGGTATTCGTAACCGTTCTGCCCAATCAGGTTATAACGACCATTCTGGTAGTTGATTTCGATGGCAAAGGTGTTCGGATCAACATTGAACGTGATTGGCTGCTCGGAAATCTCCTTGATGGAACTGATGAGTTGCTTGGAACCAATGGCGAACTTGCCCTCTCCTTCTGCGTCAGTAATCTCAACAGCGGTAATCATGGTTGTTTCGCTGTCGGATGCCGTCATCTTGAGCACACCATCTGCCAACTCGAAAAGAATGCAGTCGAGGATAGGCAATGCGTTTTTGGAACTTTGCACTCGGCTTATTGTCTGTAAGCGGTTGCTTAGACTTGTACTGGAAACATTGAATCTCATTGTCGAAAATATTTATTTGAACACAAAGTTATGGATAAGTTTTGAGAATACAAAAAAAAAGTGTACTTTTGTAGCGGTTTTTTGAAAATGAATAACAAATCTACACTAAAATATGGAATTTACAGGAAGAATTATTCAGGCACTTGAGCCACGCGGCGGTGTCTCAAACAGAACTGGCAATCCGTGGAAGATGCAAGACTTTGTCATCGAGGAAACGATTGGTCAGTACCCAAAGAGAATGGTGTTTAATGTGTTCGGCGAAGACAACCTCAGCCGCTTCAACATTCAAGTGGGTCAGGAACTCACCGTCTCATTCGACATCAACGCTCGCGAATATAACGGACGTTGGTACAACGATGTGCGTGTATGGAATGTTGTGCCAGCCACTCCTGCTGCACAGCCCGCTGCTCAACCTGCAGCCGCTCAGCCAGCAGCACCGTTCCCACCAGAACAGCCAGCCGCAGCACCTGCCGCCCAACCTGCTTTTGACGTTGCAAGCGACGAGTCAAGTGACCTGCCTTTCTAACATCGCAGAAAAGTAACCTGCCACACAAAGCAGAAAAACAACCTGCCACATACAGCAGCAAACAGGGGAGCCTCCGCACGGACGCTCCCCTTTCTTTTTCTCCCTGGCAGGATTATTCCCAATACAAAACCTCGCGGTTGATGTCCCACTTGTGGTCCTTCGGGAAGTCGTCACCCTCCCAAGCCTTCTTGCTGGTCCACTTCTCGGCAGGATCAGTCCAGAAGGGGTCGGTGGCAGGAAGACCCAATGGCATGAATGCCAGCGAGGTCATGTAGAGCGAACCATTGTTGGTGTACCAGTCAGCCACGTTGGGGTGAGGGCCGACGAAGCCAATCGTGAGGAAGCCGCCTGCGTTGTAGTTGTGGCTCATCTGCTTGGCATTGGCAGCAGGATTCTCCACCTGTCCATAGAACATACGGTTTGCCACCGCCGTGATGGCGGCACGCACCTGCCCGTTGTGCAGTTCCTGTGGCAACTGCTTCCGCCATGCCAACTGTGCGAGAGGCTGAAGAACTGCCATGCGATAAGGAATGCTTCGACCCACAACGGGGAAGGTTCCTTCGGGCGAGATGAAGCGTTCCAAGATGACAGACCACTTCTGCATACGCTTCCGAACCTCCTTCACACGATTGTTGGCGGTGTTGCGTTTGCCGTCCTTCGCACGAATGAGGTAGCCATTGTTACCCTGACGGGCACTTATCATCTCCAGACACTCCAAGTACATTGGCTGGATGACGAAAGAATTGTAGTAGTCGAAAGCAAACGAAGGGCCATCTGAGTAGATGCCGTCGCCAATGTACCACTCTTCCACCTTGCTCATGGCTGTCTTGATGCGGAAAGCATCATAGTCGGCTCCCACATACATGAGGAAACTTTCCTCCATGCCGACGAAGAGGAACCAATTGGTATAAGGAGGGTCATAACGGCGTAAGCCCTTGATTTCCTTGATGTAAAGGTCTTTGGTCTCCTGCGGCAGCGGCACCCAAAGCGAGTCATAGCCACGATAGAGACCTTCCACCACGTAGGCTCCATCGACGAGGGTCTGACCCCCGTTTTCCCATCCCAAGCGGTCAGGCGATTGGGGGTCAACGGCATTGATAATCGCCTTGCGAGTCCACTCACGGAGTTGCTTCCGCTTGGCACTCTCCGCCGTGTCGTCATCAGGCAGATTGAGCCACGGAGCCAGCCCCGCCAAAAGGCGACCGAAAGCCTCCATGTATGCCACCTTCTTGTCGCGATTGTCCCACGTAGGCGACAATTCCAAGTTTTTGTTGCCGCCAGCGGTGTCCATCACTTGCTGAAGTTTGCCCTCAGCCATGTTTTTCATCACGGGTTCTGCCATCTGATACATGATGTCCACCCACACCTCACGGTCGGTCTTCTGCTTGCCCTTGGGTGCAGCCGACATCGACATTGGCAACACAAGCATTGCCAACAGAATGATTGTCAGTCGTTTCATATAGGTCTTAGGTTAATTAGTTGTAGCGTTCAAATTCTGTCACCAAGTTGCCATTCATCAGCACAAGGCTGTCGGCGGTGAGTTGCATAATTTCGAAGGTATCGACAACGGCAGGACTCTCATCGCCCAGTTTCTTGGGAGAGTGCAGCAGCAGAAGTCCGTCCTTCACCTGCCATGAATCATAGTCAATCGCCATGTCGTAGGTGGAGGCACGACCGCCAGAGTTCAGTTCGAGACTCTGTTCCCGCCCGTCCTGACCACGTTGTGACCACAGGTGCTGCAAGGCGGTCAGGTTGACTGCCACCGAGGCGATGTTGTCGTCCTCTGTCACATTATATATCATCTCCATTTCGTCACCCACATGCACACCGCCCATCACGGCTTGACCGTTCACGGTAATATACAGCGTGTCACCATCGTCGTTAATAAACTCCAGCACATTCATGCTCGTGCCGTCGCCGATGGTGCCATGTGCCTCAAAGATGCCAGGAATCTCATCCAGTGGTTGGATGTTCACCACTGGTTGCACCGCAGGTTTCTTCTTCTCTTCGCAAGAAACGAACAGCAGCACGGCCATTGACATCAGAAGAATGCTTACTTTTCTCATGGTTCGCTTTTCTTAGTTGATATGCAAAGATAACACATAATTTTCAGAATCCCCACACGTTTCCAGATTTGTTTTCGTCCAAAGCCTCACTTTTCCCTCTTTCATCCCTCGTTTTATCGTTTCATGGCTCATCAAAGACAAAAATTGCATCTGGTCGGAACACGATACCAGCACACGTATGAATTCTTGTCGAGGGTTTGTATGAATACAATACCCGTACATGAATTGATACACAACGAGGGAACGACGTAGGGATCACAGCAAAAAAGAAGTGCCTCCAACGGAAAACCGTTGAAGGCACGACTGTTTTTTTATCTCTCTATTCGATAAAAATTACACAAGATGACGAATGAGTTCCTCCTTGTCGCCATAGAGCATGTCGATGACAGGAATCTCAATCATGGTGTAAGCACCAGGCTGCTGCTTGAGGGAAGCACGAGCCACATTGACAAGCACCTGAGCCGTAAGAGCAGGGTTGTTAATCTTCATGTCGAACTCAAAGAGTTGGTTGTGCGTCTTGCCCGACACACCCTTGCGAACGAGGTTGACACCATGACCCACATCGTTGAGGGCATCAACAGATGGAACCTGCTGCACGTGTGTCTCGTCGTTGACGAAATATGGGTCTGCCTTGATAGCAGCCTCAACAGTCTTGAAATCGGCACCGTCTTCCAGTTCCACATACACCATACGGCGATGGATGCCTGTGCCAACAGGGATGGTCATGGAGAGAGCATCTTTCACGCCATCGATAGCACGAACAGCCACAGAGTGACCCATAGAGCGACCAGGACCGAAGTTGGTATAACTGATGCCCTTGGGGGCGAGGCTTTCCATGAGCGAACGCACGATGGAATCGGAACCTGGATCCCAACCTGCAGAGATGACGCTGACGGCATTGTTTGCCTTGGCTACAGCATCGAGGCTGCGACGGAGGTCAACAATCTGGGTGTGGATGTCGAAAGAGTCCACGGTGTTGATGCCGAGGGCGAGGCACTGCTTCGCATACTCCTCCACCTTACGGGTTGGGGTGGCGAGGATAGCAACCTGCACGTTCTGGAGTTCTTTGATGTCCTTTACTACGGGATAGTTGGCAAGTTCTGCGGGCTTGTTGAGGTCGCCGTTGCGACGAACCACACCCACGCACTCCATGTCTTGCGACGCTTCAATCGCCTCGAGTGCATACTTGCCGATATTGCCATAACCAACGATGGCGACACGAACCTTTGCCATAATTTTGTGTTGTTTTTAAGAAAGAAGGCAGCAACACGAAGTTGCTGCCTTACATATTATAATAATGTATTATGCTTTGGGAAGTTGTGCAGTCTCTTCGTCTGCCTCCTTGATGCGAGCACCCATGACAAGGTAAGCAGTAGGAGCAGCAATGAAGAGTGACGAACTTGTACCGATGATGACACCCAGCATCATGGCGAATGCGAAGGCACGGATGCTATCGCCGCCAAGAACGAAGATGACAAGCAGCACAATGAACGTAGAAACAGATGTGTTGATGGTACGTGCGAGAGTGCTGTTCAAGGCATCGTTGAAGATACGCTGACGGTCACGCTTCGGATAGTTCTTGAACACCTCACGGATACGGTCGAAGATAACCACCTTGTCGTTGATGGAGTAACCAATCACCGTCAAGATTGCACCGATAAACGTCTGGTCAACCTCCAGCGAGAAGCCAATCCAACCGTAGCAGAGTGAGAACATACCAATAACGAGCACAGTATCGAGCGTCAAAGCCACGATAGAGCCCACAGAGTATGCCACATTGCGGAAACGGACAAGGATATAGACGAAGATGACTACGATGGCGAAGAGCACTGAGAGGATGGCACCACGCAGAATGTCAGATGCGATGGCAGGACCCACCTTCTGAGAAGAAACGATAGAACCACCTGCACGGTTATCACGATCGAGGAATGCCTCTTCTGAAACAGATGCATCAACCATGCCGCCGTCAACAAATGCCTGATAGAGCAGAGACTCGATGCGAGCATCAGCCTCAGAACTATTATCGTTAATGTTGAAGTTGGTAGAAACACGGATGTTGTTGCCCTCTGTACCCAGTGCAATCACGGTCACGTTGATGGCTTCGCCTTCCTTGTTGTTGGCTTCGAACTGCTTCACGATAGCAGCCTTCACGTTCTCTGGCTCTACCTGCTTCACAAACTCAACCTTGTAGTTGCGACCGCCCGTAAAGTCAATAGACTGGCTCAAGCCACGGATGGCGAAACTGGCAAGGGCGATGAGCAGGAAGGCACCAAATGCGATGAATGACTTCTTGTAGTTACCCATGAAGTTGTACTTCGTGTCCTTCATCATGTTCTGAGAGAACTTGGTGGTGAAGGTCAAATCCTGCCACTTGCCACGGTTGAGGAAGTGCTCGTAAGCGATACGAGTCAACCAAACTGCGGTGAAGAATGAGCAGACGATACCAATGATAAGAGTTGTTGCGAAACCCTTGATTGGACCAGTACCGAAGTTATAAAGGATAACACCTGTGAGGATGGTGGTCACGTTCGAGTCGAAGATGGCCGAGAACGCATTGCTGTAACCTGCTGCCACAGCCGCGTTGATGTGCTTGCCCGAACGCATTTCTTCCTTGGTACGCTCGTAGATGAGCACGTTGGCATCGACCGCCATACCGAGGGTCAGCACCATACCGGCAATACCAGACATGGTCAATGCCGCACCCAGTGAGGTGAGGATACCGAACGAGAAGAAGAAGTTGAGAATCAGGGCACAGTTAGCAACCATACCTTCACGCACACCGTACATGAGCACCATGTAGAGCATCAGCACGATGAAAGCGACGATACAAGAGATGAAACCTGCCTGGATGGACTGAGCACCGAGGGTTGGACCTACGATGTCTTCCTGAATGATGCTGGCAGGAGCAGGCATCTTACCTGACTGGAGCACGTTTGCCAAGTCCTTGGTTTCATTGACCGTGAAACTACCAGAAATCTGGGTGTTGCCACCGTCAATCTTGTTCATCACGTTTGGAGCACTATAAACAAGGTTATCGAGCACGATAGCCACACAGTGGTTCACATTTGCCTCGGTGAGTGCAGCCCACTTACGAGCACCTTCTGTGTTCATCTTCATGCTGACAACAGGGTTGCCATACTGGTCGAAGTCATCCTTAGCCTCAGTCACGACCTCGCCCTCCAATGGAGCACGGCCATTCTGACCTGTGGTGCGGATAGCATAAAGTTCAAAAATCTTACCTGCCTTATCCATCGACTTCACACCCCACTTGAGTGAGAGGTCTGCTGGGAAAATCTGCTTGGCAACCTCAGAACTGAGAAGTGCATTGATTTCGGCAGTGTCAAGTGCTTGAGCAAGACCGACCATACAACCACGCTGAGCACCTGTTGGCTGGAGCATTGCAAAGAGAGGATTCTCCTTCTTTGCCTCCTCGCTTGCCTTAGAAGCCTTTGCGGAAGTGGCGGTAGCCTCAACATCTTTCACCTGAGCGAGCACGCTGGCAGCATTGCTGCTGGAATCAGCCTTCTCTTCTGCAGGAGCGGCTTCTGCCTCAACAGAATCTGCAACCTCCTCAACCTTGCCACCATTGCGGAGAGCCGTGTTGAGTTGTGAGAGATAAGGGGCAACCTGTGGAGCGTCGTAAGTCTCCCAGAATTCGAGGTTTGCACTACCCTGGAGGAGTTTACGCACACGCTCTGGCTCCTTGATACCAGGCAGTTCGACCATGATGCGTCCGCTCTGACCTTCAATCTTCTGAATGTTAGGCTGAACCACACCGAAACGGTCGATACGAGTACGGAGCACGTTGAAAGAGTTGTCCACAGCCTCGTCAACGCTCTGACGGAGCACCTTCTCAACTTCAGCGTCGCTGCTGTTCGTGTTTACCTTGCCCTTCAACTGCTGGGTGGCGAAGAGAGTCGCAAGCGGCTTACCCGGCGCATTCTTTTTATAGGCACTGACAAAAAGTGTGATGAAATCGCTCTGACTTTCCTGTGCTTCCTTGGCTGCTTCGTCCACAGACTTCAGGAATGCTTCGTCAGTTTTGTGGTCTGCCAATGTCTTGACAACTTCTGGCACGCTCACCTCAAGGATGACGTTCATACCGCCTTTCAGGTCAAGACCAAGACCAATAGCAGTTTCGCGACAGTCCTTCAACGTGTAGTTGCCGAGGTAGAATGGAGTCGTGTTCATCGAATCCAAATACAACTCAGCAGCCTCAGGTTCCATCTTTGCTGCTTTGTCCTCTACATACTTTGTAGCGACAGAGAAGGAAAGGTAGAAGATGCAGATGAGGGTCAACGCCACTGCTAAAAACTTTACAAATCCTTTGTTTTGCATTTTTTGTTGAATGTTTAATATTTTGATTGTTTTGTTTTTTTATCTCATCAAGTGCTTTGGTAAAAGCCCACAAAAATGCCTCCAAAACCATCCCGTACACATATTTATATATATGAGAGTACAGCGGAGTCCAAGGCAATTCAAGGTGCAAAGTTATACATTTTTTTGCATTCAGGAAGAAAAATGCACGAAAAATCTTTGTTTTGAAGTAATTAGGAGGTATTTTTACTCCAATTTGATAAAGCAAGACATGGGATAATGGTCACTTACAGCAATGGACTTATCAACTTTTGCCTTGTACGGAGTGATGTTGGGACTCACCAAGATGTGGTCGAGCCTGAAGTACATCCCGCTGCGGTTATAAGTCGTTCCTGGCCCATTCCCTGTCCGCGTGTATGCATCATTCAGCCACTCCGTCAGCCGATGGTGGCAGTAAGAAATGGGGGAAGAGTTGAAATCGCCACATGCCACGACGTATCGCCCTTTGCAACTATCCAGAAACGCCGCGACCGAATCGACCTGCATTCCACGGATAGAGTCGCATCGGGACAGTTTTTCCGTCAAGCCCAAGTATTTCATTTCTGACCCATTATCCTCGGGGTGCTGATAGTTCTTGATGATGGACTTGTAGTCCTCCTTATCTTCAGGACTGAGACGATAGGACTCCAAGTGATTGTTAATCAGCACCAACGTATCCTTCCCCACCTGCACTTCATACACCATCGAGCAGTTCGTGGTGGTTGGATAATCAATCTGCTTGATAAAGTTGAGGGGATACTTGGAAAAACAGGCGATGTAATTGTCGGGTATCAAAACCAAAGAATAGTAAGGATAAATAGGGGTGATACGGTCAATCACACCATCCAGAATATTCTTCCGGCCCTCCTGCACACAGACGATATCCGCATCGCTGCTCAACAGGTAATTCAGAATCGGGTTCTCTTCCCAAGTATAATCCTCGTCCTTCCCGAATCCCATCACATTGTAGGTCAGCAGTTTGAGGCTCCCTTCTGGCGGGTCAGCAGGGAGGTTCACCGGCACATACGTCCTGATGCTTCCCACGCACAGCAACATGCCCGCCATCGACAGCAGTGCCAATTTCCACTTGAAAATCAGCCAGAAGAGCACAAAACAGGCATCAACCACCAGAAAAGCAGGGAACATCAGCCCCATATACGACACACTGGGGTATGTCTGCGGCGGAAGACAAGCCGTGTAGGCACAAAAATTCATTGCCACAATCACCAAGAGATTGATGGCAATGAAGATAATCATCGGTATGGTTTTCAGCAATTTCATCGATTCTCGCGGAGAAACATCTTCTCACTTAACGACCTTGTTCCTCCTGTTTCCGTTTGCTGGCATTAAACAGCGTTGCCTTTTCACTCTCCGAAAGATTCTGATAACCATTTCTCCGAATCTTGTCAAGAATCCGGTCTATCTCGTCACTTTCCTGACGCTTCCGCTCATTATACATGTGGTCAGCATAGTTTGCCTCCCTCACGTTCGTCACACGCATCTTGGGCTGCCGCTTCCCCACAAAGAACTGTTTCAACTTCTCCCACAGCCCCTCCTCTTTCTCATAGTGAGATTGGTTGCTGGTCGAAGTGGTCCAATAATTTTCACGTCCTCTCTTTTGCTGCTTTTTATCCTGCATTCTCCAGCAGAACAGAATGGCAATGCCCACCAGAATGCCGCCCAGATGGGCAAAGTGAGCCACACCGTCCACCGACACGATGCCCATATACATCTCCACCACCGTGTAGAAGCCTACCAGATATTTCAATTTGATGGGGAACGGAATCGGGATGATGAACAATCGGGCATTGGGGAAGAAGAAAGCCGCAGCCGCCATCACACCATAAATAGCACCCGATGCACCCACCAACTGAGCAGGAGCGATGATGCCCAGAGCCGTACACAACTGGTTAATCAACGCACTGCCCACGCCACACAGCAGATAATAGTACACAAAACGCTTCGTGCCCACCTGCTGTTCCACCGCGTTGCCAAAAATCATCAGCGACCACATGTTGAAGAACAGATGCCACCATCCCCCGTGCATGAACATATAGGTCAGATACTGATAGACCGCAAAACCGCTGTATCCTATTGGATGCAACGCATTGAACTGAACGAACCAGTCACCGTGTCCACCCAAGGGGAACAACGGAGTCACCCAGTACGAAAGAACGTAAAAAACGATATTGATAATCAGGATAACCTTAACGGCAGGAGTTATTCTCATACAATTCTCACCTTAAAAATTTCAATGATTACTATCTTTTTATTTTTTCGTTGCAAAATTAGGGTTTTTCTTCCTATTTAAGAGCAAAATCGAGGAAAATGAGACTTTTTTTGACATTTTTCAACTTTTTTTTGCAAAAATTGTTTGTTTACGAAAATATATCTCATATATTTGCAACAAAGTTGTGCAAAAGACATCCGATTTTTATCGATTGCACACTTCTACAGACTGTGGTTTCAACTACCAAAATAACTTTAATATAAACCTAAATTATTCATTTCGATTATGAACAAGACAGAACTCGTAGGCTCTATCGCTGCTAAGTCAGGACTGAGCAAGGCAGATGCCAAGAAGGCACTCGACGCTACCGTTGAAGCAATCGCTGACGCACTCAAGGCTGGTGACAAGATCTCACTCGTTGGCTTCGGCACATTCTCCGTTACTGCACGCCCAGAGCGTCAGGGCATCAACCCTGCCACTAAGGCACCTATCACTATTGCAGCAAAGAAGGTTGCAAAGTTCAAGGCTGGTGCTGACCTTGACAACGCTATCAACTAATAGATTATTTTCCTATCGACAAAGCAGGAGGGCGTGGATTCACGCCCTCCTGCTTTGTTATAAAAGACGACCTTTTGTAGCCGCAGAACTAAATTCTGGTTTACACGGGCTATGCGTCATGGTCTTGACCCGCCAAAGCGGTTCGCCTATATTCGCCACACTGGTCAACATACATTAGCCTCATCAGTTGACTTATATTCTTCACATCATCAATGTCAATTTCGTCGCGGCTAAAATGGCACGCAGGGAGCGTCGAAAGCGGTCTGACTCAGACCGCCTCGGTGGTGTGACTCAGACCACCCGGGCGGTGTGACTCACACCACTTCGGACGTGACGAGCGTGCAATTTTGTCCTATTGCGGGGTTTAGGGAGAGATGTACTTTCGGTTCGTCCCATCTGCTGGGTGGTCGCCTCTTTCACTTCCATATCACAATGGGCAGCATGAAGATGACGTAACGGAGAAATTTGCCGATGGAGGACCAGAGGATGACACCCCACACGTTGGCTCGGAGAATGCCGAGCGAGAGGGAGATGGCAGTGCCGAAGATGGGCAGGAAGGAGAAGGTGGCTATCCACGAACCACGTTTCTCCACATAGTCACGGGTCTTTCGCAGCCGTCGCTCGTTGATGTGCATCCACTTGGAAATCTGTTCAATACTGCCAATGCGACCGATGTAGTAGTTGAACAAGGAGCCGAGCACATTGCCGACGGTGCCACTCAGGACGGTCAAAAAAGGATCCATGCCGGTGGTTGCCAAAAGGGTGCCCATCACCACCTCGGAACTGAAGGGGACGAAGGTGCCAGCAAGGAAGGAGGCGAGTGCCATGCCCAGATAGCCGTATTCTATGAAAAACTGATTGAGTGAATCCACGGAGTTTTGAAAATGAAGAATGAAGAGTGAAAATCTTTGGAAATGAAGAGTGAAGGGTGAAAAATGAAGAACCTTTGAAAACTATAACTTCACGTACTGTGCCGCCACAACAAGGAGTGCCAACGCCAAAAGGAAGAGGTTGTAGAGGTGGGAGAAACGAGTGTGGGTGAGGGTGAAGAAATGTCCGAACAGGATGGCGGCATCGACCAGCAGGAGGGGCAGGAAGATGCTGACATATTGGGGCATGAGGCATTGCAGGAGGGTGACAAAAAGCCCATGCATGATGATAACATGATGAAGAATGCGGGTGCGGGTCTTGTCGAGGAAACTGTGAAGGTAGAAATCGATGGCTCCCGAAAGGAACAGCAGCAGAACGAAGGCGAAAGTGAGCAGGTCGTTCCGGTTCAGCGTGGCATAACCATACCACTGGAAGTCTATCACGGCTCGGGCATGAGCCACCAAATCGGGGAGGGAAGAGGTGATGACGGCGATGCCTCCATAGAACCAATAGGGCAGCAAGATTGCCAACAGGGAGGCAACCAGACAGCGGAAGGAAAAGGCTCGCAGGTAGATTTGCAACCCCCAGTAGGCAGGCACCATCCACAGCAGTTTGGGAAAGATGAGTGAGGCGAAAGACAGCAGCAGATAGGCAACGAAGGTGGGCATGGGATGGGGCATCTGATAGGTGGCAAAGAGGGGAAAGAAAGACAGAAGGGAAAGCACCATGACCACGCTGCCCGGCTGGAGGCGGTGGCACAAGATGGCGAATGCCAACAGGATGGCGAGCATACTGCTCAACATTCGTGAACTGACACGAAGCAGAACGTTGGCATTGTTCAACTCTGCCATCAGATAGACGGCAAGGGCGGCACACAGGGCACTGAGTCCCAAAGTCCAGTATCCTTGCTGCAAAAACGAGGGAACATGCTGCCACAAACCATAATCGACGCCCGAAAAATCAGCCTGAGCGATGGAAGAATAGCATGGCAGGGCAAACGACCACGGGCTATCAGGCCGAGGGGTGGTGGGCAGGAAGAACCACAACAGGAGGGCGACAACGCCCACAAGGGGAAGGGTCATTTGGCTGCTCGCCATTCTTTTTTGGAAATCAAGCCTCACAGAACAGGGGTTTTTAATGGTTGGACAATGAACGAATTAGCCCCTTTCGATTAAAAAGGCTTTATTCGGCTGCAAAGTTAAGGATTTTTTTTGTACCTTTGCACCGTCTTTTGTACAAAATTCATTTTTAATGAAGAAACTTTTTATTGAAACTTACGGCTGCCAAATGAACGTGGCGGACAGTGAGGTGATTGCCTCTGTCATGAAAATGGCGGACTATGAGGTGTGTGACAGCATCGACGAGGCGGACGCCATCCTGCTGAATACCTGCTCCGTTCGTGAAAACGCAGAAAACAAGATATATAACAGGCTTGAAGCCCTTCATGCGTTGCAGAAGAAGGGGCACAGGCTCATTGTTGGTGTAGTGGGGTGCATGGCTGAACGTGTGAAGGACGACCTGATTGAGAACCATCACGTTGACCTCGTGGCTGGTCCCGACTCCTACCTTTCCCTTCCCGAACTTTTTGCGGCTGCCGAAGTGGGCGAAAAGGCGATGAACATCGAACTGAGCACCACCGAGACGTATCGCGACATCATCCCGGAGCGTATCTGTGGCAGCCGTGTGAGCGGCTTTGTGAGCATCATGCGAGGCTGCAACAACTTTTGCCACTACTGCATTGTGCCCTACACACGAGGACGTGAACGCAGTCGGGAGGTGGACAGCATCTTGAATGAGGTGCGGGATTTGCAGGAGAAGGGCTTCAAAGAGGTCACGCTGCTGGGTCAGAACGTGAACAGTTACAGGTGTGGCGAGGTGGGCTTTCCCCAACTGCTTTCCACGGTGGCAGAGGCCGTGCCAGAGATGCGTATCCGTTTCACCACTTCTCATCCTAAAGACATGAGCGACGAGACGCTGGAGGTGATTGCCTCCCACCAGAACATCTGCCGCCACATCCACCTGCCGGTGCAAAGCGGCTCCAACCGCATCTTGAAACTGATGAACCGCAAGTACACCCGCGAATGGTATCTCGACCGTGTGGCTGCCATCCGCCGCATCCTGCCCGATTGCGGACTCACCACCGACATTTTTGTGGGCTATCACTCCGAAACGGAAGAAGACCACCAGATGTCGCTGTCGCTCATGCGTGAATGTGGATATGACTCTGCCTTTATGTTCAAATATTCGGAACGCCCAGGCACGTATGCCTCCAAGCATCTGCCCGACGACATCCCGGAGGAAACCAAGATTCGCCGCCTGAACGAGATGATTGCCCTGCAGAACCAACTGTCGGCAGAAAGTTACCAAAAGGACGTGGGCAAGACCTACGAGATTCTGGTGGAAGGCGTGTCGAAACGCAGCCGAGAGCAACTTTTCGGCCGCACTCAGCAGAACAAAGTGGTCGTCTTCGACCGTGGCAATCATCACATTGGCGACTTCGTGCGTGTCAAAATCCTCGAATCCAGTTCAGCAACCCTCAAAGGTATAGAAGTAAATGAGTAAGAAAAAGAACAATTTTTTCAGCACCCAGTTCATCACTGCCACCATCAGTACCACCCTCGTACTGGTCTTGCTCGGCATCATTGTCTTGTTCGTGCTTTCCGCCCATAACCTTTCCAACTTTGTGAAAGAAAACATCAACGTGAGCGTCCTCATCAGCGACGAATTGGACAGTCTGCAAATCAAGAAGATGGAAACATCGCTGAGACAGGCACCCTACGCCAAGAGCGTGGAGTACATCTCGAAAGAGCAAGCCCTGAAGGAAGAAATTGAAGCACAAGGCATTGACCCCACAGAATTTATCGGCATGAACCCCTACACCGCCTCTTTCGAGGTCAAAATCAATGCGGATTATGCCAACCCCGACAGCCTCGGTGCGGCAGTAAAAGCCTTGAAGGGGAACTCGGACGTGGTGGATGTGGTCTATTCCAAAGACCTGATTAAATCGGTCAACGACAACATCCGAAAGGTGAGCATCATCCTGCTCATCATTGCGGCACTGTTCACCTACATCTCGTTCGCACTCATCAACAATACGGTGCGACTCACCATCTTCTCCAAACGTTTCATCATCAACACGATGAAACTGGTAGGGGCAAGTTGGGGATTCATCCGCCGTCCGTTCCTGGCACGTGGATTCACGCTCGGAATCTTCTCCGCCATCTTTGCCGATGCCCTCATCATCTTCGGCCTCTACTGGCTGCACAATTTCGAGCCACAAATCACCTCTATCATCGACTGGAAAGTGGTTGCCATCGTTTCGGCGGCAGTGCTCCTTTTCGGTCTCCTCATCACATTCCTCTGCACGTTCCTGTCGCTCAACAGGTATCTGCGAATGAGCAGCAATGAACTTTATTACGTATAAAACAATAGGACAATGAACAATTTTGCATTCACAAAAATCAACTACATCCTTCTGGCCATCGGATTCCTTATCATCATCCTCGGCTTCATCCTCATGGGCGGCGACGCAACGACAGAGGAGGCTTTCAACCCCGAGATTTTCAGCGACAAGCATATCAAAGTGGCTCCCATGGTGTGCCTCTTCGGCTTTCTCTTCGAGATTGTTGCCATCCTCTGGCCTGCTCAGAAAAGCAAGAGCGTGAATAAGGATTAAAACTCAAAAAATACTTTCGCACACTATGGATTGGCTACAAGCACTCATCTTAGGCATCATTCAGGGACTGACAGAATACCTCCCTGTCAGCAGCAGCGGACATTTGCAAATCGGGCAGCATCTTCTCGGCGTTGAAGAAGTGGGAGGTTTGACGTTCGACATCGTCGTACACGTCGCCACCGTCCTCTCCACACTGGTTATCCTTTGGAAAGAGGTGACATGGATTTTCAAAGGACTTTTCAAGTGGGACGGGCAACTCAACGAGGAACAGAAGTATGCCCTCAACATCATCATTTCCATGATTCCTATCGGCATCGTCGGACTCTGCTTTAAAGACTATGTCGATGCCATCTTCGAAGGGAGCCTGACCATCGTTGGTGTCTGTCTGTTGGTGACGGCATTCCTGCTGGCACTCACCCACTTCTATCGTCCACAAGAAAAAGAGAAGATTTCTCCATGGCACGCCTTCATCATCGGCATTGCACAAGCCATTGCCGTGCTGCCAGGACTTTCTCGCAGCGGTTCCACCATTGCCACAGGTCTGCTGCTGGGCAACAGTCGCAAGAACCTCGCCCAGTTCTCTTTCTTGATGGTCATCCCCCCCATTCTTGGTGAAGCCCTGCTCGACTTCAAGCACATTGTTGCACCAAGTGCCGAATACTTGGCAGAACACGGAGCCACCGCACAAATCCCAATGACCGCACTGGTGGTTGGCTTCCTTGCGGCATTCATCAGCGGTTGCTTTGCCTGCAAATGGATGATTGCCTTTGTCAAGCAATGTAAACTCATTTATTTCGCCATCTATTGTGCCATTGTCGGCATCCTTGCCATTTGTCTGTAAATGAATCCCATTGCTGGCGAAATACTCATCTTCAACAAGCCCTATCGGTGGACCTCATTCAACCTGGTGGCGAAAGTGCGGGGAGAACTCTCGCACCGCCTCGGTGTGAAGAAACTGAAGGTGGGACATGCCGGCACACTCGACCCGCTGGCGACGGGTGTACTCATCATCTGCACAGGCAAGTGTACCAAACAGATTGACGAATTGCAGGCACATACCAAAGAGTATGTCGCCACCATCAAACTGGGAGCCACCACGCCCTCGTTCGACATGGAGACCGCAGAGGATGCGACCTACCCCACCGGCCACATCACCCGAGAACTGGTGGAAGAAAAACTCAAGGCGTTTATCGGTCGCATCGAACAGATACCCCCCACGTTCTCTGCCGTGAAAGTGGACGGAAAGCGAGCCTTCAAGTATGCCCGCCAAGGCGAAGAGATTGAGTTGAAACCCAAGATTCTCGTCATCGACGAGTTAGAAATACTCCATTTCGGCGAAGTAGAAAATCAACCCGTTGATACAGCGACAGACAGCCGTGAGAAGATTCGGTATCAATCCGACAACCTGTCAGGCAAACACCTTTCCCTGACCATTCGGGTCGTTTGCAGCAAGGGCACCTACATCCGTGCCTTGGCTCGCGACATCGGACAAGCACTCGGGTCGGGCGGCTACCTCACCGACCTCATCCGTACACGCATCGGCAAGTACACGCTCCAAGATTGCTTGGACATTGAGACATTCCCGCAATGGCTTGACAACCAACATATAAAAACAGAAGAAAAACAAACGATATGAAACTTTCACAATTCAAGTTCAAACTTCCAGAAGACAAGATTGCACTCTATCCTCGCACCTACAATCCCGAGACAAAGTTTTACAACCGCGACGAAGCAAAACTCATGGTGGTACACAAACAGACGGGAAAGATAGAGCACAAACTCTTCAAGGAAATCACCGACTATTTCACGGAAGGTGACGCCTTCATCTTCAACGACACGAAAGTGTTCCCTGCACGTCTCTATGGGAACAAAGAAAAGACGGGTGCACGCATTGAGGTTTTCCTTCTCAGAGAACTCAACGAAGAACTGCGTCTTTGGGACGTGCTCGTTGACCCTGCAAGAAAGATTCGTATTGGCAACAAACTCTACTTTGGTCCCGACGAGTCCATTGTTGCCGAAGTCATTGACAACACCACCTCGCGTGGACGCACCCTCCGTTTCCTCTACGACGGTCCTCACGACGTGTTCAAGGAGACCCTCTACTCGCTTGGCGAGGCACCCATCCCCGACGACATCCGCAACCGTCGTCCCGCCGAGGAAGAAGACCACGAACGCTTCCAGACCATCTATGCACGCAACGAAGGAGCCGTGACCGTTCCCGTCACAGGACTTCACTTCTCCCGAGAACTCATGAAGCGGATGGAGATTCAAGGCATCGAGCAGGCTTTCATCACGCTTCATGCAGGCTTGGGCAACTTCCGCAGCATCGACGTAGAAGACCTCACCAAGCACAAGACCGATTCCGAGCAGATGTTTGTCACCAAAGAGGCTTGCGACATTGTCAACAAGGCAAAGGAGAACGGACACAAAGTTTGTGCCGTAGGTACAACCACCCTCCGTGCCACCGAAACAGCAGCAGGGCCCGGCGGTTTCATCAAGGAGTTCGACGGATGGACCAACAAGTTCATCTTCCCTCCCCACGACTTCACCGTCGCCGATGCCATCGTCGTGAATTTCCAGCCGCCACTTTCCACCATGCTCATGCTCGTCACCGCCTTCGGAGGTTACGAAGTCGTCATGAACGCCTACAAGGAGGCACTCAAAGGCGACTATATGTTCGGTACCTATGGCGACGCCATGCTCATTATTGATTAATGCACACCGTTTATCTCTCACTCGGCACGAATCTTGGCGACAAGAAACAGAATCTCCTGTCGGCCATCACCGAAATCGCAAGGCGGATTGGGCCTATCAAGGCTCAGTCCGCCTTCCTTGAAACCGAGCCGTGGGGATTCGAGAGCCCCAACACCTTCCTCAATGCCGCCGTATGCGTCGAAACCACGCTGTCGCCCCTGGCACTTCTCCGCAAGACCCAGCAGATTGAACGCCTGTTGGGACGCACCCAGAAAACAATTCTCTCCCCTCAACAGGGGAGTCGGAGGAGTCTTCCCACCTACCACGACCGCATCATCGACATCGACATCCTCCTCTACGACGACCTCCACATCTCCACCCCCACCCTCACCATTCCCCATCCACTCATGAATGAGCGTGACTTCGTGCTCATTCCCCTAAAAGAAATCATGAAATGAAAAAGACCTTTATCACAACCCTCCTCGCCTTATTCCTCCTCCCTGTTATGGCACAGAAAAAACTCTTCACCCTCGACGACCTCATCCCCGGCGGTTCCACCTACTACGCCCATTCCTACCCCGCCACCAAGCACCTCGCCTGGTGGGGAGATGCCTGCATCGAACTGGGCATGGAAAACTGCCAATATGTTGACAAAGACCTCGGCACCACCGACACCGGCTTCGTGCTCAACACACTCACCCTCGAGCACATCAACCACATCCTTGCCGCCAATGGCAGGAAGACCATCGACCACTTCTACAACGCCTCCTTCCCCTACCCCGACAAGCCCTACGTGCTCATCGACCGAGGCCGAGAGAAGACCCTCATCGACTGGATCAACCAGAAAGTCATCTGGAAACTCCATCTCGTCCCCGAAGCCAGCAACACCGACTGGAACATCCACTCCCTGTCCACCGCCTACACCATTGACCACAACCTCTACGTCGCCACCTCCGACGGCACCGTCCATCCCGTCTCCACCGACGGCAGCCTCGACCTCGTCTATGGCGAGAGCGTCCACCGCGACGAGTTCGGCATCGAGAAAGGCACCTTCTGGAATCCTGACGGCACCCTTCTCGCCTTCTACAAGATGGACCAAAGCATGGTGTCCAAATATCCACAGGTGAACATCACCCTCCCCTTCAACACCCCCGACGGTGAGTCCCGATGTGCCCAAACGGCTCCCGACCCCTACCCTATGGCGGGCGAGACCTCCCACAAGGTCTATGTGGGCATCTTCAACCCTCAGACCAACAAGACCCTCTACCTGAACACAGGCGACCCCACCGACCGCTACTTCACCAACATCACTTGGTCGCCCGACGGCACACGCCTCTACCTCATCGAACTCAACCGCGACCAGAACCACGGTTCCCTCGACGAATACGATGCCCTCACCGGCGAGAAACTCCGCACCCTCTTCACCGAGGACAACCCCAAGTATTTCGAGCCACGCACCCCCATCCAGTTCCTCCCCTGGAACAAGAACCAGTTCATCTACCAGACCCGTCGCGACGGCTACAACCACATCTATTTATATAATAAGGACGGCAAGTGCCTCAAGCAACTCACCGCCGGCAACTTCGAGGTGATGGACGTGCTCGGCTTCAACGAGGAGCAGCAGACCATCCTCTACATCTCCAACGAGAAAGACCCGCTCCAGAAGAACGTCTTCAGCGTCAACATGAAGGGGCAACGCACCCTCCTCGGCAACAGCACTGGCTGGCACAATGCCACCCTCTCCGAGTCGGGCCGTTTCTTCATCGACAACTACTCCTCCCCCCTCATCGCCCGCCACATCGACATCGTCCCGACTGACAACCCCAAAACTCAAAAACTCAAAAACTCAAAAACTCTCAACTATTTCTCCGCCACCGACCCGTGGGCAGCCTACCAAGTGCCCACCATCAAGGTTGGCACCCTCAAGGCTGCCGATGGCGTGACCGACCTCTACTATCGCCTCATCCTCCCCACCGACTTCGACCCTACCAAGCAGTATCCTGCCGTCGTCTATGTCTATGGCGGTCCCCATGCCCACAACATCGACGCCACCCGCAACTGGGGAGCCCGCGGATGGGACATCTGGATGGCACAGCAGGGCTACGTCATGTTCTGCCTCGACAACCGCGGCAGTGAGCATCGCGGACTCGACTTCGAGCAAGCCACCTTCCGCCACCTCGGCGTCGAAGAGATGAAAGACCAACTCCGAGGCGTAGAATACCTCAAGAGCCTCCCCTACGTCGATGCCAACCGCCTCGGTGTGCATGGCTGGAGTTTCGGCGGCTTCATGACCACCAGCCTCATGACCACCTACCCCGATGTCTTCAAGGTTGGTGTGGCAGGCGGTCCCGTCATCGACTGGCGATTCTACGAGGTCATGTACGGCGAACGCTACATGGACACCCCACAGTCCAACCCCGAAGGCTACGAAGAGAACTCCCTGCTCCGCAAAGCCAAGAACCTCCAGGGGCGTCTCATGGTCATCTACGGCGGCAACGACCCCGTTTGCGTACCCCAGCACACCCTTTCCTTCATGCGTGCCTGCATCGATGCCGGCACCTACCCCGACCTCTTCACCTACCCCGGCGACGGTCACAACATGATGGGTACCGACCGAGTCCACCTCCACCACGTCATCACCCGCTACTTCGAAGACCATCTGAAGTAACCCCTCCCACATTCGACATTTCTGATGTGCATCCCTGACAACAAGAGAGGATGTGTCAAATAGCGTGCTTTAACAACCCCTAAATCGACCACGTCGTAGTCGCTTGACCGACCACGTCGTGGTCGATGTGCCGACTACGACGTGGTCGATTCAGAGGAGTCGGGGCTATGCTATTCAACACTTCCTCTCTCGCGTTGTCATCCCCTCGGGTAGATTACCACAGGAGATTCTCGAAGGTCTGTGCAGCCTCGTTGTCCTCGAAGGCATCGTCCCATGCGTCGCGGAGGGGAGCCTTGGCGGGGTCGGTGGCTTCGCCGCCCCATCCGCCGCTGACCACGAGGATATTCATATCGTCCAATTCTATCACCTCCATCTGAGGCTTCCGATATGTTTTCTTTTCCATACGCTCTTTATTTTACCAAAACTTTTTTGTTGTTGCGAATATACACGCCGCCCTTCGTCGGTTTCTCGATGGCACGTCCGCTCAGGTCATACCAGTGCTCCGTGCCGTCACGGTCGGTCAACTGCAAGGCGTTGATGCCCGTTGCCTCGTCGTCCTCCTCAAACTCCGTGCCGAGGCGGATGGCTGCGCCAGCAGTTCCCTCGATGTAGGCACGGAACGGCGGGATGTAAACATTCGTGTGGCTGTCCGTCACCTGTCCCCACACATTGCCGTCCTGCAAGATGTACTTGCCCAGGGCGTCGGCGTGGGAAAGACCTGTGGTGGTGCCCTTCATCGTGTAGCCGCCGGCAGAGGCACCCGCCACTTCCTTCTTCAGCGTCACATCCGTCATCCCCAACTGGCCTTCTTCTGCGTTCGAGCCAGCGAACACAGCCACCAGATATGGCGTATCGGCAGCAGGGTCGCCCACTATCTCCGTGAATTGCAGCGACGAGCCGTTCACGCCGCTCAGTGTGTAGAACTTCAAGTTCTCTTCCTTGACAGGAGCATAGGGCAGGCAGAGCGTATAGACGTAGGCGTTCTCCCCGTCGATGACGGCATCCTTCGCTTCGCCCGTGGGAGCCGTGAGGTTACGCAGGCAACTGAAATGCGGCAATGCGACCTCTGTCTGCCCTGCCCCGAGGGCAATCACGTCTGAGTTGATCACGGGTCGCAGCGTCTTGCCGTTCACGTCGTCGGCGGCGAGGGTACCGGTGAGGATGTTGCCGCTGCCGTCGGTGAGGATGTTGCCGTTGCCGTCGGCTACTTTGACGGTGCCGCTGTAACTGCTGGCGGTGATGCGGTCGGTGGCGTGGGTCCAGCCGAGGGTGATGGTGCCGTTCTTGCTATGGATGCCGCAGAGGTCGCCGCTGCCGGTGGCACGGGCATCGACGGTGCCGCCGCTGATGGTGATGTCGAGGCTGGCTAAGATGGCTTTGGCACCATCGGCATTGGTGGCAACGGTGAGGGTGTCGCCCTTGATGGTGACTCTGTTGGCTTCGATGCCATAGCCCGTATAGGGACTGTTGCTGATGCTGACGTTGCCGATGTGCTGGGTGTAGTCGCTCACATAGATGCCGTTGCCGCCAGTGCCTACGTAACTGAGAGTACCGGCGGTGGCGTTGTCGAGGCTCTGGCCGTAGATGGTGAGGTTCTCCGTGCTTCCAACGATGCCAGTCAGTCCTGTGGGGTTGTCGGCGGTGCCGATGTGCATGGTCTTGCCGTTGCCGAGGATGAGGTTGATGGCTCCCTGCGGACGGATTTTGACGTTGGTGTAGGTGATGTCAGCGCCTACGTAGTACCAGCCTGCGGCGAGGTCGATGTATTGGCTGCCGTATTGCGAGATGACGGTCTCGTATCCGTCGAGGAACGTGGCGGTCTCATGATGCTCCGTGCCGTCGGCATCGACGTAACTGACTTCATGCTGCTGGCCGTCGCTGCGGACGATGGCGGCGAGGGTGGCGTCGCCGTCGGTGGCGTTGACGGTGTAGGTGGTGCCGCTGAGGGCGGTGCTGTTAGCGCTGACGGTGTAGGTGTAGCCGTCGGGGACGGTGGCGGGGGCGGAGGTGGTGAGGGTCAGCGCGAGGCCCTCGCGGTAGTAGTCGCTGCCGCCGTACTGGAAGCCGTTGGCGGGGTCGCTGGCGGCGGGGCTGACGGCGGTGACGCCGCTGCCGAGGGTGATGCGGCGGGCGCGGGCGACGTTGGTCAGGTGGCCGTCGCTGTCGTAATAGCCGACGGTGGCGTAGTCGTGGGTGTTGTCGTAGTAGTAGCAATTGGTGACGTTGGTCACGCCCCATATCCTGCCGATGATGGCACCGACGTAGTTGTTGCTACCGGTGCCCGACGAACTGAGGGTGGGGCTGACGACGACGCAGTTCTCCACGGTGTTGTTGGTCTCGCCGCTGCCGCAATAGCCGATGAGGGCGTCGAGGTTTACGTAGTCGTTAACGGTCGTGGTGGCGGTGGGGCTGACGAGGAGGACGTTACGCACGGTGGCTCCGCTAATCGAGCCGAAGAGGCCGAAGAAGCGGTAGCCGTTGCTGACGGTGAGGCCGCTGATGGCGTGGCCCTGCCCGTCGTAGGTGCCCATGAAGGAATTACTGGCGCCGAGTCGGCCGATGGGGTCGAAGTTGCCGCCGGTCATAGCGATGTCGGCGGTCTGGCAGAAGGTCTTGCCGCTGCTGATGTTGTCGGTGGCGTTGACGGCTGCGGCGAGGTTGCGCAGGTCGGCCTCGGTGGCGATGGCGTAGGCGGCGGTGCCTCCCTCGTCGGTGGCGGTGAAGAGGTAGTCGCCGAGGGCTACGCGCAGTTTCGAGGCGTAGGCCGCGCTGCTGTAGTCGACGGCGTAGGCAGGCGTGGGCACTACGATGACGGCTGCCGCACCAAGCGTGGAGAAGGGATTGCCGCTGATGGTGAGGTCGGCGCTGCCGATGTTGACGCGCTGGATGCTGGCGGCGAAGTCAGCGGCCCAGGGCGACGAGGTGACGGCTCCCGTGCCGCTGATGGCCTTATCGGCATCGGCGACGGTGAGGGTGACGGTTGAGCCAGTCTTATAGTAAGGGGTGCCGCCGATGCTAATGTAGGGGTCGCTGACGGTGAAGCCGCTGGGCACGCTCATGGTGTGTACCTCGGTGAGCGTGGCGGTGGGATAGACGTCGCTCTGCGGCATCGTGAAGGTGAACGAGCGCTTGTCTGCAGCGATGGAGGGTGTGGATGAGCCGATGCCGCTGACGGCCTCGATGATGTGGCTCTGGTTGGTGGCCGACATGCTGACGGCGTTGCCGCTGAGGAAGTAGGGCGTGCCCCGGTAGGTGAGCGTCGGCATGGTGTTGAGCGTCAGTCCGCTGCCGGGGCTGAGGCTGTAGTAGCGGTCGTTGGTCAGCACGACGGTGATGACGTTGAAGAACTTGTTGGCCTGGAGCGTCACGCTGACGGAGGCTGAGTTGGGCACGAAGCCCGAGAAGTCGCCCTTCACGGTGTCGTCCTCCTTGAAGGTGACGCTCTTGACGTAGTAGCCCGACATGGCCGTTGCCACGGTGAAGACGGTCGTGCGCTCGGTCTTGAAGGCGGAGCAGGAGGCCGTCTGATTGTAGTCGTTCTTGTTGGTCTTGTCGAGGTCTTGGTCGGGCGTGAACGTGATTTGGTAGTCCCTCGTGGTATGGCCCTCGTTGGCAGGCCAAAGGGTTCTGACGCCATGTTCCCAGTCGGCGACCTGCTGGCCGGTCTGGGCATTTTTGATGTCGGCGTGTGGGGTTAAGGTGCCCGTGACGCTGATGTTGTAGGTCACGGTCACGTCCGTTGCCCACGCCGTCGCCGCCGTGAGCAGCATGAGGACGAGCGTGATGGCTGCCCTCGGAATGAATCTTGTGATGTTCAGTGTTCTTTTCATTGTTGTTTGATGTTTAATGATTTATGGTTATTTGTTTTGTTGTTTCGGATTTTATTCGTACTTTTGCCGCCGTAAACCAAATATGTTAGGAGTATGACAGCAGTAGCAATGAACAATCTTTGGTCGTACCTGCAAGGGCTATCGCTCTCGCAGAAAGACCGCAAGTGGCTTGCCGGTAAACTGATTGAGCCGGTAGATGACGCAAAGACTGCCCAGCAGAAGGCCTTTGTGAAGGAATCGCTGTATCGGGCACTTGACGAGGTAGAACGAGCCAAACGTGGAGAAGTTAAGATGATGACAGAGGAAGAATTTCTGGAAGGACTTAAAAGTGATGGTCTGCTATGAATGTGAAGATTATCCCGTCTGAAGAATTCGACCGTAGATTCAAGCGACTTGCCAAGAAATACAAGTCGCTCCCCACAGACTATCTCACTTTGAGTAAGGAACTGAAGGAGAATCCCTTCCAAGGCAGCGACCTCGGCGGTGGTGTTCGCAAGATTCGCATGGCCATCGGCTCGAAGGGCAAGGGGAAGAGCGGTGGCGCCCGTGTGCTGACGCTCAACGTGCTGGTGAGCGACAATGCCGACGTGACGCTGCTGACCATCTACGATAAGGATGAAATCGACAATGTCTCCGACAACTACATCAAGTGGCTGGTGAGCGAGGCAATGAAGTAACGCTTCTGCATCCTCCGACCACGACCTCATCCCTCGCACAGCATTATGCCGTGCGGGGGATTGTTGTATCTGATATGTCGCTGGACTTGTCATTTGTTTTTGTGATGAATCCCTCATCTGTTCCGTCGCCACAGTTTCACCATGAGCACGGCGAAGGCGGCCCACAGGGTGAGGTAGGTGATGCCGAGGGGGATGGTGAGCCACAGAGGGGCACCGTGGATGAATGTGATGAAATCCATGTGTCGTAATGAAGTAATTCGGGCACAAAAGTAGGGACTACGCACGAAAGAAAGTGTCTTAATTCTTACAATGGTGTCTTAATTCTCACAATTAGGTGTCTTAATTCGACGAATTAAGACACTTTTGGCTGAAATTCTTCGCCCTTTAAGGGATTTTTTGTACCTTCGCCGTCAAAATGAAAAAACAAGAAAATGGGCGAAATGCAATTCACGGCTGTAATGCTGTTGTCGCTGATGACATTGGCACTGGTCATGCTGCTACCCCGTAAGGTGGCAGAGGATGCGGTGGCAAACCGTTCGAGGTGGCTGATGGTGGCGGGACTGGGGCTGTTAGCAGTACAGTTCCTGCTGCAACACGTGTGGCATTTCCGCTCGATGGGTGTCACCCAGGCGGTGATGATGAACCTCCTGTTCTTCATTCCCTGCTCGTCGCTGCTGGCGCTGAGTGTGCTCAACCTGCAACGGCAGGGACAGTTGCGACGGAGCGAATGGCTGATTCCGATTCCCGCATGGTTGATTGCAATGGGCATCATCGCATAGGGAGCCATCACCGACGGCGAGCCGTTGTTGGCGTCGTCGGAACGGTTGCTGTGGAGCGAGGTGGTGGCGAGCGGCGTTTATGCCGCCATGCAACTTTTCTACATGGTAAAGCATATCCACGAGGTGCGTCGTATGCAGTTCGTGCTGGACAGTTACTACGACCACGAGCGTGGCGGACTGCAGGATTGGATGCGGTTGAGCATCGTCGTGCTGTCGGCATTGGCTCTGACGGTGCCCCTGCTCATCTTTGCCTCGGGTTGGCCTTTGGCGGTGTATGGATTGCTGTTTTTCGTTGGTATCTTCTATCTGTGGTTCTGCTTCGTGCGATATGTGATGACCCAAGCCGCCCTGCAAGTGCGTGAGGCAGAACAGAGCGTGAAGGAGGAAGAGCAGGAAATGAACACATTGAAGGATTCAAAAACGGAAGTAAGCATGAATCAAGAGACCCTGCAGCGTGTGGGTCAGGCGGTGGAGCGATGGGTGGCAGCAGGTGGCCATCTGCGGAGCGGCATCACCAGTTCGGATGCCGCCCGCGAGATGCAGGTGCCACGCTATCAGTTGACCGCATGGGTGAAGGCTTCGGGTCACATTTCCTTCACCCGTTGGATGACCACGCTGCGTATCGAAGAGGCGAAACGCACGCTTCGGGAACATCCCGACTGGACGAACGAGGCGGTTGCCGACCGCTGCGGTTTCTCACGTTCCCACTTCCAAAAGACTTTCAAGGCGGAAACAGGGTTGTCGCCCGCCGAATTTGTGAATCTTCCCTAAAGATTCTTCTTTTTCCTAATCTTGCAGATTGAGCACAAAACGGGTGCCCTTGGTGAAGGCGGAATCGATGTCGAGGTCGCCGTTCATCTTCAGTGCCATCTGTTTGCAGATGGGCAGGCCGAGGCCGTCGCCTGTGGTGAGGTCGTGAATTTCGAGGAAAGGTTTGAAGACATCCTCACGCTTCTCCTCGGGGATGCCGCAACCCGTGTCGGACACGAGGAACTGATGCTTGTGGGCACCACGTTTCTTGTATTCGAGGGTGATGTGGCCGCCCGCAGGGGTGTAGATGGCGGCGTTGCTGAGGAGATGGAGCAGGATGTGCGAGACGTATTCCCGGTGAATCTTGGCACTCAGTTTGGGGGCGTTCACCGTCAAAACGACACCACTTGCCACTTTGTCGCGAATCTGGTCCACAATGCCTTCGCAGAAGGAGGACATCTGGGTGTCTTCCTTCTCCACCGTGGCATCGCTCTGGTTCTCCAGTTCGGAGAGCGTCTGGATGTGGTCGGAGAAGTCGAGCAGCGCCTTCACCTCGGGTGTGCGGCTGTCGAGTTTCTGCAGGGTAGGTGCCAACTGGGCGGAAATATTGCTGATGAACTTTGCCTTGAGGGCGTTGTTCTCGTTCAGCATCTGGATGGTCTTCTTCTGTTTGCGGGTGAGGAAAATGTAACGCATCAGCACGATGGCACCCAGCACCAGGGCGGCAGCCAAGATGGCGGCGAGGATGCTGAGTCCGACAATCACAGCCTGACGGGCGGTGAGCGAACTGTCCTTCTCGGCGATGGAGGCTTCGTTGTCGGCAATCTGCTGTTTCAGCACACCCACCGTGTCTGCCAGCACCAAGGCGTTGGCTGAGTCCTTCCATGCCAGATAACTCTTGTAACTCTGAGCCACCAGCGTGGCGTTGTTGCTCTTGCGGCCGTTGGCGATAAGGGTCTGGTAGGCATCTTCCACCTTGCCGTATTCTTTAGATGCCATCAGTTTTCCTGCCATCTCCTTGAAGGTGGCGTTGCCCTTGTCGGTCTGTCCGAAGGTGTAGTAATAGACGGTCTTGGTGTAGAGCAGGTCGTTTTTCAGATTCTCATCGCCCGAGGCGTTGGCATACTGTTCCATGTTCTTGAGTTGGTCGGAGGCACTGGAACTCTTGCTCATTTTCATGTACATCTGGTAGCGTTCCTTGGTGGTCAGATAGCGCAGAGCCGCCTTTTCGCTGCCCTGACTCTTCGCCTCGATGCTCTGTTCGATGCGACGCAACAGGTCGAAAGCCTCTTTGTAGAGGTTTTCCTTGCTGTAGTAGAGTCCTGTGGCTTTCACACCACATTCCACACCTTTTTTCGTTTGTCCCTTGCCCACATAGTCTTCGTATGCACGGATGTACAGATAGCGGGCGGTCGTGTTTTCGCCCTTCTCCAGTGCAGCCTCGGCACGCTGCTGCAGGTCGTTCTTTGCGGCTTCCTGTGCCCTGACGAAAGCACAGCAAACGAGCAGGGTCATCAACCCCATGAAAAACTTTTTTCTCATACTTATATCAATTAAAAGAATTATTAAAAGGCTTTTGATGTGCAAAATTATACATTTTTTTCATTCCCGCCAAATAGATGCAGGCTTTTTTCGCTTTGGGGAAGGGACAAAAAAACGCCTTCCCCGCCATCGTCCCCCGCAAGTCGCATTTTTCACATGCCCAAGAGGGCTTTCGGCGTATGCTCGACACCTCAAAAGTGGTCTGAGTCAGACCACCGAAGCGGTGTGACTCAGACCGCCGAGGTGGTGTGACTCAGACCACTTTTGGGGTATCGAGCGGAGGGATTTTGGGCATACGAAATGACATTTTATGGGGCGAAAAGGAGGCGGTTTGAGATATATTCCGTATCTTTGCAAACAAAAAACCTCGCAATGAAAATGTGGGCATTTCTATTTTTCCTTTTGCCAGTGGCGGGTCTCGCCTATATCGGCTGGCACATCTGGGCGATTCTGCCGCTCCACTGGGCATGGAAAACGCTGGTCATCATCGGACGCGACGACCGCACCAACCTTCGCCGCAAGAGCGTGATGGACCTGGTGGCACAGGTGGACACCTCCAAATACACCATCCTGCTTGACCATCAGCCCTACACCTCGAACAGAGCGAGAAGGCGGGCATCGGCACCCAGTCGGAGTATGTGGTGGCAAGCATTCGCTGAGAGGTGAGAGATGAAAAAAGTGATTGTACGGAAGTTAAAGTTTAGCGTATAAAGATATGAATCAACTGACAGTAGTGAAAGTGGGCGGGAAGATTGTGGAGGACGAAGAGAGCCTCCAGCAACTCCTGAAGGACTTCTCCGCCATTGAAGGAAAGAAAGTGCTGGTACACGGTGGCGGACGTTCGGCAACGAAGGTGGCTGCCGGGCTGGGCATCGAGAGCACGATGATTGGCGGTCGCCGAGTGACGGACGCGGAGATGCTGCGAGTGGTCACCATGGTGTATGGCGGGCTGGTGAACAAGAACATCGTGGCTCGTCTGCAAGCCTGCGGCATCAATGCCCTCGGCTTGACGGGTGCCGATATGAACGTGATGCGTTCGCACCGCCGTCCGCTGAAGAAGGTGACGATGGAGGACGGCACGGAACAGATGGTGGACTTCGGCTTCGTGGGCGATGTGGACAAGTGCGACGGAGGGATGCTCGCCACGCTCATCGACGAAGGGGTGGTGCCTGTGATGGCTCCCCTCACCCACGACGGACAGGGCAACCTGCTCAACACCAATGCCGACACCATTGCCGGCGAGACCGCCAAGGCGCTGGCTCCCTATTATGATGTGACCCTCATCTACAGTTTCGAACACGCGGGTGTGCTGACCGACCCCGACGACGAGGCTTCGGTCATCGCCCACATCAATGCCGAGAGTTTTGAGCAGTTGAAAGCCGACGGCACGGTCAGCGGCGGCATGATTCCAAAGATTGAGAACGCCCTCGAAGCGGTGAAGGCTGGCGTGACACGCGTCATCATCACCAAGGCAGACGCCATCGACGGCAAACACGGCACCAGCATCACGGCATGATAAATTTCCAGCACGACATCCTACCGCTGAAGAACCTCATCTTCCGCACCGCCTTACGCATCGTCCTGAACAGGGAGGAGGCGGAGGACATCGTGCAGGATACCCTCATGAAACTGTGGCAGAAACGGGACGAACTCGCTCAGGTGGCCAATCTGGAGGCGTTCGCCTTGGCGTCTGCCCGCAACCTTGCCATCGACCGAAAGGAAAAGATGGAAAACCGCAACATCTCGCTGGACGATACCCTGCACGACCGTCCCGACGAGGGACTGACGGAAGGTGACCGCCTGATGACCCAACAGGAAACCCACCGCCTGGTGGCGGACGTCATCAACTCCCTGCCCGAAAAACAGCGGACGGTGATACAGTTGCGAGACATTGAAGGAAAAAATTATAGAGAGATAGCAGAAGTGTTAAGCATTTCAGAATCAGACGTAAAAGTAACACTCTTCCGAGCCCGAAACGAAGTGAAAGAAAAAATTTTTCAAAAAAAATCATTTTTCTTGTAACTTTTTCGCCGCTCATCCGTCGTATGAATAGAGGGAGGCGATAAACGTACACGCCTCAAGGGGCTAACTGAGTCACACGGAAATCGCTTCCCTCAGATCTAAAAACTCACTCAGAAAATGGATTACAAGTACATCGAACAACTCATTGAAAGTTACTTCGACTGCCAGACAACCTTGCAGGAGGAGCAGATTCTGCGTTCGTTCTTCGCTCAGGAGGATGTACCTGCCCATCTTGCCCGCTACGCTGCCTTGTTCCAGTATGAGACAGAAGCCAAGGACGAGGTGCTGGGTGAGGATTTCGATCAACGCATCATGGCACAAATCCGAGAGGAAGAGCAGCGTGAGGCAGAGGTGCAGCAGCCTAAGGCACACATCGTCCAGTTGTCCACTCGCCACTTCACACCGTTCTTCAAGGCAGCAGCCGTGGTGGCAATGGCACTCACGATTGGCCGTGCGGCAGAACATGCCATCGGCGAACAGGAGGCGGAAGAGAACATGGACGTAATCGCCGTTGACCCTTACATCAAGTCGGGCGACGTGCTGCAAACCATCCGCATCAAGGACGTCAGCCAAGCGGAGGTGAAGGCGAAGAACGACTCCATCATCACCGTGACTGCCAATGATGAGATACAATGAATTTTGCTTTTACATCAA
The DNA here is from genome assembly GCA_017483605.1 of Bacteroidaceae bacterium. Lineage (GTDB taxonomy): Bacteria > Bacteroidota > Bacteroidia > Bacteroidales > Bacteroidaceae > Minthosoma. Next base: position 33,734 of record JAFUWG010000018.1, on the reverse strand, counting down.
ATAGTTATTAAACAAATCAATGCTTAACTAAACCAAACCTTTTGGAGACAAGCCGCTGTGAAGCCCTTCGTCTTCGCCCGCCGAAAGAACCATTCTGGAGGCAACATTTTGAGCAAGGCTCAATTCTCTCAAAAAAATTCCGTACCTCCAGGTACGAAAAAGGCTCGGCAAAATGTTGTTTGCCGAGCCCTTTTTATAAGTTCCGTTCATCAACACCGCCCTACTTCTCGGTAGGAATCCGCAGCGATTGCGAACCGTCTTTCTTGATTTTAATGATGCGATTGGTCACTCGCTCCACCGAAATGACCTCTCCATCTTCGCCCACCACATCCACGTTCCACACATGGGTGCCTTTGCTTGCATGGATGAGCCTTGCCTTGCCATAGACAACCCCTTCGGTAGCAGACATCGCCACATGACTGCCGCTCACTTCGGTGCCGCACACGGCGTATGCCTCATCGTATTGGGTCAAGTGCAACGACCCGACTCCCGCAATGGTTTCTGCCAAAGTCAGCGAGGCACCTCCATGCAGGATGCCCAAATACTGGCGAGTGACAGAACTGATAGGCAACGCTGCCACGGCATATTCGTCATCGGTGGGGATGAACTTCATGCCCAAAGCCTCAATCATCGTTCCCTGCATACGGGAATGGAGGAAATCACATTCTTGTTGTGTCAACATGAGAGTTGGGAGTTTTTGAGTTCTTGAGTTTGTAAGTTTTTAAGTTCTTAAGTTTTTGGGGTTAAGAGTTAGGCGGTGCGGTAGCGACGCAATTCTGCTCTCAAGGCATGTGCCTTCCCATCGGTCACCTTGTCCATCAACGCCCAAAAGCGTGGGGAATGGTCGTGATGAACCGTATGGCAAAGTTCGTGCAGGATGACGTAATCTTGCAGATGTTCGGGCACCTGCATCAAGTAGAGCGACAAACTAATCGTGTTCCTGCTGGTGCATGAGCCCCATCGCGTCTTGGCATTCCGAATGGTCACTCCGGCATAAGAGAAACCATACAGATGTGCCAGTTCTGCCACCCTCCTCGGAAGCACCACCTTGGCTTCCCGCCGCATCTTTTCCACATCCTCCAAGGTCAACAGCGGACGGTCTTTCAAGGCCGCCTGCTTCTTGATGAGTGACGGACGAAACCGCTCAATGGTGCTCTTGACAAATGCCAGAGACGCACCCCGAAAGGCAGTTACACGAAGACCGTCAACCTCAGGACGCATGATGATGCTACGTGCCCTGGGGTTGACGGTCACTGTTACGAGTCCCAAATCGGGGTCTTGATAAGTCATTGGATTTTCAAGAACTCTTGATAGATGCGGTCGGCAATCGCCTGCATCTCCTCACCAGCCAAACCCAACTTCGGGTTGCTGAAGTTCATGTCCTTTTCGCTCTGCATCGGCACCAGGTGGATATGGGCATGAGGCACTTCAAGTCCCAGCACTGCCTGACCCACTTTCACACAGGGGAATGCAGCCTTGATGGCAATGGCCACCTTCTTGGCAAACACCTCGAAGCGTGCCAACTCGTCATCCTCCATGTCGAAGATATAATCCACCTCACGACGTGGGATGACCAACGTGTGACCCTTGACGAGCGGATTGATGTCGAGGAAAGCGTAGAACTCCTCGTTCTCAGCACATTTGTAGGAAGGAATCTCCCCTTCTGCAATTTTCGTGAACAGACTCATACCTTATCCGAAACTGATGTTCATAATTTCAAACTTCATCACGCCACGTGGAACGGTCACCTCAGCAATCTCGCCCACCTTCTTGCCCAACAAGCCCTGTGCAATCGGAGTCTTGATGGAAATCTTGTTCTCACGAAGATTTGCCTCGCCTTCGCTGACGATGGTGTAGGTGAGTTTCATGCCGTTATCCACATTCTTCAGTTCCACCTTCGACAGAATCTGCACCTCGTCTGTCTTGGTCAGTTTCGAGGGGTCAAGAATCTTGGCAGCAGCCAGCGTAGCCTTCAGTTCGGCAATCTTGGTTTCGAGTTTGCCCTGTGCCTCTTTGGCAGCATCATATTCTGCATTCTCTGAGAGGTCGCCCTTTTCGCGAGCCTCGGCAATCTGGCGGATGACCTCCGGACGGTCAACTTCTTCCAGTTGCTTAATCTGGGCACGAAGTTTGTCGTAGCCCTCCTGTGACATATAAGCCATGGGTATTTACAATTTTACGATTTACAAATTACATTTTCTTTCGGACGAAAAGAAAAAGAATCCCGACACCGTTGGGATGTCGGAACCCTTCCAATCTTTTTCGACTGCAAAGATACGGATTTTCTTATTACCTTGCAACTTTTTTCCGAAGAATTTCTAAAAACTCAAGGCAAAGCCCGCCAAAAAGTTGGTGCCAAGGTCGCGATAGCCAAAGTATCGGTCGTACTTTTGATTCAGCAGATTGTCCCCCTTCACAAAGAGCGTGAGCGGCAATTTGACAGGCAGGGTATAGCGAAGACTTGCCCCAAGATTCACGGTGGCAGGTCGCTCGTAGGCTGGACCAGGAATGACATCTATGTCGGGATTATGATACCACGCATACTCCCAATCCAGACCAAAATAGAAGTCCTTGACGATTTTCACATCAGCCTTCCAGAGCATCTGGAAAGCAGGCGTCGTGTACGCACCACTCACCCACTCATCTCCCTCCTTATCAGCATCGAAAGCCAACTGGTTCTTGGCGTCCACCTTCACGATGTCGCGATAGGCATATACAAAGTCGACATTCACATAAAAACGTCTGCTCTTCGTCAGTTCTATCCAAGGATACAGCAAACCATTCACACCGTTCGATATCCAATCCGAGTCGGGAGCGTTCTTCATGAGGTCAAACCCCGCATTGACATGACCGCTCAACCCCTGCTGGGTCTTGAAGCGATAGCCCACACGCAGGTCTATCTGATGAAACTCAGGCTCCATCCTTCCTGCTGTATATTGATGGATGCAAAAGGCTGGATGTATGTCCGTAAAACGACGGAAAGTGTTGTCCTCTTCATATCCACGAGCCTCCACGTATGCATCACTCATCGCATTCAGATGGTAGGTGAAGGCTGCGTCGGGAGCCACATTGCCCTTCGTATTGACAAAGAGCCCCAACTTCAGCATCATCTGCTCATTACTATATATATAATGTGGTGTGAAACGGAAACGGGCAAAACCGTCCAACTCGTCGTTTCCGTAGGAGGCACCGACAAAACCAAGTCCCAAGCCGACTTGCTGTTCATCGTTCAATTGGTATGCCGCATCAGCACCGAAGCGGAAAAACGTCTCGCCCAATTTGTCGGCAAGACTGGTCAGATGTTTCTGACTGAAGAAGTCCACCCCCGCCGTTGCCCCAATCGTCCATTGGTTCACCCGATAAGGAGTCACACCCAAGTCGAAGTTTGCCAACACATTGTGCTGCTTGTCCGTCTGGTTGTTCAGCAGGTTCCAGTCCTCCATATAGTTAAACACCCGGTTCTCAAACGCACCTTTTGCGAAGAAGTCCGCCCCATTGGCAAAGCGATGCGTATATTTCAGCCCTGCACGGCTGCTGTAGTCGCGGCTCTTCCAGTCCTTGATGCCGTAGTATTCGTTCTCCAGCGTCTTCCCGTTGAATCCTTTCAGCGAAAGGTCAATACCCAAGCCATCGTTATCCGTCAAGTCAAACAGATAGCCCGCCTGTCCGTCCAGATTTCCATGACTGCCACCACTCAGGTGCAGATAGCCCTTCTTGTTGCCCTTCCATACCGCCTCGCTGCTGTAGTCAGCCAGCGGCTCAGGAGCCGCATTGCCGAGTGGCTGCCCCTGCACGGCATACTGCATCGTGTAGTGCTTCACCTTCGTTTCGGCGGCTTTCGTCTTCACATCCACCTTCTTCACGTCCGTCACCACAGGCTTCACCTCGTTGGTCACTTCCACGGTATTGTCCAATTGCCCGTATGCCATGAGACCCGAACAACCAAAAACCATCAGTGATAATATCTTCTTCATAACCGTCCTTTTTTTCAATTCTTCAATCCTTCAATCCTTCCCTTTATCATCTCCCCAATATCATCATTCTCCTTATAGTTGGCTTTCAGCGACTCCAACGTCTGCCTTGCCTCTGCCTCACGACCTTCTGCCCTATAGATGTCGCTTAACAGCACAAAAGCCCTCGCCAACCAGTAAGGCTTCCCGATACCATTGTCAATCGCCCGATTCAGTTGCTGCTCCGCTTGCTGATACTGTCCAGCCTCGTAGAGAGCCTGTGCAGCCATCACGGGAGCCTTTGCCTCCTCCGTAGCGATGGAGTCTTGTGCAGCAGCAATCGAATCCTGCATGGCAATATTCGCCGCCATCGTCTGCATCTCTTCCGCCGCCTTCTGAGCATATTCGCTCTGGGGGTATCTCACGGCAATCGCACCAAACACTGCAGCCGCCTCATCCTCCTTGCCCGACAGCACATACGCACGTCCTTGCTCATACAGTGCCTTTGCTGCCAACGACGAAGCAGGGTACTCGGCATTCATCTGGTTAATCACCTCCACCTTCTTGTCATAATTGCCCCTCAAACCCTCGATGTACGCCTCCTGCAACATCGAGTAGTCGCCCAGCGAGTGGTCAGTCGCCTTTGCCTGCTCATAGTTGGCCACCGCGTCCTCATAACTTCTCCTGTTCAGGTGACAGTCACCGATGCGGTTATAGGCATCTGCCCTCATCGCCAGTCCTGCGTCCGCCGTCGCCGCCACCTTCTCAAACTGAGCAATGGCAGCCTCATACTTCTGCTGCTTAAACAATGCGTAGGCATAACTATACACGGCATACGCCTGATTCTTCAACTTGCCACTGCTCGTCTGCCCACCCAGGTTGAGTGCCGTGTTCAGGTCGTTGGCAGCCTGAGCGTAATTGCCCAATCGGTAGTTGCCATCACCCTTGATGTAGAAAGCCTCCGCATACGCCTCCGCATCCTGATTGCCCAAGGCAATGGCCTGAGCAGCATACACCAAGGCTTCCTGCACACGGTTCTGGTTCAATTCTTGGAACGCCAAATTATACAGCACCTTCTGCTTGTCCGCCTGCGTGTCTGCATTCGGCGTCTGCACCCTGTTGAGCGTGTTGAGCGCCTTCGAGTAGTCCTTCTTCGTCATGTACACCTCTGTCAGACACTGCGACACAGGCGTGGCGTAAGGCGATGCTGGAAACTCGCCCAAGAACTGCTCCATCACCGCCACCGTCTGAGGCGACGACTGCTCATGCAGTGTCAACGCATAATCATATAGTGCCTGTTCGCGAAGCGTCTGCTGGGCAGCCATCTTCGAAGCGTTCTTGAACGCCCGTTGAGCCTCCCCCTTCTGTCCTCGCTGCAAGGCGGCAATTCCCGCATGAAGCCATGCGTTCTGAGCCATCTCGTCCTCGTCGGAACCAGCCGAAGCCGCCAACGTCTCGTATGCCTGTTCGTACACACCCTTGTTGTAGTAGCACATCCCCTGCTTGTACAGCGATGTGCGGGTCTTCTCCCCTGCCTCCAGATAGGGCAAGGCACGTCCGTAGTCCCCCTCGTCATACAGTTTCTCTCCAGCCAAACGATACAGCACCTCGTTGTAACTATTCATCTCGTCGCTCAAGCCCGTCAGCGGATACGCCAACGGCGTCGCCACCGTCGCCCCTTCGTCATCGAAGAACAGTTCCAGTGCCTCCTCAAATCGGTAGTTCTTGATCAATAGATTCCGTCGCAACACTTTCAGCACATCCGCGTATGGCGACAACGGATGCCCCTCTATCCATTCAGTCATCTTGTCTGCCGTACCTTGTGCGTCCAACACATAGTCGCACACCAACACCAACGCCTCAACCTCCTCCACGCCTTTCTCACCCCTCGTTGCCCCATCAAGGTACAACTCCAACCGCTGCTTCGCGCCCCCATAGTGCCCGTCAGCCACCTGTTTCACCGCCGCGTCCTGCACTTGTGCGTTCATCGTCGCACAAGCCGCCACCATCAGCGATACCAACATTTTCTTCTTCATGTTTTCTCGTTTTTAATCAATTAGAACTTCGCCACAAAGTTACGCATCTTTCTCCTATTATTCTCAACATTAACAATCTATAACATCATTTTCCCCATTCCCTTTCCTTTCCGAGCGTCATTTGTTCTCTTTCAGCGACTTGTAGTATTCGTTCACCAGACTTCTGTAGCCCAATTGCTTCATGCGGGCGTAATCCATTCTGAAATTGGCTTTGTTGTGTTTTCCTGTACTCAGAAAGCGGATGTTCTGCTGTAGGTAATGGTCAATCTCCCTCAGTCCTTCGGTACTGTTGATGACAGGGAAGAACCACCTTGACCATGTCAAAGATTCCGTATCGCCATTCTCAAAGAAAACACGGTTGAACTGGTTGATGAGCCCCTTCATCGCTTTTTCTGGCTCCATATGGTTCTTGCTGCTCCAACGCATCAGCGACTTGGCTGCCCGTTTCATTTTACCCTTCATCTTCTTCTTGGTTGCTTCCGAGATGTCAATGCTGTGGGCGTGGCACTTGAATCCCAGAAACTCAAAGGCCTCATCGGGCGAATAGATTCTTTCTTTGTCAGGGTTGACTTCAAGCCGATATTGCCTGAGGAACTCTGCCATCTTGCTTTTATATTGGCAGAGCGTATCGAAATCTGGAGCAAAGAGGATGATATCGTCGGAATAGCGGGCATATATGACATGGGCATCGCTGAAGTACCTGTCCACTTCTTTCAAATAGACATCTGCCAAGAATGGTGATGTAGGTGTGCCTGCCATCACGCCGTGACTTTCGAGCATCGTCTCACCATTATAGACGACCCTGTTGTCGGTCAGCATCTTTTCGAAAAAACGGTACAAAGGCACATCACCAGACAACACCTCCGCCAATATCGGCAACAAAACCTCTATGGAGATGGAATTAAAATAGTCGTGAATGTCAAGTTTGTATGCCCACATCTTTCTGTCTCCGATGGCTCGGTCGATGTGAAAGATAGCATCGCTGGCTTTTATGCCTCGACGGAAAGCGTAGCAGTTGGGCGTGAAACATGCATCGTATTCATAAAGTCTGTAGGCTATGAGTTTGAGTATCGTCATCTCATCGGGTGCGAAACTGTAAACCACACGTTTCTTGCCCGTACCCATTTTGTTGACAACCTTCTTTCGGGGGATGCCCAAGCCTCCTCCCTGAGCAATCTTTTGTGCCAGAGGGAGATACTTTTCCCTCTCCACGTAACTGTCGAATTCGTCGAACTCATGCCACGTAAAACGCCCCTTCAGCAGTCGGTAGGCAAGAAAATCCTCCCAAACGTCTTGACGGGTCAGTTGCGTTAAGATGCTTTCCATCACAAAAAAAGTGAAAAAGGGGAAAGATTTTGAATCTGCAAAATTGCAGATCACGAGAGGATACCTTTTCCTGTTACCTGCAAAACATAGAAATGTGGACAAGGCTGCCTCCTTTGCAGGTGCAGCAATGCTGCCTCCCCTTTTTCAGTCAATCTTAGTTCATAAACTTGTGGATGCGTTCAACAACATAGTCTCTTTCGTTAGGCATCTGTGTGTAGAAGTTGATGTAGGGGATGCCCATTTTCTTGGCATACATCCTCGCAATCAGGAACTTCACATTACTGTCGTGGCTGTGTCCTTTACCAAGCATCACCACACCTCTGGCTGCACCGCCCTGTTCGAGCACAAACGTATAAGGCTTGCCCCACTCTGCCTTATAGGCTTGCGTCGGGCGTGTCTTGTAAAGTTTGAATTCGTCGGTGGCGAATCCTGCCATGTCGGTCACTGGCACGTTCTCGCGAATCGAGTACAAAGGGAATGTACTCTGCAGAATCTCTCTGAAATAGGCTCTCCATTCGGCATCGGTCTTTCCCCTCGTCATCGCCGAGGAAACAGGACGCTGCACGGTTGGCGTCTGCCTTGTGGGTTGTGCGTTGCTATTTGAGTTCTCAATATAGTCTTTAGCGACATCCACAATTTTCGAAAATAATTTACCAAAATCCATTGTTTTATACTTTTAAAATGAGTTCCTTTGTTTATCGATTGCAAATGTACAACATTTTTTTCTTTTTCAAACATTTCGGCCAAGAATTTTGAAATCAGGTATTATTTTCCACTATGTATAGGGTCAACCAGCAAGTACAAGTGCTCCAAGTGATGAGATTGAAACCTCATCCTTCAAAAAGAGGGTCACAAATCACTATCTGTCTTTCACCCGAAACATCATCACGTCAGCATCTTCTTTCGGAACATAGTCAACATGGGAATCACGGAAATTGAAACATATTTTTTTGAAAGCCATCAATAAGGGAGAACCAAAAATTCCAAGAGAATCTTCATAGGGGATGAAAGAATGGCCGAAAAGGTTCTCCAGCCAAAGTGTTTGCCCACCAATATTAGCATATAGCCCATTCTTACGACTTGCATATCGAGGAGGGAAAATGAACCAATCTGCACCTGTATCAAACAAAAAAGAAAAGGGATGGGCGTCTAACAAACCAGACATAATAATACAACGGTCACCTTGGTCTCCTGCATTCATCCTAAAGTTCACATCGTCCGTTTTCTCTGGCACAGGATAACGGAATGTGATGCTGTCTTGCGACAGTTCCATGTATTCCAAGCGTGCCAAATCAGGAGTTCCAATAAAACCGTCCGCTTCATATTTAACAGGTTCGTCCGAAATGCACACAGGAAGATGATATAGCGTGATGTCACCTATCCGAACGCTATCCAAAACGCCCATTTGCATCAAATATGTAGTATCGGGAGAACGACCAGAAACCACAAAAGTTGAGTCGGGCAGTAACCTAACTCCTATTTTTTCCGCTGCATGACGATAAAGCATCATGCTTGACGTGTATCCCGTGTCGATAATGAATCTTCCATCTTTCGTCTGGCCCACATCTGCACGGACATTGATGAGGTGTCTGTTTTTTTCCTGCCGATAAAGTTCCAGCGAAGTGACGTCGCTTCTGCGACGAATCGTCACAGGGGGAATATCTCTTCCCGCCTTTGCCAATCGATGCCAATGTTCCGCTTTCTTTTTCAGGTCTGGATTTTCTTGCCAACGCCTATCCAAGTAGTTTGCCATTTCTTCTATCTCATCATACCGATTCTGCATCCTCGCCAACTTATATTTCGTATCCAACAAATAATCCACAACTCCTTTGATTCGTTCATTCGTTCCGTTTTCGAGCAGCCAATCCACCATGATTAAAGCCGTACTGTCCGCACCAAAAGATTTGTTATACTCTATCACAACCAAACATTTTAGTAATGCATCCACATCTTTATTCAGCATGGCGGTGTCCATCATGGCCTCAAAATCCACCTGTCGCCAACTCCTCGCAGCCTCAAAACGGTCTAATAGCCAAGCATTGACATTCTGCTGGGCAAGGGTGGGAAGAACCGCCATGCACAGAACGAACAAAAGGGTAAATGCTTTTTTCTTTTCTAATAACTGAGTCATCTTTTTTCTTGATGTTTTTGGGGACAAAGATACAACACTTTTTGAGAAAATCATGTGTTTGGTATGAAATTTGTTTGGAGAAGAAAGGGGAAATGCGTACTTTTGCAAAAAGAATGATGAAAATCCATGTAACATGATGAAAACGTATATTGACATAAAAGGTCAAAAGACCGACTTGGAGAGCCTGCTGTCGGTGGGGCGGCGGATTGTCACGCTGGGCAGGATGTCGGAGGCGGCATACAATGTAGTGGCGTTGGAAGATGAGGAACTGGACGTGTTTCAATGCCAGTTTGTCCGAAGTGGCGAGGGGTGGAAGGTGCAGAACGGGCAATGGAGGACGGACTGTCCCAAGGGCATCCGCTCGCATCTGCAACACGCTTGCAGCATGTGCATGGGCAGGTGTGTGAATCTCCGTCCTGCACGTCCCACATACGATTGGCGAATGCCCGAAAGGGCTACAATGGTAAACGGTGTGCCCATTGAGGATGAGGAGGGCGTGGAACTGAAAGACGGGGATGTGATTCAGGTGGGAAGCATCGAAATTGCAGTAAAGACAGAAACGGAACCATTGGTTTGAAACATCCATACCTTCTTTTAAGCGTACCCGAGGGGTACACCCCACCGTACCCCTCGGGTACGTCATGCCGTAGTCGAGGGGTACGATTTCCACACAGAGGGTCATTTCCCACTATGACGTTCCCAAAACATACCATCGGAATAGCCCTGGATGGTGGTGTCGACATCGGCAAGGAGGAGACGTTTGGCGGCGAGGAGACAATAGTCGAGATGGTGTTCGATGCCACAATAGCGGCGATGTAACTTTTTGGCAACGACGGCGGTGGTGCCGCTGCCGAGGAAGGGGTCGAAAACCATGTCGCCCTCGCGGGAGGAAGCAAGGATGAGTTTGGCAAGAAGTTTTTCGGGCTTCTGGGTGGGATGGTCGGTGTTTTCGGGCATCGACCAGAAAGGCACGGAGATGTCGTCCCAAAAGTTGCTGGGGAAGGTGGTGCGGAAACGCCCGTGGGGAGTCTCTTCCCAGTCTTTGGGCAGGCCCTCCTGCCGATAGGGGGCAAGAACGCGGCGACGTTGCTTCACTGCCTCAACGTTGAAATAGTAGTCTTTGGGATTCTTAACGGCAAACCAAATGTCCTCCATCGAGTTTTTCCAGTTGCGGGCAGCCCCACGCCCTTTCTCCCGTTGCCATGTGATGCGGTTGAGGATGGTGAGCCGCTCCTGGATGACTCGCTGCATGGACGACGAACATCGCCAGTCGCCGCACATGTAGAGGGTGCCATTGGGAGCCAACTTGTCGCACAGAGGATGGAACCAACTACGCAGATACGCCTCGTAGGCTTCGGGGGAAATGGCTTTGAACTTGTTGCCGCCGAAGTCACGTTGCAAATTATAAGGTGGGTCAACGATGATGAGTTGGGCAAAACCGTCGGGAAGGCTGCCAAGTGCATGGAGCGTGTCGGCATGAATGATGGACTTTCCGTCCACCATCTGCAAAAGCGTCTCTCGCTCCGCATCCGATACGTGAAGTGTCCTGTTGTTTTTGGCTGCCATGAGGCAAAGGTAGTAATTTTAATTGATAATTCATAATTTATAATGGATAATTGACCATTCGGAATGTTTTTCAGCAAAAAAGCACCGTGGATGGCGATTTATCAATGGCAAATGATGAATTATCAATGAAAAAAATACTACCTTTGCATGTCAAAAATAAACTAACCATGACTAAGAAATACGATTTTCTCATCATTGGCTCAGGTGTAGCCGGTATGAGTTATGCCCTGAAGGTGGCGGAAGCAAAACGGGGCAAGATTGCCATCATCTGCAAGACAACGCTGGAAGAGGCGAACACGGCAAAGGCTCAGGGAGGCATTGCCTCGGTGACGAATCTGCTGGTGGATAACTTCGACAAGCACATTGAGGACACGATGATTGCGGGCGACTGGATTAGTGACCCGGAGGCGGTGAAGCAGGTGGTGATGGGCGGTCCCCAAGGCATCAAGGACTTGCTGAAATGGGGCGTGAACTTCGACAAGAAGGAGGACGGCTCTTTCGACCTGCACCGTGAGGGCGGGCACTCGGAGTTCCGCATCTTGCATCATGCGGACGACACGGGTGCGGAGATTCAGCGTGGACTGATGGAGGCGGTTCGCAACCATCCTGACATTGAGGTGCTGGAGCATCATTTTGCGGTGGAAATCATCACGCAGCACCACTTGGGCATTCGTGTGACGCGTCGCACGCCCGACATTGAGTGCTTCGGGGCTTACGTGCTGAACCCTGAGACGGGCAAGGTGGACACTTACTTGTCGAAGGTGACGCTGATGGCTACGGGTGGCACGGGTGCCATCTATGCGACGACGTCGAACCCGAACATCGCCACGGGCGACGGCATCGCGATGGTGTATCGTGCGAAGGGCAAGGTGAAGGACATGGAGTTTGTGCAGTTCCACCCGACGGTGTTGTTCAACCCAGCCGAGACGCATCCCGCCTACCTCATCACAGAGGCGATGCGTGGCTACGGCGGCATCCTGCGTCTGCCCAGTGGCGAGGAGTTCATGCAGAAGTATGACGAGCGGCTGAGCCTCGCTCCGCGTGACATCGTGGCTCGTGCCATCGACAACGAGATGAAGATTCACGCGCTGGACCACGTGTGTCTGGACGTGACGCATAAAGACCCTGAGGAGACGAAGCACCACTTCCCGAACATCTATGCGAAGTGTCTCAGCATCGGCATCGACATCACGAAGGACTACATCCCTGTGGCTCCGTCGGCTCACTACATGTGTGGCGGCATCAAGGTCGATTTGGATGGGCAGTCGAGCATCAAGCGGCTGTATGCGGTGGGCGAATGTTCATGCACAGGATTGCATGGTGGCAACCGTCTGGCTTCCAACTCGCTGATTGAGGCGGTGGTCTATGCTGATGCGGCTGCCAAGCACTCGCTGGAGGTGATTGACCAGTATGACTTCAATGAGAAGGTGCCAGAATGGAACGATGAAGGCACGATGACGAACGAAGAGAAGGTGCTTATCGCTCAAGACGTGAAGGAGGTGGGGCAAATCATGTCCACCTACGTGGGCATCGTCCGTAGCGACCTGCGTCTGCACCGTGCGTGGGAGCGTCTCGACCTGCTCTACGAAGAGACGGAACACCTCTTCAAGCGTGTCAAACCAACTCGCGACATCTGCGAACTCCGCAACATGATTAACGTGGGCTACCTCATCACTCGCCAAGCACTCGAACGCAAGGAGAGCCGCGGCTTGCACTACACGGTGGACTACGCGAAACATGCACTGGACAAGAAATAATCTTACTATCTACAAGACATACAGAACTTGCGAAAATTTCAATAATCATGAGAAAATTACTTTTTGCAATGGCCGTGTTGGTTGCCTCGATGGGCTGTGCCTGGGCACAAGACATGACCGTACCAATGGATCCTGCTGTACGCAAGGGTACATTGCCCAATGGATTGACTTACTACCTGCGTCACAACGAGTGGCCTGAGAAACGGGCTTTCTTCTACATCGCCCAGAAGGTGGGCTCGGTGCAGGAGGAGGAGAATCAGCGGGGTTTGGCTCACTTCTTGGAGCACATGTGCTTCAACGGCACCACGAACTTCCCTGGCGACCGTCTGAAGAAGTATCTGGAGAGCATCGGCGTGAAGTTCGGTGAGAACTTGAACGCCTACACCTCCTTTGACGAAACGGTGTATAACATCGACAATGTGAACGTGGAGACGCCTGGAGCCCTCGACTCTTGTCTGCTCATCCTGCACGACTGGAGCCACGACCTCCTGCTCGAAGGCAAGGAGATTGACAAGGAGCGTGGTGTCATCAACGAGGAGTGGCGTATGCGGAGTTCTGCCATGATGCGTATGTACGAGAAGGCGCTGCCAGAACTCTACCCGGGCAGCAAGTACGGTGTGCGTCTGCCCATCGGCACCATGGACATCGTGATGAACTTCCCGCACGACGACCTGCGCAGTTACTACCGCAAGTGGTATCGTCCTGACCTTCAGGGCATCGTGATTGTGGGCGACATCGACGTGGATGAGATGGAGCAGAAAATAAAGACCGTCTTCGCCGACATCCAGCCAGCGGATGCCGATGCTGCTCCGTTTGAATACTTCCCTGTGCCTGACACCACAGAGCCGCTCGTGTCCATCAACAAGGACAAGGAACAGACCCGAAACATCGCCATGCTGATGTGGAAGGATGACGCTTTCCCACGGGAACAGAAGAACACCATTCAGTATCAGATGGTGAACCTCCTCACGGGTGCCATGTCCAGCATGTTTGAAGAACGCATCAGCGACATTCTGCAGAAAGAGAACGCTCCGTTCATCAACGCAGGTTTCGGCTATGGCGACTATGTGGTGTCGAAGACCAAGGCTGCTTTCGACGGCTCGGTCATCATCAAGGAAAACGAATACAAGCAGGGCATTCAGGCACTCTACCGCGAGATTCTCCGTGCCAAGAAGTTTGGCTTCACCGCAGGAGAGTACGAGCGTTTCAAGTCCGAATACCTCTCGCAGATAGAGAGTGCCTATCAGAAGCGTGACAAGGTACGTAGTGGCACCTACGTGAACGAGTGTGTCCGCCACTTCATTGACAACGAGCCAATGCCTGGCATCGAATGGGAATATGCCGCCTACAACCAGATTGTGCCCATGACGAATGTGGACATGGTCAACCAGATTCTGCAACAGATGCCCGACTCCAACTTTGCCGCAGCCATCTTCGCCGCCGACAAGGAAGGCAACATCTTGCCCACCAAAGAAGACATCCTCAGTTGGATGGCAGAAGTGGAGCAAGAAGACATCGAGCCACTGAAGGAAGAGGTGAATGACGAACCGCTCATCGAGAAGATGCCAAAGCCCGGCAAGGTGAAGAAAATCAAGGATGACCAGTTTGGTGCCAAACTCATCACCCTCAGCAACGGCGTGAAGGTACACGTGAAGAAGACTGACTACTCGCCCAACCAAATCAGTATGCAGGCCAACAGTTGGGGCGGCACTTCGCTCTACAGCAACGACGAATACGACCAGACAGGCAACATCGACTGGGTGAGCGTCGGCGGATGGGGCAACTTCAGCGCTACCGAACTGAGCAAAAAGTTGGCTGGCATCCAGGCAAGCGTGGGCACAGGCGTGGACAGCGACAGCGAGAACGTTTCGGGCTCATGTGTGAAGAAAGACTTCGAGACGCTGCTCCAACTCACCTACCTCCATTTCACCGCTCCCCGCAAGGACGTAGAGGCATTCAACTCAGCCATCCAGCGTACCAAGGCAAGCCTGCAGAACCAAGAACTGCAACCCACTACGGCACTGCGTGACACCATCGCCAAGGTGGTCTATAACAATAATGTGCGTGCCCTCCGCACCAAGGCAGAAGACCTCGACAAGATTGACTACGACCGCATCATCGAGTTGTACAAAGAGCGTTTTGCCGACGGCGACGACTTCGAGTTCTTCATCGTGGGCGACTGCGATGCCGACACCATTGCCCCACTCTTGGCAAAGTACCTCGGTGCCCTGCCCGTGAAGAAAGGCGCTGAGAAATACAACCTCATCGACCTCAAGACAGCAGAGGGCGAGGTGACCAACGTCTTCGAGAAGCAGCAAGAGACACCAAATGCCATCGTGCTCTTCATCTACCACACACCGATGAAGGTGAACCTCAAGAACTCCCTCTGTGTCAGCATCCTCGACCAAATCATGGACTTGACCTACACGGAGACCGTTCGCGAAGACGAAGGCGGAGCCTACGGTGTGCCCACCAGTGGCGGCATGAGCCGCTACCCCGTCGAGGAGGCAACCATGCAGATTCAGTTGCCAACGGCTCCCGAGAAGCGTGCCAAGATGACCGAAATCGTCTATAAGGGCGTGGAAGACATGGTGAACAATGGCCCGAAGGAAGAAGACCTCCAGAAGACTAAGGAGTACATGCTCCGCAAGCACACCGAAGACCTGAAGAACAACGGCTACTGGATGGGGCAGATGGTGACCTACGCCCTCTATGGCGAAGACCGCGTGACCACCTACGAAGAGACCCTCAACAGCATCACGACTGCCGACATTCAAGACACGGCTCGCAAAATCTTCAAGAGCGGCAACCGCATCGAGGTCGGCATGACAAGCCCCGTGGAAAAGTAAAAGTGACCCCTTTTCACCGTGAACAGACAATTTCAATCGAAGATAACCATCAGTCATTATGTGCTACTGGCAGCCCTGCTGTCAGTAGCCATTTATTTCATCTGGCAGACAGCCGCCATGCCCCGACAAGGAGTGGGCATCTTCCTCACATTCGACCTGCTCATCATGGTCATCGTCGTCGAACGGATGATACACACCCACTACATCGTCACCGCCGACCGCCGACTCATCATCCACAAAGGGCGATTTGCCAGAGACCACTCCATCCCCCTCGACCACATCGACCGCATCGACCGCATCAACCGATGGCGAATCGGCGGCAAAGCACGACAAACCTCACTCGTCGTCGTCACCAAAGACCAAAAAGAATATCACATCACCCCACAAAACGAAGAAGACTTCATCACATGCATTACAAAACGACGCTCATAACCCTGCTGCTGGCAATTCTCCTGCCACTCCAGGCACAAGAACACACCTCCGACACACTCACACTCGACTCCGTAGGCATCGAGCCACTCTCCCCCGAGGACGCACAGATGCCGTGGGACACACGCATCAAAACCGAACTCGACCGCCTGGCTCGCGAAGCCGACAACGCCTACTTCCACACTGGCATCTGCGTGTGGGACCTCACCGCCGACACCTTCCTGTGGGGCTACAACAACCGCAAAGTCATGCGACCCGCCTCCACCCAGAAAGTGCTCACCGCCATCTCAGCCCTGAGCATCCTCGGTGCCCAGCACGAGTTCAAGACCCGTGCCTACTACACCGGCAGCATCACCCCCGACAGCATCCTCGTCGGCGACATCTACGTGGTAGGCGACTTCGACCCCATGTACTCCATCAGCGACCTCCGTACACTGGCACGCACCATCCGCGACCTTGGCATCCGAACCATCCGAGGCAAAATCTACGCCGACGCCAGCATGAAGAGCAGCGACCTCTACGGCAACGGCTGGTGCTGGGACGACGTGCCCAGCAAGTACGAACCCTACCTCTGCCCCCTCATGGTCGAACGAGGCAAGACGGCACCAAACTTCACCAGTTACTCCCAAGACCCCTCCTTCCATCCCGCCACCCACTTCGCATCCATCCTCTCCCAAGAGTTGCGAAGCCTCCAAGTCACAGGAGCCGACGCCGCCCCCATCGACTACGGCCAGAAGGAATACACCCACAACGGACACAACTTCTACACCAAGACACGCACCATCGACCAGGTGATGCAGCGAATGCTCAAAAACTCCGATAACCTCCATGCAGAGGCAGTCTTCTTCCAACTCGCCCACTTCAATACAGGCCGCCACTGCACGTGGCGCGACGGAGCCCGACAGGTGGAAAACGTGCTTCGCAAGGCAGGCACCTCCACCTCTTACGTCGAGATAGCTGACGGCAGCGGCGTTTCGCTCTACAACTACGTCAGCCCCGACGCCCAAGTCGCCATGCTGCGCTACGCCTACAAGAACGACCACATCTACCGCCACTTCCTCCCCGCCCTCCCCATCGCCGGAGTGGACGGCACCCTCGACACCCGCATGAAGACAGGCAACGCCCACGGCAACGTGCGAGCCAAGACAGGCACCCTCGAAGGCTGCATCGCCCTCGCCGGCTACGTCACCGCCTCCAACGGCCACCTGCTCGCCTTCTCCATCCTCGTCAACGGCGTCCTCTCCGCCCAAGTCGCCCGCAACTACCAAGACCGAGTGTGCCAAGAGTTGGCAAGATGACACACACCTTTTTTCCTATACAACATTCTCAAGACACCATCGGAGGGGCACGTCACAGGATGACGTGCCCCTCCGATGGTTATTGAAGCGTCTTTATTTCAGCAAATCCTGTCCGATGTCCCGTCTGAAATACTTGCCTTCAAAGTGAATCTTCCCCGCCTCGGTGAAAGACTTGATGAGGGCTTCGCTCTGGGTGGCACCATAGGAACTGACGGCGATGACTCGACCACCTGCGGTGACGATGTCGCCTTCTTTCTCGGCGGTGCCAGCATGGAACACTACAGAACCTTGCACTTGGTCAATGCCCGTGATGGGGAAACCCTTCTTGTATGCCTGTGGGTAGCCACCGCTGACCATCATGACGCACACGGCAGCACGGGGGTCAAACTCGAGGGGCTTGGTGTCGAGGTTGCCCGCTGCCACCCCTTCGAGCAGGCTGACGAGGTCGCTCTTGATACGCAGCATGACCGTTTCCGTCTCGGGGTCGCCCATGCGGACGTTGTACTCAATCACCACGGGATCGCCAGCCTTGGCGTAGGCATAGTCGCAGTCCACCTTGATGAGTCCAAAGAAGATAAAACCCTTGTAGTCGATGCCCTCGGCGGCAAGTCCTTCTACCGTGGGACGCACGATGCGGTCTTCCACTTTCTGCATCCACTCCTTGTCGGCAAACGGCACAGGAGACACACTGCCCATTCCGCCTGTGTTCAAGCCTGTGTCGCCCTCGCCAATCCGCTTGTAGTCTTTGGCTTCGGGCAGAATCTTATAGTGCTTGCCATCGGTCAGCACGAAGACGGAGCACTCGATGCCCGACAAGAACTCTTCCACCACCACCGTGGCACTCGCCTCGCCAAACATGCCGTCGAGCATTCCTCGAAACTCCTGCTTGGCCTCTTCCAACGTCGGCACAATCAGCACACCCTTGCCTGCACAAAGGCCATCTGCCTTCAGCACGTATGGTGGTTGCAAACTCTCCAAAAAGGCGATTCCATCGGCAATGTTGGTTCCGTTGAAGGAGCGGTAAGCCGCCGTGGGGATGCCATGACGCTGCATGAATCCCTTGGCAAAATCCTTGCTGCCTTCCAGCACGGCACCCGCCTTGCTCGGACCTATCACGGGAACATGCTTCAGTTGCTCGTCCTGCTTGAAGAAGTCGTACACACCCTTCACCAGCGGGTCTTCGGGACCTACCACCACCATCTCCACGCCGTGAGTCAGCACAAACTCCTTGATACCCACGAAATCATCCGCCTTCAGGGGCACGTTTTCGCCCACATTGGCTGTGCCCGCATTTCCCGGAGCGATATACAACTTCTCAATCTTTGGGCTTTGGGCAATCTTCCAAGCCAAGGCGTGCTCTCTGCCGCCACTTCCAAGCAATAGTAATTTCATATTGATGTGTTTTTTGAGTTTTTGGGTTTTTAAGTTCTATTTTTTTGTAGTTAAGGAGTTAAGTAGTTATCGCTACGCTCAGGAGTTAAGCCATTACCATACACGATGGTACACTCATCAGCCAGAGTATCGGCTTAACTACTTAACTTCTGACTACTTAACTACTTCAGAATGTTATATGAAGTAGGTGTTCAAAAATTTCCTGGGGATGGTCGATAATCGTGGTCGCTCCTTGCTGGACGAGCCACGCCTTGTCTCTGAATCCCCACCCCACAGCGATGCAGGGCAGCCCCGCGTTGCGAGCCGTCTGCAAATCGACTTCGCTATCTCCCACGTACACACATTCCGCTTTCCGAATCTCCCTGCCATGCAGAGCCGAAAGTTGACGGATGGCTTCGTTCACCATATCGGAAGCCGGTTTCCGTTTCACCGTTGGCGTCTCACCGATGGCAACCTCAATGACATCCGCGAAAAACGCCCGATGCAAATCTTTCACCGCAGGGTCTAACTTGTTGCTCACAATGGCTGTGGCATAGCCCCTCCGCTTGCACTCGGCAAGCATCGGCAAAATGCCCTCGTAGGGTGCCGTCTTGTCCATCGAGTGTTGCACATAGTACGCTCGGAACGTGTCCAGCACCCGCTCCTTCAGTGCCTCGTCGGCAGCAGGGCACAAATGGCTCACACTGCTGAAAATCAGGTTCTTGATGCCATTGCCCAGATAGCGGCGAGTGTCCGTCTTCGTAGGCAGCGGCAAGCCTGCCTGCTCCAAGGCATAGCACACGCTGGCATGTAAATCCTCCAGCGTGTTCATCAGCGTGCCGTCCAAATCGAAGATGAGCCCCCGAAAGGGGTGTGGCTGGGGGGCAAGGAATCTCAGTTCCTGCTCCAGCATCTCCAGTTTTGCCATGCGGTAGCCCGCCTTTCGTGCCTCCTTGATGGGGCGAGTGTAGAGATACTCAATCTCCATCGGGCGACCGAAGTCGTAGTCCAGTTTCATGCTGGGCGAGTAAGGGGTCATGTGGATGGTGTTGTCAATCATCTTGTCGGCAAACGCCTCGTCGATGTTCTCCACACCACATGCCTGTGCCGCCCTCACCACTTCCATCATCTGGTCTTTGATGAGTTGCAGCGTATGGGGGTTCTGCAGCAGGAGGTCTGTCTGCGTGTTCAATGCCACCGTCATCCCGTTGAACGGCATGTTCCACACGGCTTTCTTCCACCGTGCCTCTCGATATTCCACCTCGTTGGCATCCACACCCGCCTCGCGGAAATCTGCCACCACTTGGTCAATCAGCCCCTGATTCCGGCACGAGTAGTTGCCGATGTTGATATATCCGTAGCACTGATGGTTCACTCGTCCTGGCTCCGTCTTGGCACTGCAGATGAATGCCAACCCTGCCGCCAAGGCAACCTCGGGAAACATCTCCTGCACATCCTCCTCCAGCCCAATGCCGTTCTGAATCAGCACCACCAGCGTCCCCTCCTTCAGCAGCGGCGGCAGCAGCCCCTTGAGCAGATGGTTATTCACCGACTTCAATCCCACCAGCACCACGTCACACTTCGGCATCTCCTCCACACGTCCGTAGGCTCGCACATTGTCCAGATGGAAACTGCCGTCGCACGAATCCACCTGCAACCCATGCTCCCTCACGTACTCGAAGTCGCGGTGAAAAAGGAAATGCACTTCCTTCCCCACATGAGCCAACTTGCCACCATAGTATCCACCGATGGCACCCGTCCCGATTACACCATATTTCATAACGCAAACTGAATTTGACGACAAAATTACGGAAAAAATCGAGAACAAACGAAAGATTTGGCAAGTTTTATGCGACTTGCATCATTTTTATGAAAGTACACCCCTCGCTTCCCTCAATGAGCCTCTGCGGGCGTCTCCAACCCTCGTTTGCCGCAAGGGGCCTTAAAACTAAACTTAGATTTTATAAAATTCAAGTTAGATTTATATAAATTTAAGTTCAATTTTATAAAATTTAAGTTGAATTTTATAAAATCTAAGTTTAGTTTTAAGAACGTCTGCGGCAAAAGCAGGTCGGGGGTACGTCTGTTTGACCTTTTTCTTATCGGGCAAAACACAAAAAACGGGCGAATTTGTTTTGTTCGATAGGTTATTTGTTGTATCTTTGTGGCGAATTTGTTGAGGACCCTCGTCCAGAGAAGTATTTATTAACCCCTATAAAACCTATTGGAACAATGAAAAAACTATTTTTTGTGTTGGCAGGGATGTGGATGTCCATGCTGTTTATGAGTTGCACGAATGCAAAGACGACTGCCGCTCAAGAGTCAGAACCGGCAGAGGAAGAGAATCTGCTCGGCATTCAGAAGCCTGTGTTTGAGAAATTTGTGGTGGTGACGGAAGGGCATGAGTCGCTCTTCTACCAGAAGGCTGACAAGAACAGTCCTACGCTGTGCTGCTGGATAGAAGACATCGAGTCGGACATGGCAGATGTGCAGTACCACTGGTCGAACGAAAAGGTGGCAGAAGGCTACGTTTCGGATGACTGCGTGACATGGGAAGGTCGTATCTTGGCTGTGCTGGGCGAAGAAGGTGACTTCTATCGGGTCAGCACCCTGGGCGACTATGGCGACATCGAGGCTGCCTATCTGCCAAAGGATGTGGTGGGCGACATCACTACGGAGCCTTACACCGCCGAGGTGGCTGAGGCGGTCGCGTGGCACCAAACGGTGGTCATCAAGGATGGGAAATACAAGAATCTGGTGCTGACAGACAATTTTGACGAACTGTGGGGCGAATCGATTGAGTTGGGTGTCTTGCTGGACGGCTGCATTGCCTACCCCGTGGGTGCCAAAGCCGAATGCGACGTGGATGTGACTCTGGACAAAATCAAGGTGTCGAAAGAGGAGAATTACATCGGCTTTTTCTTCCCCAAGAATCTGAGAAATCGCCCTGCGTCTGAGGGGTTTGGAGAGACGGTTGACCTGAAGAATCTGTCGGAAGAGCAGATTGGGGTAATCTGCGAAGCGCTGATGGGTCAAGCGTTTGACTGGGTGCGTTACGACTACTATACCCCCGACTATGGCGTTACGTCGTTCACGGTGAAAAAATGACCTCTCGGGCGACGGCTAATCGCCATTGGCTAAGAACGAAACGGAATCTATCATCATAACACTTTTTGGAACAATGAAGAAATTATCTTTTTGGCTGGCAGGGATGTTGATGCCCCTGCTGTTAGTGAATTGCACGAATGCGAAACCTGTGGCTGCCCAGACGGAGACGGAGGCGGAAGCGAAGGCTGGTGGTCTGTTCGCCATCCAGAAGCCTGTGGTGGAGAAATTTGTGGTAGTGAATGCGGATGAGGGCACGCCCATCTATCGGAAGGCGGACAAGGAGAGCCCGACGCTGTGCCGCTGGATGGAGGAGGAAGACTGGGGTGAGCAGTATCAGTGGTCGGACAAGGCGGTGGCTGACGGCTACAGGTCGAACGAATGCATGGCTTGGGCTGGCGACCTCTATGCCGTGACGGGTGAGGAGGGCGACTTCTACAAGGTGAATCTGCTCAACTATACAGATGACATTGAGGAGGGTTTCATCCTGAAAGACCAGACCAGCGACATCAGCCCTGAACCCTACACGATTGACATGGCGGAGGAATTTGAACTCGACACGGAATACATGGAATCCTGTCAACGGGTCATGAAGGAGGGTAAGTACAAGAACCTGGTGGTCTGCTTCTCTACGCCCGAAATCAATGGCGAATTCAAGGAAAGGCTGGAACTGGGCGTGATGATGGATGGTTGCATCGCCTATCCGCTCGCAGGTGAAATCCACTGTTGGTCGGAGGCGGAACTGGACAAGGTGAAACTGTCGGATGAGGGGGATTATGTGCTTTGCAACTACCCTGAAAGCATGGTGATGAAACAGGACGAAGGACAAGACCTCATGGATCTGCGGAAACTATCGGAGGATGAAATCGGGGAAATGGTCAACATGATGCAGAGCCGCAAGTTTGACAGGGTTCGCTATGAATTTTTCTTCCCTGCGATGGGCATCAGGTCTATCACGATGAAAGTGAAAAAGGAGAAGTGAAAAGTGAAGAATTTGCTGCCGCAATGAAAGGGAAAAGTGAAGAATGAAGAATAATTAAAATAATTGGAGAACGATGGTTAAACACATTATCCTCTGGACTTTGAATCCAGAACTCTCGGAGAAGGAGAAAAACGACGTGAAGAAAGGCATCAAGGCTGGTCTGGAAGGACTGGTGGGCAAGGTGCCTGGACTGATTGACGTGAAGGTGAACATCGACGGACGTCTGGCATCGTCGAATGCGGACGTGATGCTGGACAGCACGCTGGAGTCGGAAGCGGCTCTGAAGGGCTATGCGGTTCACCCTGAGCACGTGGCAGTGGCGAACTCGAAGGTGCGTCCCTACACGGTGCAGCGGTCTTGTCTGGATTTTGTCATCTAAAAAACGGAACTGCCATGAGAAACAAAAGATGGAGAAACCTGTGGCTGTGCGGTGTAGCGATGCTGTCTGCCGCCACGATGAATGCACAAGAGAAAGAGCCTTTCTGGTTGGGTGCCGACATGGGGTGGCTAACCGAGATGGAGGCGAACGGGCATAAGTTCTACGACAAGCAAGGACGGGAGCGGGAGTGCATGTCGCTGATGGGCGACTATGGCATCAACGCTGAACGCATCCGTGTGTGGGTGAACCCGGTGAAGCACGGAAACTGGTGCAACAAGGAGGATGTACTGGTGAAGTGCAAACGTGCCAAGGCGGTGGGGCAAGCCATCATGATTGACTTCCACTACAGCGACTGGTGGGCTGACCCGGGCAAGCAGAACATTCCCGAGGGGTGGCGTGGCTTGTCTTTCGAGCAGATGAAGGAGGCTCTGGCTGCCCACACGGTGGAGGTGCTGACTTATCTGAAAGACCATCAGATAGACGTGAAGTGGGTGCAGGTGGGCAATGAGACGAGCAACGGCATGTTATGGAGCGTGAAGATGGACCCCAAGACGGGTTGGGAGTGGAAGGACGAGAACGGACACACTCAAATTGTGGAGTACATGGGGCATCTGGAGAAGAATCCCGAACAATATGCGGGCTTCTTCAAGGCGGGCTATGAGGCGGTGAAAAAGGTCTATCCGGATGCCATCTGCATCGTCCACCTCGACAACGGCTTCGACAACGACCTCTACAACCGCAACCTCGACACGCTGCTGAAGTATGGGGCAAAGTTCGACATGATTGGCATGTCGCTCTACCCTTACTGGAGCATGGAGGCTGGCAAGGAGCCGTCGGCTGAGAAGACCATCGCTGACTGCATCCGAAACATCAACCTCGTGGCGAAGAAGTACGGGGTGGATGTGATGATTACGGAGACGGGCTATCTGGTGGATGAGAAGAACCCGAAGGTGATGGAGGAGGGGCGTGACCAACTTCGCCAACTCATCTACGAAAGCAAGACTCGCACAGGCGGCCACTGCAAGGGGGTGTTCTACTGGGAACCTGAGTGCCGACCACGGCAGTATAAGTTGGGGGCTTTCACGGAGGATGGGCGTCCGACGGCTATTATGGACGGCTTCTTGAGCGAGAGCCGGAACGGGCAGTTGTGGTTTGACACTGACGGCGAACACATCAATGCCCACGGCGGCAACATCCTTCAGTATGGCGACACATATTACTGGTATGGTGAGAACCGCCCCTACGAGGGTTTCACCACCGAGGTGGGCGTGTCGGTTTACTCGTCCAAAGACCTGAAGACATGGAAGAACGAGGGGGTGGCATTGGCTGTCAGCGAAGAGGCAGGGCACGACATCGAGCGTGGCTGCATCATGGAACGCCCGAAGGTGGTGTATAACGAAAAGACGAAGAAGTTCGTCATGCTCTTCCACCTCGAACTGAAAGGTCGTGGCTATGAGGCGGCTCGTGTCGCCTTTGCCGAGAGCGAGTCGCCCACGGGTCCCTTCCGCTACATCCGCAGCACCCGTGTGAACGCTGGCATCTGGCCTTTCGACATGGACAAGAAGGCACAGAAAGCCGCTCAGCAGACGGATGCCGCCAAGTGGAAAGACTGGTGGACAGACGAGTGGAGAGCCGAGGTGAAGAAGGGCATGTACCTGTGGAAAGACTTCCGAGGCGGACAAATGAACCGCGACATGACTGTCTATATCGACGATGACGGCAAGGCATACCACATCACTTCGTCGCAGGAGAACCTGACGCTGCTGGTCAGCGAACTGACGGACGACTATCTGGACTTCACGGGCAAATACAACATGGTGGCTCCTGGCGGTCAGAACGAGGCTCCCTGCATCGTGAAGCACGATGGCACCTACTGGCTCATCTGCTCTGGCTGCACCGGCTGGGCACCCAACGAAGCCCGTATGTTCCGCAGCGAAAGCATCTGGGGACCCTGGACGCAGTTGTCCTCTCCGTTTGTGGGCGAAGCCACGGGTTATCACAAGATGCCTGCCGAGAAGACCTTTGGTGCTCAAGGCACATATATTTATAACATGAATGGCAAGCCTATCTTCATGGCAGACATCTGGAACCCCAAGCACCTCTCGCAGAGTCTCCACCTCTGGCTTCCCATCGAGTTTAGCAGCGAGGGGATACCCGTGATTCGATGGGTGGATAAGTGGTAAAACCATCCCTTTTTCATCGAGCCGAGAATCCATTTTCCATAGGTAGAAAGAGCAACTGAAACCGTAAGTTGCTCTTTTTCTTTGTGTTTGGCTGAAATGAGGGGTGGCACATTTTCCATAGGGTAGATGATACAAGTAATGATGAAAAGTCGTAACTTTGCAGCAGAAACCAATCACCAAAACCCATGAAAGGACTTCAACTGATAGGAATGTGGGTGTTGCTCTGCCTGTTGATGGCGTGCGGACACCACCAAGGTAGCACTCCCGACGGTGCCACGACAGCCCAAGCCTGTCTGGAGGCGGGCGAAGCGGAATTGGCTCGCGACAGCGTGCGACAAGGGGAGACTTTGTTGCGACGAGCCATCCGCCTGGCAGAAAAGTCGGCAGATTGGCACACCTGCTACATTGCCTGCCAGCGACTGGCAAAGTCGCTCTCGTGGAGCAACAGCGAGGAGGCGCTGCAGTTGGCAAAGAAGGCGGTAGAAGTCTATGAAGCCCACCCCGACGATGAACGCAACCACATTATATTATTAGACTTTGCGGGGACGTATGCCTCGCAACTTGCCTACAACACCGACGACGACTACACCGAGGCACTCGCCCTCACCAAGCGTGCCCACGAGTTGGCGGTGAAAGAGAATGCCGAGGATTTGGTTTGTCAGACCCTCACCACCCTTGCCAACATCCATTGGGCGATGGAGGACTATCCGCAAGCACTCGACGAGGCTCGAAAAGCGGAACAACTTGCCACCCCCGACCTGCTGCAAGGCACCTTACAGGTGTTGGCACGGTGTTACCTCAGTTGCGACTCGCTGGAACAAGCCGAAGCCACCTATCGCCGCATGGAACCTGGCGATGACATCCACGCCGCCTACATCGTGCAGAGCAATCTGGCAAAAATCGCCACTCGCCGACTTGCCACCGAAGAGGCGGAAGAAGCCATCGACGAGGCTTTTGAGGAGGTGGAAGCACTTTACTTTCAGGCACTTGCCCAGAAAGATGCTTACTACCAAACGACCTTGCAGCAGGAGAAGGAAAACGAACACTTGGCATACACCGCCGCCTTGCATCGCCGCACCCTCGTTGGCATCATCGCCGCCCTTGCCATCCTGCTGACAGCGACGGTGCTGGTGCTTCGCTATCGTTTGCGGCTGGTGCGACAGCAACGTGCCTACGAAGTGGCTCAACATGAGCAGGAGAAGCGGCACTTGCAGCAAGAGGCAGAGCGTCAGCAGCAGCAACTGCACCAGTCGCAAGAGGTGGTCGCATTCCTGCAGAACTTCATCCTGCAACGCTCGGAGGTGATTCGGAAACTCAGCGAGAGCACCCATCGCCACATCAACCTCAACCCGAAAGAGTGGGCAGACGTGGAACGCACGCTCAATGCCATCGACGGCGACCGTTTCGCCCGTCTGCGAACTGACCACCCCGACATGAAGGAAGAGGACATCCAACTCTGCATCCTCACCCGCCTGCAACTCTCCAACCGCTCCATCGGCAACATCTACGGACTCACCGTCTCTGCCGTCCAGCACCGCAAATTGAAACTGAAGAAAGAGATTTTCGGCGAGACCAACCCCGACGTGACTTTGGAGCAAGTGCTGGATAAGATTCAACAAGAAAATAAAAAACCATAAACTACAATTATTATGAAAACAAAAACATTCTCTTCAATGATGTTGTTCCGCTTGGTCGGTGGCATCAATCACATGACGTATCGTTTCACCTTTTTGATTGTCCTATTGTTCTTCTCAATCATGGCTGCAGCAAAAGTTTCCGAGAAATTTTCTGTTACAACAGCAGAAGGCATCTCCATCAACTTTGCCGTAACGAATGAGGAAGAAAAAACATGTGAAGTGTACGGCACATCAGCACGTCCTGCGGTAGAAAAAGAGCAAGGAGGTGACATCATCATTCCGAGTGAGGCAAACGGCTACAAAGTAACAAGCGTTGGAGACAGGGCTTTTTATCATTGTGCCAACCTTGTTTCCATCACCATACCAGAAGGGGTGTTCAGCATTGGAAATGCCGCTTTCGAGGGGTGTACCAACATGAAAAGAATCAATATTCCATCCAGCGTTGAGAAGATTGGAACGACAGCATTCCATCAATGTGAAAACCTGTTGTCCGTAACGCTTCCAGAAGGTATAAAGAAAATTTCTTCTGGCATGTTCTCATCGTGTTACTCTTTATCTTCTGTTTTCATCCCTTCCAGCGTTACAACTATCGGAAGTAATGCTTTTGAGGATTGCAAACAACTTGCAGATGTAATCATTCCCGAAGGGGTGACTGACATCGAAATGTATGCTTTTTATAGATGTGAAGGGCTTACTTCCATCAAAATGCCATCCAGTCTCTTACACATAGCCCTTGGTGCTTTTAGTGACTGTACTCAGTTGACAGAAGTTTCTATCCCTGAAAATAGCCAACTGACAGAACTTGGCACATCTGCTTTTTCTCGGTGTTCCCATCTCAAAAGAATTTATCTCCCAAAAAGTTTGAAAAGTCTGGGAGGCGACGTGTTCAATAATTGCACCAGTCTTGAATCAATAGAACTTCCAGAAGGTATTCCATCCATTGATTCCAACACGTTTCAACACTGTGAAAGCCTCACGTCTGTACAGATACCAGCCAGTGTCACTCTCATTGGATTCTCTGCTTTTCATGGATGTTCGGCACTCGCTTCTGTCACTTTTGCAGAAGGTTGTCAATTAACTCAAATCGAAGCAGAGGCTTTTGCCTATTGTATACGTCTTTCATCTATAAAACTACCCGAAAGCGTGTACAACATCGGCTATAATGCTTTTTGCAATTGCGAAAACATGACATCTATTTATATTCCTCAAGGGGTCTCCCAAATCGGTCGTGAGGCTTTTATGGACTGCTACAAACTTGAATCTGTCGTTCTGCCATCCCATCTGGAAACCATCGAATGGAACACCTTCGCTTATTGCCATTCACTCACTTCCATCATCATTCCTGAAGGTATCACAAACATTCTGAACAATGCGTTCTTCGGTTGCGACAAACTTGCAGAGGTAGAACTCCCCAATACATTAACGAAAATTGGTGATAATGCGTTCTATGGTTGTACCTCTCTCAAACGTGTCATCTCTCACATCGAGCAGCCTTTCAGCATTGCTCGCAACGTTTTCGAATGGCTTAGTGAAGAAGAGGAAAAATCCCTGTTCAGTACCGCCACCCTCTATGTTCCTCTTGGCACCAAATCGCTTTATGAAGCCTCTGGCACTTGGAGCCAGTTCCCCAACATTATTGAGGATGATGTCACAAAAAGAACGGAGATAAACACAGATGAGTACAAGTCGAAGCATCTGGAATACTTCGACTTAACCGAGGAGGAATGGGCAGCGTTTGGACAACGAGGTTATCAAGACTATCTTGAGTATGAGTTTTTGGGAGACACGCTCCATGTGACAGGCATCCAGCCTATCAATTGCTATGACTATATGATTACTTGTACCATTGGCGAGGGAAACATCCGCATCAACATCTATGCACCCTATGACCCCGATGGGGAACAGCCTGACTGCATGGTTTCCAGACGAGTGGAAGCCAAGATACCAGGCTTCAAAGAAGGTGTCTATCAAGTGTCGTTTGAGGATGAAGAGCCTGTGGAAGTGGTGTGCGGTGGAAGTGATTACCGCCCCTTCATTGAGGACGGCAAAGAGTGGATTGTGAAGTGTTCTGTGGGAGGCTCCTACTATCTTGTGCATTATGCCTTTTCAGACGATGCTGAGTTTGTCTCCGTGGAAGGGAAACCATGCAGAAAGTTAGTCGAGCGATATGACTTCAGCCCTATGGATAAGGCAGGAATCGGTCATCCCGCGATATACGGAGATGAAACGGGATTCATTTACGAAGAAGGAAAACGCGTCTATTTTGCTGTCCGTGGCGAGGAGAAACTGAACTTGCTGTATGACTTCGGGGCAGAAGTGGGCGACACAATCAATGTATATTCCACACAGGAGAATGCGATTAGGGCTTATATCGTTGAAGATAAAAAGAAGGAAGAATCTGATTGCTATAAAGGCATCTGCACACAAGTGCGGAAAGACCCAGGTCTTTTGGCAGTCATATACAATTTGACCGACACATGGATGGAGGGTGTTGGTGGCAATAGAGCACCGCTCGAAAATGTTGACTATGGTTATTTGGATGGCATTCTTACCGTCCTCATGACTTGCACCGTGGGCGATGAAGTCATCTACAAACACCCCGATTGGAACTTTAACGAAGATGCGGAAGGCAAGAAGCGAATCGACTTCACTCATGTGGTGAAGACAAATCCGAAGGGTCCTCAAAGAAAGGCAGACGGCATCCCTGAAGAGGCGGTATCTGGCGAATACAGCAGCACCGCGCTGACCATCGACCTCGGCACACTCCGCGACGCATACGCCGTCACCATTACCGACCCGTCAGGACAGGCGGTCTATACCAAATCGGTGAAGACCAACGACGTGCTGGCACTCAACATCGACATCTCCGACTATACGACAAAGGGTGAATACACCATCACATTGGAGAACAACCAAGAGGTCTTCACGGGCATCCTCAACCGCTCAGAAGGGGTTTCCATCGAGAGCCTGCCCACGCCTCAACCAGCCTCCACCTCCGTCTGGTACGACCTCACCGGCCGCCCTGTCACTCACCCCACCCACGGCATCTACATCAAAAATCACCAGAAGGTGTACATCAAATAACACCCGTTCCACCTGAGGACACTCCCTCAGGCCCCCCAAAAGGCGATGCTCGACACCTCAAAAGTGGTCTGAGTCACACCACCTCGGCGGTCTGAGTCACACCGCTTCGGTGGTCTGACTCAGACCACTTTTGAGGACACGAGGGCACAAAAAATGGAATGTAGCATTTTTGTCAAGACTTCACACCTCGTCAGGGAATCCCCCGACGAACGACTCCCGATTTTGGCCCAAAATCACAAAAAATTTTTACTGAACGAACAAATTCTTTCGCTGATATTTGTTCGTTCAGTAACTTCTTTTTACCTTTGCGAAAAATTTCGCAACGAAAATTTTCGCAATATGAATAATCCTTTCAAATTCGGCACGATTGTGGATGGTCAGTACTTCACAGACAGAACGAAAGAACTGCAGTATGTGGAGCAGATTCTAAAGAGTGAGAACCATCTTGTGTTAATCAGCCCTCGGCGTTTCGGCAAGTCGAGCCTTGTCAACAAGGCTCTGGAGCAGACGGAACGAAAGCACATCGTCATCAACATGCAGAGTGTGACCAGCATACAAAACTTTGCAAGCCGTCTGATGGGGGCATTGTTCAGGCTTTACCCCGGAGAGAAAATGAAGCACCTGATGATGCATTTTCGGGTGGTTCCAACCGTATCGACCAATCCCATGAATGGCTCTGTGGACGTGACATTCAATCCCTCCATGAACACCGATGTGATACTGGAAGATGCGATGGAACTGCTCCAAAAAGTCAGCACGGAGAAGAATCGGCTCATTGTTGTGCTGGACGAGTTTCAAGAGATTGATGGCATCAAGGGATTCGACAAGCAACTGCGTTCCATCATGCAAACGCAACAGCATATCAACTACGTCTTCTTGGGTAGTCAAGAGTCAATGATGGAAAGCATTTTCGAGAAGAAAAAGTCACCCTTCTACCACTTCGGCCAACTGATGCGGCTGGCAAAGATTCCATACGAGGACTTCAAGCAGTATGTTGCGGAACGGCTCAACGAAGAACTTGCCGAGGAGATTCTGGCTTTCACGAACTGCCACCCTTACTACACCCTGCAGATAGCCGCCCAAGTGTGGGATTTGGTCAACTATGAGCATGAGGATACCGACCTCATTCCCAAGGCTATAGAAAGACTCGTCACTCTCCACGACCTCGACTTCGAACGCCTTTGGCTCAACTTCAACAAGTCTGACCGCCGCGTGCTACAAGAACTGAGCAAACCTACCGGCAACAATCCCCTCGCCGACCGTTCCTCTCCCACCAGCACCACCTTCAGCATCCTCAAGAAACTCATGCGTCAAGGCTACGTCATCAAGACTAATCGCTACGAGATTGAAGACCCTTTCTTCAGACGGTGGGTGGAGGAACGTGGATAGAAATCTATTGTGGATTCCTACAAAAAGCGGTAGTCCCGTCTATCAATCTATACAGAAGTTTCGCTACTAACCCCTAAGCAAATGTCATTCATATCAAAAAGTAGCACAATGTGATAACCTGTGACCATCCATTGGATTATTTTAAATAAGTACGAACAGAAACGCTATTCTGTAAGTTAATAATTTGGTTGATTAAAAAATCCTTTATTGCCCTTCTTTCCACCAACTATCCTTTTTCCTGCAGACGGCTTGAGCCACGCAGTTCATGGTCTTGCAAAAAGCGACGGTGACCCCGTCATCGTGCCTTCTGAACTGATAAGACCAGGGTGTCAGCAGCAAGAGCAGCCCTGCTGCACAGTCGTCCATGCGGTCTGCTGAAGGATGATAGATGTCGGGGAAGCCTTTGTCCTCTATTCGGATGACAGGATAGCCTGAGAGAAGGGCTGCATCCATGATTTCCTGCTCACCCTTGGAGATGCGGGCAGAGACGAGTACGGCTCCGGATGCGGCTTCAGCCAGACAGCGGACTTTCTGCTGTTGGAAGAGCGGGGCATCCTTACGGTGGCAAACCACGGGGAGCAGTCTTTTATGCAGCAGTTCTGTTTTCCCATAACTATCGCACATCACGTGTCCGTTCTGTTGCAGGAGCCGCTTTTCGATTGTGGAGAAAGACTCGGGGGTGAGTTGCTGAGGGCATTCACGTTGCAAGTAGCCGTGGAGGGCAGGGATGCTGACGGCGGTGTCGATTGTGTGACGCTGAGGTTGGAGGAAGGAGCGATTCGTCATGCGGAGAAGGCGACTGCGAGGGTTGGAATGGATATAGGTGCGTTGGGTGGAAAGTTGGGATGCGTCGATAGGCATGACATCGCAATAGCCAGGGTCGAAGAGGGGCGGAAGGGAGGAGGGGGTGGAAGAGGGGGACTTGGCGACGGAATCGCCAAGCACAGTAGGGACACTAGGCACGGTGGGGGAGCCAAGTGTGCCAGACGATTCTGTCGTCGTGGCAATCTTCCCTGTCATTGCCCAATATCGCTTGTTGCACCCATACTTAAACCCTGCTATGACATGCCCCAAATGTGTGGATTTGCCATTCTTTGATACAATATTGCTGTGAGCGACCAGTAAGAAATGTAGATGTTCGGGCATGATGACATAATCCTGAACTTCCAGCATCGGATAGAACTTGTGGATGCTGTTCTTGAGTTCTTCTTCCACCATCTTCCCGATGGAGGAAAGTTCCACGTGGGGAGCGTGAGGGTCTCCGTCGGGTTTGTCCAGTTGACCTGCTATCTGACCGAGGGGCTGGCGGAGTGTTCGGATTGTGGTAATGGTGATGTGGTAATAGCCTTTGTAACTATAGTCGTGGGAAAGGCTGCGCCGCTTCATGCTGTGGACGGTGGGTTTGCGGATGGGCGGTTTCATGTGTGGGGTATTTGAGAAACGCCGCAGAACAGAATTCTGCGGCGCTCTAGTATATAATAAATAATGTATATACGCTTAATCTGCCAACTTGGCCTTGATGAACTCGCGGTTGAGGCGGGCGATGTTGGCGATGGTCTCGCACTTGGGACATACGGCTTCGCAGGCACGGGTGTTGGTGCAGTTGCCGAAACCGAGTTCGTCCATCTTGGCGACCATTGCCTTGGCACGACGGGCGGCCTCTACGCGACCTTGTGGAAGGAGAGCCAACTGGCTGACCTTGGAGGACACGAAGAGCATGGCAGAACCGTTCTTGCAGGCTGCTACGCAAGCACCGCAACCGATGCAGGATGCACAGTCCATTGCCTCGTCGGCATCCTCCTTGGGGATAAGGATGGCGTTGGCGTCCTGTGGAGCACCAGTACGAACGGTGGTGTAACCACCTGCTTGGATGATTTTGTCGAATGCTGTGCGGTCAACCATACAGTCCTTGATGACAGGGAAACCTGCTGAACGCCAAGGCTCGATGGTGATGACGTCGCCCTCGTTGAACTTACGCATGTAGAGTTGGCAAGTAGTGGCACCACGCTCGGTCTTGCCGTGTGGCGTACCGTTGATGTAGAGCGAGCACATGCCGCAGATGCCCTCGCGGCAGTCGTGGTCAAACACGAAAGGCTCCTTGCCGTCTTCAATCAGTTGCTCGTTGAGGATGTCGAGCATTTCGAGGAACGAAGTATCGCCAGGGATGTCCTTCATTACCTTCTCTTCAAAATGACCCGCATCTTTCGGACCATTCTGCTTCCAGTATTTTACTGTGAATGATTTTAATACTTTTTCAGCCAT
>JAFUWG010000017.1 GCA_017483605.1 Bacteroidaceae bacterium | reverse complement strand
GTTGAGGATGTCGAGCATTTCGAGGAACGAAGTATCGCCAGGGATGTCCTTCATTACCTTCTCTTCAAAATGACCCGCATCTTTCGGACCATTCTGCTTCCAGTATTTTACTGTGAATGATTTTAATACTTTTTCAGCCATGGTGATTAGTTCTTGTAGTTACGGGTTTGTACTTTGATTGCTTCATACTCGAGTGGCTCCTTGATGAGCGATGGAGCAGTGGCGTCGTTGCCTTCATACTTCCAGCAGCCCACGTAGAAGAAGTTCTTGTCGTCACGCTTTGCCTCGCCTTCCTCGGTCTGGTGCTCCTCGCGGAAGTGACCGCCGCAAGACTCCTCGCGAGAGAGGGCGTCGTAGGCGATGAGTTTACCCATGGTGATGAAGTCGTCGAGGTGGATGGCCTTGTCAAGTTCCACGTTGAGACCCTCACGAGAGCCTGGGATGAAGAGGTTGGTGTCAAATTCCTTGCGGAGTTCGTCGATGAGTTTGATACCCTTTTCGAGTCCTTCCTTGGTGCGACCCATGCCAATGTACTCCCAGCAGATGTGACCCAGTTCCTTGTGGATGGAATCAACAGAACGCTTACCCTTGATGTTCATGAGTTTCTGGATACGCTCTTCGGTTGCCTTCTCCACTTCGGCGAACTCTGGTGCATCGGTAGAGATGCGTGGCCAGATACTCTGGTCGGCGAGGTAGTTCTGGATGGTGTAAGGCAATACGAAGTAACCGTCAGCAAGACCCTGCATGAGAG
Organism: Bacteroidaceae bacterium; assembly: GCA_017483605.1. GTDB lineage: Bacteria > Bacteroidota > Bacteroidia > Bacteroidales > Bacteroidaceae > Minthosoma. Next base: position 41,480 of record JAFUWG010000017.1, on the reverse strand, counting down.
CAGAAGCACCGAGGCGGTTGGCTCCGTGGTCGGAGAAGTTGCACTCGCCAATGGCAAAGAGACCAGGGATGGAGGTCTGCAATTCGTAGTCAACCCAAATACCGCCCATCGTGTAGTGGATGGCTGGGAAAATCATCATGGGGTTATAATAGTCAACACCGTTGACGGTCTTACGCTTTTCGCCTGGATTCACGTCAGTAATCTCCTCATACATGTCGAAGAGGTTGCCATAACGCTGACGAATCACGTCGATGCCGAGACGCTGGATAGACTCGGAGAAATCGAGATAAACGGCAAGACCCGTGTTGTTCACACCGAAGCCCTTGTCGCAACGCTCCTTGGCAGCACGTGAAGCCACGTCGCGAGGAACGAGGTTGCCGAATGCTGGATAGCGACGCTCCAGGTAGTAGTCGCGGTCTTCTTCTGGAATTTCGTAACCCTCCTTGGTGCCAGCCTGCAATGCCTTGGCATCTTCGAGTTTCTTGGGCACCCAGATACGGCCATCGTTACGCAGAGACTCAGACATGAGGGTGAGTTTCGACTGCTTGTCGCCGTGAACAGGAATACAAGTGGGGTGAATCTGCACGTAGCAAGGATTGGCAAAGTAAGCACCCTTGCGGTAGCAAGACATCGCTGCTGTCACGTTGCAACCCATTGCATTGGTAGAAAGGAAGTATGTGTTGCCATAACCGCCTGTAGCGATGACCACAGCATTGGCAGAGAAACGCTCCAGTTTACCTGTGACGAGGTTCTTGGCGATGATACCACGAGCCTTTCCATCGATAATCACCACGTCGAGCATCTCATAACGGGTGTAGAGTTTCACCTTGCCGGCATTCACCTGTGCAGAAAGGGCACTGTATGCACCGAGCAGGAGTTGCTGACCTGTCTGACCCTTGGCATAGAAAGTACGAGACACCTGTGCACCACCGAAGGAACGGTTGGCGAGTGTGCCACCATATTCGCGAGCGAAAGGAACGCCCTGAGCCACACACTGGTCGATGATGGAGTTGCTGACCTCAGCCAGACGATACACGTTTGCCTCGCGAGCACGGTAGTCACCACCCTTCACGGTATCATAGAACAGGCGATAGATAGAGTCGCCATCGTTCTGATAGTTCTTGGCAGCATTGATACCACCCTGTGCAGCGATGGAGTGTGCACGGCGTGGAGAGTCCTGAATACAGAAGTTGAGGACGTTGAAGCCCATCTCACCAAGAGATGCGGCTGCTGAAGCACCTGCCAAACCCGTACCAACGACGATGACATCCAACTTCAGTTTGTTCTTTGGGTTCACCAAACGCTGATGTGCCTTATAGTTCGACCATTTCTCAGCAACGGGTCCCTCAGGTATTTTAGAATCGATATTGATTGCCATAATGTTTTTAGAATTTAAGAATTGAAGGATTGAAAAATTGAAGTTTTTCTCATTAGCGACTTCAATTCTTCAATTTTTGACTTTTTCAATTTTATTACATCCAGAAAGGAACAACCTTGCCTTCACAACCGCCGAGACAGTCGGGACAAAGTGCAAATGCGATAACCACAATGGCAAACATTGCCATCACCACGGTTGACCAGATGTAGCCAATATACTTCCAGCGGCAGAACCAAGTGTGACCGCTCCAGCCGAGTGTCTGAAGGGCTGACCAGAAGCCGTGTGTGAGGTGAAGCCAGATGGCTGCAATCCAAATGAGGTAGAGTACCACGAAGACGGGGTTGGAGAAGGTGTACTTGATCCAGCCGAAACCGTCTGTTGGAGAGAACTGACCCTCTGCACCGATGATTTCAGCCCACATCATGTTTGCCCAGAAGTCCTTCAGGTGAAGCACCAGACCGAGGCACACAATGATGCCAAGCACGAGCATGTTCTGGCTCGCCCATTCCACTGCTTTGGGTTTGTCAGTGATGGCATACTTGTTGTTGCCACGAGCCTTCCGGTTCTGGAAGGTGAGGATGAAGGCGTAGATGATGTGGATTGCCATCAGGGCAGCCAAGCCACAGGTTGCCGCAATGGCATACCAGTTGGAACCAAGCAATTCACAGATTTGGTTGTACGCCTCCGCACTGAAAAGTGCCACTACGTTCATGCATCCATGAAACGTCAGGAAGAGGATAAGTGCCAAGCCTGTGACAGACATGATGACTTTCCTTCCGATTGAAGAGTTACATAACCACATAAAATGTTAATGAATTTAAGTTATTAATTGAGTTTATTTTAGTTTCAACGAAGATGTAAATGCAAAAATACCTTTTTTGTCCCAAACTCCCAAGCCTTTTCGGGAAAAATCTTTGTTTAAGGCTGTGATTTTTCTTTCAAGCCCCCCGTTAAGAGCCCCAAAAGGAATGTTTATATTATAAATAATGTGTAAAAAGACGCTGCAAGGGAGGATGTGTTCAAAGACGTCTTTTTTGCCCCTTCCGAAAAAACTGTGTGCACACACAGTTTTAGGGGCTTTTTGCCGTGTGTTCGCACACAAATCTTGATTCAAATCAATAAAACACCGTTTTTTCTTTAAAATCTCCAGTTTTCTCTTGGTCAATATTTGAAAACCCCGTACCTTTGCATCGTCAAAAGGAAACAAAGAGGTCACAAGCGAGTGATGAAGACAAGTTTCTGAGACACCTAAAAAGATACAGGTTAGTATTCTATCATATAGGTTTTGGTAAAGGTATTAGATTTAGGTTAGTAAAAGATTGTTATTTAGGAGTTAGGTCTTCGTGAGAAGCCCTCCTCCAATTTTTAAGAACTTTCATTAGTCGCAAGACACAACATATAATAATAAGTATAAGGTAAAAAGACAAGAGACAAGGTAAAAAGATTCAAGATGTCTCAATAAGTCGGGTGAAAGGTTGTTTAGGATATAAAGATAAAGGTTAGGTTCATAAAGTTAAAGGTTTAGTTAAACATTCAAAGTATTAATTATTAATTTAATTAAAGAAAGGAGATTGTTTTATGGAAACTATGACAATTATCGCAGTGGCTATCGTAGCAATCGCAGCAATCGTTAGCAATGTATCAATCGTTAAATAATTGAGATTGAACGCTGCAAAAAAACTTTCCGAAACACTCAGTGCCAATTTGGCACTTGAGTTCGACGAGGGAAGAAAAAAGAAACAAAGTATTAACAAGATAATGAGGATGCATCTAAGGTTTTACACCTGCGATGCATCTTTCTTTTTGTCCTTTATAATGGATAAAAGTTAGGTTCATGTACAAAAAAATATTAAAAAGAGGTGTTTTTTGCTTGGATAGACAGATTATCAGCAAAATAAACGTTAACTTTGCATGATTTTGTGCACGATAAAAACCTCGTACACTCCAAAAAGAATATATTCACTAAAAAAACAATAAAAAAATGAAGAAAATTCTTATGGTGGCAGCGGCTGTTGCAACGACTGCCATGACAATGGTTTCTTGTGACGGCGGCTCAAGTGCTGGTCTCAAGGACAATGCAGACTCTATCGCTTATTATGTAGGTTTGGCTCAGTCAGAAAATTTGAAGCAGTATATGACCATGCGACTGGGCATTGACTCTGTCAACATCGACCAGTTCATCAAGGGTATCAAGGAAGGTGCTGTCAACGAGGTTGACCCCAAGAAAGACGCCTATACAAAGGGACTTGAAATCGGTCACGACCTTCAGCAGATGGCAAAAGGTCTCGGTCAAGAGGTTTATGGCGACGACTCAACTAAGACTATCAATGTAAAAAGCATCGTTGCTGGTATCGTTGCTGGTCTGAAGGGCACAGGAGACATATCTGCCGAAGACGCAAACGTGAAATTCCAGGAGTTGTTGAAGCCTTATCAGGATGCCAAAATGATGAAGGAGTTTGGCGACAACAAGGCTGCAGGCGAGAAGTATCTGGCTGAAAATAAGTCAAAAGAAGGTGTGCAGACCACAGCAAGCGGCTTGCAGTACAAAGTGCTTGTAGCTGGCGATGGCGCCCTTCCTTCTGACACCACAACCGTAAAGGTGAACTACGAAGGCAAACTCATCGATGGCACTGTGTTCGACAGCAGTTATGAGCGTAACATGCCATTCGAGGTCGATATGGCCAATCCACGTGTCATCCCAGGATGGGTTGAGGCCCTCAAGATGATGCCTGCTGGTTCTAAATGGGAAGTAACGATTCCACAGGAACTTGGCTACGGTTCACAGAACATGGGTCAGATTAAGCCTTTCTCTACACTTGTCTTCACCATTGAAGTGCTGAAATAATTCATTGATAAGTTGACAATCAATCGTTGAGAATTGACAATTTGCATTATGAAAAAGTCATTCATACTCACAATAGCAGCGTTTGCCATGGCAAGCGCTGTTTTTGCGCAGACAGAAGTCAAAGACTCCATCTGGGCTGCTAAAGAAGCCATCAAAGCAAAGAAGGCACAGGATGCCGCTGACCTGAAGGCATTCAAAGAGAAACAAAAGGCAGACCTTGCCGCTTTCATCGATGCTCAGAAGAAAGGGAAAAAGACTGATATTCAAGTGGAAAAACCTGCATTAGCCAATGCAGGCGACTCTCTTGGTTATATGTATGGCATCGCCATGTCACAAGGCTTAAAGCAGTATGCTACAGGTCAACTCGGCGTGGCAGAAGACCATTTTGACACCTTCGTTCAGGGCATCCTCGACCGTTCCAATGCCGACCCTAACGACAAGGAAAAGGCTGCACATAGTGCCGGCGAGAGCACTGGCGGACAGATTCTGCAGAATGCGAAGCGTTTTTCCGACGACTATTATTCTGCCGATGAAGGCATGAGCGTTGACCCAAAAATCATCGTAAGTGGCTTAGTTGCAGCATTGTACGGCAAAAGCGACATGACAGCAGAAGATGCAGGCAAGGAGTTAAATACCAAGATGCAAGCACGTCAGACAGCCAACCAAGAGAAGAAGTACGCTGCCAATCGCATCGCTGGCGAAAAGTTCCTCGAAGAGAACAAGACCAAAGAGGGTGTCATCACCACAGCCAGCGGCTTGCAGTATAAAGTCATCAAGATGGGTACTGGCGAAAAGCCAACAGCCAAGCAGAAAGTGAGTGTCGATTACGAAGGTCGCCTTATCGACGGCACCGTGTTCGACAGCAGTTATAAGCGTGGCAAACCCACCAGTTTCCAAGTAAATCAGGTCATCAAGGGCTGGACAGAAGCATTGGAAATGATGCCTGTTGGCTCTGAATGGGAACTTTACATCCCTTATCAGTTGGCATACGGCGAACGCGAGACCGGCAAGGACATTAAGCCTTATTCTGCTCTGATTTTCAAGGTGGAACTTCATGAAATTGAGAAATAACAGATTGACATGAAACAGTACAAATTCATCAATAACGTAGTCGGCTGGGTGATTTTTGCTATTGCGGCATTCACCTACTGCTCTACCATCGAACCCACGGCAAGTTTCTGGGACTGCCCTGAGTTCATTTCCACAGCCGCCAAACTGGAGGTTGGACACCCACCTGGTGCACCTTTCTTCATGCTCTTTGGCAATTTCTTCTCACTTTTTGCCAGTGACGCTACACAGATTGCAAAGATGATTAACACGATGAACGCCTTGCTCAGTGCAGGCTGCATCCTGTTCCTCTTCTGGAGCGTGACACACTTGGCAAAGAAACTGCTGGTCAAGGACGAAGAGCAGCCAACCATTGGGCAGATACTCGCCATTATGGGTAGCGGCATCGCAGGTGCTCTCATCTACACATGGAGCGACACCTTCTGGTTCTCAGCCGTCGAAGGTGAGGTCTATGCTTTCTCCAGTTTCTTCACTGCATTGGTTTTCTGGCTGATTCTCAAGTGGGAAGACAATGCCGATGCACCTCATTCCGACCGCTGGCTCGTCTTCATCGCCTATCTGGTCGGCCTCTCCATCGGCGTACACCTTCTGAACCTTTTGTGTATCCCTGCCATTGTGCTGGTTTACTACTACAAGATGAGCAAGAACCCAACAGGAAAAGGCTCCCTCATCGTGTTAGGCATCTCGGTGGTGATTGTCGCTGCCGTGCTTTACGGTATTGTGCCTGGCATCGTGAAGATTGGTGGCTGGTTTGAACTTCTGTTCGTCAACACGCTCGGAATGCCTTACAATACAGGTCTTTACATCTACCTCACCCTGTTGGCAGCAGCCCTCATCTGGGCTCTCTGGGAAACGACAAAGGCAAAGAGCGAGAACCGTATGTACGTATCGTTCCTCGTCAGCACAGCCCTGCTCGGTATTCCATTCTATGGCCACGGTGCTGCTTCTGTCATCATCGGCATTTTGGTGCTGGCAGCCATTGCTGGCGTGTTGTTCGTCACTCGCAAGGCAACACCTCGCATTCTCAATACAGCCATTCTCTGCATGACTTTGATGACCGTCGGCTACAGTTCATACGCTGTGATTGTCATCCGTTCGGAAGCCAATCCGCCAATGGACCAGAACTCTCCCGAAGATGTGTTCACGCTGGGCGAGTATTTAGGTCGTGAGCAGTATGGCGAACGTCCTCTCTTCTATGGCCAGACCTTCATGTCACAGCCCGAAATCAAGGACAACGGCGATGGCACCATGTCTTACGCCACCGAAAAGGGTGCTCCTGTCTATCAGCGCAAGGACAAGAAAGACGAGAGCGAGAAGGACGAATACATCATGGTACGTGAGAAGTTCTCACTCGTCTATCCTTCCAACCAGTGTATGCTCTTCCCTCGCATCTACAGCGACGAAAGCAATCATGTTGCAGCCTATCAGTCATGGTTGGGTGGTGTGAACACACATTCTGTGGAATACAAGATACCTGGCCGCGAGTCTCGCACGGTTGAGATTCCAAGCCAGATGGACAACATCCGCTTCTTCCTCTCCTATCAGATGAACTGGATGTACTGGCGTTACTTCATGTGGAACTTTGCCGGTCGTCAGAACGACATTCAGGGCAATGGAGAACTGGAGCACGGCAACTGGCTCTCGGGCTTCAGCGCGATTGACGATGCACGTTTGGGCAACCAAGACATGTTGCCATCCGACCTGAAGAACAACAAGGGACACAACGTCTTCTACTGCCTTCCCCTCATTCTCGGTCTGCTCGGCTTCTTCTGGCAGGCATTCCGCGACAAGAAAGGCATTCAGCAGTTCTGGGTGGTGTTCTTCCTCTTCTTCATGACAGGTATCGCCATCGTTATCTACTTGAATCAGACACCGTTGCAGCCTCGTGAACGTGACTATGCCTATGCAGGCTCGTTCTATGCATTTGCCATCTGGTGCGGTCTTGGCATTGCCGCCATCTACGAATGGCTGGGCAAGTTCTTGGGCAAGAAGATGAATCCTCGCATGGCAGCCATCGCTGCTGGCATCATTGGTCTTGTCCCCGCCGTTGCTGTACCATTGCAGATGGTCAGCCAGACATGGGACGACCACGACCGCTCCAACCGCTACGTGTGCCGTGACTTCGGATTGAACTATCTGGAGACCATTCCTCACGACGGCGTCATCTACACCAACGGCGACAACGACACCTTCCCTCTCTGGTACAACGAGGACACCGAGGGCAACCGCACCGACGTGCGTGTCTGCAACCTCTCCTACCTCCAGACCGATTGGTACATCGACCAGATGAAGCGTCCTGCCTACGCTGGCGAAGGCCAGTCAAGTCCATTGCCCATCAGTTGGAAACGCTACCAGTACACCACAGGCAAGAACGAAATGATTGATGTGAATCCAGAGATTTCTGATGGACTGAATATCAAAGACATCGTTCGATTGGTCATCGAGCAGGATTCCGCTTTGGCAAAACGTCTGTGGGGCGACAATCCTTTTGAAATCAAGACCGCCATCAAGAAGTTCGTGCTCCAGGAGTATGGCGACCTGTCCGACGCTGACCGTGAGTTGGTGAAGGGCATCAAGCCTTGCCTGCCCAGCGACACACTCTACCTCGACATCGACAAGGAGGCAGTGAAACGCTCCGGTATGCTCATCCCCGAAGACTCCATCCCCGACCAGATGGTCATCAGCCTCAAGGGGCAGGGACGTGTCACCAAGAGTTTCATCATGATGCTGGAGATGATTGCCCAGAGCAACTTCTCCCGTCCGCTCTACATGTCCACCACCGTGGGAGCCAGCAACTTCGGCAACCTCTGGCGTCACTTCATCCAGGAAGGCATCGCATGGCGTATCAGTCCATTTGTCTTCGACGATAACGAACTGATTCGTGGCGTCGTACACTCGGTGGTTGACACCGAAAAGATGTACGAGAACATGATGAACAAGTACCACTACGGCAACTTGAAGCATCCTGACCTCTACATCGACGAGACCACCATGCGTATGTGCTACACCCACCGTCGCTGGTTTGCCACCCTCATCACCAATCTGGTGAAGGAAGGCAAACTCGACAAGGCGTTGAAGGCACTCGACAAGTGCGAGACAGAGATTCCATCGTACAACGTGCCACACAGCACCGAAAGTGCTTCGCTCGACCTTGTGAATGGCTACATCGCCTGCGGTCAGCCCGAAAAGGCTGCCGTCATTCTGGCAGACGTGGAAAAGAAGTCGAAAGAGTACATCAAGTGGTACCTTTCGCTCGAGAACACCTACTTCCAGGGGGCATGGCGAGACTGCTACAGCGACATTTATGCCCTGCTCAACATGCAGGACATCTACCAAAAACTGGGCGACTCCAATGCAGCCAAGAAGGCAGACTACAAGAAGCACTACGAGCAGTTGGACAAGGAACTGCAAAGCCTCTACAGTGCCTTCGTTTCCAAGTGTGACAATGCAGGCATACAACTACAATAGGATGTAAGATGTTAAATGTCAAATGTGGCTGACGCGATGCACGTTTCCTACAGCCCATTTGACATTTAACATCTCACATTTAACTTTTGACTTTTAACAATTTCCCGTGATTATAGAACAACCAACCAAGTGGTTACGCTGGCTTTATCCCAGTGCAATCTGGAGAATGGACCCAACGGAGAAGGCCGTCTATCTGACCTTCGACGATGGGCCCATTCCCCAGTCCACCCCTTGGCTGATTGAGACACTCGACCGCTACGGCGTGAAAGCCACCTTCTTCATGGTGGGCGACAACGTGCGGAAATATCCCGAACTGTTCGAACTCATCAAGTCGCACGGGCATCGTCTGGGCAACCACACGTTCAACCACATCGGCGGCCTCACCGTGGGCAGCAAACGCTACCTGCGCAACGCCAACAAAGCCGACACGCTGATACACTCCAACCTCTTCCGCCCCCCACGTGGATGGATGAGAAATGCCCAGTACATCAGCCTCCGCCGCCACTACACCATCATCATGTGGGACCTCGTCACACGCGACTACTCCAAGAATCTCACCGCCGACGATGTCTTCAACAACATCAAGAATTACACTCGCAACGGGTCCATCATCACGTTCCACGACTCCTTGCGAAGCATCGACAAACTAAAAACAGCCCTCCCCCGCAGCATTGAGTGGCTACAGAAGGAGGGCTATACGTTCAAGGTGTTCGACGAGAACCTGCATCATTCCCGACACCTGAAATAATCCTACTCGTCATCGGCAAGGATAATCTTCGCCTTGCCGCCTTTCTGAATCTTCTCTTCCAGATTGTCTGTCACACAGATGGGCACTTCTTTCTTGATACTCTGGTCGAGCGAAATCAGCGTTTCGGTCGAATCCACGCCTGTGATGCCCTGAATCTTGCGGTTCAACAAGTCCATCAGTTGTTCATTGTCGCGAGCGTAGAGTTTCACCAGCATGGTGTAAGGTCCCGTCGTGTAGTGGCATTCCACAATCTCGGGAATCTTGTTCAACTCGTCCACCACCCGGGCATACATCGAGCCTTTTTCCAGACGGATACCCACGTATGTACAGGTGTTGTAACCCAGACTCTTCGGGTTGATGACATAGCCAGAACCAATGATGACATTGGTGTCGATCAGACGTTGCACACGCTGGTGTATCGCTGCACGAGACACGCCACAAACAGCAGCCACATCCTTGAAAGGAATGCGGGCATTGGCAGAGATAATCTCCATAATCTGCTTGTCAAGTTTATCAATCTTTTCCATTGTAAGGAGTTTTTTCTATGATTTAGTTGAATGGTTTTGTTATCGGCTTTTGAACATATTGTAAACAAAAGTAGGTGTTTTTTTTCTATTTGTCAAACAAAAACAAGAAAAAATGCACGAAAAAGTGATTTTTTTAGAAAAATGACATTCAAGATGAAAGAAAAGTGCTAATTTTACAACTGCAATTGACAAATTTGACATTCATCAATTTTACAGCGTATGAAGACATTAGTTTTTGCCAGCAACAACACCCACAAGTTGGAAGAGATACGAGCCATCCTTGGCGGCAAGTACGAAATCAAGAGCCTGAAAGACATCGGCTGCGACGTTGACATCCCCGAGACGGGTGCCACCTTCAGCGAAAATGCCATGCAGAAAGCCCGCTACGTGAAGGAACACTATGGGCTCGACTGCTTTGCCGACGACTCTGGTCTGCAAGTCGATGCCCTGGGCGGCGAACCAGGCGTTTATTCCGCCCGCTACGCCGCCATCCACGGCCGCACCCCCTCCCCTACTAAGGACGAAGCCAACATGGACACCCTCCTTGACCGTCTCCGCGCCCTCCCCGCTCATTCTTCCGCCACTTCTGACGGCTCCGCAGATTCTATCAGCACCCCCTCCTGGCCCGCCGCCTTCCGCACCAGCATCGCCCTGCTCTTGGGCGGCGAAGAGCACTACTTCGATGGCATCGTCACCGGCCGCATCATCCCCGAGAAGCGTGGCACCGGCGGTTTCGGCTACGACCCCCTCTTCATTCCCGACGGCTACACCCAAACCTTCGCCGAACTCGGCACCGACATCAAAAACGGCATCAGCCACCGTGCCCGAGCCGTCGCCCAACTCGCCGCATTCCTCAACGAGCAACCCTAAATTTTCACCTCCCCCCTTGTCGTTACCTCGTGTCGTATCAATTCATGCACTCGACACGTAATCATACAAAACGAGTACACGAATTAACTCGTGTACTCGTTACGACTATGCACCTTATCTCATTTCCACCCTCTCTCTATTCGAGAGACATGGAAAAGTTACACATTTCTTCCTTATCGTCTCGATACTTGAAAATAGATAAGGCATCAACACGACGATACAGAACGTGAATAATAATTGAACATGGCACCTGCTAAGAAAAGGATGATAGTAATTATAATGACTATACACATCGGGGTTGAAGGCTGTTCCGTTACAACTCCTTGAAGCCAAGCAAAAATACCTGCAGCAAGTACGGCTTGAGCCGCACCAAAGAAGATTTTTCCAATTTCTCCTAAAATGGCTTTGGCTCCTGCATTTTTCTCACGTGGCTGTTTATTTTCTTGCAGTTTGTCTGTTTCCCACGACTCTTCCGTGGTCGTGGTTACTTTTCTTTGTCCTTTGTATGTGTTCATTATACAAATGTGTTTTAGAGGTTAAAATAAAGGCGGAGTGTGTTGGCTCCGCCCCTTGTTTGTAAGATTTACAATTAAAATTATGTTGTTGCTGGATCTGACACGTTGATGGGCAAATCAACTTCCTGTTTTTGTTCACCCTCACCAGTTCCTATGGTTCCATCACCATTATCATCACCCCAATCTACAACCTTTGCATCAAATTTGACAGAAGTAAGGCCAAGATATAGATTCAGACGGTAAATTTTATTACTTTTCAAACCTCTTTCAAATGTAATATCCTTAGTTATAGTCTGATCAACCTTTGAACAATTGCTTTCTCCATTTGCGGGGGCTGCCAAGTTTTTATCATAAGTCCTTACCGTATATTTAATCGTAATTCTAAGTTTTTGATCTTCTGGCGAGGGGATGACCAAAAAACCCTCTTTATTCGTGTATAATTTTTCCAATGTTGAGGTCACGCCTTTCATACTCCACCCCTTTTCAGAACCTGAAGTAAAGGTTGGAACTGATGATGGCTCTGCAAAGTCCTTATTAATACCTTTTGTTGTACCATCTGATGAAAAATTAACAACATCGTTAATTGTCATTTCTTCTGCACTTGTAACATCCCATGTCCCATTACACAAATCAAAAACACCTCTTGATTTAATGTTGCTGTTTGCTCTATTATCGTTATCTGTTGTATTTGCGATAGTAATTGAATTAACCGTAACAAGTGTAAGATAGTTTCCATCTGTATCTTCCTCACGGTCTATACTACTATGGGTATTATCATCAATATCCAACGCAACATATACACCTCCATACTCAGCGTTGTTTATAGTAATTGGACTTCCTCCGATTCGAGCCAAAGTATGCTTGAATGTAAAATCAACAGTCTCGCCTATCGTTTGTTTCGTTAGGTTTGTATTGACTTTCTTTGTATCACCTCCTGTGTCTGTCTGGGAACCACCAGAAGGGTATCCTGCTAAATTATAACTTGTGGTGCTTGAACGTGTACCCCACAACAAATCTACAGGGTTTGATGCGTCCAACTTATACGTTACTTTAGGATTACCTGTTCCTTTATTTCCTGTAAGGGCGATAATACCGTTGTCTTTACCACTCGGCTCTGCATTTTTTGTTGCATCATTAGAGTTTTGAGTTACGTCCACATATGGTGCATAAGCAAAAAAACTTACTTTACCTCCATCTTCGCCTGTTGCTTGTTGATTATCCGCTGTAGCATTTCCGTTGGGCCAGTATTTAATTGGAGAATACGTCCACTTGTTATCTGTACTATTATATGTCACCAACTGATTATACATGAAATTGGGTGTCGGTTCACTTGATGAACTCCAATCTGTTGAACCAGTGAAATATGCAAAAACACCAAAACCACCACCCTGGTCTTTGCTCTGTTGCAACTGAGTTGTGTTTATATCGCCAACATGCCCTGCACGACTCTCCTTTCCACCGTTTAGATATGTGCCAAACTGCACGGCTGTCGGTGCTGCATCTTGAGAATTTTGGGTAATGTCTTCCAGTGTCTCTGTTTGCGAGCAAGCAGCAAACAAGAAAGCAGCCAAAGAAAACGCTGGCATCCAACTCTTTAGATTGTTAAATTTTTTCATAATCATATTGTTTTTAGTTATTAATATCACTTCTTTTTTCTTTCTCTGATAGATGCTCGGACTCAGAAAGTGCCCATATCAATAATAGGGCCTTCTTCCCAATCTGCCACTTCGGCATTGAAGCCTGCACCAGACTGTACGGGCGGTTTGTATGGCATCACCATGACATCCGTCAAGTCCACCTCCAGTTTGAGGTTGTAGAGGTCTTCTCGATAACGTATCTGTGCCTCCTCGCCATCGGGAGTGATGTACTGAATGTCTTTGCCCACATGGTAGGTCAAATCCAGCGTCTCGCCATCGATGAGGGTGAAGTGGAACTTGAGCACATTGTCAAGGCTGTCACGCTCGGCACGAAGTTCTTTGCCGTAGGGAAGCCCGAAGGAAGGCATCTCCGCCACGATGTAGCCCATGCTGTCCTCCTCTTCGCCATAGGTATAGCGTTTCCACCGCTCGTCATTGAGTTCCATGGTGCCACCCTCTCGGGTGCGGTTCACCTTGCTCATGTAGAAGCCCTCTGCCAAACCGCTGAGGCTCGCCTCGATAGACTTGATGCTCTGCCGACGCTTCACTTTCGCCTTGACAAAGAGCGTGACGGTCATCGGATAGGGCGTTTCGGGTATCTCATAGTAACGTATCCGCTCGCTATAGATGGACGACTTGTCTTCCACGTAATCGTTGTAGTTGACAAAAATGGTGGAATCTTGGTGCACCATGTCTTTGGAGATGGTGAACGAATCGACTGCCACAGCCATCGGGTCGGGATAGTAGAGGTTGGTGATGCCTGAGTTCCACGCCCGCGTGGTGTAACTGAGCGAACGTGCCGCAATGCTGTCGAAACGAGAGGTGTCGTAGAACCCGAGGTAGGGGAACTCGCTGAAGGTCTGATTGAAGATAATCATACGATAGCGGTCGGGCTCAAGTTTGAGCAGCACGGAGTCGGAGTTGCTGATTTCCACCTGCGGAGCAGCGGCGTTGTCGCCCCACAGCATGACGGTCATACCTGTCGGCTCAATGCCATAGATGAACTCGAATGCCACTTTCCACTTGACCAGCAGTTTCACTCGCACGTCTTCTTCCACTTCCAACTCCAACGGACGACGCTCGCAGGAGGCAAGCAGCGTCAGCAGAAGCCCGATGAGCGGAAGAACCCGGAACGTTCGGCAGGTCCTGTTGCATATCAAAGAACGCTTATTCATCTCTCACCTCCTTTCTCTGCTTCTTGCGAAGCGTGTCGCCCAGCAGCCATGCAATGGAAAGTTTAAGTTTGGTGGGGCCGAAATAGGTGAAGTTTCTGTTTTCTTTCCAGATAAGGTGGGTGTCGTCATACTCGCCGTGGTAGTGACGCTGTGGTCCCCACAGCACGCCTACGCTGGCTGAAAGTTCAAGGTTGAGCCGTCTGCCCAGCAGCCATGAGTAGCCCCATGTGGCTCCGAGACTGACAAACTCTCCTTGGTCGCCCACACTGTTCCGCTCGATGTCGTACTTTCCGCTGGCGGCATAAAGCCCTGCGAAATGCCCTGTCATGAGCGGCTGATTACCCCAACATTTGCTGAACCAACGACGAAGTTCTACACCAACGGTCCACACCTCGTAGGCATCTTGGTAACCTCTGGCACTCTCGCGATAGTATGGCACGCCCAGAAGCCTCAACGGATTGACATCTGCCTGGGCATTTTTACTGAAGAGCCACCACGGGAACCAGTCTTCTACCATCAGGCTCCACTGCCGGTTCCTGCCGAAAGGTACTTCTATCTCGAAGTTGGGTGTCGCCAACGCATCGAAGAGCAAGTTGGTCTTCACCGCAAGCAACGGACGGAACGGCTTAGGCATCTCCTCCATCGTCTTCTCGGGAAGTGGCTCCCCTGACGGAAGTGTCCAGATGGTGTCAGCACCTGCCTCTACCACCCGTGCTACATGCCGATCATAGTTAATGGTGTAATCCGAATGACGCAGGTAGGGCATGATGTCGCGGAGGATGTACTGATAATCCGAGGGAAACTCGGACTTGATGAGTTGCAACTTGGCATCGAGGTCGTCGTTAAGACTGACATCATCAATGAGTGCAAGGATTTCTGCCTTATGTGGCAGCGTTGACTGCTCCACCCGTTTGTACAGTCCTTCCCAGTCCTCTGGCTGATAGTCTGTACGCATCCTCTCATTGGGTATGTTATATGCTTCAGCGATATGGCGTGCAAGGCTCTCTGTTCGCCCCTTCGCCAGTCGCACATTGTTGTCGTAAGGTCCTTCAGGCGAAGCATATCCTTTGATGGTAATATCTCGGATGGCATTCGCCGTATCGGTTCGCACAGAGTCAATGCTCTGACGTATCTTGTTCAACTCTCGGGCGTTATCGTGATAGGTCGGGTTGATGGTGGTGACATTGACCACGTAATCGATGTGTGCCTGCCCTTTCAACGTCTTGTAGATGGTCTCAGTATGCAGCCGCCCTTGCACGGCGTGTGGCTCAGCCGAAAATACGGTAAAGTCGGTCAATGCTGTCGTTCCATCACAATAATGATTGCTGCTGACGGTGATATTGACTCTCGCCGTGTCCATCCACGCCTCGTATGGCATGGTATGCACATATTGAATCGGCTGTTTCACCTTTTTTGCCCTCAGCATTATGTCTCCCTGCCGCTGCAGCCAACGATTGCCCGAACGCAGATAGTAATAATAGGGCTTTTGCCCATAGATGCCTACCGACGGCAGAATGACTGCTGACGATGTAGGAACTTCAATGATAGGTTCTATCAACACAATCTCATTCCGCCCTATCTCACTCTGCCTCATGTCAATGCTCATTGAGAGTTGCACGGAATCTCCCACACGTATCAGTTTCGCATTGTTAATGGTGATAGTGTCCTGTGCTTTAGTAACACAAGTTACAGCAAGCATACACATAACCAAACTGATAACTTTCATCATGATTTTCTCACTCCGTGTTTTGACATGTGATAAATGTCTGAAAACACCATAATTAGGTGGCAAAAGTACAATTAAAACTTGACAACAAGGAACATTTCAATAAAAAAATACCAATCGAGCCTCAATTTTAACTCTTTTTAACTTATAGAAAGGGGTAAAAAGGCTCGCATTAAACGTTTTGTGCTGGAAACTTTCTATCAAAAGAGGAGGGGAAAGAATGAAGCCAAAATCGTTTTATGACACGGCGGTTTCTTAAAAAAAGAGTGGTCATAAAAGGATTTTTTCACCTCATAATACAAGTTCAAGATGTTTTGTTCTCCATGTTAGAAGAAAAATGCGTACCTTTGCAAAAGATTTTACATGTATTATCATCAACCATCCGTATGATTTATTTTTTCAGAACGCCAGCCAAGAGTGTGATTGCCACTCAAACCAATCACAAACTCTCTGCTGATGAAACCAATGAACTTTGCTGGTTGTATGGCGAAGCCGTACCAGAAAACAAGGACTGTTTGGAGGGCTATTTTGTGGGTCCTCGTCGTGAGATGATTACTCCGTGGAGTACCAATGCTGTGGAGATTACCCAAAACATGGCGATTCAAGGTGTACAGCGTATCGAAGAGTATTTCCCCGTGGATAATGAGGATGCCGAGTACGACCCTATGCTGCAACGCATGTACAACGGGTTGAACCAAGATATCTTCACGGTGAACATCGAGCCAGCCCCTATCCTCCACATCGAGAACTTGGAAGAGTATAACGAGCAGGAAGGTCTTGCCCTCTCACCTGAGGAAATCGAGTATCTGCACAAAGTGGAAGGTCAGTTGGGCAGAAAGTTGACTGACTCGGAAGTGTTCGGTTTCGCCCAAATCAACTCTGAGCACTGCCGCCATAAGATTTTTGGCGGCACGTTCATCATCGATGGCGAGGAAAAGGAAAGTTCGCTGTTCCAGATGATCAAGAAGACAACACAGGAGAATCCGAACAAGATTCTTTCGGCATATAAGGATAATGTGGCGTTCAGTCAAGGTCCTATGGTAGAGCAGTTTGCCCCTGCTGACCACTCGACCAGCGACTACTTTGAGGTGAAGGACATCGAGTCGGTGATTTCGCTGAAGGCAGAGACCCACAATTTCCCCACGACAGTAGAGCCATTCAATGGTGCCGCAACAGGCACAGGCGGCGAGATTCGCGACCGTATGGGTGGAGGTGTCGGCAGTTGGCCCATTGCTGGTACAGCCGTATATATGACATCTTATCCACGCAATGGCGTTGCTCCGAGTCAGCCACATAGTTATCCCAAATGGACGAACTCAGACAAAGAAGGGGATATTCGTCCATGGGAGGAGATTCTTCCTATCCGCCAATGGCTCTATCAGACACCTGAACAGATTCTGATCAAGGCATCGAATGGTGCCAGTGACTTCGGCAACAAATTTGGTCAGCCTCTTATCTGCGGTTCGGTGCTGACGTTTGAGCACTCGGAGCAGCAAGGCGATGTGAAGGAAGACTATGGTTATGATAAGGTGATCATGCTGGCAGGTGGTGTTGGTTATGGCACTAAGCGTGACTGTCTGAAAGGCACTCCCGAGAAGGGGAATAAGATTGTTGTGGTGGGTGGTGACAACTATCGCATCGGTCTGGGCGGTGGCTCTGTATCATCTGTAGATACTGGGCGTTATTCTTCTGGCATCGAGTTGAATGCTGTGCAACGTGCGAACCCTGAAATGCAGAAACGTGCGAACAATTTGGTACGTGCACTCTGTGAGGAAGAGGTAAATCCTGTGGTGAGCATTCACGACCACGGTTCTGCAGGTCATGTGAACTGTCTGTCGGAGTTGGTGGAAGAATGCGGTGGTCTGATTGACATGACGAAGTTACCGATTGGTGACCAGACGCTGAGTTCGAAAGAAATTATCGCTAACGAGAGCCAGGAACGTATGGGTCTGCTGATTGACGAGAAACATATTGAGCATGTGCGTCAGATTGCAGAACGTGAACGTGCACCGCTGTATGTGGTGGGCGAATGCACGGGCGATGCCCACTTCGCCTTCCAGCAGGGCGATGGCGTGCGTCCATTCGACCTCGATGTGGCACAGATGTTCGGTCACTCACCTAAGACTTACATGCGAGACGAAACCGTGGAGCGGAAGTACGAGGACGTGGCTTATTCGTATAAAGAGATTGAGAGTTACTTGGAGAACGTGCTCCAACTGGAGGCTGTGGCTTGTAAGGACTGGTTGACTAATAAGGTGGACCGTTCCGTGACAGGTAAGATTGCCCGCCAGCAGTGTCAAGGTGAGATTCAGTTGCCATTGTCCGACTGTGGTGTAGTAGCACTCGATTATCGTGGAGAAAAAGGTATTGCTACCGCTATTGGTCATGCACCACAGGCTGGTTTAGCAGACCCCGCAGCAGGTTCGGTGCTGTCGGTGGCAGAGTCGTTGACCAATCTCGTGTGGGCACCGATGGCAGAGGGCCTTGACTCCGTGAGCCTGTCGGCAAACTGGATGTGGCCTTGCCGTTCGCAAAAAGGTGAGGATGCCCGTCTTTATGCTGGCGTGCAGGCTTTGAGCGACTTCTGCTGTGCCTTGCAAGTGAATGTGCCTACGGGTAAGGACTCGCTGTCGATGACACAAAAATATCCTGACGGAAGCAAGATTATCTCCCCTGGCACCGTGATTGTATCGTCGGGCGGCGAAGTCTCTGACGTGAAAAAAGTCGTTTCACCAGTTTTGGTGAATGATCAGGATACCACATTGTTGCATATCGACTTCTCGTTTGACTCTTTGAAACTTGGCGGTTCTGCTTTCGCCCAGAGTTTGGGCAAGGTGGGCAGCGATGTGCCAACCGTGAAGAACCCCGAATATTTCCGAGATGCTTTCTTGGCTGTACAAGACCTTGTGAAAGAAGGGCTGATTCTGGCAGGCCATGATATCAGTGCCGGCGGTCTTATCACAACCCTTTTGGAGATGACATTCGCAAATCAGAAAGGTGGTATCAAGGCAGACCTCAACGGCATTGCCGAGAAAGACCCTGTGAAGTTGCTGTTTGCGGAGAATCCGGGTGTCGTTATCCAGGTGAAAAACGCTGATAAGAAGGACGTGGAAAAGATGCTTGACAACGCAGGCGTTGGCTATGTGGAAATTGGTCACCCGATTGAGGAACGTCAAATTGTGGTGAAGAAAGGTGGTCGCAACCGCTATTTCGACATTGACAAACTACGTGACATCTGGTATTCGACTTCTTACCGTCTCGATACGAAGCAGTCGTTTAACGGCATGGCAAAGGAACGTTTTGAAAATTATAAGAATCAACCTATCGAGCACAAGTTCCCTGCTTCGTTCACAGGCAAGTTGGCACAATATGGTGTCAGTGCAGACCGCCGCGAACGTACAGGCATTAAGGCAGCCATCATTCGTGAGAAAGGAACGAACGGTGAACGTGAGATGGCTTACTCGCTCTATCTGGCAGGTTTCGATGTGAAGGACGTGATGATGACCGACCTCGTAAGTGGCAGAGAGACATTGGAAGACATCAACATGATTGTCTTCTGTGGAGGCTTCTCCAACTCTGACGTGCTGGGTTCTGCAAAAGGTTGGGCTGGTGCTTTCCTCTTCAACCCCAAGGCAAAGGCTGCACTCGATGCGTTCTATGCTCGTGAAGACACCTTGTCATTGGGCATCTGCAACGGTTGTCAGTTGATGGTGGAACTGGGCCTGTTGAACCATAATCATGCCGTGACCGACGCGAAGGATTACGCACAGATGTTGCATAATGTCAGCCACAAGTTTGAGAGTGAGTTTGTGACATTGCAGATTCCAGAAAATCAGTCAGTGATGTTTGGTTCGCTGAGTGGCAGCAAACTCGGCTTGTGGGTAGCACACGGCGAGGGCAACTTCCGTCTGCCTAAGGCTGAGAGCGAATATCACATCGTGGCAAAGTACAATTACTCTGGCTATCCAGGCAATCCTAACGGTTCTACATACGACGTGGCTGGTATTGCATCGGCTGACGGTCGCCACTTGGCAATGATGCCTCACTTGGAGCGTGCTATCTTCCCATGGCAGCAGGCAAACTACCCTGCTGACCGCAAGGCAGACGAAGTGACTCCATGGATTGAAGCATTCGTCAATGCCAGAAAGTGGGTGGAAAACAAATTGAAATAGTCCATCTGAGACCGAAAGGAAAAGCAGAAGATGGGAATCTATACAGAGTTGTTCCTCACGTTTGCCAAGATAGGTAGTTTCACTTTGGGTGGAGGCTATGCTATGGTGCAGATGATGGAGAAAGAAGTCGTTGACAATAAGCACTGGCTTGACAAAGAGGAATTTATGGATACGCTTATCGTGGCACAGAGTACTCCCGGACTCTTTGCCATCGATATGGCGTCGCACATAGGCTTCAAACTCAAAGGTGTGAAAGGAGGTATTGTGGGTGCACTCGCCACCGCCTTGCCTTCGATTGTTGCCATCCTGTTGATTGCCATGTTCTTTCAGACCTTCAAGGGCAACATCTATGTGGAGAAAATCTTCATGGGTGTACGTCCCTGTGTGGTGGCTCTAATCCTCGCTCCCTGTTTCGGAATGGCGAGAAAAGCGAACCTCAACCGCTACAACTGGTGGATTCCTGTGGTTTGTACTGTGCTGATTGCCGCTCTGGGTGTCTCACCCATCTGGTGCATCTTGGCAGCGGGGCTTGGTGGTTTCATTTACGGAAGAATAAAAAGATGATATTCCTACAACTGTTCTACGTCTTCTCAAAGATAGGCATCTTCAATTTTGGAGGTGGTTATGCCATGTTGTCGCTCATTCAAGACGAAGTGGTGAACAAACACCATTGGATGACCGTGAACGAGTTTACGGATATCGTGGCAATCAGTCAATCCACTCCTGGTCCTATCGGTATCAACTGTGCCACCTACACAGGATATACGGCAGTGATTCATGCCGGCTATCCGACATGGGCTGCGGTGTTGGGGGCCATCTTAGCATCCTTGAGTATCATTTGGCTGCCTTTCATCTTGATGATCTACATCAGCAAGTTTCTCATCAAGCACCATCAGTCGAAATTCGTGACGGACATTTTTGGTTCGCTGCGTCCTGCCATTGTGGGACTGATTGCTGCGGCTGCCATCATGTTGATGTCGAAAGAAAATTTCGGCAACCCGACTGAATCAACATTCCAGTTCATCCTCAGCATTATCATCTTCCTCTTTGCCTTTGTCGGCACGAGATTGTACAAGGTGCATCCCATCTTGATGATTGTTCTATGTGGATTGGCAGGGCTGCTGATTTATTGAGAAAGGGAGACGGACAGCATGGGAAAGACAAGAGAAGTGGCACAGACATGGGAATTTGGAAATGGGTTGCGACTCATCCATATCGCTTCCCCTACCAATGTGGCATATTGTGGCATCAGCATTGATGCCGGCACAAGGGATGAAGAACGTGGAGAGGAAGGCATGGCACACTTTTGCGAACACATGATGTTCAAGGGAACCGAAAAACGAAAGGCGTGGCACATCATTAACCGCATGGAGGCAGTAGGTGGCGACCTGAATGCCTATACCAACAAGGAAGAAACGGTGGTGTATGCAGCCTTCCTGAAAGAGCACTTTACCCGTGCCGCGGAACTGATTTTTGACATTGTATTTCGTAGCACCTATCCTCAACATGAGATAGACAAAGAGTGTGAGGTCATCGTCGATGAAATTGAGAGTTACAACGACTCTCCTGCAGAACTGATTTTTGACCGGTTCGAGGATATCATCTACGAGGGAAATAGCCTCGGACATGATATCTTAGGAACAGCCGAGAATGTAAGACGTTTCAAGACCGAAGATGCCCTGCGTTTCACGAAACGGCTTTATAAGCCCAACAAGATGGTGTTTTTCGTTTTCGGAGATGTTGACTTTGAGGAAGTGAAAAAGATTGTAGGGAGGAATGTGGAGAAACAAGAACATGAAGAAAGACAGGAAAGTCAAGCGAAGCCAGAAGGTTCGAGCAATGCAGAAACTCCAAAGAATCTGGATAGTCTTGACAAACCGCAGCAAACGCCAATCTTCCACACCGAAGAGCGGGGTACCCATCAAGCCCATGTCATGGTGGGAAGAGCAGCATACGGAGCCAAGGATGATAAACGCATTGCCCTCTATTTCCTCAACAACATCATTGGAGGACCTGGCATGAACTCACGGTTGAACGTGGCATTGCGGGAGCATACAGGATTTGTGTACACCGTAGAGAGTACGTTGACCAATTATACCGACACCTCCACATGGGCCATCTATTTCGGTTGCGACCCCGAAGATGTGAGCAAATGTCTGAAGATTGTACGTCAGGAGTTGGACAAACTGATGAACAAACCACTCACGGAGCGACAGTTCAACGCTGCACTGAAACAGATGGAAGGGCAGATAGGAGTGGCTTGCGACAACTTCGAGAATTACGCCCTCGACATGGCAAAGTCCTATCTGCACTACAACAAGTTTGAGGGCATGGAGGATACCTACAACCACTTGAGAAACCTCACGCCACAACTTTTGCAAGAAGTGGCACAAGAAATATTTGACGAAAAAAGTTTAACAACATTGATTTTCAGATAATGCGAAAGATTATAGGTATCGGGGAGACCATCCTCGACATCATCTTCAAGAACGAACAGCCAACAGCCGCCGTGCCTGGAGGCTCCACCTTCAACGGCATCATCTCGTTAGGCCGTCTCGGTATGCCTGTCACGATGATTACCGAGACAGGCAATGACAAGGTGGGCGGCATCATCAAGCAATTCATGAAAGATAACGGCGTGGATGATTCCTGTGTCTGCATGTACGAAGACGGACGCACCGCCATCTCACTTGCCTACCTGAACGAGCGAAACGACGCAGAATACACTTTCTACAAAGACTATCCCAAGGCAAGGCTTGATGTGGTATGGCCCGAGGTGAACAAAGACGACATCGTGATGATGGGTTCTTATTTCGTGCTCAACCCTGTGTTGAGGGCAAAAGTGAAAGAGTTTCTTGACTATGCCACCCAGCGTGGGGCACTCATCTATTATGACATCAATTTCCGTTCCTCTCATGCCTCGGAAGCCATCAAACTGTATTCTACCATTTTGGAAAACTTTGAATATGCCAGCATCGTGCGTGGTTCCACCGAAGACTTCCAGAATATGTTCCGCCTTGACAACCCCGAACAAGCCTACAAACGAGAAGTCTCCTTCTACTGCAAACAGATGCTCTGCACCGACGCAGACGGCGAAATCAGTCTTTTCTCTCCCAGCGTGACCAAGACCTACAAGGTCCATAAGATTGAAACCGTTTCGACCATCGGGGCAGGCGACAACTTCAACGCAGGCATCGTTTTCGGACTCATGAAGGAAGGAGTGGGAAAAGACGACATCGCTTCCCTCACCGAAGAGCAGTGGAACCGCATCATCGCACACGGCCAAGCACTGGCTGCCGAGGTGTGCCAAAGTTTTAATAACTCTATCAGTAAAGAATTTGCCGACAATTATGGAAGAAACAAATAACTTAGAAACTATGGACAACGAACTGTCAACAATGGACACTGCCCTGCCACAGAACGAGGTGGAGCAGAACGCAGCAAACGCCGAGCCTCCATTGGAGGACGCTTTTGCCAAGACCAACTCCACTTTCGAAGAACTGGGTGTGTCAGGCGAAATCCTCAAGGCCATCAAAGAGATGGGCTATGAGACCCCCATGCCGGTGCAGGAAAAGGTGATTCCTTACCTGTTAGGACACAACAACGACGTGGTCGCACTCGCCCAGACGGGCACAGGCAAAACGGCGGCATACGGTTTGCCCGTACTGCAAAAGGTGGATACGAACCGCACCGACACACAGGCCATCATCATGGCACCAACCCGTGAACTTTGCCTCCAAATCACCGACGACTTGAAGGACTATTCCAAGTACATCAAGGGGCTGCACGTGCTTGCCGTCTATGGCGGTGCCAGCATCGAGCCGCAGATTCGTGCCTTGAAGAAAGGAGTGCAGGTGATTGTTGCCACGCCTGGCCGTCTTGTTGACCTCATGGAACGCAAAGTGGCAAAACTGGACACGGTGGAGAACGTCGTGCTGGACGAGGCGGACGAAATGCTCAACATGGGCTTCTCGGAGAGCATCGACACGATTCTGGCAGGTGTTCCTGCCGAGCGTAACACCCTGCTCTTCTCGGCAACAATGAGCAAGGAAATCGAACGCATCTCGAAAAACTACCTCCACGATGCCAAGGAAATCGTGGTGGGCAGCCGCAACGAAGGTGCCGAGCATGTGAATCATATATATTATATGGTATCCGCGCGCGATAAGTACAATGCCCTCAAGCGTGTGGCTGACTACTACCCCGAAATCTATGCCATCATCTTCTGCCGTACCCGCATGGAGACCCAAGAGATTGCGGACAAACTCATCAAGGATGGCTACAACGCCGAATCCTTGCACGGAGAACTCTCGCAGGCACAGCGCGACCTGACCATGCAGAAGTTCCGCCAGCATCGTGTGCAGTTGCTGGTGGCAACCGATGTGGCAGCCCGTGGCTTGGACGTGGACGAATTGACCCACGTCATCAACTATGGTTTGCCCGACGACATCGAAAGTTACACCCACCGCTCGGGCCGAACAGGTCGAGCAGGCAGGTCGGGCACGTCTATCTCCATCATCCACGTCAAGGAAAAGCGGAAGGTGCGTGACATTGAGAACCAGATCAAAAAGAAGTTTGTGCCGGGCATCCTGCCTACAGGTCAGGAAATCTGTGCCAAACAACTCTATAAAGTCATCGACGACATCGAGAAGGTCGAGGTGGACGAAGAGGAAATCGCACCTTTCCTCCCCGAAGTGTACCGCAAGTTTGACATGATGGAGAAGGAAGACCTCATCAAACGCATGGTGTCGATGGAGTTCAACACCTTCCTCAACTACTATAAGAACGCGCCCGAAATCATTCAGCCCTCGGAGAAAGGCGACCGCCGCAACGAGCGAGGCGAAGGGGGCGAAAAGCGGAGCCGTGGCGAACGCAGCCGCAGCCGTGGTGGCGAACGCAATCGCACCGCCGAGGCTGGCTACACACGCCTGTTCATCAATCTGGGCAAGAAAGACGGCATCAGCCCCAAGGTGTTCATGGGCTTTATCAACCGCGTATCGCAGGGTGAGCACATTGACCTCGGACGCATCGACCTCATGCAGAACTTCTCCTTCTTCGAGGTGCCGGAGCCACAAACCAAAACCGTGCTCCGGGTGCTGAACGGCACCGACTTCGACGGCAGACGTGTGAACGTAGAGGTGACTGACCAGCCCGAAGGACAGCGTGCTCCGAAGAAGAGCGACAGAGGTGGCGACCGAGGCAGTTTCCGTTCCGTCAGGGGCGAACGTACCAGCCGTGTGGACAAGCGGAGCGAACGCAGCGACCGTCCGCGTGAGGAGAAACGCAGCAAGAAAGGCAGCGGCGTGGTGCGTGGAGCAGCCGCCAAACCGTCTCGTGAAGAGCGTGGCTACACCGCCCCCCGCGGACCAAAGGGTGCGGCTGAATGGGCCAAGTTCTTTGAAGGACAGGTAGAGGAACAGCCCTTCTACGAATCATTCAAAAAGAAGAAAAAGAAGAAGTAAGACTGATAGTCTGTAGGGATGGCAACCACCTTCCTTACAGGCTATTTTTGTACCCTTACCGCAAGGGTTCTTAAAACTAAAGTTAGATTTTATAAAATTCAAGTTAGATTTATATAAATTTAAGTTTAATTTTATAAAATTTAAGTTTAATTTTATAAAATCTAACTTTAGTTTTAAGAGCGTCTGCGGCAAAAGGGGGTTGGAGAAGGCTCACAAGACAAAAACAGGAACGCTATAAATATCAACAACCATGAAAAGTTTTGACTGGCAAGCGACATACGAGGGCATCAACAGCCACTTCCCCACCAAGGCGGCTCGCCCCGTCATTGGCATCACGGGCAACTATGCCAACGAGACCTGCACGCTGGCTGAGGGCTATTATCAGTCGGTGCTGAAAGCAGGAGGCATCCCGTTCATCATTCCTCCGTTCTACGAGACCGACCGGCTGGGCGAACTGCTCGACCGGCTGGACGGCATCATCTTCAGCGGTGGGGGCGACATCAATCCGCTGCTGCTGGGCGAGGAGCCTATCAAAGAACTGCACGGCATCACGCCCGAACGCGACCAACAAGAGTTGCTGCTGGCACGCTTGGCGTATGACCGTCAACTTCCGATGCTGGGCATCTGCAAGGGCATCCAAATCATCAACGCCGCCCTCGGAGGCAGCAACTATCAAGACATTTACAGCCAAAGGGAGGGCACACGCATCAAGCATTCGCAGGACGAAGACAGGCGGTATCCATCACACACCGTGACCCTCTCGGCTGGTTCCATTCTTGCCCGCCTCTTCCCTGCCGCAGTCCCTTCTGACGCAGCGGCATCGCAGGAAAAGGAGCAAGGCAACACCTCTACCCTCGCCGTCAACTCCTTCCATCACCAGGCTTGCAAGGAGGCAGCCCCTTGTCTGAAGGTGACAGCCGTGAGTCCCGACGGGGTGATTGAAGCGGTGGAAAGCAACGAGTTCAAGTCCATTCTGGGTGTGCAGTGGCATCCTGAGACATTCATCTTGAGGGGAAACCACGAGATGCTGCCCATCTTCCAGTGGCTGGTCGGAGAGAGTGCGGAGTTCAAGCAGGCAAAGGCGTTGCACCACAAAATCCTGACCCTCGACAGCCATTGCGACACACCGATGTTCTTCGGGAAGGGCATCAATTTCGCTTCGCGTGACCCGAAAATCCTGGTCGATTTGCACAAGATGACGGAAGGACACCTCGACTCCACCATCATGGTGGCTTATCTGCCCCAGCAGGAACGCGACGAGGCATCGCTGGAAAATGCGACGGCAAAGGCAAACCAGATTCTCACACAGATAGAGGAAATGGTGGCGAAGAACTGCACAGCCGTCGATATTGCCTATACGCCCGACGACCTCTGGCGACTGAAGCGGGAGGGGAAAAAGGCTATTATGATGGGCATTGAGAACGGATACGCCATCGGCAAAGACCTCAAAAACGTGGAGGCATTCCGCAAGCGTGGCGTGGTGTACATGACCCTCTGCCACAACGGCGACAACGACATCTGCGACTCCGCCAACAAGAGCCACCATGAACATGGCGGCGTGAGTGCCTTTGGCGAACAGGTCATCCAAGAAATGAACCGTGTGGGCATGATGGTTGACCTCAGTCATGCTGGCGAAGAGAGTTTCTACGACGCCCTGAAAATCAGCCGGACGCCGATTGTGTGCAGCCACTCATCGGCACGTGCCCTGTGCGACCATCCACGCAACCTCACGGACGCACAGATGCGTGCCCTCGCCGATGCTGGCGGTGTGGCTCAAGTGACCCTCTATCACGGCTTCTTGGTGAAGGATTCGGTCGATTACAACCCGCAGAATGTGCTCAGAGCGTTCGACTCACCCACCACTGGCGTGACTGAAGCCACCATTCTGGATGCCATCGAACACCTCAACCACATGGTCAACATCATGGGTATCGAGCACGTCGGCATCGGCACCGACTTTGACGGCGATGGCGGCATCCGTGGTTGTGCCTCCGCCAGCGAACTCATCAACTTCACCCGCCACCTGTTGCGTGAACGCTACACGGAAGAGCAGATTCAGATGATCTGGGGCGGCAACTTCCTGCGAGTGATGCGGGAAGTACAGAGTTACAACGGATAAAACCCAACCCACAAGACAAAGAGAGGGGGCAAACCACGGCGGTTTGCCCCCTCTTTCTGTTGGGTATCTGCTTAGAGCACCTTGATGAGTTCTACATCGAAAATCAGTGTAGCGAACGGAGGAATCATCGCACCTGCGCCACCCTCGCCGTATGCCAGCATATAAGGGATGTAGAAGCGATATTTGGCTCCCTCGCCCATCAGTTGAACACCTTCTGTCCAACCTGCGATGACCTGCTGCAAACCGAAGTCGGCAGGGGCGTTACGCTTGTAACTGCTGTCGAACACGGTGCCGTCGAGCAGACGACCCTCGTAGTGGCATCGCACGGTGTCGGTAGCCTTTGGCTTCTTGCCTGTGCCCTCAGTAAGCACCTCATACTGCAAGCCGCTCTTGGTCACGATGATGCCTTCTTTCTTCGCATTCTCAGCCAAGAACTTTGCCCCTTCTTCCTTGGCAGCCTTACCAGCCTCTGCCTTTGCAGCGTTCTGCTCAGCCTCCATCCTCTGGAAGAATGTGTTGACAATCTGCTGTGCCTCCTGATTGCTCACTTTCAATGGGTTCTCGTTCAGCACATCAACGATAGATGCAGCGAAATCCTCTATCTTGAGAGCATCTTTCAAGCCCATCTGCTTGAGTTGCTGTCCGATGCCCAGACCTAATGCATAACTTAATTTGTCCATTGCTTGTTGTTCGTCTTTTTTGCCAAGAGAAAGATTACTTACCCTCGATAATCACACAACGGTTCTTGTCGTTCTCTGGGAATGGCTGAACGGTGTCGCCGTATGACTTCACAACCATCTGGCTGGCAGGAACGCCCTTCTCCTGAAGGAGAGAAGCCACCTTCTCGGCACGCTTCTGAGCATAACCAACGTTCAGTTTTGGATTACCTGTGCCCTTGTCGGCATAACCGTCCACCGTAATCTTCTTGTTTGGATACTTCTTGCACCAAGCAACCACGCGGTTAATGATGCTCTGAGTCTCCACGTCACTCTCGCGGATGGCATAGAAAATCGTCTCCTTGATAGGTTCCTCAACCACAACTGGCTTTGGCTTCTCCACAGGTGCTGGAGCCACTTCCTTCACAGGTTCTGGCTCTGGAGCCTTCTCGATGACTGGTGCTGGAGGTGCAGGCTTGCTGACCTTCTTGAAACCAAACTTATAAGTGAGTGAAATCTGACCTGTCATCATCCAGTCGTCAGCATCCTTGTACTTGCTGTTGAAACGGTCGTCGAGCGAGTTGAAATCGATTTCAGCACCGATGCTCCAGTTCTTGGCGATGTTATAGTCAGCAAGAACACCCAGACGAAGGTTGTGGCTGAGCAAGTTGTGACGTGGAGTCTGGTTCTTGCCCCAAGCGTTAGAAATGTCGCTGGAAACATTGTAGCGAGAAGTAATGCTCTCAAAGTCATTGTTGTGCCAAGCGTAATTCAAACCTACACCACCAATGAGGTAGAGGTCGAATGGGCGATGCACTTTCTTTGAGAAGATGTTCAGAACGTTAATCATGAGGTCAACGTTCGTGTTGAAGTAGTTGAATTTGTACTTCAGAGGAGACCCCAGCAGTTCCCACGCACCCTGTGCCTGGTCGTAAGCCGTGATGCCAGGATAGTACTGAGCCATTGTGTCAAAACCACCCTTTGACTCCCATGCGTTGACATGCAGACGAGCACCAACAATGGGGGTGAACATTTTACCTGCAGCGATGCTGACAGTTGGAGAAAGCAGTTTCCAGCAACTGACATCTGTAAATGTGGTACCAACACCACCCTGCACTTGAACGAACCCATAAGAATAAGGCTTATAGCCCAGTTCTTGAGCCTCGGCACATACGCCGCTTCCGCAACAACTCTCTTCCTGAGCCATCACGTTCGTGCTACACAATGCAACCATTGCGATAGCAACGAGAGATTTAAGAATACGCATAACTTTTTAGTTTTTTTAAGAGTTTTTTCGGTATTTGGGTGTAAAATTAGTTAATAAAAAGTAATTGAACAAAATAAAAGCAGAAAAAATTGTATCTTTGCCAAAAATTCGTGTGAAATCATGGTGACAATCAAGAAAGTTGAGACTCAAAAAGAACTAAAACAGTTCATCCGTTTTAATTACGAGTTATACAAGGACAACCCCTATTCTGTCCCTGACCTCTATGAGGATATGCTCAATACTTTTTCTGATAAAAACGCCGCAATGGAATTTTGCGAGGCTGTTTATTTCTTGGCATACAAAGACGGAAAGTTGGCGGGTCGCATAGCAGGCATCATCAACAACAAAGCCAACAAGACATGGAATCTGAAAAATGTACGTTTCGGATGGATTGACTTCATCGACGACGAAGAAGTGAGCCAAGCACTGCTGGAGGCGGTTGAAAAGTGGGGAAAAGAAAAAGGCATGGACACCATACAGGGTCCTCTCGGCTTCACCGACATGGATGCGGAAGGTATGCTGATTGAAGGTTTTGAGGAACTTTCCACGATGGCAACCATCTACAACTACCCCTACTACCAGAAGCACATCGAAAAACTGGGCTTTGAAAAAGATGCCGACTGGATTGAGATGCTCATGACCGTGCCGAAAAAGGAGGGAATGCCTGAACGACTGAGCCGCATTGCCGAAATCGTGATGAAGAAATACGACCTCCGTATCAAAAAATATACCTCAGCAAAGAAAATCGCCAAGGAGTATGGACAGGAAATCTTTGCGGTCATCAACGAGGCATTCAAACCGCTCTTCGGATATAGCGAACTGAGCCAGAAGCAGATAGACCAGTATGTGAAGATGTATCTCCCCATCCTTGACCTCAAACTGGTGAGCCTCATCACAGAAGCAAATGGCCGTCTGGTGGCAGTTGGTATCTCCATGCCATCGCTGTCGAGAGCCTTGCAGAAAGCGAAAGGAAAACTCACGCCTCTGGGATGGTGGCATCTGCTGAAAGCCCTCAAAATCAAGAAACCCAAGACACTCGACCTCATGCTAGTTGGCGTTTTGCCAGAATATCAGAGCAAGGGTGTCAATGCCATCCTCTTCTACGACCTTCTGCCCATCTACATCTCTGAAGGATATGACTATGTGGAGACCAACCCCGAACTGGAGGAGAACTCGAAAGTGCAGCAGCAGTGGATTTACTTTGAGAGAAGACAACACAAGAGAAGACGTTGCTACAAGAAGACCATAAAGTAAGAAAGAAGATGGAAGAACTAAACCTGAAGAATAATACCCCCAACTACAACTACGACGACGCTAACATCATCACCCTCACTGGAGTTGAGCACATCCGTCTGCGTCCTGGTATGTACATCGGCCGTCTGGGCGATGGCAGCCACGCCGAAGACGGCATCTATGTGTTGCTGAAAGAAATTGTGGACAACAGTATCGATGAGTTCAAGATGCAGGCAGGCAAACGCATCGAAGTGGAGGTGAAAGACAATCTCGCCGTCACCGTGCGTGACTATGGTCGAGGCATCCCTCAAGGCAAGATGATAGAGGCTGTTTCCATCCTCAACACAGGTGGTAAATATGACTCCAAAGCCTTCCAGAAGTCTATCGGTTTGAATGGTGTAGGTACCAAAGCCGTCAATGCACTTTCCACACGTTTCGAGGTCAGAAGTTATCGCGACGGGAAAGTGCGTTCCGCTGTGTTCGAGAAAGGCAAACTGGTGGAGGACAAGACCGAAGACACCACAGAGGAAAGCGGTACTTTCATCTACTTCCAACCAGACGACACGCTGTTCCTCAACTATCGTTTTCAGGATGAGTTCGTCAGCAATATGCTCCGCAACTATACCTACCTGAACACAGGACTGGAAATTTACTATAACGGCAGCCGCATCGTGAGCCGCAATGGTCTGAAAGACCTCCTGAAAGACACGATGGACACCACACCACTTTACGACATCATCCATCTGAAGGGGGATGACATCGAGATTGCCTTCACCCATACCAACCAACAATATGGCGAAGAATACCACTCGTTCGTGAATGGTCAACACACCATCCAGGGAGGTACACATCAGAGTGCTTTCAAAGAGCACATCGCCCGCACCATCAAGGAGTTCTACGGAAAGAACTACGAGTATAGTGACATCCGTTCGGGCATCATCGCTGCCATTGCCATCAACGTGCAAGAGCCGCAATTCGAGTCACAAACCAAGATTAAACTCGGTTCGCTCACCATGGAGCCGAATGGCGGCATCAGCGTGAACAAGTTTGTGGGCGACTTCATCAAGACAGAGGTCGATAACTACCTGCACAAGAATCTTGATGTGGCAGAAATTATCGAAGAGAAAATCAAGGACAACGAACGTGACCGAAAGGCGATTGCCGGTGTGACCAAATTGGCCCGTGAGCGTGCCAAGAAAGCCAACCTGCACAACCGAAAGTTGCGTGACTGCAAGATTCACCTCAACGATGCGAAGGGCGAACTCAAAGAAGAAAGTTCCATCTTCATCACAGAGGGCGATTCCGCCAGCGGAAGTATCACCAAGAGCCGCGACGTGATGACCCAAGCAGTGTTCTCCCTGCGTGGTAAACCTCTCAACTCTTTCGGCTTGACCAAGAAGGTCGTGTACGAGAACGAAGAGTTCAACCTGCTTCAAGCCGCTCTCAACATTGAAGACGGCATCGACGGCTTGCGGTACAACAAAGTGATTGTGGCTACCGATGCCGATGTGGACGGAATGCACATCCGCTTGCTCATGATTACCTTCTTCCTGCAATTCTTCCCCGAACTGATTAAGACAGGGCATGTTTACATCTTGCAGACCCCGCTTTTCCGTGTCCGTAATCGCAAGAAACGCATCAAGAAAGCCGTGCTCGAGAAATATCTGGAAGAGCACCCCGACAGCAAGGGCGACTTCATCACGCTGTATTGCTACAGCGAGGAAGAGCGTGTAAAAGCCATCGACATGTTGGGACCCGAGCCAGAAATCACCCGCTTCAAAGGTTTAGGTGAGATTTCTCCCGATGAGTTTAAGAATTTCATTGGCCCAGACATCCGTTTGGAGTCTGTCACCCTCCGCAAGACAGACCAAGTAAAAGAACTCCTGGAGTATTACATGGGTAAAAACACCATGCAACGACAAAACTTTATCATCAACAATCTGGTGATTGAGGAAGACAAACCAGAAGAAGATACAGAATTGGCAGAAGATGAATAAAATTGCATTATTTGCAGGGAGTTTCGACCCCTTCACCAAAGGACATCAAGACATTGTCAACCGTGCTCTTTCGAGCGTGGCTGACGAAGTGGTGATTGCCATTGGTGTCAACTATGAGAAGAAGGGCATGTTTTCTGCTGAAGAGCGGCAGAAAGCCATTCGTGCTGTCTATCAAGGCGACAGCCGGGTGCGTGTCGAGACCTATGAAGGACTGACAACTGATTATGCCAAACAGATAGGAGCAAGTTTTCTGCTGCGAAGTGTAAGAAGTGTAAAAGATTTTGAATTTGAACGAGATATGGCAGAAGTGAACCGCCGCCTGACAGGCATCGAAACTGTGTTGCTCCTGTGCGACCCACAATTGGCTTGCATCAGTTCGAGCGTGGTGCGTGAACTCCTCTCCTATCACAAAGACGTAAAAGAATTTCTCCCATGAAGATAAAATCGATTTTCATATTGGCGTTGATGGTTGTGAGCACGTCTGTGTTGGCACAACAAAAAGGCAATCCGTTGGACGTACAGATTCGCAAACTCATCTACTCCCAAAGTGCCATCAGTCAATTGTATGTAGATACCGTAAACTTTGAGAAGATGACGGAAGATGCCATCCGTGGCATGTTGAAAGAACTTGACCCCCACTCTACCTACACCCCTGCCAAGGACGTTCAATCGCTGAACGAGCCTCTCAACGGCTCATTCGAGGGCATCGGTGTACAATTCAACATCAACGAAGACACGCTGGTCGTTATCCAGCCCGTCAGCGGCGGTCCCTCCGAGAAAGTGGGCATCATTGCAGGCGATAAAATCGTCACGGTCAACGATTCCACCATCGCAGGCGTAAAGATGTCGCGTGAAGAGGTGATGAAACGGCTGAGGGGACCGAAAGACAGCAAAGTGAAATTAGGCATTATTCGTCAGGGCGTCAAAGGTATTCAGACCTTCACCGTCACCCGAGATAAAATCCCGGTTTACACCATCGATGCCTACTACATGATAGACTCCACCACAGGCTACATCCGCATCAGTTCGTTCGGTGCCACCACCAACGAAGAGTTTGTGAAAGCGACCGACTACCTCTTTGCTTTGGGCATGAAAGACCTCGTCATCGACCTGCAAGGCAATGGTGGAGGCTATCTGCAAGCCGCTGTTGACCTCTCCAACCACTTCCTCAACACGGGCGAGATGATTGTCTATACCGAAGGACGCTCCGTGGGCAGACACGAATACCGTGCTAAGGAAGAGAAGATGGACATCGGCAAGGTGGTCATCCTGGTAGATGGTTTCACCGCCTCCGCCTCCGAAATTCTCTCTGGAGCCATTCAAGACAACGACCGTGGCATCATCGTCGGTCGCCGCACCTTTGCCAAAGGATTAGTACAACGTCCGATTGACCTGCCAGATGGTTCGCTCATCCGTCTTACCATCGCCCACTACTACAGCCCCGTGGGACGTTGCTTCCAAAAGCCCTATACCAAGGGAGACAAAAAGAGTTATGACATGGACATGCTCGACCGCCTCAACAGCGGCGAACTAATGAGTGCCGACAGCATCCACTTCCCCGACTCGCTGAAGTACACCACCCGAGGGGGACGTATCGTCTATGGTGGTGGTGGCATCATGCCCGATGTGTATGTACCGCTCGACACCGCAGCCTACACACATCTGCATCGCGAACTGGCAGCCAAGAGTTGCATCACTGGCACCACCCTCAAGTGGATTGAGAAGAACCGCAAACGCCTGACCAAAGAGTACGACATCGATGCCTATCGCAAAGCACACGCCAAGTGGCTCAGTGGCAAGAGTTACAAGGTGGAGGACATTCGTAGCGGTTTCGAGCGTTTCAAACAGGACTTCACCGTGCCACAGGACATGATGGACATCCTCATTGCCAAAGCAAAAGAAGAGAAGATTGAATACACCGATTCTGCATTCCAAGCCACATTGCCCCTACTCAAACTGCAACTGAAGGCACTCGTGGCACGCGACCTCTGGGACATGTCAGAATATCACGAGATTTTCAACACTTCCAGCGAGATTTACACCCAAGGACTGAAAGCCCTGAAGAACGAGGAACTGTTCCAAGGCATTCACTCCAACTAAAACTCATCACGACCCATGATTACCTACCAAGTTGACGGCGTGAAAATGCCTGCCATCCGCCGTCGAGACACCAGTGCGTGGATTAAGGCGGTCGCTGCCACCTACGGCAAGAAAGTGGGCGACATCGCCTACATCTTCTGCAACGACGAGAAGATTCTGGAGGTGAACCAACAATACCTCCAGCACGACTACTATACCGACATCATCACCTTCGACTATTGCGATGACGCAGCACTGATGGGCAAGAAAGACACCATCTCTGGCGACCTCTTCATCAGCCTCGACACCGTGCGTTCCAACGCCCAGCAGCAAGGAACCACCTACGACGAAGAACTGCACCGTGTCATCATCCACGGCATTCTTCACCTCTGCGGCATCAACGACAAAGGACCCGGCGAACGCGAAATCATGGAAGCCGCCGAAAACAAAGCCCTTGCATTACTAAAAAATGAAGAATGAAGAGTGAAAAATGAAGAATCTTTGGCTCGACGAAGTCAATAACTCAAAAACCTAAAAACTTAAAAACTCAAAAACTCAAAAACTCACCCCATATATGAAAATCTTCCAACACGTATCCGACATCGGCAACTTGCAACAAGCCCTCGCCGACGCATTCGAAATCAAACAAAACCGCTATAAGTACCAAGAGTTGGGCAAGAACAAGACCGCCATGCTCATCTTCTTCAACAACTCCCTCCGCACCCGCCTCTCCACCCAGAAGGCAGCCCTCAACCTCGGCATGAACGTCATCGTGCTCGACGTCAACCAAGGGGCATGGAAACTGGAGACCGAGCGTGGAGTCATCATGGAGAGCGACAAGAGCGAACACCTCCTCGAAGCCATCCCCGTGATGGGCTGTTACTGCGACCTCATCGGCGTGCGTTCCTTTGCCCGTTTCGAGTCTCGCAAGGACGACTACGAAGAGAAAATCCTCAACCAGTTCATCCAGTACAGCGGCCGCCCCGTGTTCTTCATGGAGAGTGCCACGGTTCACCCCTTGCAGGCATTTGCCGACCTCATCACCATCGAGGAGTACAAAGACAAGACTTTCATCCAGCCCAATCCTCTCTTCGGCGGCAACCCCGTGCAGCGTACTCCCAACCGGCGTCCCAAGGTGGTGCTTTCATGGGCTCCGCACCCCAAGGCACTCCCACAGGCTGTGCCCAACTCCTTCGCCGAATGGATGAATGCCGCCGATGTCGATTTCGTCGTCACCCATCCCGAGGGTTACGAACTTGACCCACAGTTTGTAGGCAATGCCCCCGTGGAATACGACCAGATGAAAGCCTTCGAAGGTGCCGACTTCATCTATGCCAAGAACTGGAGTTGCCCAGGCGTCACCCGTCCCGAAGACTATGGAAAAGTGCTCGGCGACTACCACGATTACCTCTCTTGGACCGTTTCCGACCGTCAGATGGCAGTGACCAACCAAGCCTTCTTCATGCACTGCCTACCCGTGCGTCGCAACATAATTGTCACCGACAGCGTCATCGAAGCCCCCACCTCCATCGTCATCCCCGAAGCAGCCAACCGGGAGATTTCTGCCACCGTGGTGCTCAAACGGATGCTGGAAAGCCTGTAACCATTCAGGTTGGCATCCCAACCATTTAGCCCCGAAAAACGCTGCTCTTGTTCAGCGTTTTTCGGGGCTAAAACATTCTTTCCCTTCCGTCGGGAGTCTTTTCTGGGGTGAGCAAATGGCGGTCATTAGTCGCCTAAGTCCCACAGATCCCAGTCAATGTCGCCGTCTGAGCCTAAACGCATGGGGGCACGGGCACCGCCGCCGCTGCCACCGCCAATCTCGATGCCAATGTCACCGTCGTCTATGTTTAAGATGTCACCACCACTCGTGCAGATGATGTCAGTCCTCACGTCAGCAGCCACTTCCATTGCTGGTTTCTGATATGTCTTTTTCATTGCTTTGCCTCCTTTTTTATTTGATTACGATCTTTCTTCCATTGTTGATGTAGATGCCACGCTGCGAGGGCTGACCCTGCAAGCGGCGACCGTCGAGGGTGTACCAGCCGTCGGCAACTCCCTGACTCTTTGATTCTTTGGAGATGGAGATGATGCCCGTTGCCTCGTCCTCATCGCCAAAGTGGAGCACAAAGGTGCGGACAGGAGCACCGCTGCCGGGGTCGCCCGCCGTGATGCCGTTCAGTTGGAAATAGGCACGGCAGGAGCCTATCTGCATGGCGGCGTTGGGATAGTAGAGGGTGTTGGCGGAGCCGAGGAAGAGGATGCTGCGGTCTTCGCCGGGGATGTTCACGGGGCTGAAGGTGCCGCGGAAGGTCACGGCGTCGGTCACCATGTCGGCGGCGGTGCTGCTGATGGTCACGCCGCTGAAGACGGGGCTGACGATGTCGCTGGTCCCGTCGGCATTGGTGCCGTCGTATGCCACGTAGGGGTCGGGCTTAGTCCACTTGATGATATACGGCGTGCCGGCCTTAAGCGTCGTCACGGCGTCGCTGAAGGTGAGCGTGAGCGTCGAGCCGCTGATGCTGGCGCTGGTGAGCGGACGGGCAGTGGCTCCGGCGAGGGGCGAACCGGCGAGCGTCACGCTGAACGGCAGGCAGATGGTGTTCCATGAGCCGTCCTTAAAGAGCGTGCGGCCCGAGAGCGTCACGTCGGCCACGCAGCCGTCAGCGCTGCTGATGGCGGTGTTGTTGTCGCTGCCGTCGGCGAGGGTGACGGTGGCGGGGGCCACGTAGTATGTGCCGCCGACGAGGATGCCGTTGGTGTATGCCTCCACCATGCCGTAGTCCTCAACGAGGCTGCCGAGGTTGGCGGGGGCGGTGGCGGTGGCGTAGGCCGCCGTGCCCTGGTCGGTGGGCAGGTTGGTAGTGGCGACGTAGTAGCTGTTCGTGATGGTCGGCTCGTAGCCAGTGTGCCAGCGGGAGAAGGTGTTGGCGACCATTCCTGCGCCCACGCTGGCGGGAGCCATCAGCGAGTTCGTGATGGTGGGCTTGTTATATGTCACCCATCCGATGAAGCCGCCGCAGTTGATGGTGCCGTTGGTGGTGGCGAAGGAGCCGTCGAAGACGCAGCCGTCGATGGTGACGGTGTTGTTTTCGCCGGCCAGCGTGCCGACAAGTCCGCCGTGGGTGCCGTCGTGGTTGTCGTCGCCGGTAACGGTGCTGCTGACGATGCTGATGGAACTGCGGCAGCCGGTGATACTCAGGTTCTGATGCGAGATGCCAACGATGCCGGCGGCCTTCTTCTGGTTTGTGTAGATGGTGCCGGCAACGTGCAGGTTCTTAATCGTGGCGTTCTTCACATGGCGGAACGGGGCGCAGTATTCTTCGGCGAATGGCTCTGCGGACGTGCCTTTGGTGAAGGTCAGCGTATGGCCGTCGCCGTCGAAGGTGCCCTGGAACGAGTTGGCATCGCTTGTGCCCGCCATCGTGGAGACGCTGATGTCGTCGCCCAGCTTCACGAAGTTGCCGCTGAAGGCGTAGCCGCTGTTGACGTAGCCGGCAAACGTGTTCCAGTCGTCGGTGCTGCTGACGATGAAGGGGGTGTCCTCGATGCCTTTGCCCTGCGTGGGCCATCCCGCCGTCACGGCGTTGGCCGAGCCGCTCGTGCTGGCCGCGCCCCTGCCGCCGCCGTTGCCGCCCGCAGCGCGGTTGTCGCCGTTTTGCCAGTAAGGGTTTACAAAAGATACATTTTCCGGATATTTTCGGGCCAAGAGATTTTTGTCATCGCTCACCATCAGCGTGCTTTCACCTGCACCAGCGATGGTTCCATCTACATTAGTACCTGGACTACCTCCTAAGGCTCCTACATGGTAGAAAGTAATCGTACCACTTTTCATTTGAATGCTTCCTGAGGCACCGCCTCCGCCACCGCCGCCGCCAGGGCCGCCGGTACCGATGTCGCTGGCTGCGCCGCCGAAGCCGCCGCCGCCACCGCCTCCTCCGCCACCTATGGACCATGTGACGTAGGAATTAGGACCAGTTATTTGCCTATATAAAGCGTGGCGACCTCCGTTGCCACCATTGTCGCTGGCTGTGCCAACGCTGCCACCATGAAACTCCGTCGTAGGGGCAGGCAACTGGTAAATATAGAGCGTGCCCATCTCAGCAGCGGTGCTGCCGCTGGCACCGTTATCACCGACATTGCCTGTCGGCTCACCCTGTAAATTCACTTTATTGCTGGCACCGCCTGTACCGCCTGTGCCGCCTGCGCCGCCGCATGTACCGATGCCAGCACCGGCGCCGCCGCCGCCGTCACCGCCTTTGCCGCCTGCGCCAGACTGTACCCAGTTTTCCACACTGAAATCAGCATCACCGCCTGCACCGCCGTTGCCGCCGTTGGCAGCGTTGCCGCCCGTGGCGACGAGTCTGCCGCTGCCGATGATGTAGAGCGTGTTGCCCGCCGCCAGTTCAATGCCCGCGCCGCCGCCGGTGGGGGCGGTGGCATTGGCTCCCGTGCAGGTAATCGTTTTGCCGGAGGGGATGTAGAGATACACCGTGCCGAGGATGGTCAGTCCACTGCCGCCCGCGTTGCTGTTGCTGAACGTGCGGTCGAAGGCGGTGTAATAATACGTCGTGGTGCCTGCCGCACCGAGCGTCTTGCCCTTTGTGGAACCGTCAGCCAGGTGAACCCAGTCTGCACGGGTGCTGTTCGTCCGAAGGCAAACCAAGTTCCAGTCGTCCTCCTGCGTAGTCCAGTTCAACGTCACGGTGCCGTAGGAGCCGCCGACGCTGGCAGAACCTGCTGCGCCGCCCGCGCCGCCGTTGCCAAAAGTAGCAGC
Organism: Bacteroidaceae bacterium; assembly: GCA_017483605.1. Lineage (GTDB taxonomy): Bacteria > Bacteroidota > Bacteroidia > Bacteroidales > Bacteroidaceae > Minthosoma. Next base: position 1,761 of record JAFUWG010000017.1, on the reverse strand, counting down.
GCCGCTTGGTGAATTTGCGTCATCGTCATCCCAACCAGCATAATTGGTATCTACCAAGCCTGCCTCCATGGCGAGGCGACTTGTCAGAGCTTCTGCGCCATCGGCAGCAAAAGTGCCATTCGCATTTTGTCCGCCATGGCCTCCGTAAGCTGTTACATCGTAGTATCCAGAGCCCTTCCAATCCTGTGCACCGCCGGCACCGCCGCCGCCACCACCACCGCCGGGACCACCGGTGCCGATGTTGCTGGCTGCGCCGCCGAAGCCGCCGCCGCCACCACCGCCGCCGCCGGACACACTATAGTTATAACCCTCATCATCTATACGGCCACGACCGCGACCGCCGCCACTACTACCTGTTGAACCTGCTGTGCCGCCAGTAGCATTTACCGTAGTGCCGGTAGCCTGGTACACATAGAGTGCACCCATCGCACCGACGGTAGAACCTGCACTACCAGAAATACCATCGGTTCCATTATGTGCTTTCCAATCAGTGTATGTATAGCCGCTACCGCCAGCACCGCCATTGCCGCCATTGCCGCCGTGTGTTCCTATGCCGGCACCGGCTCCGCCACCGCCATAGCCGCCAGAGCCACCTGAGCCTGTAGATGTCGATTCATCCCAAGTGCCACCGGAGTCAACACCTTTGCCGCCATTACCACCATTGGCTGCGTTTCCGCCGTTGGCATTAAGCGTACCGCCACCAATGAGGTAGAGCGAGTTGCCCAGCGTCAGCTCGATGCCGGCACCGCCACCAGTCTGTCCGCTGGCATTGGCGCCTGTGCAGGTAAGCGTCACGCCCGTGGGGATGTAGAGATACACCGTGCCCTGGATAGTCAGGCCGCTGCCGCCCGCGGTCGAGTTGGTGAAGCTGAGGTTGCTTGTGACGTAATAGTACGTCACGGCATCTGCGCTGCCCAGCGTCCGCCCCGTGGTGGAGCCCGCACTCAGCGCCGTCCAGTCCGACTGTTTGGTCTGCGTCTGCCAATAGACCACATCCCATTCGTCGGCCCACGCGTCCGTGACTGCCGTCAGCAGCAAGGCGAGGATGAATAGAAACTTTTGTCTCATTGCTTTTGTTTTTGAAATTAAACTTGTTGTTACCTAAATTTTTTTCTTTGTGACCCGCGGGGGAGTCGCGCTCGGCCCGCAGGGACGCTTGCCTTAGCAAGAACCCCTGCGGGCCTGTGTGGGGCTATTCGTCCCAGTCGTCCCAGTCGAAGCTGCGGGCGCGGGCGGGGCCGGAACCGGGGCCGCCGCCAGTGATGCCGGTGTCACCACCTTCCACGCCAGTGATGCTGCCGCAGAGCATCTGTGAGTGCTGTATCTTCACCACGTTCATGGTGGGCTTGCAATAATCCTTTTTCATTGTCTTGTTTGTTCTTTATTTAATGACTACTTTTATACCATTATTAATATATACAAGGGCTTGCCTTGCAGCTTGCGACCGTCGAGGGAGTACCAGGCATCGGCGTCATTTTCAATTTTCAATTTTCCATTTTCAATTGATATGATTCCCGTGGCCTCGCTGTCACCGAAGTTGATGTTGAAGGCGGTGAGGCGGGCGGCGGCGTTCTGGGCGTTGGGCTCGGTGGCGTCGTCGGTGGCGTCGTCGCCGATGAGGAAGTAGGCGCGCTGGGCGCCGATGCTGGCGCCGTTGAGGGGATAGTAGAGGGTGTTGGCGGCGCCCATCATCAGGATGCTCTTGTTCTCAGCGGAGAACGACAGGGGGCCGTAGGTGCCGATGAAGCGGACGCGCTGGTC
>JAFUWG010000016.1 GCA_017483605.1 Bacteroidaceae bacterium | reverse complement strand
CTGCCATACAGAAAATTTCAGTAACTTTGTCCTCGGTAAACATTAGCGATATTCTTTAGTTGAATTTGTTTTGTAGCGACTACAAATTTACTAAAAATATCGCTAATTACCTAATAATCATATAACTATTTTAGAACTAAATTCGTCGAACTCACGTTAATATATATAATAAGTATAAATAATACATTATTAAATTTCTTTACTCTATATAGATAAATATATCATAGAAAAAACCTTATTCTCCACCACCCGACCATGGCAAATAAAAACTGTCATCTGTCATTTGTAAGGGTAAAGAAGGGAAATGTAGCACAAGAAGAAAATCCCCAAAGTGTCATTTCGTCACAGAAAGAAGTCTTTTCACTTTCAAATATAAAAATTATCGGGCTTTTTTGTGATAAAAAGAAAATAAATCCGTACCTTTGCACCAACAAAATAAAAGGACTACTATGTGTGGAATTGTTGGTTATTTAGGCAAACGTAACGCCTACCCCGTCTTGATTAAGGGACTTAAACGTTTGGAATACAGAGGCTATGACAGTGCTGGCGTGGCACTGCTGACAGAAAATGGAGATTTGAGGGTCTATAAGACCAAAGGAAAAGTGGCTGACCTTGAGGGCTATGCTTCAGACAAGGACACCACCGGCACCGTCGGCATTGCTCACACACGTTGGGCAACCCACGGCGAACCCAACTCCACCAATGCTCACCCACACATTTCTTATACAGGAAATCTTGCCATCATTCATAACGGCATCATCGAGAACTACGCCGTGCTGAAAAAGCAGTTGCAGGAAAATGGCATTGAGTTCAAGAGCAATACCGACACCGAGGTGCTGGTTCAACTGATTGAGTACATCCGCACCAAGCGGAACCTCGACTTGCTCACCGCTGTACGTATCGCTCTTCGTTCCGTCATTGGTGCCTACGCCATCGCCATTCTCGACAAAGATGCCCCCGACCAGATTATTGCCGCCCGAAAGAGCAGCCCGTTGGTGGTGGGCATCGGCGAAGAAGAGTTCTTCTTAGGTTCGGATGCCAGCCCGATTATCGAATACACGGACAAGGTGATATATTTGGACGACAAGGACATCGCCGTCATCCGTCGTGGCAAGGAGGTGGAAGTGGTCGATTTCAACAATGAGAAGATGGAGCACGAGGTGACGAAGGTTGACCTCAATCTGGCACAGATAGAGAAAGGTGGCTTCCCCCACTTCATGCTGAAGGAGATTTTCGAGCAGCCAGAGTGTCTGAAAGACTGCATGAGAGGCCGTGTGAATGTGGAGGCAAACAACGTCACCCTTTCTGCCATCATCGACTACCGCAAGTTCCTCATCAACCCTCGCCGCATCATCATTGTGGCTTGCGGAACCAGTTGGCACGCAGGCTTGATTGGCAAGCAGTTGATTGAGGATTTCTGCCAGATTCCTGTCGAGGTGGAATATGCCAGCGAGTTCCGCTACAGTAAGCCTGTCATCAACGAGCAGGACGTGGTGATTGCCATCAGTCAGTCGGGTGAGACGGCAGACACCTTGGCAGCCATCGAACTGGCAAAGTCGAAAGGGGCCTTCATCTATGGCATCTGTAACGCCATCGGCTCCAGCATTCCACGCGCCACCGACACAGGTTCCTACATTCACGTCGGTCCCGAAATCGGTGTGGCTTCCACGAAGGCATTCACCGGTCAAGTGACCGTGCTGACCATGTTGGCACTGGCACTTGGCAAGGAGCGTGGCACTATCGACAATGTGCGCTATGCTAAGGTGTTGGAAGAACTGAATGCCGTGCCTGACAAGATGCAGGAACTGCTCAAGCAGGGCGATGCCATCAAGGACATCAGCCGCATCTTCACCTATGCCCACAACTTCCTCTACCTCGGCCGTGGCTACAACTACCCCGTAGCGTTGGAAGGAGCCTTGAAACTGAAGGAAATCTCCTACATTCATGCCGAGGGTTATCCTGCCGCCGAGATGAAGCACGGCCCCATCGCGCTGATTGACGACGAGATGCCAGTGGTGGTCGTTGCCACGAAGAATGTGCTCTACGAGAAGGTGGTCAGCAACATTCAAGAAATCAAGGCACGAAAGGCACGTGTCATTGCCATCATCTCCGAAGGCGACGAGACCATCCGCAAGATGGCAGATGCCGTCATCGAACTGCCCCACACGGAGGAATGCCTCGAACCGCTCTTGGCTTCCATCCCGCTCCAGATGCTTGCTTACTACATCGCTGTGGCGAAGGGCAAAGATGTTGACCAACCGAGAAACTTGGCAAAATCGGTAACTGTAGAATAAATAACAAACACATAATGAAAAACGTTACACTTCTTTTAGAAGACGGCACAGCCTTCCACGGGAAATCGTTCGGTTATGAAAAACCTGTGGCTGGCGAAGTGGTCTTCAACACTGCTATGATGGGCTACCCTGAGAGTTTGACCGACCCGTCGTATGCTGGTCAGATGATGGTGCTCACCTACCCTCTTGTCGGCAACTACGGAGTCCCTCCTTTCAGCATCGAAGAGAATGGCATTGCCACGTTTATGGAAAGCGAGAAGATTCATGCCGAAGCCATCATCGTGAGCGACTACAGCACCGACTATTCCCATTGGAATGCCCAAGAGAGTCTTGCCGATTGGCTGAAACGTGAACAGGTGCCGGGCATCACGGGCATCGACACACGCCAACTCACCAAAGTGTTGCGTGAGCATGGTGTGATGATGGGCAAGATTCTTTTCGACGATGAGCCCGACAATATCCCTGTCGCTCAATACGAAGGAGTGAACTGGGTGGCTCGCGTCTCCTGCAAAGAAGTGATCCGTTACAATGAGGGTGCTCCCAAGAAAGTGGTCTTGGTGGATTGTGGTGTGAAGAACAATATTATCCGCTGTCTCATCCGCCGTGGTGTCGAGGTCATCAGAGTGCCTTGGAACTACGACTACACGCAACTTGCTTTTGATGGACTCTTCCTTGCCAACGGTCCAGGCGACCCCGATATGTGCGAGGAGGCTGTAGAGATTCTACGCAAGCACATGAAGCAATCCAAGAAGCCTATCTGTGGCATTTGCATGGGAAATCAGTTGCTTGCAAAGGCGGCAGGTGCCACCATCTATAAATTGAAATACGGACATCGTTCGCACAACCAGCCCGTGCAGCAGGTGGGGACGCAACGCTGTTTCATCACCTCGCAGAATCATGGCTATGCGGTGGACAGCAAAACCCTGCCCGCTGATTGGGAACCGTTCTTCATCAACATGAACGACGGTTCGAACGAGGGCATCCGACACAAGCAGCATCCGTGGTTCTCTGCACAGTTCCACCCCGAAGCAGCCAGCGGTCCTGTCGATACAGAATTCCTTTTTGATGATTTCGTGAAACTCCTTTTAAGACTCAAAGACTATGATGGATTCAAATATTAAGAAAGTTCTTCTCTTAGGCTCCGGAGCCTTAAAGATTGGCGAGGCTGGCGAGTTCGACTACTCGGGCAGCCAAGCCCTGAAAGCCTTGAAGGAAGAAGGCATCGAGACCGTCCTCATCAATCCCAACATCGCCACGGTGCAGACCTCCGAGGGAGTTGCCGACAAGATTTATTTCCTGCCCGTCACGCCCTTCTTCGTGGAGAAAGTCATCCAGAAGGAGAAGCCGCAGGGCATTCTCCTGGCATTCGGCGGACAGACGGCGTTGAACTGCGGCGTGCAACTCTATCAGCAGAAGATTCTCGAGAAATACAACGTCCAGGTGCTCGGCACTCCCGTCCAGGCGATTATTGACACCGAAGACCGTGAACTGTTCGTTGAGAAACTGGACGAAATCGACGTCAAGACCATCAAGAGCCACGCTTGCGAAACCATCGACGAGGCTCGCCGGGCGGCTTCCGACCTCGGCTATCCCGTCATCATCCGTGCCGCCTACGCATTGGGCGGTCTCGGTTCGGGTTTTTGCGACAACGAGGAGGAACTGAACAAGTTGGCGGAGAAAGCCTTCTCGTTCTCGCCGCAGGTGCTGGTCGAGAAGTCGCTGAAGGGCTGGAAAGAGATTGAGTATGAGGTGGTGCGCGACCGTTTCGACAACTGCATCACCGTCTGCAACATGGAGAACTTCGACCCCCTCGGCATCCACACCGGCGAGAGCATCGTCGTCGCCCCTTCCCAAACATTGACCAACAGCGAATATCATAAACTCCGTGCCCTCGCCATCAAGATTATCCGTCACATCGGCATCGTGGGCGAGTGCAACGTGCAGTATGCCTTCGACCCCGAGAGCGAGGACTACCGTGTCATCGAGGTGAATGCCCGACTCTCCCGTTCTTCGGCATTGGCATCGAAGGCGACGGGCTATCCGCTGGCATTCGTCGCTGCCAAACTCGGCCTCGGTTATGGGCTCTTCGACCTGAAGAACTCTGTCACCAAAACCACTTCCGCCTTCTTCGAACCAGCACTCGACTATGTGGTGTGCAAGATTCCCCGTTGGGACTTAGGCAAGTTCCGTGGTGTAGATAGAGAACTCGGCTCCAGCATGAAGTCGGTGGGCGAGGTGATGGCGATTGGCAGGACATTCGAAGAAGCCATTCAGAAGGGTCTCCGCATGATTGGACAGGGGCTGCACGGCTTCGTGGGCAATCACGAACTGGAGATTGACGATGTGGATGCCGCCCTCAAGGCTCCGACCGACAAGCGTGTCCTCGTCGTGGAGAAAGCCCTGCACAGCGGCTACACCATCGACCAGATTCACGACCTCACCAAGATAGACAAGTGGTTCCTGCAAAAACTGCAGAACATTCTCAACACCTACACCGAACTGCAGCAGCGGGGAGCCATCCAGCACGTCGATGCCGACCTGATGCGTCGCGCCAAGGTGCAGGGCTTCACCGACTTCCAGATTGCCCGTGCCGTCGGTCTAGAGTCCCTCATCGATGCCGAAATCGCCACCAAACTCGTGCGTGAACTCCGCAAGCAGATGGGCATCCTCCCCTCCGTCAAGCAAATCGACACCCTCGCCGCCGAATATCCCGCCCAAACCAACTATCTCTATTTGACCTACCAGGGCAGCGGCACCGTGTGCAGCGATTCCGTCGCTGCATCCCCCACCCTCGCCCACGACATCGCCTACGAAAACGACCGCCGTTCCATCATCGTCCTCGGTTCCGGCGCCTACCGCATCGGTTCCAGCGTCGAGTTCGACTGGTGTGGTGTTCAGGCGCTGAACACCATCCGCAAGAACGGCTACCGTTCCGTGATGATCAACTACAACCCCGAGACCGTCTCCACCGACTACGACATGTGCGACCGCCTCTACTTCGACGAACTCACCTTCGAGCGTGTCATGGACATCATCGAACTGGAGAATCCCCACGGAGTCATCGTCTCCACCGGCGGACAAATCCCCAACAACCTCGCCATGCGGCTCGACAGCGAGCGAGTCCCCATCCTCGGCACCTCAGCCAAGAGCATCGACAATGCCGAAGACCGCGACAAGTTCTCCGCCATGCTCGACCGCATCGGAGTGGACCAGCCGGCATGGGCGGCGCTCACCTCGATGGACGACATCAACCAGTTCATCGACAAGGTCGGCTTCCCCGTCCTCGTCCGACCCAGTTACGTGCTCAGCGGTGCAGCCATGAACGTATGCTCCAACCAGGAAGAACTGGAGCGATTCCTCCAACTCGCCGCCAACATCAGCAAGAAGCACCCCGTCGTGGTCAGCAAGTTCCACGAGCACAACAAGGAAATCGAGATGGATGCCGTGGCGAAAGACGGCGAAATCATCGCCTACGCCATCTCGGAGCACATCGAGTTTGCCGGAGTCCATTCGGGCGACGCCACCATCCAGTTCCCCCCACAGAAGATATATGTGGAGACCGTCCGACAGATTAAGAAAGTCTCCAAGAAGATAGCCAAGGAACTCAACATCTCGGGTCCCTTCAACATCCAGTTCCTCGCCGAGCAGAACCACCTGCGAGTCATCGAGTGCAACCTGCGAGCCTCACGCTCCTTCCCCTTCGTCAGCAAGGTGCTCAAACTCAACCTCATCGAACTGGCGACCAAAATCATGCTCGGACTCCCCGTCGAGCGACCCGAGAAAAACCTCTTCGACCTCGACTACGTGGGCATCAAAGCCTCGCAGTTCTCCTTCAACCGCCTGCAGAAAGCCGACCCCGTCTTGGGTGTCGATATGGCATCGACCGGCGAAGTGGGCTGCATCGGCGACGACACCTCCTCCGCCCTCCTCTGTGCCATGCTCTCCGTCGGGCACCGCATCCCCCTCCGCCCCGCCCCGGCGTCCAGCGGTTCAGCCGCTGGAACCCTCGTCCCCGGCGGCATCCTCCTCTCCACCGGTCCCGGCAAACAGAAAGCCGACATGCTCCGTGCCGCCCAGCAACTCGTCGAGCACGGCTACCACCTCTACGCCACCGGCGGCACCTCCCGCTATCTGGCAGAGAACGGCATCCCCAACACCCTCGTCCACTGGCCCAGCGAGGAAGGTCAGCAGCCCCAGGCGCTCGACCTGCTCCACAGCCACGACATCGACATGGTGGTCAACGTGCCCAAGAACCTCTCCGTGGGCGAACTCACCAACGGCTACAAGATTCGCCGTGCCGCCATCGACCTCAACATCCCCCTCATCACCAACTCTCGCCTCGCCTCCGCCTTCATCGACGCCTTCTGCACCAAGAGCCTCGACGACATCGAAATCAAGGCTTGGAGCGAGTTCTGATTCATTATGAGAATAGACATCATCACGGTTCTACCGGAACTCATCGAGCCTTTCACTCAAGAAAGCATCCTCGGCAGGGCACAGAAGAAGGGGCTCGCCGAGATTCATGTGCACAACCTGCGTGACTACACAGCCGACAAGCATCGGCGAGTGGACGACTACCCTTTTGGTGGTGCAGCGGGCATGCTCATACAATGCCAGCCTTTGGATGCCTGCATTTCGGCGCTGAAGGCGGAGCGTCACTACGACGAAATCATCTTCACGGCTCCTGATGGCGAGAAGTTCGACCAGCCGATGGCGAACGAGTTGAGTCTCAAGGAAAACATCATCATCATCTGCGGGCACTACAAGGGCATCGACTACCGCATCCGCGAGCACCTCATCACCCGCGAGGTCAGCATCGGCGACTATGTGCTGACGGGAGGCGAACTGGCGGCGGCGGTGATGGCTGACAGCATCGTGCGTGTCATCCCGGGCGTGATTGGCGATGTGGAAAGTGCGCTCTCCGACTCGTTCCAGGACAATCTCTTAGAGCCACCAGTCTATACTCGCCCTGCGGAGTACCACCCTATCGGCAATCCCGAGGAGACCTGGACGGTGCCGGAGATTCTTCTTTCTGGCCACGAAGCGAAAATCAAGGAATGGGAGTACGAACAAGCATTGGCACGCACCAAGGCTTTGCGACCCGACTTATTGGACTAACCCGCTCCTTTCTTGTTCTTTTTTGATGGGAACGCTGCACCTTCATCCACAAGGTGTGGCGTTCCCATCAACATTTTAGGCAATAAATTTGTGGATGTTGATAAAAATCTCTACCTTTGTCGGTAGATATCTAACCAAACCTATTTATACAATGAAGAAACTCTTTTGTATGTTCTCGCTGATGCTTGCCATGATGGTGGCAACGCCAGCATGTGCACAGAAAGCACAAGGAACGTTCGAGGCAGGCGAAGGCTCGTTCCTGCTGAATGGCAAACCTTTTGTGGTGAAGGCTGCCGAAATCCATTATCCACGCATTCCAAGAGCCTACTGGGACCACCGCATCAAGATGTGCAAGGCTCTGGGCATGAACACCGTCTGCATCTACATCTTCTGGAACATCCACGAGCAGACGGAAGGTAAATTCGACTGGACAGACAACAACGACGTTGCCGCCTTCTGTCGGTTGGCTCAACAGAACGGCATGTACGTGATCGTTCGCCCTGGACCATACGTTTGTGCCGAATGGGAGATGGGCGGTCTGCCTTGGTGGCTCCTGAAGAAGAAAGACATCAAGTTGCGTGAACAAGACCCCTACTTCATGGAGCGTGTGAAGATTTTCGAGACCGAAGTGGGCAAGCAGTTGGCACCACTGACCATCCAGAATGGCGGTCCAATCATCATGGTGCAGGTGGAGAACGAGTACGGTTCATACGGCGTGAACAAACCCTACGTCAGCGAAATCCGCGATTGCCTCCGCTCTGTAGGCTTCGACAAGGTGGCACTCTTCCAGTGCGACTGGTCGAGCAACTTCCTCAACAACGGTCTGGACGACCTCGTTTGGACGATGAACTTCGGCACGGGTGCCAATATCGACGACCAGTTCCGCAAACTGAAAGAAGTTCGTCCCAACGCACCGCTGATGTGCTCTGAGTTTTGGAGCGGATGGTTCGACAAATGGGGCGGAAAGCACGAAACCCGTTCGTCGAAAGACATGGTGGCAGGACTGCGTGAGATGCTCGACAAGAACATTTCTTTCTCGCTCTACATGACCCACGGAGGCACATCCTTCAGCCATTGGGCAGGTGCCAACTCTCCGGGTTTCGCACCCGACGTGACCAGTTACGACTACGATGCACCTATCAACGAGTACGGACAGGCGACTCCGAAGTTTGACGAACTGCGAACCATGTTGCAGCAGTACACAGACAAGAAACTTCCTGCCGCACCCAAGGCTCTGCCTATCATCACCGTGCCCGCCTTCAACTTCAAGGAGTTTGCACCGCTCTTCGAGAACCTCCCGGCAGCCATCCGCACAGAAAACGTGCAGACGATGGAAGAGTTTGACCAAGGTTGGGGCTCCATCATGTACGGCACTACCCTGCCCAAAATCTCGGGTCAGAGCAAACTCCACATTGTCGGCGGTCATGACTACGTGCAGGTGTTCCTCGACGGCAAATACATCGGGGCACTCGACCGTCGCAACGGCGACAAAGACCTTGTGCTGCCCAGCACTCGCAAGGATGCCAAACTCGACATCTTGGTGGAGGCTATGGGACGCATCAACTTCGGACGTGCCATCAAAGACTTCAAGGGTATCGAAGGCACCGTGGACTTGACCATCAACATCGACGGCAATGACTTCACGGCACACCTAAAGAATTGGCGTAACTACCTCTTCCCCGACACCTACGAATTTTGCAAGCAACAGGTTTACAAGCCTTTGGAGACCACCAAGCCGCTGCACAACGGCGACCGTATGCCAGGCTATTATCGTGCCACATTCAATCTGAAGAAGACGGGTGACACCTTCTTGAACTTCGAGACTTTCGGCAAAGGCCTCGTCTATGTGAACGGTCACGGACTCGGCAGAATCTGGGAAGTGGGTCCTCAGCAAACCCTCTATTGCCCAGGTTGCTGGCTGAAGAAAGGACAGAACGAAATCATCGTGATGGACATCATCGGCCCGACAGAAGCCAAGAGCGAAGGTTTGGCAAAGCCGATTATCGACAAACTGCAAAATGCCGAGCCTCCTATCCACCGCACCGAGGGTCAGAACCTCAACCTCGCAGGCGAGACAGCCATTGCAACAGGCTCATTTGCAGCAGGCAACGGGTGGCAGGAAGTGAAGTTCTCCGCTCCTCAAAAGGGACGTTACGTATGCCTCGAAGCACTCAACAACCACAATGGCGACGACTTCGCTTGCATCGCCGAACTTTACCTGCTCGACCAGAATGGCGAACGCCTCTCGCGTGAACCTTGGCGTATCAGTTATGCCGACAGCGAAGACATCGTGACAGGCAACCGTGCCGGCGACAAGATTTACGACCTGCAAGAATCCACCTTCTGGTCCACCGTCAAAGGCGTCAAGTTCCCCCACCACATCGTCATCGACCTTGGCAAAGAGCAGACCGTCACCGCATTGCAGTACCTCCCACGCATGGAGAGCACCGTGCCTGGCGGCATCAAAGACTACAAGATTTACGTGAAAGCCGCACCTTTCAAGTATTAAACCGACGTGCCCCTACGTCGTCACCCCGATGCGTATCAATTGGCTACGCCGAGCGAAAGGTTGATGCACAGGTAACAAATCAATACAATACCTCGACACAAATCCACTCGTGTCGAGGTATTTTCTTTTCACCCCCAGAAATGTCTTCAAAAATATCCTTGAACACTCTTCCCTTTTCCCCCTGAAAACATCTCCCCCAATAGGACAAAATGACACACTCGTCACCTCCGAAGTGGTGTGACTCACACCGCTCGGGTGGTCTGAGTCACACCACCGAGGCGGTCTGACTCAGACCACTTTCAACGCGTCCAGCCCACCATTTTCGCCAAGACGAAATTGACATGACGACAAAAGACGGGTGAGAGACCTCGGTGAAAATTGAAAGTCACCATTTAAGCAGACTTTTTTCCTCAAAATAGTCGTTGTTTGCAAAAACTTTTGTACCTACAGAGAAAAAGTCGAACGAAAATTTGGCACATTCTCCATTTTTCACTTAATTTGCAATTGAATGAAAGACTGCACTCATTTGTAGTGTTGTGCTTCAATGATTAACTGCTTGATGGTTGTGGATTGATGACAGAACTCAATGAGGATCAACAAACCTTTATTGCCATGATGATTCCCATGTATATTGAGGCACGTTACCCCAGTTATAAGAAAAAGATTGCAAGTACACTAACCGAACAATCATGCAAGTACATTCTTGAAACCACTCAACAGATGAAACAATGGATACACGAAAAACTCTTAGTCAACAGCAGGCTCTCAATCTCGTAAGGGAGTACAAGAAAGTTATTACACCTCGTTTCAAAAGTGAGCCCAAAGTGTTTTTATACGGGTCTTACTCCAAGGGGTGTGCACGCCCAGAAAGTGATATCGATGTAGCAGTTATTGTTCCGCATGTTGATGGAGACTGGTTGCTTCAATCTACCAACATCAGTCTTGATGCCATCAGACTCAATGTGTTGATAGAGCCAGTCTTAATGGAAGAAAATGAAGACTCCATCCTATACGATGATGTCATACGCACAGGAATTGCCGTGTAGACACTTGGAAACTGTTGCAGTCTTTGCCTTTTGTGATAACACCGAATAAATATAAAGTCAAAAAATGAGAATATGATATAAAAGTTTAACAAGACATAAGGAAAAGAAAGTGTTTGCTTTTTGAAAGTTGTTGCGGTTCGTGGGAATTCACGAACCGCAACAACTTTTTATATGGCTTTGCAAATTTTTCCCCGAAAAGTTTTGAATCTATCAAATTCGTTTGTATCTTTGCAACGTGTTCTTCGGAACATGACATTTTATTTGCTCAATCGCAGTTCGAACTAGGCCCTCGAAATGATAGAGCAAAATTCAAGTCACATGAGGCTTGCGCCCCAAGCGCAGGCTTCCCATAGTGACTTGAAGGTTGGCCTAGACCTGAACTGCGTGTGGTGAATGCCTGCGCTTTTTCTATGCCCATAGGTTAGTGCAGGATTCTCCATCGAGAAGAAACAATTTAGTACTAACTTAAAGCAAATAAAATTATGGCAGTAAAACAAGATTGCCCCGAATGTGGGCGGAAAGGGAATGAAGGACACCTTTATACGGAAAAAGAAGACAACTATGCAGCAGCAGCCTTCGCTGTTGCTGGGGCTAGTATAGGTTCTCTACTCGGTGGTCCTATTGGTCTTCCTGTTGGCGGAGGTTTAGGATATAAACTTGCTAAATTTCTTCAGAAAAACCGTGAAACAACAGATGATGGCTATGTGTGGTATCGATTTAATTGTATGAATCCTAATTGTAAGCATACATGGATTTCAAAGGTAAAGGAGTAGAGTTATGAAAGACTTAATTCGATTTGGCAAAGCCTTGTTCGGTCACCACGACGACTCGGATTTTGACGATGACATGGACGACAGCATGGATGACGACTTTGATGATGTGGATGATAGCATGGATGATGATGATGACATCTACAATGACACATCAAGTGACCATTCCAATCCATCGTTTGGTCGCAAAAGTTGTTGGGAGTATCCAGAATGCAAGAAGCGGCATCTGGCAGAGAATGGGACCTACCATGTTGTCACAGGACTCTGATTTATGCATGCCATAAGGTTCAAAACCTTAAGGGGGAATGCCATCTACTATACGTTGGACAATCGGATAGAGTTGTCCAATGTGTTTGATGCTGCCAAGGAGTTTGACCTCTCTTTCGAGGCAAGTGCTTCGTTCATCCATTCAAGAATCGAGAAGTTTGTTGTCGAATTGACTCAGCAGTGTACACTTCGGTGCTCCTATTGCTGCTATTCGGGGCAATATGAGGGCATGAGGAGTCATAGTCCGCTCAGCATGTCGGAAGAGACTCTCAAGAAAACAATCGAGTTTATTGGCGAGCATTGCAACAAGGAAGCGGAGAAAGTGCATGTGAATCTGTATGGAGGTGAGGCGCTGATTTGTTTTGACAAGGTCGAGTTTCTGGTGTCGGAATTGAGAAGGCGATTGGGAGGGTTGGTGCAGTTCTCCATCTCTACCAACGGCTTGGCATTGACACCTGCGATTGTCGATTGGATTTGCTCCGTTCCGAATGTTCAGGTGATGGTGTCTGTCGATGGCGATAAGGAGATGCACGATGCTTGCCGCAAGACCATCCAAGGAAAAGGTAGTTATGACCAGATTGTTGCCAACCTACTGTCTTTCAAAGATAAATACCCCAAGGAGTATCAAGAGAGGGTTGCGATATTGGCAACTCTTCGCAAAATAGAAGATGCAGAAATGCTAAGCGACCGATGGCGGACAACACCGTTGAGCGACAAACTCCCAATCATCATCTCTTTGGTGTCTCCCAATTTCTCAAATGGAGAATTGTTCCTTCCCCGTCTGTCCGATTTGGCAGCATATTACAAAAAGGCGTTTGCTCAATATGTACGAGGGGAGAAAACGCTCATGACCAGAAGTTTGCAGACATTGGTAGATACCATCAAGAATCGGGATTTTGAATTGTGCCAAGGAGAACACACCATCTATAGTTGCCTAAATGATATGCATCGTTGTTATATTGACACGAATGGAACACTATATGCTTGTGAAAAGGTTTGTATGGAGCAGAGCGTGGGGAATTTGTGGAGCGGCTTTGATCAACAACGGATGCGGAACTTAACTTTTCGTTATGTGGAGAGGTTGAATCGTCTGTGTAGCCAGTGCTGGGCAGTGAGATTATGCCCCAAGTGCATGGTTACATTGAATTATAGTGAGGATGAACAACGACAGTTGTGCGAAATCGAACGTGGAAAGGCTCTTCTTGCATTAAAGTATTATTGTCTTGTCCAAGATTTGAACGCCTCTCGTTGTTGAATGATAAGGCTCATGTATGTTGACCAATGAGGCGAATATAGATGAACCACTTTCATGGGGCAAGACCACACAGCGTAGCCCGTGTAGATGAGAATATTGTCATACGGCTACAAGAAATCTTCTTTGTTGAAGAGAAAAATGGATGGGGAGGTAAAAATGTGGAGAAAATATTTTGCCGAATGGGGAAAAAGTTGTATCTTTGCAGCCGATTTATGTCGGAAAGGCTCGAACAAGTGAGCACAGAGAGGACTCTGGATGACCATTCGGCGGTTTTCTCATAGCGGTGCTTCGCCTCCCGATCCAACCCTAAACAAATAAAAAAGCAAATGTACGTAATTGCAGAAATTCAGGGTCAGCAGTTCAAGGTAGAAGAGGGCAAAAAACTCTACGTTCACCACATCAAGGATGTTGAAGCCAATGCAACTGTTGAGATTGAGAAGGTATTGTTGGTTGACAACGACGGTGCAGTAACAGTAGGAACTCCAACAGTGGAGGGTGCCAAGGTGGTGCTCGAAGTTGTTGAACCACTCGTGAAAGGTGACAAGGTTCTCGTATTCCACAAGCGTCGCCGCAAGGGCTATCGCAAACTGAGAGGCCACCGCGAGCAGTTCACACAGGTTCTCATCAAGTCCGTGGTTGCTTAAAGCCCATCGAGACCCATTCAATCCATCTCATTTATTCAACAAATTAAGACAGTTATTCAACATGGCACATAAAAAAGGTGTCGGCAGTTCTAAGAACGGCCGTGAGTCACACTCAAAACGACTCGGTGTAAAGCACTTCGGTGGTGAAACAGTAAAGGCTGGCAACATTCTCGTTCGTCAGCGTGGTACAAAGCACTATCCTGGCAAGAATGTAGGTATTGGCAAGGATGACACACTCTACGCATTGGCTGATGGTATCGTTACCTTCAAGCGTGGTCGTGAGAATCGCAGCACAGTATCGGTATTGCCGGCTGCTGCAGAATAAAAGGTAAAAGTCAAAAACTAAAAACGAGAAATTTGCTACCGCACTTGTACGTCAACATTGGCGAACTGTTGCGGTAGCAATTTTTTCATTTCTCACTTCCTGTTTTTAGTTTATTTCATATCCAATGACAAAGAAAGAACGATACACCCGCTTCATCGAGTATTTTCAGGTAGCCATGCCCGAAGCCAACACGGAACTGGAATACAAAGACCCGTTTCAACTGCTGTGTGCTGTGATGCTGTCGGCACAATGCACCGACAAGCGAGTGAACATGGTCACCCCTGCCCTCTTCCAAGCCTTCCCCACTCCACAGACGATGGCGGCGGCCACGAAAGATGATGTGTTCGTCTATGTGAAATCCGTCAGTTATCCCAACAGCAAGGCTGAACATCTGGTGCAGATGGCACGAATGCTGATGGAGAAACACAATGGTGAAGTGCCTGGCGACTTCGATGCTCTGGTGGAACTGCCAGGCGTGGGCAGAAAGACTGCCAACGTGATGTTGAGTGTGGCATTCAATCAAACGGCAATGGCGGTCGATACGCACGTGTTCCGCGTCAGCCATCGCATCGGCTTAGTGTCTGACAAATGCACCACTCCCTACGCCGTAGAGAAAGAACTGGTGAAAAACATTCCCGCAGAACTCATACCCCGTGCCCACCATTGGCTCATCCTGCACGGACGCTATGTGTGCAAAAGTCTGAAACCCCAATGCAAGGGATGCGGGCTGAAAGATTTCTGCAAGACCTACAGCAGCAACAAGACGTAAAGCAATAAAGGAATGTTGTACAGGAGTCCTTTCAGGACAAAAATCAACATGTCGCTATCGTCCATCAAGGTGAGGATGCCTGTAAATTCGAGACATCCTATCAATTGGCTTGCCATGAAAAGCAAGACGAAATAATTGCCGACAGAAGAAAAGAGACTCACATGGGCATGGACGAAATCGTACAAGCGTAAGAACTTGCCTGACGTGTAACCATAGATATTCCCCACAAACATCGCAAGGCAAAGCAAAAGCCCGTAGAGTCCCTTTGAAAATGCCGAATTATGGAATGTGCCGAATGCACTGAGAAGCACGGCTTTCGGCAACAGCAACAACAAAGAAAACACGCCCACAACCATCAGCGTGAAGATGCCCGTCATCTGAAGTGCACGTTTCTGTTTGAGAGAAATGTGGCCACGAAGGGTGTGGAAAATGCCAGATTCCAACAGCACACTCAACGCCATCATTTCCATCAGACGCTTTGCCAACGACACCGCAGCAAAGTTGGGCACAATGTTGCTGCACATCCAACGTATGCCTCGTGCGGTCAGCAACCCCTGTATTCCATCTACGTAAATGCTCAAAACCCATGACACAAAAAGCAGAGCGACAAGCAGGACGGCAATGCCAATGAAGTAGCATTGCAGCACCTGCTTGATGATGTTTTTGTAGTTCATGAAGAGGATGGATGTTTACAAGTGAAAGGTTAGCGTTTTTAGTCTTCGTCAGGTTCGAGGTCGTCAATGTCAAGAATGCGAAGTTCGAAAGCACGGGTGACGAGGCGGGTGGCATTGATGCTGCCATGGTCTTCTCCAAAGAGACGATTGGTGAGGTCGTTTTGGCGTTTTTCGATGGATTTGACACCAAAAGGCATTCCTTTCAGCCCTGCAATCATATCTTTCGTATAACCTAAGGCGAGATGACGAAGGAAACGCTCATCGTACTCGTCAATGTCATAATCGAGAAAAGCCTCCTGACGCATGGACTCGTTAAGGACAGATTTGCGGAAACGCTGCAGAATCTTCTCCAAGATGGGCTGATTGAACACCATCCGCTTGCCATTCAACACACTCTGCACATCGCCCTTCGTCAGCAGTTCGCCACTCTTCAAGATGATGCCATCGGTGCCTGCATCGAGGGCATCCACCCAAAGTTTTTCGTTCAGCACCTCACCCGTGAAGATGAGCACATGCACCTCGGGATAGCGACGACGCAACTGCTTGCACACATCGACACCGACGGTTGTTGAGCCACCCAAACCGAGGTCGAGCAAAACGAGGTCTGGCTGGTTGTCACGCATGAGTTTCCAAAGGTCGGTTTCGTTCATGGCGGTGCCGACGATTTCTGCTTCTGGAATCTCAGAGCGGAAAATCTCTTTCGTGCCCTTCATTTCGAGGGCAACATCTTCTACTATGATTACTTTGAAAGGTTCCATAATTCTATTTAAGATTTGACAATTGACAATTTAACGATGACGTTCCCTCATGCTTGGGGAAGGGTGAAAACGAATCGGGAGCCTTGCCCCTCTTCGCTGTTTTCCACATAGATGCGGCATCCCCGACGAGAGGAATAGGCATCGTGCTCACGGATAATCTGGCGACACAGCAGATATTGCACTCCTGAAAGGCTGTCACTCATGGTGTCGTACTTGACGTTATCCACGTAGAACAGTTGCGGAATTTCCTCTTCGTTGTATCGGTAGGCTGTATCTGTGAATGCAAATTTAGCAAAACCATCTGAAACATCAAAATCGAGCAGCAAATCTCCGCCAGATTGGTGCTCAAAATAGAGCGAAATGATGTTGTCGATGAGTGTTTGGAGGAAAATTTTATCGCCTTGCACACGAAGTCCCTGCTTGGTTGAAACCTTCAACACCCCACCCTTCGGCTGTTTCTTTCTTTGGCGTTGGAAAGAGCGTGTCGCCATCTCTCCTATCGCCTGAGCCGACAACAGCGTTCGTTTGAAAAGCACCTTCTCGACTTGCTTGCCGGCACAAGAACTGAGGATGGTAAAGATTTCCTTGTAGTATGACAGCAATTCGTCGATGTCGCTGATGGTTGATTCTGTGATTTGAAAGTCGGGAGCATTCAGAGCGGCATCCACAATCTGCTTGATGCGGTTGGGATAGTACATGGTTTCGTGCTTCAGCGTGGAGAGGCTGTTATCCATAATCTGATTCTGCACATACACCCGCTGCTGCTCGTTATCGACACGCAGATGCTCCTCTTGTTTCTGCTCGATGAGTTCGTCCATCTCAGCCACCTTCTGATAGGAGAAATAGGAGTGAATGCTCATGAACTGTGCTACAAGGCGAACAATCAACTCTTCTTCTGCCGTCAGTTTCACATCGCTGAATCGAACTCCCATCACGCCTGTCAAAGAGGTATCATCCGTGCCTGGAACATACAGCGGATAAGCATGGAAATGTCCATTGCGGCTATGCACCTCCTTTTTCTGCACATAGGCAGAACGCATCAAGGCTTCATACCCCTCACGGTCGGCTGTATCTCCCGTAAAGGTAAACTGGAACTGGTCGGGATTGCTTTTCGAGGTGGTCAATACTCCCACGGTATCGGCTGGCTTGATGTCGGACAAACCTTGATGGAACACATGAGACAGTTCGGAAGAGGTGGAGGAAAACACGTTGTTGTTCAACTGAATGAACTGCCGCAAATTGAAAAGGAAGAGTTGGTAGTGACGATAGTGGAGAATAAAATAAGTGGAAACCATGAAGACAATCAAGATGCCCAGCAAGATGACAATCGTCTTCTTGTTGCGGTTGGCAATTTTGATGTCGTTGCAATAATCCTCCAGCGTCGGGTCGGTACTGGTCAATTTGTAGAGCCGAGTGAAGACCTCGCTGTTATAATGGTAGAGTGCGTTTCGGTTGATTGCCAAGGCTGCAATTGCCACCTCGTTGCGAATGCTGATAATCAGTTCGTAGTCGGTGTCAACGCCCGATTTCCACCACTCCAACTCTGCCATGTCCGCTCCTGCCAATGACATCAAATGCTTACCGTGAGGATGGGTCGCTTGATAGTGGGCATTCAGGCAGGAAATGGCAGAATCGGCAAAGAGGATGGCATCCTGATAATCGCCCTGTACGTTGCAGGAGAAGATGCTGTCGGCATAACTGCTGGCACGTTGCAAATCGTTCGCCGCCCAAAGATTGCTACAGGTGAACAGCATCAAAAGGCAGACGACGGCTTTCATCACGCCCTTGGGCAAGCGGAAGAAGAAACGACTGCCCTCTTCCACTTTGCTCTCCACGCCAAAGTCGCAGACATTGAACAAAGCGTTTGTCTTCTTATACTTGCCAATGATGCCCTTGCAGTTCATCAATCCAAAACCAAAGCCCTTGTTTTGTTTGATGTCTTCAGCGTTTTTGCCGGCAACACCAATCTTGCTGGAATCATACACCTTGGAATTGTTGATGATGTTGACATCTTCTGCCGACATGCCATGCCCTGTGTCTTTGACCGAAACTTCCACATACGTATCAGTCTCTTCGGCTGACAGCGTTACGGTTCCACCTTCGGGGGTGTACTTGCGGGCATTGTCCAGCAGCGTGTTCATCATGAAGAGTGTGAGTGACTTGTCGGCTTTTACCATGCTTCGTGTATCTTGCACCTGCAATGCTACACCCTTGATGTAAAATGTCTTGGCACCATGCTTCAAGGTGTCGAAAAGAGGCTGCAAGGCAAAACTTTCCACGTTGAGTGTCACCATGCCTTGGCGAATCTTCACCCAATGTCCCAAGACATCATTATATTCGTTGATTTTGTCAATCAGTTCGCTCAGATAGAGGAAGCGTTCACGCACCATCGCTTCGTCCATGTCCTTTTCGGTCTTCAACTTATTCACCTCACGCAAGGCACGGTCGAGGAAAGGTGTGATGCCGTTCACGATAGACATGGAGGTCAGTTTCTCGATATATTGTCGCTTGTAACCCTCGAAACGCTTCTCAAACACATAGGTTTCGCTCTCCAGCCGCCGCTGTTCTTTGGTGTATTCCAAGAATTGCAAACCCTTCTGCTTCATCCATTCATAAAAGACCAACAAGACATGAAACAATTCTCGGTCAAGCCCCTTCAACTCCGTCAAGTCGCCCTGCGTCCAATCCTGCCCTTTGAATTGCGGAAACAGCGTCTCGACATCTGCATCAGAGGCTTCATGCAAGGCTGCCTTCAAGCCGTCCTCATCCTCCACCTCGTCGGAAAGGGCTGACGAGAGATTTTTGCAGATGTCAACGACCTTGCCCAGCATGTTCACCTTCTCGTGATACTCCTTGCGGCTTCTTCTATTATATATAATGAGTATCCACACCAAAGCCACAAAAGCCAAGCCAAAGCCCCACAAGAGAATGTTCAGCATCCGCTCTTCGTGGTTCAGATTATCTTCCTCTTGCTGCACACGTTGGTCTTGGCGAGTGGCATCAAGAATGTCAAAATAGATGTTGTGATTATAGTCGGATTCGGCTTTCATGCCCATCGCACCATATATCACACTCAACTGCTCACGAACCAACGCCATCCACTCTGGCACGGTCACAATGTCGGGGTTGGCAATCCATTTCATCTCGGTGGAGATGGTATCTTCTACGTTTGAATAGGCATAGAGAACGTCCGTGCCCTTTTCTTCCGATGTCGTCCGATTGGCTTCACGATGATGAGCGTTGATGAGGCTCAAAGCCGACTCCATCTGCTCCAGAGCCAGGCTGTCTTCCCCTTGCTTCAGGTAATAATCGGAAAGCGTCAGCAATGCCGTTGTCTGCACAAAACTGTTTCCATATTGCTCTGCCAGGCGAAGCGAACGGGTTGCCAGTTTCTCCACCAGATTCTCATCGCCATTCTCCCCAATCAACTCTTCCAGAAACACCTTACGCGAGGGTTTCATATCTCCGTTTGTCAGCATGAAACGGGCAAGGCTGTTCAATGCCGAAGCCTCAAAATAGACGTTGCCGTTCTGCAAACTCATGGACAGCAGCCGAATCAAGTTGCGTTGCATGTCGTCCAACGAGTTTCCATTCTTCACGCTATAGAGCGACTTCAGAAACATATTGGCTGATATCTGGGTGGTGTCGGCAGCATACAAGTTTTGGTTTTTATCCAACCATTCAAACTCTTCTGCGACACCCTCGTCTTGACGCATCTTGATGAAATAATTGACCGACACAAAATGATATTCCACCTGCACCGCATCCCACAACAGCCGTTGATGCTCGTCCATCTCGCTGCTTTCGTCGGCGATGTTGGCAAACCGCTCTTGTGCATCGCCCCGATAGTCGTAAAACTCCTTATTCATGGAGGTCATCAGGCAAACCGACATCATGTCCACATCCGCAATGCTGCAAATCAGGTCGTTGCCACTCTCGTCAAGCACCGTCTTGTAGCACCACTGGGCAGAGTCGTAATCCATTTTCATGCCATAGATGTCACCCAGATTCAGCCACGCCTCATGCAATCCATCCTTGTAACTTCCTCCCGAATAGTGGGCAAAAATCTCGTCCACATAGGTTTTCGACTTGTCCAATGAAGCATATTTCGTTTGATATGCCAGCATGTTCAAAGAGTCAACGGCATTCCGCTCTTCATTCTCCATCTGCCCACATGCCACAAGACAGGCGAGCATCGTCGTCAACAATGCCCCAACCGCCAATACATGGATGCCGTGTCTCTTCATCTCATTTCATTTATCGCCACAAAGATAGCCATAATAAATGAAAACGAGAAATAAAAGGGGGACAATTTGTCTTGAACGCAGAAAAAGTGTACCTTTGCAAGACAATAACAAAAAAGAAAAAGTAAGAAGATGAATTATCAAGAGACCATCCAATACCTGTTCACGTCGGCACCACTTTTCCAGAATGTGGGTGGCGATGCTTACAAAGAAGGGCTGTACAACACCTATCAACTGGACGAACATTTTGGGCATCCACACAGAAGGTTCAAGACCATCCATGTGGCTGGGACAAACGGAAAGGGTTCCTGCTCGCACACCTTGGCTGCCATCTTGCAATCCACGGGGCTGAAAGTAGGCTTGTTCACGTCGCCCCATCTGGTGGATTTCCGCGAACGCATCCGGGTGAACGACGAGATGGTCAGCGAGCAATATGTGATTGATTTTGTGGAGCAGCACCGTTCCTTCTTCGAGCCGCTTCATCCCTCCTTTTTTGAACTGACCACGGCGATGGCGTTCAAGCATTTTGCCGAGCAGGAGGTGGATGTGGCGGTGATTGAAGTGGGGCTTGGCGGACGGCTTGACTGCACCAACATCATCTCGCCCGAGGTGTGTGTCATCACCAACATCAGTTTCGACCATGTAATGTTCTTGGGAGACACCTTGGCAAAAATTGCAGGCGAGAAGGCGGGCATCATCAAGAAAGGGGTGCCGGTCGTGATTGGTGAGACCGTGCCCGAAACTCGACCCGTTTTCGTGCAGAAAGCAGCAGAAATGGACGCACCCATCCATCTGGCAGAAGAAGAAAATGAGGTAGTGGAGTTTCAGTTCAACAAAAATGGGCACATCACTTATCAAACAAAAACTTACGGAGAGATTGAAGGCGAATTGGGAGGCTATTGCCAAACGAAAAATACTAACACCATTTTGTGTGCCGTCAACCAGTTGCGAAAGAAAGGATTCTGCATCGCCGACGAGGATGTGAAAGAGGGCTTTGTCCATGTGTGCGAGTTGACGGGCTTGATGGGCAGATGGCAGACCCTGCGAAGGGAGCCAACCGTCGTTTGCGACACGGGGCACAATCTGGGCGGTTTCCAATGGATTACCCGTCAACTTCATCAGGTGAAGGCACCGCTCCACATCGTGTTTGGCATGGTGAACGACAAAGACATCAGTGGCGTGCTGTCGCTCATGCCCCAAGATGCCACCTATTATTTCTGCCAAGCCAGCGTGAAAAGAGCCCTTCCACACACCGAAATCAAACAAAAGGCTGCCACGTTCGGGCTGAGCGGCGAGAGTTACCCCACCGTGCATGAAGCATACGAAGCGGCACTTGCCCACGCTCGGAAAGAAGACTTCGTCTATGTGGGCGGAAGTAGTTTTGTGGTTGCAGATTTGCTGACAGATTACCCAGAATACACGACCCCTAAACCTTAAATTATGATAAAACTGAAAAATAATTGGCAGAATGTTCGTTTAGTTAAAATATTTTCCTTTAATTTGCAAAGAGAAATCTAAAACCGAATATAATAGTAACTTAAAATAAATTCTATTTATGAGCACTATTCAGCCCAAATTAAGCGGTCTCAAAGCCGAAAACTTCCAGAAGGTGGTGAAAGGCAAGAAGACTGACCTCTACACGCTCGTCAACAAGGACGGCTACGAAGTTTCCATTACCAACTATGGCGGCGCCATCGTTGCCATCATGGTGCCAGACAAGGACGGCAAGGTTGCCAATGTCATTCAGGGACACGACAACATCGACGCAGTCATCAACTCGCCCGAGCCTTATCTCTCCACCCTCATCGGTCGCTTTGGCAACCGCATCTGCAAGGGTAAGTTCCAACTGAACGGGAAAGAGTATCAACTCGCCATCAACAATGGCCCTAACGCCCTGCACGGTGGCCCTACCGGACTTCACGCTCAGGTGTGGGATGCCTATCAGATAGGCGACCAGAACTTGACACTCGACGTGATTCTGCCTTACGGACACGAGGGTTTCTCTGGCGAAGTGAAGATTTCGGTCGAGTTCACATGGACAGACGACAACGAACTCATCATCGAGTATCTGGCAACCACCAACAAGAAGACTATCATCAACCTGACACATCACGCATTCTTCTCGCTGCAAGGCATTGCCAATCCAACGCCAGGCATCGAAGACCAAATCATGGAGATGAATGCCGACTTCTACATCCCAATCGACGAAACCAGCATCCCTACTGGCGAGATTCTGAAGGTGGACGGCACACCTTTCGACTTCCGCACACCAAAGCCCGTCGGTCAGGACATCGACGCCGACAACGAGCAGATTAAGAACGGTGCAGGATATGACCACTGCTTCGTGCTGAACAAGAAGGAAGTGGGCGAACTCACCCTGGCTTGCCGCCTCTACGAACCCAAGTCGGGACGTGTGCTCGAAACGTACACAACAGAGCCTGGCGTGCAGGTTTATTCCGACAACTGGGCAACAGGCTACCCCATCCAACAAGGCTGCACCGCACCACGTCGTTCCAGCATCTGCTTCGAGTGCCAGCACTTCCCAGATTCACCCAACCGTCCTTACTTCCCACCAGTGGTGCTCAAGCCAAGCGAGAAGTACACACAGAAGACCATCTACAAATTTGACGTGAAATAAACCAGCGATATTCCCCTCGCCCACCGCTTTCCGTGTGGACGAGGGAATGTTGCTTTTGGGCTCAGACGGAGGTCAGCCCCCACGCATCGATAGTAACAAACCTATTTATACACTTAATTAAATTTATGTCACAAAAACAAACTCCGAACTATACGTTCGCATTGATCGTTGTGTTCATCGTGTGCTTCCTCATCGGATTCGTGACGACGATGAACAACTCCATGATTGCCTTCTGTTCTGAGGCTTTCAACCTGAATGCCCAGCAAGGTCAGTACGTCAACTCAGCCTTCTATGGTGCTTACGCATTCGCCATTCCCTTCTCACTCCTGATGAGCAAGATTGGCTACAAAAACACCATGATTCTTGGCTTGGCTGTGGTGGGCATCGGCTTCATCATCAACTCTCTGGGTATCAAGGGTGTGCTCGACCAGAGTCAGGCAACCATTTATGCCGTTTTCCTTTGCAGCATGACCATTGTTGCCCTCGGCATCGTGATGCTGCAGAACGTGGCTAACCCCTACGTGATGGTACTCGGTTCGCCCGAGAAAGGTGCCTTCCGCATGACACTCTCACAGGCTCTCAACTCTGTGGCTACCACCGTGGCTCCAATCTTCATCACCACCGTCATCATCGCCGGTCAAGTGCCAACCCCCGACGCTGTGCCTGGCCCATTCCTCGGCCTCGGCATCTTCACGCTCATCATCGCTGCCATCCTCGTGGCACTCAAGTTGCCAAAGATTGACGAAGGCAAGCAGGCAGAAGAGGCATCGGGCGAGGTGAAGCAGTACAAGAGTTCATGCTTCAAGTATCCACACGTATGGCTCGGCGCACTCGGCATCTTCATGTACATGGGCGTTGAAATCGGCGTGCCCTCCATGCTGCCCTACCGCCTCCAGGCATTGGGTCAGAACGACACGAGCGTCATCACCAACCTGCTGATGTTCTACTGGGGTGGCATGATGGTCGGCCGTTTCGTAGGTGCCGGCATCCTCACCAAATTCAAGCCTCGCACACTCCTCACGGCTTGCATCTGCCTGGGTGCCCTCTGCATCGTGGGTTCGTTGCTCGCAGCCGGTTCAATGGTCGGCATCTACCTCATGCTGGCAGCAGGCTTGTTCCACTCTGTGATGTGGCCACTCGTGTTCAACCTCGGTTTGCAGGAACTTGGCCCTCACACCAAGGCAGCCTCTGGCGTCATCAACGTGGGTGTGATTGGTGCAGCCACTCTGATGCCACTCATGGGTGCTGTGGTTGACGCTGCAGGTGTCATCATCGCCATGTGCCTCATGTTCGTTTACTACGCATACCTCTTCTGGTTCTGCAACTTCGGCTCGAAGATTGGACTTAGCAAGTAAACACAAATATAATTTATGATAATTCGTGGTTAATTCGTGATAATTTATGTTTATTAAAATAAAAACACGAATGTCCATCAATTAGCCACGAATTATTCATGAATTTTAATTGAACAATTTATTAAATTACTATTTCTAACCAAATAAAACCTAATCAGTTATGAAATTGAAAATTGATGATGTAAGAACACGCTTTATCAAGCATCTTGGCGGTGAGCCAGGTTCAGTTTACGCTTCACCTGGCCGTATCAACCTCATCGGCGAGCACACCGACTACAACGGCGGCTTCGTATTCCCCGGAGCAGTGGAACAGGGCATGATTGCCGAAATTCGCCCTAACGGCACACGCACCATCCGTGCATACTCTATCGACCTGAAGGACTATGACGAATTCTCTATCGACGACGAGAAGGGACCAAAGGCAAGCCACTTCCGCTACATCTTCGGCGTGGTTCGCGAGATGATGGCACTCGGCGTTCCCGTGCAGGGCTTCGACACCGCCTTTGCTGGCGACGTGCCCAACGGTGCTGGTATGTCATCCTCAGCCGCCCTCGAAAGTTGCTACGCATTCGCCATGAACGACCTCTTCGGCGACAACAAGATTGACAAGATGACACTTGCCAAGGTGGGTCAGGCAACAGAGCACAAGTACATCGGCGTGAACTGCGGCATCATGGACCAGTTCGCATCTGTGTTCGGCAAGAAAGGCAACCTCATGCGTCTCGACTGCCGCTCTGGTGAATTTGAATACTTCCCATGGAATCCAAAGGGCTACAAACTCGTCCTCATCAACTCCTGCGTGAAGCACGAACTCGTGGGCTCACCCTACAACGACCGCCGCAACTCTTGCGAAAACTGCGTGAAGGCCATCAAGGAACTGCACCCCGAGAAGGAAATCACCACCCTGCGCGAAGCCACTTGGGAGGAACTCAAGGAAATCGAAGGCAAGGTATCCGCTGAAGACATCAAGCGCGCCACCTTCGTGCTCGGCGAGAAAGACCGTGTGCTGGCTGTCTGCGACGCACTCGAAAAGGGTGACTACGAGACCGTTGGTCAGAAGATGTACGAGACACACTACGGCCTCAGCAAAGAGTACGAAGTGTCTTGCGAAGAACTTGACTTCCTCAACGACATTGCCAAAGACTGCTCCGTGACTGGTTCACGCATCATGGGCGGCGGCTTCGGCGGCTGCACCATCAACCTCGTGGCAGAAGAACTGTACGACCACTTCGTCCAGACCGCCGTGCAGAAGTTCAACGAGAAGTATGGCAAGAAGCCAATCGTCATCGATGTAGTCATTGGCGACGGCTCACGCAAACTGGCATAACGACGAATATTTTATTTTAACAACGAATTAAACGAATTAGACGAATTCTTCCGAGAGGACAATGCACCTTTGGTGCGTCGGATGAAAACGAATGGCATTAGTCCTATTCGTCGCCGCTCACGGCATTCCTCCCCAAAAAATTCGTCTAATTCGTCTAATTCGTTGTTCTAAAACAACCCGTCCCTTAAGGCTCAGGTTCCGGCTCCGAAGGTACATTCTCGCCGTTCCCCTCCTTCACGCCCAGAGCCTCGCTGGCAGCCGTCACGCTCAGCCCCTTCAGCATCTGGGCAGCCGAGAGAATCCTCGCCAACGTGCTCCTGAAGTTTGGCGACCAGTACAACGACCTGATAGAGAAAAGCGAGAGCATCCCCCATCAGCGACGCACCAAGACCGTGACCCTCTTCGAGAGCCTGCCCGAAGAGTTCACCGTGGCGGACTTGCACAAGGCGATGGCGGCACAGGGCGTGAAGCAGCGTGAGCGAGGCTTGCTGCTGACATGGCAACGGGCAGAGTTTGTCGAACCGTGTGGCACTGGCTGCTACCGGAAAGTGAATCAGAAACAGAAGAAACAACACAAAAACAACAAAAAGCAATGAGAATCACAGGAACATTGACCAAAGTGGGCGACCTGAAACAGGGCGTGGCACAAGAGAGCGGAAACGTGTGGTGCAACCGCGACATCACCTCACATGGAGCGAAGAGACGAAATACAGCGACGGCAGGGTGAAGACCCACGAGCAAGCCTTGCTGATGACGCTGAAGGGCGACAATGCCCGCAACTTCAGCCTCGAAGTGGGCACACGGGTGGAAACGCTCGTCGGTTTCAGCGTCAACCGCTACAAGGAACGCGACTATCAGAATGTGTATTGCTCCAGCATCTATGTGGCAAGGTAGGAAGTGTGCCAAACGCCAAAATGCCAAATGCCAAATAAGAGAAAATGTGTGGTTTTTGATACAAAAAAGTGTCAAAACCACACTTTATGTTTTATAACATGTTTTTGTAAGGTGAAATGACGGCAAAAATGCCGAACTTTGGCGGAAAGTTTATAAACTAATACATTTTCTAAACCAATTATGAGAAATCTTAAATCGATTTTGACAGGAAGTGCTGCGGCCGTAGCATTCCTTTGTGCGTGCAATTCTGTACCACAGCAGCCAGTTCAGCCCGAACTGACGCAGTCAGGTATCAACCCTGCCGATTATGACACATGCATTGCAGTGGCTTACGATGCGGAGGCTCACGCTTTCGTTGCCGACACAGCCAATGCAAAGCAGGTGAAACTCTACACGCTCACCAATGCCAACGGCATGGAGGTGTGCATCACCAACTTCGGTGGTCGTATCGTGAGCATCATGGTGCCTAACAAGGACGGAGAATTGGTGGACGTGGCTTGTGGTTTCGACAAGGTGGAGAATTACTTCCCCTGGATTTTCGAGACGGACTTTGGCTGCTCGGTGGGTCGCTATGCCAACCGCATCAACGACGGCAAGTACAGTTACAACGGCGAAATCGTGACGCTGCCTAAGAACAACAACGGCGTGGCTTGTCTGCACGGCGGCTTCACGGGCTGGCAGTATCAGGTGTATGACGTGGTGGAGGCTACCGACCAGTCGCTCACCATCAAGCGTGTGTCTCCCGCTGGCGACAACCAGTTCCCAGGCAATGTGGAGGCTACGGTGAAGTTTGAACTGACGGATGACAATGCCATCGTCATCAACTACGACGGCACGACGGATGCTCCCACCGTGCTCAACATGACGAACCACACTTACTTCAACCTGTCGGGCGACCTGAACAACACGATTGACGAGTCTGTGCTCTACGTGAACGCTGACAGTTACACGCCTGGCGACCGTTTCCTCATCCCTACTGGCGAGATTCGCTCGGTGGAGGGAACCGTGTTTGATTTCCGCACACCAAAGGCTATCGGCACCGACTTCGACAAGAACGACGCTGAGATGATTTCTGTGGGTGGCGGCTACGACCACAACTGGTGCCTCAACACGAAGGGCAATCAGGACAAAATCGCTGCAACGATGACTGACCCACGTTCGGGCATCAAGTTGGACGTTTACACCAACGAGCCTGGCATCCAGTGCTACACGGCTAACTTCCAGGATGGCACTCGTCCGGGCAAGGGCGGCATCATGTATCAGAAGCATTGTGCCATCTGCCTCGAAAGCCAGAAGTATCCCGACTCGCCCAACAAGTGCATGATGCCAGGTTGGGAGCAGAGCAATCCGTTCATCACGCCTGAGAAGCCATACCACAGTTACTGCAAGTATGCATTCTCGGTGGTGGCTGAGTAACCCCTGAAAACTAAGAACTAAACAATAACTAAAAACTAACAAACTTAAAAACAATGAATTGGTCATCAAACGAATTTATTTGGCTTGACTGGGCGATTTTAGGTGTCGGCCTGTTAGGAGTGGTGGCTGCCGTATGGTATGCCATCTGGAAAGACAAGAAGTCGCAGCAGGGCGAAGACTCATCTGCCTACCTCTTCGGTAAAGGCGAGCCTTGGTACGTGATTGGTATGGCAATCTTTGCCGCAAACATTGGTTCAGAGCACTTGGTCGGCTTGGCTGGTACGGGTGCAAAAGACGGCGTCGGCATGGCTCACTGGGAGATGCAGGGCTGGATGATTCTCATCCTCGGCTGGCTCTTCGTTCCTTTCTATCAGTTGCTTATCAACAAGATGGGCAAGATTATCACCATGCCTGACTTCCTGAAGTTCCGCTACACGCAGCGTACAGGCTCATGGCTCTCCATCATCACGCTGGTGGCATACGTGCTCACCAAGGTCAGCGTGACAGCCTTCACCGGCGGTATCTTCTTCGAGTATCTGCTTGGCTTGAACTTCTGGGTGGGTGCCATCGGCTTGATTGCCGTGACAGCCGTGTTCACCGTGTTCGGCGGCATGAAGGGCGTGATGACGCTTTCTTCTATCCAGACCCCTATCCTCATCATCGGTTCCTTCCTGGTGCTTTTCCTCGGCTTGGCAACCCTCGGTGGCGGTAGCGTGGCAGCAGGTTGGAGCACCATGATGGAAACAGCCCGTCAGATGCACGACGGCTATGGCATCAACCACATGTTCCACACCGACCCGGGCGACCCGATGTATCGTGAATATCCTGGCTACGTGGTATTCCTCGGAGCCTGCATCATCGGCTTCTGGTACTGGTGTACTGACCAGCACATCGTTCAGCGTGTACTCGGTCAGGTGCCAGGCGAAGACAACAAGGTCGTGATGGCTCGTGCCCGCCGTGGTACCATCGCTGCCGGTTTCTTCAAGATTCTGCCTTGCTTCATGTTCCTCATCCCCGGCATGATTGCTGCCGCTCTGGCTCAGCGTGGCATCAACGGCTTCGTGATGGAAGACACCGACGCTGCATTTGCCCTGATGGTGAAGAACATCCTGCCTGCCGGCATCAAGGGTATCGTGACCATCGGTTTCGTGTGTGCATTGGTTGCCTCGCTTGCTGCATTCTTCAACTCTTGCGCTACCCTCTTCACCGAGGACTTCTACAAGCCCATGAAGAAGGGCAAGAGCGAGGAGCATTATGTGCTCGTCGGCCGTATCGCAACAGTCGTTGTTGTGCTGCTCGGTTTGGCTTGGATGCCTGTGATGATGTCGATGGACACACTCTACTCTTATCTGCAGGGCATCCAGTCGCTGTTGGCTCCTGCCATGGTGGCTGTGTTCACGCTGGGTATCTTCTCCAAGAAGATTACTCCAAAGGCTGGTGAATGGGGTCTTATCGGCGGTTTCGTCATCGGTATGCTCCGCCTCATCACCAATGTCATCACCGACACAGGTAAGGCAACAATGGACGGTGCTTTCTGGAATGCTACCGAATGGTTCTGGCAGACAAACTGGCTCGTGTTCGAGTGCTGGCTGCTCGTCTTCATCGTCCTCCTCATGGTGGTTGTCAGTTGCTTCACCCCTGCTCCTTCTAAGGCTCAGGTGGAAGCCATCACTTTCACTTCCGACTTCAAGAAGAGCATCCGCGAGAGTTGGGGCATCTGGGATATTCTCGGCACCCTCCTCGTAGTCGGCCTCTGTGCTACCTTCTACTGGTATTTCTGGTAATCTACATACACTAAAGTTCATCATGCTCGTCTCTCTCCTCACCAAAAGAGAGGTGGCATGATGAACTTCCCCCCTCAAGGGAAAGCCTAAACCCTATCCAATTACACCCAAACCAACGATACAACATGGAGCAATTGAAATTCACAGAAGCAATCAGCCTGAGTGGTTTTGAAACCATCGACTTCATCATCATGGTTGTCTATGTCATCCTGCTCGTAAGCCTCGGTATGTTCCTCAGCCGCGAAAGGGCTGGCGAAGGGAAAAGCGTCAATGACTACTTCTTGGCAGGTCACACCTTGACGTGGTGGGCAGTAGGTGCATCACTCATCGCCGCCAACATCTCGGCAGAGCAACTGATTGGTATGGCAGGTACAGGCTATGCCGACGGCATCGCTATCGCCGCCTACGAAATCATGGCAGCCCTCACGTTGCTGGTGATTGGCAAATTCTTGCTGCCATTCATGATTGAACGCAAAATCTTCACCATTCCTCAGTTCCTCCGTGAGCGTTACAACGACGGTGTGGGTCTTGCATTTTCCATTCTGTGGCTGTTCCTTTGTGTCTTCATCAATCTGACTTCCGTGGCATGGCTGGGTGCACTTGCCATCGAGCAGATTTTGGGTCTTCAGGGACTGTCCGTTTCCATCTTCGGCCTGGAAGTATCTCTACGCATGGTGATTATCATCGCCCTTTTCCTCATCGCTGGCCTTTATTCTATCAACGGCGGTCTCACATCTGTCGCATGGACAGACGTGATGCAGGTGACATTCCTGATTGGTGGAGGTCTCGTCACGGCATATTTCGCCCTTGTTTCCGTGGCTGGCAACGACGGCACATTCATCGAAGGTTTCAACAAAATCTATACTTATCTCACAACAGGTGACTATTCAAGAGACACACATTTCCACCTCATCATCAGAGAAAGCAGCGCCATCCAGCAAGTGCAAGCACAGGTGCAGCAATATCTCATCGACTCCAACAGCATCAAACTGGCAGACACACTCAAAGAGTTTATCGCCCAACATCCTGAAATGGATGCTGCGGGCATCGCAAAAGCATATCACCCCAACGCCTACGACAACGTACCAGGCATCGCCGCCGTGGTAGGTGCGATGTGGCTGACCAACTTCGGCTACTGGGGTTTCAATCAGTACATCATTCAGAAAGGTTTAGCAGCAAGAAGCATCAACGAGGCAAAGAAGGGTTTTGTCTTTGCCGGTTTCATGAAGATGCTCATTCCTTTCATCGTCCTCATCCCTGGTCTTTGTGCTTTCTACATGTCAAAGAACATGGATCAATATACCCACATCCAAGGCACCATCAATGTGGCAGATGACGCTTTCCCCTGGCTCGTCCGCAACTTCACTCCGACAGGCATCAAGGGACTTTCTTTTGCGGCTCTTACCGCAGCCGTCATCTCGTCGCTCGCATCCATGTTCAACAGTACCTCCACCATTTTCACGATGGATATTTACAAGAAGTACATCGACAAGGATGCAACAGACAAGGAACTGGTCAACGTCGGCCGTATCGTTGCCGTCGTCGCACTCATCATTGCAGCATTTGCCGTCAACCCACTCCTCAGCGACCTCGACCAAGCCTTCCAGTATATTCAGGAATACTCTGGCTTCATCTATCCAGGCGTTATCATCGTGTTCTGTTTCGGATTGTTCTGGAAACGAGCCTCTTCCACAGCGGCTGTCTGGACAGCCCTCATCGCCATTCCTTTGGGCATTGCCTTCAAGGTATATCTGCCTGATATGCCTTTCCTGTTCCGTTCTGGCTATGTCTTCATCATTCTTCTTGTCTTCTTCGTCCTTATCAGTTATCTCGACAGAAAGTACGTCAGCGTAGAACTTCCCTCCGAAGCAGAACGCAAGGCGATGTTGCGATGGGCAGCCATCCTTGGAGGCACAGGCTTGTTCTTCATCATCTTGGCAGCCGTTGTCGTGCTCATGGGCAATTCCACTACCCTCACATACTACCTGAATGACATCGGTTTCCAAGCATTCTTCTTCTTTGGTGTGATGATTGGCGGCAACAGCATCTGGCTCTATAGCAACTCGAAGGACAAGAAGGCTGTTCCAAAGGCCTTGCCTATCGACCTCAGCCTGTTCCGAACCACACGGGGTTATACATACAGCACCATTGCGTTCACGGTCATCACGTTGATACTCTACATCCTGTTCTGGTAAACGAACATTTAGACCTGCACATTATTTATATATAAAGAAACGTCTCGTATCAATGACAGCATACAAATCATATCCACAATTCTACGTGTCCGTCGATTGCATCATCTTCGGATTCAAGGACGGGCGTCTGAAAGTGCTGATACACCAACGCCCCTACGAACCAGGCATGGGAGAATTGTCGCTGATAGGAGGTTTTGTGCAAACAGACGAAAGCGTGGATGCCTCAGCCAAACGCATCCTGAAAGAATTTACAGGGCTGGACAACGTTTACATGCAGCAACTTGCCACATACGGAGAGATTGAACGCGACCCTGGCGAGCGAGTGATTAGCATTGTCTATTATGCCCTCATCAATGTGAACAATTACGACGAAACGCTGTCGAAAATTCACAACGCCAAATGGTGGGATGTTGACAATCTGCCAACGCTCTGCTTCGACCACAACGACATGGTGCAGAAGGCAAGAAGAGTGGTCAGCGAGACCATCAAAAACGAACCCATTGGCAGCAATCTCCTACCCCAATACTTCACGTTGAGCCTGCTTCAGACACTCTACGAAAGCATTCTCGGCACTCCGATTGACAAACGCAACTTCCGCCGTTCCATCTCGGAGAAGGACTACATCCAAGCCACCAACTTGAGAGACCGCACCTCTCGCCGTGGAGCGACACTCTACAAATTCAAATAGACGAACAAAAAACATTAACGTAATTCTCATAACACTTAAAACAAAAATACTATGTTAGAAGAACTGAAAGAAAAAGTATTCAAGGCTAACCTTGATTTGGTGAAGCAGGGACTGGTTATCTTCACTTGGGGTAACGTCTCTGGCATCGACCGTGAAAAAGGGCTTGTTGTCATCAAGCCATCAGGTGTCAGTTATGACGAGATGAAGGCAAGCGACATGGTGGTCGTTGACCTCGAGAGCGGAAAAGTGGTAGAAGGCGACCTCAATCCATCTTCCGACACCCCCACTCACCTCGTGCTCTACAAGGCATTTCCAAACATTCAGGGCGTTGTTCACACCCACTCTACTTATGCAACCGCTTTTGCACAGGCAGGCAAGGATATTCCCAACATCGGCACGACACATGCCGACTATTTCTACAAGGCCATCCCATGCACTCGCGACATGACCAAGGAGGAAGTGGAAGGTGCTTACGAACTCGAAACAGGCAACGTGATTGTGGACGAAATTCTCAACATTCGCAAGATTAACCCAGACCACACTCCAGCCGTACTGGTGAAGAATCATGGTCCTTTCTCATGGGGTACTTCACCAGACAATGCTGTTTACAACGCCAAGGTGATGGAGCAGTGTGCCAAGATGGCATTCGTTGCTTTCTCTGTCAACCCCAACTTGACCATGAATCAACTGCTGGTCGAGAAACACTACAACCGCAAGCATGGCCCTAACGCATACTATGGCCAGAAGGGTCAGAAGCACTAAAAACAAATCAAAAAAACGCAAATCAAACAAATATTATATTTTTATTAACTTTTAAAATCTATCTAAATTATGGCATTTGAAAATTTGGAATTATGGTGGGTGACTGGTGCACAGTTGCTCTACGGTGGTGACGCAGTCGTACAGGTTGACGCTCACTCAAAGGAAATGGTTGCAGGTCTGAACGAAGGTGGCCTCATCCCAATCAAGGTGGTTTACAAAGGCACAGCCAACTCTTCTAAAGAAGTTGAAGACGTGATGAAGGCAGCCAACAACGACGAGAAGTGCGTTGGTGTTATCACTTGGATGCATACATTCTCTCCTGCCAAGATGTGGATTAAGGGTCTGCAAGACCTCCAGAAGCCACTCCTCCACTTCCACACTCAGTACAACGCTGAGATTCCATGGGAGACAATGGACATGGACTTCATGAACCTCAACCAGTCGGCTCACGGCGACATCGAGTTTGGTCACATCTGCACTCGTATGCGTGTTCCTCGCAAGGTGGTTTGCGGCTATTGGAAGGACGAGCAGGCTCAGAAGCAGATTGCTGTTTGGGCACGTGTAGCAGCCGGTGTTGCTGATGCAAAGAACGTACGCTGCCTCATGTTTGGTATGAACATGAACAACGTAGCCGTAACTGATGGCGACCGTGTTGAGTTTGAGCAGCGTCTGGGCTACCACGTTGACTACTACCCTGTTTCCTCTCTCATGGAATACTTCAAGCAGGTGACTGACGCTGAGGCTGATGCACTCGTTGAGGAGTACAAGAAGGAGTACACCATCAAGATTGACGAGAGTGGCGAAAAGGTTTACTGGGAGAAGGTGAAGAATGCTGCTAAGGCTGAAATCGCTCTTCGTCGCGTGTTGAAGGACGAGGGTGCAACTGCCTTCACAACCAACTTCGACGACCTTGGCGATGCTGACATCAACGATCCAAACTTCGTTGGTTTCGACCAGATCCCAGGTCTCGCTTCACAGCGCCTGATGGCTGAAGGTTATGGGTTCGGTGCAGAAGGCGACTGGAAGACCGCTTGCCTCTATCGTACACTTTGGGTCATCCAGCAGGGTATGCCTATCGGTTGCTCCTTCCTCGAGGACTACACCCTCAACTTCGCTGGCGACCGTTCTTCTTGCCTCCAGAGCCACATGCTCGAGGTTTGTCCGCTCATCGCTGTTGACAAGCCAAAACTCGAAGTTCACTTCCTCGGCATCGGTATCCGCAAGCAGCAGACTGCTCGCCTCGTCTTCACTTCTAAGGTGGGTCGTGGTATCAAGGCTACTGTTGTTGACCTTGGCAACCGCTTCCGTCTCATCTCTCAGGAGGTTGAGTGTATTGAACCAAAGCCAATGCCAAACCTTCCTGTTGCATCGGCTCTTTGGGTTCCACAGCCTACATTCGAAATCGGTGCAGGTGCATGGATTCTCGCCGGTGGTACACACCACAGTGCTTTCTCTTATGACATCACAGAGGAATACTGGGAGGACTTCGCTGAGATGCTTGGCATCGAGTATGTGAAGATTAACAAGAACACAACTATCAGCGAGTTCAAGCACGACCTCCAGATGAACGAGGTTTATTACATGCTGAACAAGGCACTGAAGTAATTAACAATTCACAATTTATAATTTATAATTGCCATGCGGCTTGTTCTGCAACAGGACATCTGCGTCTATCCAATTATGAATTATAAATTGTGAATTATGAATTAAAAAGATTATGACAGCAAAACAAACAATAGAATCAGGTAAAGCGATTCTCGGTATCGAGTTTGGTTCTACCCGCATCAAGGCTGTCCTGATTGACCAGGAAAACAAGCCTATTGCACAGGGAAGCCACACCTGGGAAAACCAGTTGGTGGATGGTCTTTGGACTTATAGCACAGAAGCCATCTGGTACGGACTTCAGGACTGCTACGCTCAACTTCGCAAGAACGTGCTTGAGCAGTACGAGGTTGAAATTGAAGCACTTGCTGCTATCGGTATCAGTGCCATGATGCACGGTTACATGCCATTCAAGGGCAACGATATCCTCGTTCCTTTCCGCACATGGCGTAACACCAACACGGGCAAGGCTGCTGCCGAATTGTCTGAACTGTTCAACTACAACATTCCACTTCGTTGGAGCATTTCACACCTCTATCAAGCCATCCTCGACAATGAGGAGCACGTGAAGGACATTGAGTTCCTCACCACCCTCGCAGGTTATATCCACTGGCAGATTACAGGTCAGAAGGTGCTCGGCGTTGGCGATGCTTCAGGTATGATTCCTGTTGACCCCAAGACCAAGACTTACGATGCCACGATGGTGGAGAAGTTTGACAAACTCATCGCTCCAAAGGGATTTGAATGGAAACTGCTCGACATCCTTCCTAAGTCACTCAATGCAGGCGAAAACGCAGGCTTCCTCACTCCTGAGGGTGCCAACCGTCTCGATGTGTCAGGCCACTTGAAGGCAGGCATCCCTGTATGTCCTCCAGAGGGCGACGCAGGTACAGGTATGGTGGCAACCAATGCCGTGAAGCAACGTACTGGTAATGTATCCGCAGGTACTTCTTCGTTCTCCATGATTGTGCTGGAGAAGGAACTTTCCAAGCCCTACGAGATGATTGACATGGTGACAACACCCGACGGTAGCCTCGTTGCTATGGTACACTGCAACAACTGTACATCCGACATCAACGCATGGGTGAAGATTTTCAAGGAGTTCGAGGAACTCATTGGCGTGCCTGTTGATATGGGGCAACTCTACACCAATTTGTTCAATGTTGCTCTGAAAGGCGACCCAGATTGTGGCGGCATCCTCTCTTACAACTACGTTTCTGGCGAGCCTGTGACGGGTCTTGCAGACGGTCGTCCACTCTTTGTTCGTTCAGCCAACGATAAGTTCAGCCTTGCCAACTTCATGCGTGCTCACCTCTATGGTGCCATCGGCGTGTTGAAGATTGGTAATGACGTGCTCTTCAACGAGGAGAACGTGAAGGTTGACCGCATCATGGGACACGGTGGCTACTTCACCACCCCACAGGTGGGTCAGAAGATGCTTGCTGCTGCACTCAACTCACCTATCTCTGTGATGGAGACGGCTGGCGAAGGTGGTGCATGGGGTATCGCACTTCTTGCTGCATACGCAGTAAACAACGACAAGAAACTCTCTCTGGCTGACTATCTCGACCAAGTTGTCTTCGCTGGCAACGCTGGTGTAGAAATCAAACCAACTCCAGAGGATGTGGCAGGCTTCAACGCATACATTGAGAACTACAAGGCAGGTCTCGCCATTGAGCAAGCCGCTGTAGAGAATAAGAAGTAATTTAATAATTTTAAAAACTTATATGGCAAATCCAATTAGTGTATTGAATCATGCAGCAGACAACATCCGTATTCTTGCTGCTGCGGCTGTAGAGAAGGCAAAGTCTGGTCACCCGGGTGGTGCCATGGGCGGTGCCGACTTCATCAATGTATTGTACTCTGAGTATCTGAAATACGACCCCAAGAACCCAGAATGGGTGGGTCGCGACCGCTTCTTCCTCGACCCTGGCCACATGGCTCCCATGCTCTACTCTCAGTTGACCCTCATCGGCAAGTTCACACTCGATGAGTTGGCACAACTTCGCCAGTGGGGCTCTCCTACTACGGGTCACCCCGAATTTGAGATTGCCCGTGGCATCGAGAACACTTCTGGTCCTCTAGGCCAGGGACACGTGTTCGCCATCGGTGCTGCCATCGCTGCCAAGTTCTTGGCTGCTCACACAGGCAACCCAACTTTCGCCAAGGAGACTATCTACGCATACATCTCCGATGGTGGTGTGCAGGAAGAGATTTCTCAGGGCGGTGCACGTATCGCTGCAACCCTCGGTCTCGACAACCTCATCATGTTCTATGACTCTAACGACATCCAACTTTCTACAGAAACGAAGGAAGTGATGACCGAAGACACGGCAGCCAAGTATCGTGCTCTTGGTTGGGAAGTCATCGAGATTTGCGGCAACGATGCTGCTCAGATTCGTCAGGCGCTCGACGCTGCTCAGAAGGTGCAGGGCAAGCCAACCCTCATCATCGGTAAGTGCATCATGGGTAAGGGTGCCCTCAAGGCTGACGGCACTTCCTACGAGGCAAACTGCAAGACTCACGGCGCTCCTCTCGGTGGCGATGCCTTCATCAACACCATCAAGCACCTCGGTGGCGACCCAGAGAATCCATTCCAGATTTTCGATGACGTGAAGGAACTCTATGCCAACCGCGCCAAGCAGCTCGAAGGCATCTGTGCAGAGCGTTATGCTGAAGAAAAGGCTTGGGCCGCTGCCAACCCAGAGAAGGCTGCTCAGCAGGCTGACTGGTTCAGCGGCAAGGCTCCAAAGATTGACTGGAGCAAATGCGTACAGAAGGACAACGATGCCACTCGTTCCGCATCCGCCGCTTGTCTCTCTGTCCTCGCAGAGCAAGTGCCCAACATGATTTGCGCATCAGCCGACCTCTCCAACTCCGACAAGACAGACGGCTTCCTCAAGAAGACTCATGCCTTCACCAAGGGCGACTTCTCAGGCGCCTTCTTCCAGGCAGGTGTTGCCGAGTTGACCATGGCTTGCTGCTGCATCGGTATGGCTCTCCACGGAGGTGTCATCCCCGCATGTGGTACCTTCTTCGTATTCTCCGACTACATGAAGCCAGCCGTTCGTATGGCAGCCCTCATGGAACTCCCTGTGAAGTTCATCTGGACACACGACGCATTCCGCGTGGGCGAAGATGGTCCTACTCACGAGCCTGTTGAGCAGGAGGCACAGATCCGCCTGATGGAGAAACTGAAGAACCACTCTGGCAAGCCCAGCGTGCTCGTTCTCCGTCCAGCCGACGCTCAGGAGACCACTTGCGCATGGGCACTCGCAATGGAGAACATGGCTACCCCATCCGCACTCATCCTCTCTCGTCAGAACATCCAGAACCTGCCAGCAGGCAACGAC
Organism: Bacteroidaceae bacterium; assembly: GCA_017483605.1. Classification (GTDB taxonomy): domain Bacteria; phylum Bacteroidota; class Bacteroidia; order Bacteroidales; family Bacteroidaceae; genus Minthosoma. The sequence continues at coordinate 47,463 of JAFUWG010000016.1, read as the reverse complement.
TACAGCCAGGCAGCCAAGGGAGGCTACATCGTGGCAGGCTCCGACGAGAACCCCGACGTGATTCTCGTGGCAACAGGTTCTGAGGTTTCTACCCTCGTGGCTGGTGCTGAACTGCTCCGCAAGGACGGCAAGAAGGTTCGCATCGTCAGCGTGCCATCCGAAGGCCTCTTCCGTCAGCAACCCAAGGAGTACCAGCAGAGTGTGCTCCCACAGGGCGTGAAGAAGTTCGGTCTCACCGCAGGTCTGCCCGTCAACCTCCTCGGTCTCGTGCCCGAGGCAGAAGGCACCATCTGGGGTCTCGAGTCCTTCGGCTTCTCCGCTCCTTACAAGGTGCTCGACGAGAAACTCGGCTACACCGCAGAGAACGTTTACGCACAAGTAAACAAACTGTTCGCATAAATAATTCATGAATAATTCGTGGCTAATTCATGGAAATTCGTGTTAAATAAAACATAAATGACCATGAATTATCCACGAATTCTTCATAAATATAAAATGCATTATGGAAGTGAAAACAGTCGGAATTGCTTCTGACCACGCGGCATTCCCATTGAAGCAATTCGTCAAGAAATACCTCGAAGAGAAAGGCTACGAGTACAAGGACTACGGCACCTACACCGAAGAGTCCTGCAACTATGCCACCTACGGCCACGCCCTGGCTGAAGGCATCGAGAAAGGCGAAGTCTATCCCGGCATCGCCATGTGCGGCTCTGGCGAAGGCATCTCCATGACCCTCAACAAGCACCAGAGCATCCGTGCCGGACTTGTATGGCAACCCGAGATTGCCCACCTCATCCGTGAGCACAACAACGCCAACGTCATCGTCTTCCCCGGCCGCTTCATCAGCGAAGACGTGTGCCGCCAGTGCCTCGACGAATTTTTCAACACCGAATTTGCAGGTGGCCGCCACCAGCAGCGCATCGAAGACATTCCTTGCAAATAAAAACAAACCCCTACGTCGTTACCTCGATGCATATCAATTCATGCACGGGTCACGAATCAATACAATACCTCGACACAAATCAACTCGTGTCGAGGTATTTTCTTTTCACACCCTAAAATGTCTTCAAAAATCCCCTTGAACACTCTTCCCTTTTCCCCTGAAAACATCTCCCCCAATAGGACAAAATGACACACTCGTCACCTCCGAAGTGGTGTGACTCACACCGCTCAGGTGGTCTGAGTCACACCACCGAGGTGGTCTGAGTCACACCACCGAGGCGGTCTGACTCAGACCACTTTCGACGCTTCCAGCCCACCGTTTTTGCCAAGACGAAATTGACATGACGACAAAAGACGGGTGAGAGACCTCGGTGAAAATTGAAAGTCACCATTTAAGCAGACTTTTTTCACTTTTTTCCTCAAAACAATTGTTGTTTGCAAAAACTTTTGTAATTTTGCAAACAGAACAATAAAAGAAAAAATCTATATGATAGATTGTCTGAAAGAAATCAATGCTCAGGAGGAATACTCTTCTATTGTCCGAGAGCCAGCCACTAACATAGCGGCTTCTCAGAAATGGACGAGTGCAAAAAGCCACCTTGTTTCAAAATCTATGGGTATTAGTATGATGTCTGCAAAGGTACAGAAATAGATTGTAACCGCCAAATTTATATTGAATTTAGTGGTTACAACCGCCGATTTTATATAAAATTTGGCGGTTTCAACCTTTCATCAAGGTTGCCCTCGGTCGAACAATGTGGAATGTGGTGGATGTGATTGTAGCAGCATTGCTAATCATCATGTGGATAAAAGAGAAAAAATGAGGTTTGCTACTGCAATAGAGAGAACAAAAGATTACTCGTGGTGATACGGTTCGCCTCGCATGATGGTCATGGCACGATAGAGTTGTTCGACGAAGATGAGGCGAATCATCTGGTGGGAAAAGGTCATGCGGGAGAGAGAGAGTTTTTCGTTGGCTTTGGCATAGACATCGGGAGAGAAGCCATAGGGACCGCCGATGATGAAGACCAGCCGCTTGCTGACCGTCTGCATCTTCTGCTCCATATATTTGGAAAACTCGATGCTGCGAAACTCCTTGCCATGCTCGTCCAGCAGCACCACATGGTCACCAGCCTGCAACTGACGAAGAATCAGTTCACCTTCCTGCTGCTTCTGCTGGTCGATGGAGAGATTCTTCGTGTTTTTCAGTTCGGGAATGGTAATGATGTCAAAGCCCATGTAGTGCTTCACACGAGCAGCATAATCGTCAATCAGTTCGACAAAATGCTTGTTGACGGTCTTTCCGACGAGGATGAGTGTTGTCCGCATGTCAATTATCAATTATCAATTGTCATTTCTCATCGTGCCACATTCTTCACGCCTTTCACAGTGGCAATCTTCTTAATCAACTGTGCCAACTGGTTCTGGTCGTCAATCATCACCGTCAACGTGCCGGCGAAAAGTCCATCTTCTGACGACTGGATGCTGATGCCACGAAGCATCACATTCTTTTCCTTATTAATAATAGAGGTGATGTTGTTCACGATGCCAATGTCGTCGTGACCCACCACGTGCAGCGTGACAGGATACTGCTTACCGCCCTTCCCTGCCCATCGGGCACGAAGCACACGATAGCCCATGCGGTCTTGCAGACGAAGTGCGTTAGGACAATCCTTGCGATGCACCTTGATGCCGCGGTTCACGGTGACAAAACCAAACACGTCATCTCCATAAATCGGGTTGCAGCACTTGGCAAGGCTATACTCTACCCCTTTCAGATTATTGTCGAGCACCAGCACATCCGTGCCGCCTTGGGTGCGGTCGTCCTGTGCCATCTCATAGCCATCGGCACTGCGTTGCTCCGTAGAGTAAGCATTCGGATTGGCATCCCGTTCCTGCAAATCCAGATACTGCTCAATCACCGTGTTCACATCCAAAATTTCCTCGGCAATCGCCTTGTAAAATTCCGTCACGTGCTTGTAACCCAGTTTCTTGATGAGTCGCATCATGGTCGATTCGTCCGGCTCAATCTTTTTGTTCTTGAACTTTCGTTCCAACGTCTCCTTCGCAAAGGTCGATACCTTCATCTCCTGTTCGGTGAGCGACTGACGAATCTTGCTTCTTGCTTTCGACGTGATGGCGATGTTCAGCCAGTCACGCTTCGGCTGCTGCTTGGGCGATGTGAGGATTTCCACCTGGTCGCCACTCTGCAACTTCGTTCGGATATGGACGTTTTTGCCATTCACCTTTCCACCCACACAATGGCAGCCCACATTCGTATGAATCTGGAACGCAAAGTCGAGCACCGTCGCCCCCTTCGGCAACTTGAAGAGGTCGCCCTTCGGCGTGAACACAAACACTTCATCGCTGTAGAGGTCCACCTTGAACTGATCCACCAGTTGTTCGTCTGTCGTCGTCTGATTTTCCAGTGCCACACGAATGTCCTTCAACCAGTCCTCCAGTTTGCTGCCGCTGTCCTTCACACCCTTGTATCGCCAGTGGGCAGCCAAACCGCGTTCGGCAATCTCGTCCATCCGTTCGGTGCGAATCTGAATCTCCACCCACTTTCCTTCTGGCCCCATCACCGTGATGTGCAGCGACTCATAGCCATTCGACTTCGGCACACTCAGCCAGTCCCTCAGTCGTTTCGGATTCGGGCGATACATGTCGGTGACAATCGAGAACACCTGCCAACAGTCTTGCTTTTCCTTCTCCAGTTCCGAGTCAAGAATCACGCGGATGGCAAAGAGGTCGTAGATGCCCTCGAATTTGCATTTCTGCTTCTTCATCTTCTGCCAAATGGAGTGGATGGACTTTGTGCGTCCCTTGATGTGGAACTTCAGCCCTGCCGCTTTCAACTTCTCCTCAATCGGCCCGATAAAGTTGGCAATGTAGAGGTCGCGAGCCGCACGGGTGGCACTCAGTTTCTCCTTTATCATGTAGAAGACATCCGACTCTAAGTATTTGAGCGACAGGTCTTCCAGTTCTCGCTTGATGAGGTAAAGACCCAGTTTGTGTGCCAGCGGAGCATACAGATGGGCAGCCTCCGTTGCCACCCGTTTCCGTTCCTCCTCTGTGCCCTTGTCCTTGATTTGACGCATCAGGTTCACACGGTCGGCAATGATGATGAAAATCACCCGCATGTCTTCGGCAAACGACAGCAGCAAATCACGGAAGTTCTCTGTCTCGATGGACGGATTCTTGGCATACAGTTCGTTCACTCGCAAGAGTCCGTTGATGATTTTTGCCACATCCTCGCCAAACTCCCGCTTCACATACTCCACGTCAATCACCCCAATCGACACACAGTCGTGCATCAGGATGCTCACGATGGAAGCCCTGTTCACGCCAATCTCTTCTGCCGTGATGATGGCAGTTTGCAAATCGAACAAGATTGGGTTCAGCCCAAACTGGTCGCGGTGCAGCAGGTCGGTCCTGACTGCACTCAACAGATTTTCTTTGATTTTGCGGAAGTCATCAGGGTTGAGCACATCAGCCACCAACCCCTGCAATTTACGGAAGGCAGAAAAGAACTCCTGCTTCTCATCTTCTCTGATAGTTGCAATTTCACCCATGAGCGTTCTTTTTTCGACTTGCAAAGTTACACTTTTTTAGCGATGCCCGTATTTGCAAATCGTTAAAAAATGCTTTTTTGCCCCAAGAACAGAAAAATATCTCCGTTTTCAACATTTTTTCAGATTAAATTTGTACCTTTGGGCAAATTTTTCAACATTCTTAAAAATAACGAAACCATGCTTACACAAGAAGACAAAGATTTTTTGGCTCAGAAGGGCATTTCTGAAGAGAAACTCAACGCACAGTTAGAATGCTTCAAGACCGGCTTCCCTTGGCTGAAACTGGCAGGGGCTGCATCGCCAGAGAATGGCATCACCATCCCCACCGACGAGGAGAAGAAGCAGTATCTCGCTGCATGGGACGCATACCTTGACGGCTCGGGCAAGGTGCTCAAGTTCGTGCCTGCATCGGGTGCGGCAAGCCGTATGTTCAAGAACCTGTTTGAGTTCCTCGACACCGACGAGAAGACCGACTTCATCAAGACATTTGAAGAAAACCTCGACAAGTTCGCCTTCATCGACGACCTCAAGGAAGCGATTGCCAAAAACGGCGGCGACAACAGCGTGAAGACCGCCATCGCCACCCTGCTGGGCGAAGAAGGACTCTCTTACGGCAAACTGCCGAAGGGCCTGCTGAAGTTCCACAAATACGACGACGGTGCCCGCACACCTGTGGAAGAGCATCTGGTGGAGGGTGCCCTCTATGCCGGCGGAAAGAACGGTCAAGTCAGTGTTCACTTCACGGTCAGCCCCGAACACCGTCCTCTCTTCGAGGCATTGGTGGCAAAGGTGGCTCCTAAGTACGAGCAGAAGTTCGGCGTGAAATACGCCATCAGTTTCTCCGAGCAGAAGGCAAGCACCGACACCGTGGCAGCCAATCCCGACAACACCCCATTCCGTGGCAAGGACGGCAAGATTCTCTTCCGCCCGGGTGGTCACGGTGCGCTCATCGAGAATCTGAACGACCTTGATGCCGATGTGATTTTCATCAAGAACATCGACAACGTAGTGCCCGACCGTCTGAAGCCAGAAACCGTCGAGTACAAAAAACTCATCGCCGGCGTGCTGGTCAGCAAGCAGAAGAAAGCGTTCGACTATCTCCGTCTGCTCGACAGCGGCACCTACAACCACACGCAGTTGGAAGAAATCATCCGCTTCCTCCGCGACGAACTCTCTTGCCGCAACCCCGAGTTGAAAGACCTCGAGGATGCAGAGTTGGCAATCTACCTGCGGAAGAAACTCAATCGACCCATGCGTGTGTGCGGTATGGTGAAGAACGTGGGCGAACCTGGCGGCGGTCCATTCCTCGCCTACAATCAGGACGGCACTATCAGTTTGCAGATTCTCGAAAGCAGCCAGATTGACAAGAACAATGCTGAGTATCTGCAAATGTTCCAGAACGGCACTCACTTCAACCCCGTTGACCTCGTGTGTGCCGTGAAGGACTACAAGGGTGGCAAGTTCGACCTGACCAAGTATGTGGATCCACAGACTGGTTTCATCTCCAGCAAGAGCAAGGACGGCAAGGAACTCAAGGCCCTCGAGTTGCCAGGTCTTTGGAATGGAGCCATGAGCGACTGGAACACCATCTTCGTAGAAGTGTCGCTCGGCACGTTCAACCCCGTGAAGACCGTGAATGACCTGCTGCGTCCACAACACCAATAAACCTATGGATATTATCAAGAAGTATTTTCCAAATTTGACAGGGCTTCAGGTTGAGCAATTTGCTCAACTTGAGGCTCTTTATAATGACTGGAACGCCAAAATCAACGTGATTTCGCGGAAGGACATCCAGAACCTGTACGAACACCATGTGCTGCACTCGCTGGGCATTGCCGAGGTGGTGCGATTCAAGGAAGGAACGGAAGTGATGGACTTAGGCACTGGAGGCGGTTTCCCCGGCATTCCGCTTGCCATCCTGTTCCCCGAGGTGCAGTTCCACCTCGTCGATAGCATCGGGAAGAAAGTGCGGGTGGCTCAAGAGGTGGCGACTGCCATCGGATTGAAGAATGTGCGTTTCAGCCATGCCCGAGCCGAAGAAATCAAGGACAAGTATGATTTTGTCGTCACCCGTGCCGTGATGCCGATGGCAGACCTGGTGAAAGTGGCTCGGAAGAACATCCGCAAGGAGCAGCACAATGCGGTGCCCAACGGCATCATTGCCCTGAAAGGCGGCGAGTTGGCAGGCGAGATTGCCTCGATGCGTAACATCTCCACCGTCTGGGAACTGAGCGACTTTTTTGAAGAGGAGTATTTCAAGACCAAAAAGGTGGTGCATGTCGCCATTGTCGCCAAGAAATAAAGGCACGGCACAAAGGTAAAACCCAAGAAGGAGGAAGAAACGGTATGAATATCAAAAAATTCGAGGTAAACCCACTTGGCGAGCAATGCTACGTGGCAAGCGACGACACGAAGGAAGGTGTCATCATCGACTGCGGCTGTTCAGACGAGTATGAGTGGGCAGAAATCAAAAAGTACATTGCCAGCAACGACCTGCAAATCAAGCATCTGCTGAACACCCACCTGCATTTCGACCACGTGTGGGGCAACACATTCGTCTATCGGGACATGGGGCTGCGGCCAGAAGCCAACTATGAAGACCTCAGCATCTATGAGCGGATGGACGAGCAAATCCGTTCCGTCGTGGGTGTCGGCATTCCCCACTCGCCCCTGCCTCCGCTGGGCACTTCCCTGCTCGACGGCAGCGAAGTCAAGTTTGGCAACACGACGCTGAAGGTCATCGCCACGCCAGGACACTCTCGGGGCTGCATCTGTTTCTACTCCAAGGAGGATGCCGTTCTCTTCTCGGGCGACACCCTCTTCTGCGGCAGTTGTGGCCGCACCGACCTCGAAGGCGGCGATTGGCAAGCCATCCTCCAGAGCCTCAAACGGCTTGCCACCCTGCCCGACGAGACCCAAGTGTTCTGTGGCCACGGTTCTTCTACCACCATCGGACGGGAGAAGATGTACAATCCGTATATGCGATAGAAAGAGAACGGGGACACAGGCGTTTCCCTGTCAGCGTCCACTCCACTACCCCATCACCCCTAAGCCCGTCACCCCTAAATCGACCACGACGTGGTCGGCACATCGACCACGACGTAATCGGTCAACCGACCACGTCGTGGTCGATTTGGTGGTGGCGGAAGAAGAGGTCAAGAGGAATACGGGTGTGAGGTTTTTGAGGCAAAGTCTTGCCATTGTCGTTTTTTTTTCGTAACTTTGCAATAAAAAAACAAAGAACCATGTCTATACCCTACAGAAAACGGAAAAAGAAAGTCATCGGGCCTGACCATCAACTGCATGAGGCCTGGATGATGGAGCAATTCAGTTACCCTCCCATCAAGTTTGAGGATTTTGTGAAGGAATGTACCGAATCGCAAGGCGTTTCAGGTGCCCAGGTGAAAGGAATCGCAAGTGCCATGTCGAACCGCCTGAAATTCTATCTGGCGATGGGGCACAGCGTTCAGATAGAAGGTATCGGCACACTCAAGCCCGTGTTTAGTGCGGCGACGGCAGATGCTCCTGAAAAACTGAGCAGCGAGAATGTTCGCCAAGTGAAGGTGCAGTTCTACCCCCACAAGGACTTCCAAAAGATGCTGCAGAAGATGGAGTTTGTGGATATGGATGCACTGAACGAGGAGGGAGAGGAATCTTGATAAATCCATAAAAAGGGGACGCTGGCTGTGAAAAGAGGATAAAATCCTCAAAAACTGACAGAATTTCATTGTGGGTTGGGGAAAAATGTGTAATTTTGTCACGATTTTCAATTTTGAGCATGAACGAGAAAGCAATACAACAAATCAAGCAGCGATATGGCATTGTGGGCAATTATGAGGGGCTGAACCGCAGCATTGACATTGCCATCCAAGTGGCACCGACGGAACTGTCGGTGCTGATTGTGGGTGAAAGCGGCGTGGGTAAGGAAACCTTGCCTCGCATCATTCACGACAACTCCACCCGGAAGCACAATAAGTATTTTGCCATCAACTGCGGCTCTCTGCCTGAAGGCACGATTGACTCGGAACTGTTCGGCCACAAGAAAGGCTCGTTCACCGGAGCACTGGACGACCGTGAGGGCTACTTTGGCGTGGCAAACAACGGCACACTGTTTCTCGACGAGGTGGGCGAACTGCCGTTGGCTACTCAGGCTCGCCTCCTGCGTGTGCTGGAGACGGGAGAGTACATCCGTGTGGGCGAAAGCGAGGTGAGGAAGACGAACGTGAGGATTGTGGCGGCAACGAACGTGAACATGCAGAAAGCCATCCGCGAAGGAAAGTTCCGCGAGGACCTCTACTACCGACTGAACACCATCCCCATCAGTGTGCCGCCCCTTCGTGAGCGTGGACGCGACATCGAACTGCTGTTCAGAAAGTTTGCCTACGACATTTCGGAGAAATACCACATCGAACCGGTAAGGCTGACGGACGACGCGCGCGAACTTCTTTTAAAATACAAGTGGCCAGGCAATATTCGCCAACTCCGCAACCTGACGGAGCAAATCAGCATCATCAGTCAGGAGCGGGAAATCACGGCTGGCATTCTGAAAGAATATGGCGTGACGGACGATTCGCAGGGTGAGACTGGACTGGTGCTGCACAGTGCCAACCGAGACGTTCACTCGGCCGAAGCACACAGTTATGAGAAGGAACGTGACATGCTGTTCCAACTGCTGTCGAGCATCGGCAAAGAGGTGAAAGACCTGAAGGAACTGGTACACAGCAACTTGGACAACATGCAGAACGCCTCGCAGGAGAACTACCGCGTGTTCAACGAAGAGCCCGCCAACGTGGGAGCACCGCTACAATACGCTCATCCTCAGGTGATTCAGCAGTCGCACCCCTACATTGTGAACGACCAGGGGTATCAGCCTCAGCCGCGGATGCCATACAATACCAACAACATACAGGACGTTGACATCGAGACGATTGAAGAGGCTCCGATGTCGAACAAGGAACTGATGAAGAAAAACATCATCGACTCGCTGCGACGCAACAACGGCAATCGCAAGAAGGCGGCGGCCGAACTGGAAATATCGGAACGTACCCTTTACCGAAAAATCAAAGACTACGGATTGGACTTATGAGAAAGCAAACCACCCTCCTCCTGTCGAGTATGCTCGCACTGGCTGCAACGGTGCTGACGGCGTGTTCCATCAGTTATGGCTTCACGGGCACGAGCATCAACTACGATGTCACCAAGACCGTGAGCCTCGACAAGTTCCCCATCCGTGCCAACTACGTGTGGAGCCCGATGGAATCGATGTTCTACAACTCCATCAGCGACGCCTTTGCCCAGAAGACGAAGTTGAAAGTGCTGAAGAGAAACGGCGACTTGCAGTTGTCGGGCGAAATCGTGGAGTACAGCCAAACGAACAAGAGCGTCAGTTCGGACGGCTATTCGGCACAGACGCAGTTGAAGATGACGGTGAATGTCCGATTTGTGAACACGAAAAAGCATGAGGAAGACTTTGAACAGCGATTCAGTGCATCGACCGATTACGACTCTTCGCAGCAGTTGGCAGCCGTGCAGGAAGCACTGGTGCAAGAGATGATTGACGACATCGTTGACCAGATATTCAATGCGACGGTAGCGAACTGGTAAACAGACAACAACGCACTTTTACTTAAACAAAATGATAAACATCAAGGAACTGATAGACGACCCGTCGAAACTCAATGCGGAGACCCTGCCAGAACTGAAAACGCTGGTGGAGAAGTACCCGTTCTTTCAGGTGGTTCGTCTGCTCTATCTCTCCAACCTCTATCAACTGCACTCGCAGGACTTCGGGGCGGAACTGAGGCGGGCAAGCATCTTTGTGCCCGACCGCACCGCCCTGTTCACCCTCACCGAAGGAATCAACTACGAGTTGCCGACACAGAACAGCAGCATCAGCATCGAGACGGAGGGAGACGGCGACCGCACCATCTCGCTCATCGACACCTTCCTGAAGAAAGGAAGCATCGAGACAAGTGAGGACTTCGGCCCTGAACGGAACGAGCCTTCTGTGGCAGACCTCACCAACGACTACGTTTCCTACCTGATGCAGCAAGACCAGCACACCGCAAAAGACATCAGCGAAGACGGACACGCCGGAAATGCCCCCAAACTGAAAGGTGCGGAACTCATCGACACGTTCATCGCCGAAAACGAAGGCAAACAGCGGGTGGAGATGCTGGAACTGAGCGACGAAGAGTTTGTTTCGCCCGAATTTTCGGTAGAAGATGAAGAGATTTATACGGAAAGTATGGTCAATATCTACATAAAACAGGGCAGATATCAGCAAGCATTAGAAATATTACGCAAGATTTGTTTGAATAATCCGAAAAAAAGTTCTAACTTTGCAGCCGAAATCAATCTGTTGGAAATCATTCTGAACGAAAAGAAGTAGAAATTCCGCACTTTGAGCATCCAAAACAAACCGAAAAATAATAAAAATCAATCAATAAAAATGTACCCATTAATCATTGTACTCGTAATTCTCGCATCCATCCTTATGGTCGGGATTGTTCTTATTCAGGAATCTAAGGGCGGTGGCCTTGCATCCAGTTTTGCTTCTTCAAACCAGATCATGGGTGTACGCAAGACAACAGACTTCCTCGAGAAAGCCACTTGGGGCCTCGCAGCCGCTATGGTAGTGCTCAGCGTTCTTTCTGCCGCATTCGTCACAAAGACAACTGTGGAGGAAGCCCCTATCAACATCTCTGCTCCTGCTCCATCAACTGACGCATCGAATGTTCCATCATTCCCTGCTTCCGGTTCACAGACTCCTGCAGAATAAAGAACCCTCATCAAAAATAGAAGGGCTACATGACAAAAGCATGTGGTCCTTCTATGTTTTTTGTGTTCAGAGGGAACGTTTTTTGATTATTTTGAACAAGATTTCAAAAAAATCCACGAAACATTACGTACAGTAAGAAAAAAACACTTATCTTTGTAACGTGATTTCTTTAGCAAGACATATAGAACTACTTCTGCTCGAGCATGATTGCGTCATCGTGCCAGGTTTGGGCGGCTTCATTGCCAACCATGCCGAGGCAAGATATAGCGGTGATGACGAACACCTGTTTTTACCCCCTTACCGCACGATTGGCTTCAATCAGCAACTGCAAGTCAACGACGGTCTTTTGGTGCAGTCCTATATGGCGGCTTACGACGCTTCCTACCCCGCAGCCCACCTCCAGATGGAGAAAGAGATTGAGAAGATGATGAACGAACTGGAAATGGCAGGGGAATACACGCTGGAGAACATCGGTTTGCTAAAGAAAGACCTGAATCAGAACATTACTTTCACAGCCCCAGAGAACGGAATCCTGACACCCCATCTGTACGGGCTCTACTCTTGTGAAATCAAGTCGCTGCAAAGTGTCATCAAGGAAAAGGAGATTGAGCAAGCCCTTCAAGCAGCAGCAACGGTCATTCCAATCGACAGCAAAAAGGTGGCTCAACCAAAGAATGAGGAAAAGAAATCTAACAAGCACGTTATCATACGATTAAATCGTCATTGGCTTGATGCTGGAATCGCTGCGGCTGTGGCAATTCTTCTCTTCTTCTGCTTCTCCTATCCAGCCTTGAAGACCATTAGCAACGAGACGGACACGGTGGTGGCAGCCTTCTCCCCGATGGAGGAGATGATGGCAAAACCGCAAACGGCACCTCAACCTGCCATTGCCATCCGAAACAATCGCCCGGCAAAGGCAGAAAAGACACCTGCTGCGGAAGTCAAGCCTGCATCGCCCAAAGAAGAAACGGCATCGGAAGAAAAGAAAGTCCAGACGAACGAGGCAAACAATGTTGCAGCGCCAAAGGCACAAGCCATTGAGCCGAAATTTGCCATTGTCCTTGCCAGTTACGTCAGCCAGCATAACGCAGAGATGTACATCGGGAACTTGGCCAAAGCAGGGTTTACAGAAGGACGTTTCGTGAAAAACGGCAAAGTAAGCCGCATCCTGTATGCTGGATATACGACGGAAGAAGAGGCACAGAAGGCACTGATTTCGCTTCGCCAACAAAGCACAGAGTTTGCGGAAGCGTGGGTACTTGAACTATAAAAAGGAAAAATAAAGAAATAATGAAGAGAGTTCGCTGTCCGAAATGTGACTGTTACACGGTTTTCGACGAGACACAATATGCTAATGGACAGTCTCTCGTGTTTGTTTGTGAACAATGCCACAAGGAATTTGGCATCCGCATCGGGAAGTCAAAACTTGCCAACCGCCACGAGGAGAAAACCCTTGATGAGCAGGCGTTTAACCAAGACTTCGGCAGCATTGTGGTGGTAGAAAACAAGTTCGCCTACAAGCAAGTCATTCCTCTCGATTTCGGCGAAAACGAATTCGGCAGATATCTGAAAGGAACAAACATCAACAAACCCATAGAAACACGAGACCCCAGTATCGACACATTCCATTGTGTCATTACGGTGAAACGAAACAAGCAAGGAAAGTTGCAGTACATTCTGCGTGACGCTCCGAGCGACACCGGCACCTTCTACATGAATGAAATCCTGCGAGATACAGACCGCATCAATCTGGAAGACGGAGCCATCATCACCATTGGGGCAACCACGTTAATTTTACGTGCAGCCAAAGAAACAGAGTTGTCAACTAACTAATATTGATCTACACATGATAAACTCACAAAACCTTATCACGAAAGAACATTCAAAAGACGTGTATTTTTCTTCATTCGAAGACAAGTACATGATTATGGATAATCTGGAAGAGAAAGCAAGTCCAATAATTCATGCTCGCCAAGAGCGATACAACGAGGACTATGTTTACGTGATAATTGTGCTCAGAGGAACATTGCACGCCGTTGTGGGATGCACAGAAATAGAAGTACATTCAAATGAGTATCTTGCCATTTTGCCCTGCATGAGGATAACTATTCAGGAGTCGAAATGCCTGTATTTCTCTTTCTTGACCCGCAGTTACATCATGAACGACATCTATGACCATAGCAAAATCGGTCAGAAACTCCCCATCAGAGCATTCATGTTCCATCATCTGCGCCTGAGTCAAGAAACAACGAACACACTGCTGAGTTGCTATCAACGAATCAAGAACGAGCACAATCGCCCCAACTACTTCATGAAAGAAATTGTGCTACGTGCTTACCAAACAGCATACATTGCCAAACTCTTCTCGATGGCAAAGGCTGAAGACATCATCTCGCACACGAAGAGTTCCAAGCAGTATCACCAGTTCAACGAGTTTCTCAAAACGCTTAGCCAAAAGTACAAGCAAGAACGCTCGGTGCAATCTTATGCAAAGGCTCTCAACATCACACCTAAGTACCTGTCAACCATCTCGCAAACCGTCACGGGCTTTTCCGCTTCTGTAGTGATTGACCAGTATGTGACACACGCCATCAAACAGGTGTTGTATCTTAACGAGCACAATATCAAGGCCATCAGCAAGGAATTCAACTTCCCCAGCCAAAGTTTCTTCGGCAGGTATTTCAAACGAATCACGGGTTTGTCGCCCAACGAATTTATTAAAAAGCATAACAGAAAGTCTCTGAACTTTCGCAGAAACAACTATCAGGAGGACTAACAGCCATGCCATATACAACAACATCTCAGCAACCTGTCCACAACAGTGGATACATCGAATACACAGATGCCTTCACCCGAGACGGAATCATCCCTTCGGCTGGCATCCGTGATTATGCACTTTGTTTTGACACGCTGAACGGTGCCAATCCGCTCGTTTCGTTCCGATTCCCCACAGGCAACAAACTCTACCAGATGACCTGTCTGTACATCTACAAAGGAGAGTATCGGCTCAACATCAACGGAAGTGTGGAGACGCTGACTGAGGGCATGATGATTACCACGATGCCCGATAGCGTCATCAACCCCATTTACGTCAGCCCTGACATCAGTTACTTCATGCTTGTGATCTATCCAAAGGTTGTCATTGAGACCTTCAAGGATCTCGGCATGACTTATAGCACCACCAAAGCAGCCCAACGCTACTTTGTGTCCGAAATTCCTGACGATCAAAAGCCAAGGCTCCTAAGTATCTATCAAGAAATCAAACACGACATGCTTGCACCTGCATACGAATACAAGGAAGTTTATTTGCGTAGTTTGCTTAATGCCCTCTTCGTTGAGAACATGAACATACACAAGCATGACCTCATACAACAGGAAGACGGCGACTGCAACTCTCGCCAATACGACATTTACTGCCGCTTCCTCGCTGCCTTGAACAAGCATTCACAGGAACATCGCACCGTGCATTACTACGCCAATCTGCTTGACATCTCCAGCAAATATCTCTCCTTCGTCTGTGTCAGTTACAGCAAGAAGAATGCATCTACCTGGATTGACGAGTCGGTCGTAAAGAAAGCCATTGTGTACATGGTCGTACACAACTACACACTCAACCAAATCAGCGACCTGCTCAACTTCCAGACAATCAGCAGTTTCAGTCGTTTCTTCAAGCGAGTGACAGGCGAGACGCCCAAAGAATACTTGCGGACACACAAAAACAAAGAAACCACAACAGATTCGGTTGCCATCAATGACAATTAAGCAATAACAGAAATTCAAATATTAACACAAAACACCTATTTCCTCATGCGACTCATCCCACTCTACACCTGGAACAAAGGACTGCATTCCATGAAACTCTCAGGCAAGAACTTCATGAACCAGCCCTGGGCAGGGGGTGTCACCCTTTTGCTGTGTGTCATCATAGCGATGCTTTTGGCAAACTTGCCTGCAACGGCTCATCTCTATCATGAGATTCTCGAGACCAGCCTCTCCATGACCATCAGCAACGAGAGTTTCACCATCAGTTTTCCTCAAGACATGAACGTTGAGAAATTCATCAACGACATTCTCATGGTGGTGTTCTTCTTCACCGTTGGACTCGAAATCAAGCGTGAAGTAGTTTGCGGAGAACTTTCCAGCGTCAAGAAAGCCCTCTTGCCTGTCATCGCCGCTGCTGGCGGAATGGCTGCTCCCGCTCTGTTCTTCTTGCTTTTCAATGCAGGCACAACCACGGCTGGCGGTTGGGGAATCCCGACAGCCACAGACATCGCATTCGCCGTAGGCATCATGTCCATCCTTGGCAATAAAGTGCCCGTGTCCCTGAAGATTTTCCTCACGGCACTTGCCATCGCCGACGACCTCGGAGCCATCCTCGTCGTCGCATTTTTCTATGGAGGCGACATCAACCTTCCCCTCCTGCTCGTTGCCCTGCTCATTCTGGCAGGCATCTTCATTATGAACAAACTCGGCGAGAAACGCATGATGTACTACCTCATCCCTGCCATCGTCGTTTGGTTCCTGTTCTATTATTCAGGCATCCACTCCACCATGTCGGGCGTGGTCATGGCATTCATGATTCCTATGGATGCACGTTTCAACCGCTCTTTCCTCAACCGCAACAACCGAAAGTATCTCACTCGCCTTTCCCGATACGACAACGACGAATTTGAAGAAGGTGTCCCCTTTCCCAATGGTCCTCAGCGTCATTGCCTCCGCAGAATGAGTTACATCACAAACAACTCCATTGGCATGTCCTATCGTCTCGAACATGCC
The DNA here is from genome assembly GCA_017483605.1 of Bacteroidaceae bacterium. GTDB lineage: Bacteria > Bacteroidota > Bacteroidia > Bacteroidales > Bacteroidaceae > Minthosoma. The sequence goes on along the minus strand of JAFUWG010000016.1, from coordinate 31,389 downwards.
CTCAATCCGTGGGTTAACTTCCTCATCATGCCGATTTTCGCACTTGCCAACGCTGGAGTTGTCATTCCCGACATCAGTTTCTTCAACATTTTCCAAGCATTGCCAGGCATCGAAGGTGCAGGCTTTGTCGGCATGGGCATCTTCTTCGGACTCTTGCTCGGCAAACCTATCGGCATCACACTTGCCAGTTTCATTGCCATCAAGTGTAAAGTGGGAGCCATGCCAGAAGGGGCATCTTGGAAAATGCTTTTCGCTGTCGCCTGCCTGGGAGGTATCGGTTTCACAATGGCGATTTTCGTCGATACCCTCTCCTTCGGCGAACTCGCTCCTCAAACCACAGACATTCTCCGTTCATCCGGCAAGATAGCCGTCCTGCTCGGCTCCCTTTCCGCAGGCATCCTCGGCTCCATCCTCATCTCTCTGTTCCATAAGATGGAAACGAAGGAAGCATAGATTTTGTTCTCACACAAATGTACAGATAGCCAAGGGGATGCACCAACACGGTTCATCCCCTTGGTCATTTTTCCCCGACTTTTTCCCTCTATTTTCAAAAATCATCTCGTTCATTTAAATCTTTTCGGACATTTCCAAGTCTTTATGTCAGATGCATCTAAAAAAACAACAAAAAGGTAATGAATAAAGAAAACAACATCACCATGAACGAGTTGGCAGAATTGCTGCAACATGAGAAATCTCATCTGATGAGATATGCGTGTTACAGATTGGGCAACGCCGACGATGCGAAAGACGCACTACAAGACGCCTACCTGAAAATCTGCAACAAACTCGCCGACAAGCAAGGAGACAGAGTGAAAGACTGGCGTAACTATCTCTTCCGAACACTGTCGAATCTCTGCACTTCATGGCTTTCCTCATCAGGACAACACAGAACGATTCCCTTAGATGCCCGCCTCGACATGGCAGACCTCCCCACAGAAAGCAACGAGGCAGACATCCAACGAATCGCACAACTGCTGAAGGACATCCCCGAAGAGCAAGCCGAAGTAATCCGACTCAGAATCTATGGCAACAACAGTTTTGCTGATGTGGCAGAGATTCTTTCCATTCCACTGCCGACGGTGAAATCCCGATTCCTCTACGGACTGGAGAAAATCCGTCGAGCAATGAAACAAACAAAACATGAACTCTAAAAACAAAAGAAAATGAATTGCGAAGAATTTAAGAATAAAGTGGTTGACCTTTTCGACACCACCATCGACATGCAGACACAGGCAGAATGCAAGCAACACATGGCAGAATGCCCTGAGTGCAAAGCCTATTACGAGGAACTCTCCGAAACCTTCAAAGTTCTGCAACCACAAGAGGCATCTTTGACCCCCAAAACGACCGCCACCCATCGCCGACTTTGGCGACCCATCGCCGCCGCAGCCATATTCCTGCTCGGCATTGTCGTCGGCTGGAACCATTTCTTCTCCACACCTGCCGTTGCCGACAACTCACATGGGATGTATTTAGAGCAGGGCATCCGAAGCGTGCAGAACGTGGGCAGTTTCCAGATGACCATCTATGCCCGCACCACTCCCCAAGAGAACTTTGCCTATTTCGACCCCGAGGCTGACTTTGTGAGAATCGACATTGGACTGCTTCGGCAAAACGACAGCGTCTTCTATCGAGCAGAAAAACAAGGCGGACGCACCATCGTATGTGACGGCCAAGCACAATATCTGTGGATTCCCGACGTGCTCTATCTGAAAGGCACACGCTCGACAAACTTCCTCGAACACTTCATCAACCTGCTCTATCCCGACCGCCTGTTGGCGATGCAGAAGTCAGCCATCGACTTCTCCAAAAAGAACCAGTTGACCAGCACAGAAACCGACTCCACCGTCATTCTCACCTTCCGAGGAACGGAGAAAAACAGCGACTTGCAACAACTGCTCGAAACGGGCAAGATGGACGACTGCGAGGTGGAAGTGGAAAATGTCTTCACAAAAAACGACGGCTTGCTGAGATTCGTCAAACTATGGCTCATCCGCAAGGGTCAGAAGACACTGCTGCTACACATTGACAACATCCAGTATAACGTGATGATGAACAAGGCAAATCTTACACAAATTCCCGATTGCCAATGGACAGACTTGGAGAAAGATACGAAAACAAGCGACAACAGACTCCACTTGTTGCAAAAAGAAACAGCCACGCAAGCCGCCCAGCGTATCATCCAAGCCATCATCACAGGCGACACCACCCCTGCCAGCGAAGCCCTGATTTATTACAAGAACGTCCTCCCCGCACTCTCGGAAAACATGAAAGGCTGCAAGGCGACAGACTTCGAGGAACGCCACGATGACAACTACGTCGGCACCTACGTGTTCTATACCCTCACCCACCCCAACGGAAAACAAGAACAGAAGCACATCGCCATCAGAAACGACAACGAGCAGCATCTATGGATTGCCGACGGCGGACTCTAATCCGCCAGCAACCCCACCCCACCTCCCAACACACACTCGTCACCACAAAAATCATCACCTCGAAGCCTCAAAAGTGGTCTGACTCAGACCGCCTCGGCGGTGTGACTCAGACCACCCGAGCGGTGTGAGTCACACCACTTTGGAGGTGACGAGCATAAACAAAAAGAGGTCGTACCCATGTAGGTACGACCTCTTCGAGAATATTGCAAAAATGTTTGAGAGACTTATTAGGAGAGGAATCCGAGGAGGACACCTGCGGCTACGGCTGAACCGATGACACCGGCTACGTTGGGACCCATGGCGTGCATGAGCAGGTAGTTGTGGGGGTCAGCCTTAAGACCTTCGTTCTGGGAGATGCGAGCAGCCATTGGAACGGCTGACACACCTGCATTACCGATGAGCGGGTTAATCTTCTGGTCTTTCGGAAGGAAGATATTCATGATGTGAACGAAGATAACACCACTGGCTGTGGCAATGATGAAGGCGAATGCACCAAGTGCGAAAATCTTCACGGTTGCAAGCGTGAGGAACTCGGATGCCTGAGTGGAGCAACCTACGGTGAGACCGAGGAGCATCACCACGATGTCGTTGAGGGCACTGCCTGCGGTCTTGGCAAGGCGTGTCGTCTTGGTTGACTCCTTGAGGAGATTACCGAAGAAGAGCATACCGAGCAGTGGCAGACCTGACGGAACGATGAAAGTGGTGATGAGCAGTCCGACGATGGGGAACAGCATCTTCTCTGTCTGGCTCACTTGGCGTGATGGCTTCATCTTGATGAGACGCTGCTTCTTGGTGGTGAGCAGTTTCATCACACCTGGCTGAATGACAGGCACGAGTGCCATGTAAGAGTAGGCACACACGGCGATGGCACCCATCAAGTTGGGGCTCAACTTGCTGGAAAGGAAGATGGCGGTAGGGCCGTCGGCACCACCGATGATGGCGATACCTGCTGCCTGATTAGGCTCGAAGCCCATTGCCAAGGCAATCATGTAGGCACCAAAGATACCGAACTGTGCCGCTGCACCAATCAGCATGAGTTTAGGATTGGCGATGAGTGCACCGAAGTCGGTCATGGCACCGATGCCGAGGAATACGAGAGGAGGATACCAACCGAGTCGAACACCTTGATAGAAGATGTTGAGCACGGAATTGTCCTCGTAGAGACCAATTTCAAGACCTGCCGCCTTGAACGGGATATTTCCCAGAATGATGCCGAGACCAATCGGGATGAGGAGCAGAGGCTCGAAGTCCTTCTTGATGGCAAGCCAGATGAAGAAGGCACCAACAGCAATCATGATGATGTTGGCCCACTCCACGTTGGCAAAGCCTGTGTAAGTGAGGAAGTCTGCGAGTTTCGTCCCTATGAAATCCATTGTGGAAACACTTTCGAGTAACATAATGTAATTTACGATTTGACGATTTACAATCTACAATTTTACTCGATAGTGACGAGGATAGCACCTTCCATCACCGTGTCGCCCTTCTGAACCTTCACTTCCTTCACCTTACCGTCACGGTCGGCGTCGATGTTGTTCTCCATCTTCATGGCTTCGAGCACAACAACGGTCTCACCCTTCTTGATGGCTTGTCCTACAGTGACACGAACTTCGTTTACAGTACCTGGGAGTGGTGAACGAACGGCAGAAACACCGGCTGCCACTGCTTCTTGTGCTGCCTTTGGAGCCTCGACAGTCTTGACAGGTGCGACTACGGCACGTACCACGGGCTTTGGCTGAGCAACAGGCTTCTCAAGTTCTACGTCGAAGGCGATGCCATTGACCTCAACCTTTGCGATGTTCTCTTCAATGCCTTGAATCTTCACATTGTAAGGAGCACCTTGAATTTTATAGTTATATTCTTTCATTGCTTTTTGTTAGTGATTTTATTTTTTCAATTCTACTGCCTGATGATGCTGGGGCGTCGTGCGGAGTTCATGACTCTTGTCTGCCCAAGTGGTGTGAGTCTGCTGAATGGTGAGGATACCCGACTCGAGGTCGTGTGTGCCACCAAAGTACTCGTGAAGAGCCAAACCGATGACAGCAGCATAGGTCTCAATCTCAATACCCTTCGTCTCAGTGGTACCTTGCTTAGCCATTTCGACCACCTTCTCTGCCTTCTCGTGGATGGCACGGATGGCACGTACACGAGCCAATTTGGCTGCACGGTTCATTGCCCAACCGAAGATGTGGAAGAACACAAAGAGGAGAATAAGGCAAGAGAACACAACGCCCATGCACATGAGGGTCATGGCGATGCCGTGCGGGTCTTTCTCCTTAAACTCTTGAATCTTGTTGTTGTGGTAAGCAATGTTGGGAGCATTAGGAGTCACCTTGTCGGCATCCAGCACTTGCCATTCGTCGCCACTGATGCGAGCATAACTTGAACCCACAGGGAGGGCTGGAACAGAGACGGAGTCGAGCAAATCGACAGCATTGCCATCGAAGAGATACACCGTGAAAGGTTCACCCACTGGCAATGTGAAATTGAGGTGGAGTGTACCACGGTTCACATGACCGTCTGCAAAGAACGTGATACGCTGCTTGGCAGAGAGCGAAGTGCGTGGGTCGCCAGCAGGAATGGCAGACATGAGTTTCTCACGCTGAGGTGCTGGCATGTCCTTGTCAAGCACTGTTGGATTGATGGTGACGAAACAGTTTCTTATCTCGTGTGTGGAATAAGAAGTGTTCTCGATCTCAATCCATGAAGCAGCCTGACCATATTCATCCACATAGCCTGGCTGCTTGCATGATGCGGAGTCGCAGCATGAATGTGTTGCCACATAGACCTCATTGATTTTGAAGTCGTGGGCACCTTGTGCAAAGGCAGCGGAAGAGGCCACAAGAAATGATATAACTGATAATAACTTTTTCATGACTTAGAGAGGAATATTACCGTGCTTCTTGGCTGGATTAGTAAGTGACTTATTAGCAAGTTGCTCAAGAGCACGAATGACACGGAAACGAGTGTTGCGTGGCTCAATCACGTCATCGATGTAGCCATACTTGGCTGCTTGATAAGGATTAGCGAAGAGTTTAGAATACTCTTCCTCCTTCTCAGCGATGAACGCCTTGGCATCACCACCCTCTTCCTTAATCTGCTTAGCCTCACGAGCATAGAGCACTGCAGCGGCACCGCTTGCACCCATCACAGCGATTTCTGCAGATGGCCATGCGTAGTTGATGTCGCCACGGAGTTGCTTACAAGACATCACGATGTGAGAACCACCGTATGACTTACGCAGTGTCACCGTCACCTTTGGCACGGTAGCCTCACCGTAAGCGTAGAGCAACTTAGCACCATGCAGAATCACGGCGTTGTACTCTTGGCCTGTGCCTGGAAGGAAGCCCGGAACATCCACGAAACTTACGATTGGAATGTTGAAGGCATCGCAGAAACGAACGAAACGAGCACCCTTGCGAGAAGCGTTGCAGTCGAGCACACCAGCGAACTTGCTTGGCTGATTGGCAACGATACCCACCGAGCGACCGTTGAAACGAGCGAAACCTACAATGATGTTCTGAGCATAACGTGGCTGTACCTCGAAGAATTCGCCGTTATCCACTGTAGCGGCAATCACCTTGTACATGTCGTATGCTTGGTTAGGATTGTCTGGAATAATCTCGTTGAGCGAATCCTCAAGACGGTCGATAGGATCTGTACACTCAACGAGAGGAGTCTCCTCTTGATTGTTCTGAGGAATGTAACTGATGAGTTGCTGAATCATGGCCATAGCCTCTTCCTCCGTAGCGGCAGTGAAGTGTGTTACACCCGACTTTGTCGAGTGAACCGATGCACCGCCAAGGCTTTCTTGGTCAACATCCTCACCCGTCACGGTCTTCACCACGGCAGGACCTGTCAAGAACATGAACGACGTGTTCTCCATCATCAGCGTGAAGTCCGTCAAGGCTGGAGAATAAACGGCACCACCTGCACATGGGCCAAAGATACCAGAAATCTGAGGAATCACACCCGATGCCATGATGTTGCGTTGGAAAATCTCTGCATAGCCAGCCAAGGCGTTGATACCCTCTTGGATACGAGCACCACCTGAGTCATTGATACCGATGACAGGAGCACCCACTTTCATTGCCATGTCCATAATCTTGCAGATTTTCTGGCTCATGGTCTCAGAGAGAGAACCTGCATTCACCGTGAAATCTTGGGCAAAAATAAAGACGAGGCGACCACCGATTGTACCAGAACCAGTGACGACACCATCGCCCAGATATTGCTTCTTCTCCATGCCGAAGTTCGTGCAACGGTGGAGTTTAAACATGTCATACTCTTCAAAACTGCCTTCATCAAGGAGCATTGAAATACGCTCACGAGCGGTAAACTTACCCTTTGCGTGCTGCTTGTCGATAGCCTTCTCGCCACCGCCAAGACGAGCCTTCTGGCGGAGTTCTATCAACTCTTGTATTCTTTCTGTCTGCTTGCTCATATTCTTATTTATTCTGTGGTTCACAAAGTTCAGTTAAGATGCCAGCGGTTGACTTGGGGTGCAAGAAAGCGATGCTCATCTGCTCTGCACCTGGGCGTGGAGTCTTGTCGATAAGACGGATTTCCTTGCCTTCTGCCTCAACGAGAGCCTCAGCCACACCGTCCTCAACGGCGAATGCCACATGGTGAACACCCTTGCCGCCCTTCTCGAGCCACTTAGCCACGGCACTCTCTGGAGACGTTGGCTCCAGCAACTCTAATTTCACTTCGCCAACCTTCAAGAAAGCAGTCTTCACTTTCTGGTCAGCAACTTCTTCGATAGCGTAGCACTTGAGGCCAAGCACGTTCTCGAAATAAGGGAGCACTGCATCAATGCTCTCCACACCTATTCCAAGGTGGTCGATTCTTGAAATCTTCATAACGTTTCTTTTGCTTAGGTTATTTGATGATATTGATGTTAATGATTTGAATACTTCTCTCTTCCTTTTCCATGACATACATACCAACCCCACATTTTCATCCCTTCATCCGTTCATCCACACACAACCACTTGCCACAGCACAGCCGTGACTTTCATTCTGTCACAAAAACATACAAATTTAACGCTTTTCTCCGACACAAAAAGAACAAAAAGAGAAAAACTTCACAAATATTCCTTAAATATTGATATTTCCCTTAAAATAAGCCTCGATTTCGGCAGTCAGCAGAGCATAATCCTTGTCATAATCCTTAATGATATAACCATGCTCCAACAGCGTCACACGAGTGCAAATATCTATCGTATGCGTCAAGTTGTGCGACGACACGATGATGGTCGCACCCCTCTCCTTGCTGTACGTCTCGAGCAGATACTTCATCGCCAACTGCGAAGTCGGGTCAAGGAAGTTAAATGGCTCGTCAAGAATCAGCAACTGCGGATAGTGCAGCATCGCACCGATGATGCCCACCTTCTGCTTGTTACCCATCGACAAGTTCCTGATGAGCGTCTTTTGTCCGAGCACCTCCCCATTCATGAAACTGTCAAATTGCAACAGTCGGTCTGCCAGCACCTCGTCCGAAATGTTCGAAATCTTGGCGATAAACCGAAAATACTCCTCTGGGGTCAGATAGTCAATCAAGAAGCCCGAGTCCACAAAGGCACCCGTCCATGCCTTCCAATCCTCGCTCTTCGCAGTGTCACACGACACCGCCATGCCATCCACCACACCGTCCACCGTCACACATCCCGTGTCGGCATGAAGCAAGTCCAATATAATGCGGAACAGCGTTGTCTTGCCCGCACCGTTATTGCCCACAAGACCAATGATTTCACCGCTGTGGATAGAATACCGAGCGATGTTCAGCACTTGTTTTTCTCCGAATGATTTGGTTAGATTTTCGATTGTTAAATTCATGTCTTCTCTTGCAAAAGTACATTTTATCTGGAATTCCTAAATCCGTCCATGTTCCGATACCGCCGCTCCATAAAGCGGTTATAGATGTTCCGCAGCCACCACGGATGTAGCACCGTGCCCGTCACCCCCACCGAAATCATCACGATGGCAGCCATCTTGCTTCCTAACACATTCACCAGCGCATACATCACCAACATCGGCAAGAACAATGCCGCCGCCGACATCAGCATCTGCACCTTCGTGTCCCTGCCCGCCTTCGTCAGTTTTTCGTTCAGATGAATGGCCGTGTCGTTATACACCGCCAACTGAAAGATAAACGGAAACACCACGCCAGACGTGAAAAACAGACAGCCCAATGCCGACAGCCACGTGATTTTCCCTTCGAGTATCGGCATCAGCGAGAACAAGAACGGCACCACGAGAATCAGGCACTGAAAGTAATACTTCGCCTTCAGCAGACTCAGCACCGTCTCCTTCCTCACCATCAGTCCGTCCATATAGTTTCCCTCCGCACACATAATCGTCGTCAACGTCATCACCCCCAGACACGTGAAGCAATACACACACACGAAAATCTGCATGAAAGGCATATCCTCATACACATCCGAAAACGAGAACAATCCGCACAGCATCAACATGCACAACGCCCCCGTGATGAACTGCTTCCTCACCACCAGATTCCTCACCGTCGATTTCAGTTCCAACTTCATATACTCGCCTATCACCCCCAATCTGTCCAAAAACGTCATGTTGTTCGTCCTCACTTGCCTCACCTCCTCCGTCTTCGCAATCTCCACATAGATAGCCGTCTTCTGATAGTGGTAGTTCAGCGTAAACAGCGGCAGAATGAGCACGACCACCACCGCCCAACTCAGCGGATTCCATTCACAGAATCCCCTCATCAGATACGCCGTCCCGTCAAACAGCCACGTGTTTTTCTCGTCATGGAAAATGCCGAAATACACCAATGCCGCAAAGGTCAACAGCGGCACCGCTATCCACACAAACCGACGGTTCATCAGCGTTCGCCAAAGCAAATACCAGTAACTGTTCAGCACGAACATCAGCCACCAGCCCAACAGGAAACCCACAAGTCCACCGATGCCATAAAACTGAGGCACCGCCAACACACCAAATGGCACCAAAAAGAAAGCCCAGAACAGATTATACGGCTGCAATCCCATCCGCAGCAGAAAAACATTCAGCATAAACCTCGTCGGAATATTCATCAGTTTATACTGCTTGATGTTCTGTGCAGGCGTCTCTTGCATAGCGAATCTCGACACAAAATCCAAGATGAGGAACCAAATCATGCCGCCATCCACCCAGTCGAACGCCTCCAATGCCGTGCCTTCAAACGAATAGTAGCACGACACGCCGAGCACCACCAAATACAGTGCCCAAAAGGCAATGAAAATATAACTGAATATTTTCATCGCCAAATTTCGCTCAAACATCGGGTGCCGCCTTGCTTGCAGCCGTTGATTATGCGCTATCAGATGATAGAGTTGCCTCGCCCTTCCGAAATCCATGTGCTCTTTATCTCAAATCCACCACTTCCGCTTTCGGATAGTTTTTCTTGTTGAAGCGGAATGTGGCATCGGTATATTTCTGATTCTTCACAAGCGAATTGCAGCGAATCACCGTCACCACACCCTTCGCCGAAGTCGTCTTCAGATACGTCGGCTCGTTCGTCGCCTTGTTCACTCGCATCACCACTTGCTCGTATGCACTTCCTTCGCTGCCCGTCAGCACCACCTCGTGCTCCTTCGCCGTGCTCTTCCCCATCTTTGCCGTGTAGCCTTTCTTGTAGAACGACAAGAACGCATACGGGTTCATCTTCGCCACCTCCGCAGCCGTCGGCGTCGTCACATTCACCTCCTCATTTTTCTTCACGTAACTCCACATCGTCTTCCCGTCAAACCAAGTAATCGTGCCCCCCATATTCACCACAAACTTCTGACCGCTCAACTTGATGTAGCCCGTGTTCCCAGCGGTGTTTCCCCCGCCATCAGCCTCAAGCGTAAAACCAATCTTCACGCTCTTTGCCGCCTTCAAGGTTGCCGCCGTTTTATCCAAAATTTTCGTGGCTTCTTGTGCCGTCATGCTCGACAAGCCGAGCACCAAAGCCACCATCAAAATTCCAATTCTTTTCATATTCTTATTATATTATAATGTGTTCAACAAACTTTCCAACGTCATAGGGTCTTTTATCAGCACTTCCCTCGGCTTTGCCCCCACTTGCGGGCCAACCACACCCATCTTCTCCAACTGATCCATAATCTTTCCTGCCCTGTTGTAGCCGATGGAGTAATTTCGCTGAATCATCGAGGTGCTGCCGCTCTGATTGTTCACCACAAACTTCGCCACGTCCGCAAACATCGGGTCGAGGTGTCCTTTGTCCACCGTGCCCATGCCGCCACCTTCGCCGCCATCAGCATCCGCCACTTCGGGCAGATACATTGGGTGCAAGAACGACTGCTGCGTGGCGATGAAGTGGCAGATATCATTCACCTCGGGCGTATCGACAAACGCACACTGCACACGCACAGGCTCGCCGCCTTGCAGATACAGCATATCACCCTTACCTATCAACTGATTCGCACCGCTGCGGTCGAGAATCACACGGCTATCCATCATGCTCGCCACCTTAAACGCAATTCTCGTCGGGAAGTTCGTCTTGATGGCACCACTGATGATGCTTGCTTGAGGTCGCTGAGTGGCAATAATCATGTGAATGCCCACGGCACGAGCCAACTGTGCAATACGGCAAATCGGCAATTCCACCTCCTTGCCCGCCGTCATAATCAAATCACCAAACTCATCCACAATCACTACGATATACGGCATATACTCATGCCCATGCTCAGGGTTCAACTGCCGATTCTTGAACTTCTCATTATACTCCTTAATATTCCTCACATTCGCCTTCTTCAGCAAGTCATACCGTGTGTCCATCAGCACACACAGCGAGTTCAGCGTCTTCACCACCTTTTGCACATCCGTGATGATGCAGTCCTCCTCCTCTTCCAATCTCGCCAAGAAGTGATTCTCTATCGGAGCATAAATGCTGAACTCCACCTTTTTCGGGTCAACCATCACGATCTTCAACTCCGACGGATGTTTCTTATACAACAAAGACGTCACGATGGCATTCAGTCCCACAGACTTACCTTGACCCGTCGCACCAGCCACCAACAGATGCGGTGCCTTCGCCAAGTCGAACATGAACACCTCATTACTAATCGTCTTACCCACCGCACAAGGCAACTCCATCTTGCTCTCTTGATACACCCTACTATTGATGATGCTCTCCATAGAGACGATGCACTTCTTCTTGTTCGGCACCTCAATACCAATCGTGCCCTTCCCAGGAATCGGTGCAATGATACGAATACCCTCTGCCGCCAACGAGAGTGCAATGTCATCCTCCAAGTTCCTAATCTTACTGATTCTCGTTCCCTCGGCAGGCACAATCTCATACAACGTAATCGTCGGGCCAATCGTCGCCTTAATCGATTTAATCTCCACCCCAAAAGTCTTCAACACCTCTATAATGCGGTTCTTATTGGCATTCTGCTCTATCATATCAATCTGCGGATTTCCCTCATCCGCCGACTTCCGCAACAGCCCCAATGTTGGATACTTATAATGCTCCAAGTCCAACTTCGGGTCATACGGGGTCTCAATCCCCCCACGCTCTATCTCCCCTGTCCCCTTCTCCGTCTTCTTCACCTCCACGTCCATCCTCGCCACTTCCTTCTTATCTTCTTCCTTCTTCTCTTCTTCCTTCTTCTCTTCCTCCTGTTCCCTGTGCGGCGACACTGTCGCCGTCCTCTCTTCACCTTCCTTCTCCTCTTCCTCACCCTTCAATTCCTCCCCCTCAAAAATCACCACATTCTCACCTCCCTTTTCATCCTCTTCATCCCTTTCATCCATCGGTTCCTCCACTTCCTCCTCATTCTCGTTCTCTTCATCATCCTCTTCCTCCTCCTCTTCTTTCCTCATCTTCTCCATCACCTTCCGTCTCAACTCCCCAAACATCCTCATCCTAAACATTCCCCTAATCACCTCCACCGTCTTTGCACTCAGATATATCAAAAACATCACCGCCGTTATCACCAACACCGCCAGCAGCCCCGGCGTCCCAAGCACTTGTGTCAATCCCTTCACCACATGAATCCCATGATTTCCGCCCAACTTCACAAAACTGCCCTCAAAGAACGGGAACAAATATCCGAACGCTGCCAAGAACACACTCATCCAAATCGTCAAAAATGAGAAGCAGATAAACTTCCTCACCAGCGTAAACTTAAAAATCCGCATCATCCGCAATCCCAAAATCACGAAGAACGGCAGCATGATGAAACTTGCCAACCCGAACAAGTCATTCAGAAAGAAAAATGCCGCAATCGCTCCCCAACTCCCACACACATTCTTGTATTGCATCTTCATGTTCAACGGGTCTGCGGTGCTCTCCAACAGACTGTAATCCGCCTCCCCTGTAAAAAGATACGAAACAAAGGCTGCAAACAAAAACACTGTGGTAATGACCAGCAAGAAACCGACACCAAAAGACAGCATTTCCCACTTGCCAAAACCGCCCACAAAGTCGCTGGCTCGCAACTTCTCTTGCTGCATCTGGGCATACTTTCTATTTTGCTTCGCCTTTTTCTTATTTTTCTTCGTCATATTTCGTTCGTCAAAAAATTCATTATCAATTAGAAACCAACTGCAAAGTTACACAATTTTTTTTACCCCAACAAAAAAAACACCATTTTCTACAAAAAAGGGAGAGTCCCCACGGCTCTCCCCACAAAAAACAAAAAAACTAACCCAACAATGACTTCCCCTTATACTACAACCGAGGCCTTCTCCACCTCATTCTTGACGACACCACCCTTGCCATCCCAACCTCTCCAAAACCGGCAAACTCGGCATCTACCAGGCATACAACATCATCAAGAAGAACCAGAACACCAAGAAAAAACAGAAGTAAATTCTTGCTGTTTGCAAATGTGGCTACAAAATGTAAATCTTTGTAGCCGTAGAAACAATATTTGCATCTACACCCGCCACGCCCTTTGGTCTTGACCCGTGAAAGTGGTTCGTCTATATTAGGCACACTGGTCAACATACATTAGCCTCATCAGTTGACCTACATTCACAATAAAAGTTCGCTTGCTGCCATCATGACAACAAGCGAACGTCTTACATTTGATGAGATTTTACTATTTCACAAACACCTTCTTTACTTCTTTTCCGTTGCGGATGATGTTCACACCCTTTTGCAAGTTTTCAATCTTTCTGCCGTCAAGAGTAAAGACTTGGTGTGCCGTGTTTTCGTCCACATTCAGAATCTCAATGGAATTGGATTGTGACGTCCACTGAACGCCGTAAATCTTCACCACGTCCGTTCCGCTGTTGGCTGCTGGTGCATGGCGGAACTTTGCACTTGACGCCGCAACCCCGCCATAGATATAGACATACGCCTGCTCGCCTGTCTCATACGGGATTTCCACCGTTCCACGCTCTGGCTGTGCGAACGATTGTACGTCCTTCGTGCCAATCTTTACGTTCAGCACACGGTTGCCCGACGTTTGAGCCGTGACACTGAGTGTGCCCGTTCCTTCCGGAACTTCGAGGATAAGGCCGTTAAAGGCTTCCCTCACGGCAGGGTCGCTGATGTCCTTGCCTGCGATAGACTCAACCACTGTCTCATCCACCGTCGAAGTCAAACTGATGCTCTTGTCTTCTGCATCGTATGTGTCACCCTGTTCTGTATCAATGGTGATGTAGATGTTGTCAATCACGGTGTTCGTCAGGTCGGTCTCCTCCGTGATGCCCCCATCAAAGGCGACCTCCGAATCTTCTTCCATCGGCACAATCTCCACATCTTCTTCATCCTCGATGGCAACAATTGTTCCAAAACCACTCCACGGCTTGGTGGTCTTGTAGGCGTCAATTGACGTTGCTGGCACATGGAGGGTGACGTTCGCCAAATTGACTTTTTCGAATGGCGAATATTCAACATCTGTAGTTGGCACTTCCGTTGCGTAACAGATGATGGAGGTCAAGGCACTGTAGCCACTGAAAGTCCAACCGCCGATGCTCGTCACACTGTTGGGGATGGTCACGGAGGTCAAGCCGCTACAGCCCATGAAAGCCTCAACGCCGATGCTCGTCACGCTCTCGGGAATGGTGATGGAGGTCAAGCCAATGCAACCATGGAAAGCCTCAACGCCGATGCTCGTCACGCTCTCGGGAATGGTGATGGAGGTCAAGCCGCTGCAATCACCGAAAGCCCCATCGCCTATACTCTTCACGCTGTTGGGGATAATGGTGTTTTTGCAACCTGCGACGAGTGTGTTTGTTGCTGTCTCAATAATGGCATTGCATCCTTCACGGGAGTCATAATTTGGATTACCAGATTCTACTTCTATGATAGTCAAGCCGCTGCAAAAAATGAAAGCAAAATTGCCGATGCTCGTCACGCTGTTGGGGATGGTGAGGGAGGTCAAGCCGCTGCAAAACTCGAAAGCCCTATCACCGATGCTCGTCACGCTGTTGGGAATAGTCACGGAGGTCAAGCCGCTGCAATACTCGAAAGCCTCATCGCCGATGGTCGTCACGCTCTCAGGGATGGTCACGGAGGTCAAGCCACTGCATCTCCAGAAAGCATAATCGCCGATGCTCGTCACGGAATAGGTGACACCATCATGTGAAAAAGATTTGGGGATAACAACTTTACCTGTGTATTCGCTATCTCCACTTGTCACGGTTGCTTGTTTCTCCTCTTTGTCCAAGTTGTAATAGATGCCATCCACTTCGACATCATACGCATTTGCGTTCATTGACAGAAGCATTCCAAATGCCACCATCATGAGTTTAAGTAATGTTTTTTTCATAAATCAAAGAAAAAAGGCGGAACTGCTCTGGTTGCTCTTCCGTCTCGTAGGCACCGCCAAGTAGCCTTTGCATAGAAAAGTGAGAACAATTCACGCCCTTACGGACGTGAACCTTCGGCACTTGTTCTCATGCGATAATCTTGGCGGATTTAACGAGACGAGAACAAGGACTAAAAGTCCAAGTTATTATGTTATGAGCAGAAACGCCGAGTTAATAAAAGGTTTCTTTCTCGTCGGGGCAAGGAGAAGGCTGAGCCGACACCACATCCCGTGTTGCGTTTCTGATGATAAAAAGTTAATGTACTGTCAGTTTCTTGATATTCAGTTTTTAGGAGTTAAACATTCTGTTGATTCTATTACAATTGCAAAGATACGAAAGTTTTTGCAAAACAAAAGAAAAATGGAGAAAAATGTGAAAATATCCACAGAAAAGTCTAACCCTCTATGTTCACTCAACTCTCTCAGCCGTGTCTTGCGAGAACGATGCCAATGTCTTCCTAACTCTTTTGCCAATGTCTTCCTCGCCCTCATGCCCGTCATCTCGGACGGCTGTATTCCGTGTCTTCCTCGCCCTCATGCCCGTATCTTGCTCCGCCTCTTGCCCGTGTCTTCTGAAGCCTCTTGCTCATTATTACCTTGCTCCGAGGCTCGTCATCACCTTGTCCTCACGCTCGTCATCACTCCGCTCTCAGGCTCGTGTCTTCTGATGAGGTATTTTCAGAGGATCTCAAGTAGAGTTTTCACGTTGTTTGTTGTAAAGCCCTCGTTTTATCATGTGAAGTCATTCCACAAGAAAAAGCGTAAACAAATTGCTTCGTTTACGCTTTTCTTTGTAATTCCGCCATGTTGTGATGTTACATAGGAATATGCCCCTTATATGATATTGATAAAATCTGTGTATTTTAGGATTGGGATGCCTGCATGAGAACCTAAATCTGTCAAGTCTTTATCACCACTGACGATGTAATCAACGGGAACGCTTTCTGCCATAGATAACAAATAAAGGTCTTTAATATCACGTATTGGAGATTCAGCCGACACGGTAATATCCGTCATAATACATACGTCATCAACCATTTCAAAAAAGAAATATCGTGTCTCTGCAGAAATGAGTTTGTCAAACTTAGGGCGGGCAATCACGTCTTTTATCTCGTTCAGCAGTTGTTCACTCATGTATATCTGTATGTCGTGGCGGCATAAAACATCTACAAGCGAAGACAATCGCTTGCCAATCATAAATGAAATCCACAGGTTTGTATCAAACAGGACTTTCATGCTCCGTAACGAACGGCATTAACTTCTGCCGCGATTTCTTCGTCCGTCATGACAGGAGTCTTGGGACATGACTGAATGAAACGCTCTACTGAAGAACGTCGTGTACGCATCTGCCATCCCATTCTTGAAACCAAAGCCTCCATGAGACCTCTGTCCTTAACAGGAATAGACAACACATAATCTTCCATAAATTCTTATCCTTTCTTTATTTACACCTGCAAAGGTACAAAAGATTTTGCAAAACACAGCAAAAATGAAGAAAAAATCACCAAATGCCAGATTTTTGAAAAAATCTGTTCCTCTGCTCAATCGTGCCGTAGGCACTTGTCGATAAAACGATAAAAAGCATATCGCTTCTCAATGATTTAACCCGAATCGACATTAAAAATATTAGATATAAAATTTATGATAATTCATGGTTAATTTGTGATAATTCATGTTTAAAATAAAACACGAATTCCCATGAACCTTTAGCTCGGCGTAGCCAATTGACCATGAATTTTTCATGAATTTATTAATGTTCGATTCGGGTTACGCAGATTTTTCACCATTTATGCGGGGGCATCTTTGTCCCTTTGGGGTGGGAATGTCAATTTCGTCTTGACAAAAACGGCACGCAGGAAGCATTGAAAGTGGTCTGAGTCAGACCGCCGAGGTGGTGTGAGTCAGACCACCCGGGCGGTGTGACTCACACCACTTCAGAGGTGACGAGTGTATCATTTTGTCCTATCGCGAGGGATGTTTGGAGAGGAGAATAGTCGGGAGAAAAAGATGAAAAAAGGGGTGGAAACACCGTTGGGGTTAACGGCTCGGGTGGGTACGTTCGAGTTTCTTCAGTTCCTTGCCCTTGTTGAGTTTGAAATAAGTCTCACGAAGCCCAGTGAGCCAGAGGTCGGGGGTGTTTTCGCCATATTTCCGAGCATTCTCAAAGGCTTGGCACGATTGGCGATAGAGGTCGGTGATGTGTTTTTTCTGTTCTGGATAACGTGGGTCGGTGAGCGGAAGGTCAAACTGTGCGTAGGCTTCGTGGGCTTGATGAAGGTAGATGTTGCCGATGGCTGCGTAGGACTCGGCATCATCGGCTTGAAGAAGGATGCACTGGGCAAAGGAGCGGAGGGCATCTTCATAGTTGGTGAGAAGGGTCTGCTCCTTGCCAGCCATGTACCAATAGTCTCGTTTTTTCGGCTGCAGTTCGGTCATGCGGAGGGCTTTCTGCAAAGCCTTGTCGTATTGGCGGTGGTCGTTATAGTAGCGTGTGAGGGTGATGAAGAAATACTCGGTGGAGGGATAGGAGAAGAAACCGTTCTCGAGCAGTCGGAGGGCTTCGATGGTGTCGCCGAGGGCGGCTGCCGACTTGGCACCCACTTCGAGCAGTTGGGATTCGAGGTTCTTATCTTGCAGAGACTCCGTGAGATGGGTCATCACACCCTCGTGGTTGTTCATGCCGTAGGCAGCGAGGGTGGCAAGGACGGAGATGTCGGTGAGGTCGTCGGGGTCGGCAAGGAGGGAATTGCCCTTGCTGTCGATGAAGAGCGGGGAAGCCTTAGTGTCGAGATAGAGATGGAAGAAGGTGTAGGCTTGGGAATAGTCCTTCTTGCGGTAGTAGTATTTGCCTGCACCGACAAGGTTCTTGCGGTAGGAAAGAAGCGTCTGAGCCAAAGCGGGACGCAGTTGCGGCGTGGCTTTCTTGCCTTGGGCACGTCGCACATCGAGGGCGGCTTGCTCGAGCGAGTCAGCATGGAGCCCTGTGAGGGTGAGCCGATGGATGTAGGAGAAATAGGCGGCGGTGTCGGGTTTTGTGTTCAAGTAGATTTTTCGGTTCTCTACGCCTATTTGCTCGTTGAGTGCATCGACTTGGTACTTAGCCAGTTGAGGGTCGTTGGCTGCCGCTTCGTGCTGAAGGGCAGCATCGTGGAGGAGTTGCCATGCCGTCATGTAGTTCTTTTCTTTCATGGCGGTGCGGTATTTCTTGAGAAGGGCGGAACGCTTGTAGGGCTGCTCGGAGGGAACGGCGGCTAAACCGCCTTCCGCAAGAGAGGGAGAAAGGGCGGCTAAACCGCCTTTCGCATGAGAGGGGACTGGGGCGGCGAGGGTGCCGCTGCTGAGGAGTCCCGAGAGGAGCAGAGCAACAAAACCCTTGGGGAGGCTCGCAAGGAACCTCCTCAAGGGAACGAGTTGTGTGGGGTTGTATGGTCGATTTAGTTGAACCACTTGACGTAGCAGAAGTCTTGACGGTGAGGGAGGTCAGCGTTCTTGGGGTACATGCGGTAGGCTACCTTGAAGGAGCCTGAGGTTGGCATGACGTGGGTGCCTTCGAAGGTGTAGAGGTTACCCTCTCGCTTGGTCACTTCGAGTGGCTCCACTTGGCTGACGTGCTCTTGTCCGTCTTCATCACGGAAGATGGTGACGAGTTCGAAGCCTACGGCATCGTCAAGTCCTTGCTCGTCGATGACGTACTTGATGCGGTACTTCTTTCCAGAGAGGACATCGCCCTTGAGCATCTCTTCTTCCTTCTCGAAAGATACGACGTTGATGCCGTCCCATCGTGAGGCGACGAGTTCCTTCCATGCAGCGATGTCCTTTGCCTTCTTGAAGTTGTCGGCGAAGAGCACCTTGCGACGCTCGGCCAATGGGCAGTAGAACTTGGTGAAGTAGTCGTCAAGTTGACGCTTCATGGTGTAGTGTGGCGCAATCTGTGCGATGGAGTTCTTGACGGTCTGAATCCATCCCTCGCTGTAGCCCTTGGAGTTGCGAGCGTAGTAGAGAGGCAGAATCTCATTCTCGAGGAGAGAATAGATGGTGGCAGCGTCGAGTTGGTCTTGCTGCTCTTGGTTCTGGAAGGTACGCTTCTCGGTGAGTGCCCATCCTGCTCCCTCACGGTAGCCTTCGAGCCACCAGCCGTCGAGGACGGAGAGGTTGACAACGCCGTTCATAAGTGCCTTTTCGCCAGAAGTACCAGATGCCTCGAGTGGACGAGTCGGGGTGTTCATCCAGATATCGACGCCTGTGACGAGGCGGCGTGCGAGTTTCATGTCGTAGTTCTCGAGGAAGATAATCTTGCCGAGGAACTCAGGACGGCGTGAAATCTCGTAAATCTTCTTGATGAGTCCTTGTCCTGCTCCATCGGCGGGGTGTGCCTTTCCTGCGAAGAGGAACTGGATGGGGTAGTTAGGATTGTTGACAATCTTGGCAAGACGGTCAAGGTCGGAGAAGAGGAGGTGTGCACGCTTGTAGGTGGCGAAGCGACGTGCGAATCCAATGGTGAGTGCATTGGGGTTGATTTTCTCGACGATGGAGACAATGCGTGATGGGTCGCCTTGGTGCTTGAGCCAGTCTTCCTTGAAGGCTTTCTTGATGTAGTCGAAGAGTTTAGCCTTGAGGGTGAGGCGTGTGTTCCAGATGTCTTCGTCTGGCACGTTGTAGATGGACTCCCAGAGTTTCTCGTTAGACTGGTCGGCGAGGTAGCCCTTGGGGAAGTTCTTGCCGTAGAGTTTTTTCCACTCGGATGCTGTCCATGTGGGCATGTGTACGCCGTTGGTGACGTAGCCTACGTTCTTGAGTTCCTCGGGGAAGTAGCCTTTCCAGATGCCGTTGAACATCTCACGAGAGACTTTGCCGTGGAGCCAAGATACGCCGTTGACCCATGAGGAGGTGTTGCAAGCGAAGGTGGACATGCAGAAGCGTTCGCCCTTGTCGTCGGGGTTGACACGTCCCATGCCGATGAACTCGTCCCATGAGATGCCGAGTTTCTCGGGATACTGTCCCATGTACTTGCCGAAAAGTCCTTCGTCGAAGTAGTCGTGACCAGCAGGCACGGGGGTGTGGACGGTGTAGAGGGATGAGGTGCGAACGGCTTCGAGTGCCTCGTTGAAGGTCAAGCCGCTCTGCACGAACTCGACGAGACGCTGCACGTTGGCGAGGGCTGCGTGTCCCTCGTTGCAGTGGATGATGTCTTTCTTGATGCCGAGTTTGTTGAGAAGGAGGATGCCGCCGATGCCAAGGAGAATCTCTTGCTTGAGACGGTTCTCCCAGTCGCCGCCGTAGAGGGCGTGGGTGATGGAGCGGTCGTACTCTGAGTTCATATCGTTGTCGGTGTCGAGCAGATAGAGTTTGACACGACCAACGTTGACACGCCACACGAGGGCGTGGACGGTGTAGTTGTTGTATGGCACATCGACGACAACTTGGTTGCCTTCGGCGTCGAGTTCACGCTCGATGGGGAGCGTCGGGAAGACTTGTGCCTCATAGTTGGCAACTTGCTGACCTTCCATGGAGAGGGTCTGTGTGAAGTAGCCGTAGCGATAGAGGAAGCCGACGGCACAGAAGTCGATGTTGGAGTCGGATGCCTCCTTGACGTAGTCGCCAGCGAGGATGCCGAGACCGCCTGAGTAAATCTTGAGCACGTGGCTGAGTCCATACTCCATGCAGAGGTATGCGACGGAAGGACGCTTCTTGTCGGGCTTCACGTCCATGTAGGCATGGAATTCCTTGCTGAGTTTGTTGACACGGTCAACTATTTTCTTGTCCTTGGCGAGTTCCTCGAGTTTCTCGTAGTTCATGCGTCCGAGGAAGAGGACGGGGTTCTGCTGCACATCGTGCCAGAGTTTTGCGTCCATGTCGTTGAAGAGGTGACCTACTTCGTTGTTCCATGTCCACCACATATTGTGGGCTATCTCGTTGAGCGGCTCGAAGGCTGCTGGAACGGATGACCTTACGCTAATCTCACGCCAGTTGGGGGTGTTAGCGTTGCTTGCCTGAATTCTCATAATTGTATTTATTGAATTGGGTTTGTTATTTGTTTCTGTATTTTGGGAGGTTTTAGAGTCGGCTGTCTCGCTTGTCGAGTGCCTTCTTGTACGCCTCGTAGTAGTGCTTGATGAAGTGTTTCCAGAGTGCTTTCTCAGCCACTCGCTCGGCGTTCTTGCGTGCGGCTTTCACTTGTTTCTTGTCCATCTGCGAGAAGTGGAGGATGGTGTCTCGGATGGTGTCGCTGACCTCGTCGAAGTTGTAGTCGGAACGGTGGATGGTCTTCACGCCGTCTTCAATCTCACTTGCCCCCCCCTTCAAGGTGTTTGCCCAGAGTCCGAAGCCTGCGAGGTCGGTGGTGATGCATGGGACGTGGAAGGCGACGGACTCGGTGGGGGTGTAGCCCCATGGTTCGTAGTAGGAGGGGAAGACGGTGAGGTCGTTGCCGATGAGGAGGTCGTAGTAGTGGCGGTTGAAGATACCGTCGTTGCCGTCGAGGTAGCATGGCACGAAGATGACCTTGACCTTGTCGCCTTGGCGGTTGTGCATGTCGAGCCAGTCCATCTGGGAGAGCACCTTGTCGGTGTCTTGCTCGTGGAGGACATGGGTGATGCGTGGGTCGCCAATGGCTCCTTCTGCCACGGCGTCGTACTTCTTCTTGGCAAGGGCTGCCTTGAGGTCGGCACGTGGTTCTTTCATCCATGCGGGAACCATGACGAAGGCGAGCACGTTGCGTGTGAGGCGTTCATCCCAACGCAGACGGTTGAGGGCATCGACATAGACGTTGATGCCTTTGTTCTGGTATTCATAGCGTCCGCCTGTGCTGACGATGAGTGTCTCGTCATCGAAGTCGGTACCCATAAGGGTGTTTGCCACTCGAAGCAAGGTGGCACGTGCTGCCTTGCGTGCCTCGTCGAACTTGGCGGCTGGTGAGGGCACGAAGTCGTTCTCGAAGCCGTTCATGAGGATTTCGTCGGCTGGCTTGTCGAGCAGTTCGGCACACTCCTTGCCTGTGATGTCGCTCACGGTGGTGAAGCAATCGACGTTCCATGCGGCTTGCTTCTCTACGGAGTGTTTCGCCTCGACATGCAGTTCGGCAGCCATCTGGTCGCCGTTGTAGGCAAAGAGGTAGTCGTAGAGGGGCTTGTTGTTGCCAGCGATGGAACGCCCGATGGTAGTGGCATGGGTAGTGAAAATGGTGGCGACTTCAGGCACAAACTTCTTGACGTAGAGGGCAGCCAAGCATGTCTGCCACTCGTGTGCTTGAAACACCACGTTGTCTTGTAGGGTCAATCCGAAGAACTTGTAGTAACTCTCGACCACCTTGCCTGTCGCCCACGAGAAGATGATGCTGTCGTCGTAGTCGCCGTAGGCATGGAGGGAATCGACGCCGAAGTTCTCCCAAGCCCATCCGAAAATCTCGTTCTTGTGCTCGAAGAAAGGTTTGAAATCGACCAAGATGGCAATGGGTTCGCCAGGAATCTGCCAGCGTCCGATGCGGAAGGATACGCCGTCGTAGAGTTGAGCACTCTTTCTCCACTGAGACAGCAAGGTCTTGCTCTCCTTGAAGAGAGGGTTCTTCTTGCCTTCCCAAAAGTCGGGACCTATAAAAAATACGTTGTCGGTAAGTTTCTCTTGTAGCGTCTTTGCACGTGTGGACAATACTGTATAAATGCCCCCCACCTTATTGCAAACCTCCCAACTTGATTCAAAAATGTAATGTGGAGTCTTATCCTGTACCTTCTTAGCCATAAAAGTCGTAGCGAATTTCTACCTTAAAAAATCTTTTTCGAGTGCAAAGGTACTGACTTTTTTCGATTTAAGAAAATTTTAGAAAGAAAAACGTCACACGGACACTCAAAAACATAACACACGTCAATTTTGCAAAAAGGAGATTGCAATGGAAACAAAACAGGAAGTCTCGAAACAAATCATGCCATGCTGAAGGATGAAAGCATGAAATGATGAAAACATGAAAAAGCCACATGGGTATGTGTATGTTATGCCTCCAACATGGCAAGGAACTCGTCTTCGGAGACAATCTGTACGCCAAGGCTCTGTGCCTTTTCGAGTTTGGCAGGCCCCATGTTATCGCCCGCCAAGACGAAGGTGGTCTTCTTGGAGATGCTGCCCACGTTCTTGCCGCCGTTCTGTTCGATGATGGCTTTGTACTCGTCACGTGAATGCTTGGCAAAGACGCCTGAGATGACGATGCTCTTGCCAGCAAGTTTGTCGGTCTGATTGGCCAACTGGTCTTCGGAAAGCCGCATTTGCAAACCGTAGTTGGCAAGCCTGTCCACTATCTCGGCATTCTTGGGGTCTTGGAAATACTTGACCACCGACTCGGCAATGACCTTGCCTACGCCATCCACTTCCAACAGTTGCTCGACGGTGGCTGTCCGCAGTGCCTCCATCGTCTTGAAGTGACGAGCAATCAGTTTGGCTGTCGTCTCGCCCACGAAGCGGATGCCGATGGCGAAGACCACTCGTTCGAAGGGCACGTTGCGTGTGGAGAGCACGCCGTCCACCACCTTCTGTGCCGACTTGACTCGATTCTTGTTGTAGCCGCAAATCTGTGCCACGGTCAAGGTGTAGAGGTCGGAGATGTCGTGGATAAGCCCTCGCTGGTAGTAGTCGTCCACCGTCTCTGGGCCAAGGCTCTCGATGTTCATCGCCTTGCGAGAGATGAAGTGCTCTATCCTACCCTTGATTTGCGGCGGACAAGCGCTGTCGTTAGGACAATAATGGGCTGCCTCACCCTCGAAACGCACGAGTTCGGCACCACATTCGGGGCAAGTCTTGATAAACTGCACCTTCTGCAAGCCCTCCGTGCGTTGCGTCTTGTCCACACCCACCACCTTGGGGATGATTTCGCCACCCTTCTCGACATACACCATATCGCCGATGTGCAAATCCAATTCTTCCATCACGTCGGCATTGTGGAGCGACGCACGCTTCACGATGGTGCCTGCCAACTGCACGGGGTTCATATTGGCGACAGGAGTCACGGCACCCGTCCTGCCCACTTGATAAGTCACCTCGTTCAGCCGTGTACAAGCCCTCTCAGCCTTGAACTTATAGGCGATTGCCCACCGAGGACTCTTGGCGGTGTAGCCCAAGTGTCGCTGCTGACGCAGAGCGTTGACCTTCAAGACGATGCCATCCGTTGCCACTGGGAGGTTCTTGCGTTCCACATCCCAGTAGTTGATAAAGTCAAGCACCTCATCGATGGTCTTGCACTTTTTCATGCCTTGCGAAATCTTGAAGCCCCACGCTGCCGCCTTCTGCAAGTTCTCGTAATGGCAACCATCAGAAGGAATCTCATCCCCTAATATATAATATAGGTATGCGTCAAGCCCACGCTGTGCCACCACCTTCGAACTCTGCGACTTCAGCGTGCCGCTGGCAGCGTTTCTCGGATTGGCAAAGAGCGGCTCTTCTCGCAAAGCCCTTTCTTCGTTCAACTTCTCGAAGGATGTCCACGGCATCAGAATCTCGCCACGAATCTCAAACTCGTGCGGATAGCCGCTCCCCTCCCTCAACTTCAACGGGATGGAACGGATGGTACGCACATTGCTCGTCACGTCATCGCCTCGCACACCATCGCCACGAGTCACCGCTTGTGTCAGCACGCCATCCACATATGTCAACGAAATGCTCAATCCGTCATACTTCATCTCTGCACAAATCTCGAAGTCCTCACCTTCCAATCCCTCCTTCACACGCTCATAGAACTCTCGCACCTCGCTCTCGCTGTAGGTGTTTGCCAACGAGAGCATCGGATACTTGTGCGGCACCGACTGGAACGCTTGATTCAAGTCGCTCCCCACCCTCTGCGTCGGCGAGTTGGGGTCGGCATACTGCGGATAGAACATCTCCAAATCCTCCAGTTTGTGCATCATCTGGTCAAACTCATAGTCCGACACCACTGGTTGATTCAACACATAATACTCATAATTATGCTGTTCCAACTCCTTTCTGAGTTGTTCAATTTCTTCTTTTGGGGTCATATCGTGAGGTCTTTTATTGAACGAAATCGTTTGATATATCGAGGGTTATTGACGGTTAATCATCTTTTCAATCTCTGCCACCATCACCCCTGGCAAGGCAAAACGTGCATCGTCCACATGGGCATCGATGGCCGTCAAGAAGTGAGGGAGTTCTTGGCGATAGACGGCTTTCATGTGAGCATTGGCATCGTCGCCGTGGGTACATGAATAGGTGATGTTGGCAAGGCGGTCAGCCAATTTGACAAAGGGAGCGTATGGCGTTTCTCGAATGCCTTGATAGTAGCGTTCGCCAGCACGTTCTGCACGAGTGCGACCCTTGTCATTGGTGAGGGCATAAACCATCTCGGCAGCCATGTAGGCTTGCTGTTCGTCCATGTATCGACGAGCCGTCTTGGTAACATCGTTGTACGTCAGACGAGCATCCTCCATGCTGTCGTGATAATAGGCACCGAAGAAGAGCGGAAGCACATCGTGCTCATCGGCACAAACCAGATGCCCGTATTTATACACCGAATCTGCCACCATGTCAAGATGGAGAGCGTATGGATGCACTTTGTCATACGTCTGATTGACAGACGCATGAAGTTGATGGGCAGACTCCTTTATCTGCCCTATTGTTGCCGCCAATCGTTCGATGCAGTTCTGAAAATCTTGCGATGTCATAGAGAAAAACACATTAGGTCATTTATTTCACTCCTTCTCATTCAAAAGTATTGACCAGAAACATGATTGTTTGTAATGTGACGCACAAAGAATACTGAATCTGTTTCTTCAAATAAGATATACCAAGTGGTGCGTGCATTCTTCTTATATGCGATATACTTCAAATCTCGCCCATATTTGGTAAATATGGCAGGTGCTTTCCGCTTAGGATAGACATGGATGGACGACATGATAAACTGCTCTATATCGTCAATGCATTTCAACGCATATTCATCATAACTGAAAAGCCACGTCCGACAAGTATATTGAACAGTTCTTCCAATTCATCCACGAATTCATGAGACAAAACGATTCTTTTCATACATCTTCTTCTCTATTCTTGCACGAAGCAAGTCAAATCCCTCATGAAGTGGCACACCATTCTCGATGGAGGCATTGGTATCGTAATGCTTATCAAAGAACTCCATCGTCTGTCGTACATCCATTGAAACAATAGGTTCCTGCACAATCGATGGTTCTTCTTGCTCATTCAGCACGTCAAGATAATCTGCCATAGTCATTCTTTTTTTAAGTTATTCGTAGCAAAGGTACAAACTTTATTTTTGTCAGCAAAGAATTTAACTTAAAAATAAAAAAGAAACAAAAAGTTTTCTTGATTCACTCCTCTGTGGTACTGACCTTATCATGCCTTTTGAGAGCGGGATACACTCGTCATCGCAATTATGTTGTGCCCTCTATCATAACTACGCTGTGCCGTTCAACGAAATTACGTCAAAAGGCATGGCATTCTGCCCATGCAGGTGTTCCGTCCTTGCTGGCAAAGGTGATATTCTGCTAAAGGTCGTAATAATTCTTCCTGTAAATTCCATATTTCTCGGCATTTCTTATGTTATCTACAAATTTTATCACACACAAAAGTATACTTTTTTCATGTATTCTCAAAAGTTATGTCTACCTTTGTACAAAAAAGGGACAATTTCATTAAGAACGTAAGCCCCATAGTACAAATTAATTAGCATTATTTTATATAATGGACTTATTTAATTCTGGTTATGAGCATTTTACAACGCCATCACCACCCCGTAAGGATAAAGTTAGCAAGATACAGAAAGAGTTTCGTCTGAATAAAGAAGAACTTTTCCATAGCAAATTATATGGCGACTGGCCTGTGTCATTTTCGACCCCCTTGCCGGTTCTGGCTCCATATAGAGGTGACATACACACAAGATATGTTCCTTTTAACATTGCGTATGCCAATAAAGACTACGATTGTACTGTTTACTTCTTTATAGACGACCTTCTATTTGTCAGAGTCCTTCGTCATCCAGAAAAATATTTAGAGTTTTTTCAACGGTGTAACTCTGTGATAGGCACAGATTTATCGCAGTATGCAGACATGTCAGCAGAGGATCGGTATTTCAGTTCATACATTAATGCGGCATTCTCGAAATATCTACAAACAAATGGTGTAAACGTGATTCCAAACATCACATGGTCTTTACCTGATAGTTATGCTTATAGTTGGTCCTCCATGCCAAAGCATTCTGTAATAGCAATTAATTGCAAAGGTGTTATGAAGTATCATGTATCAAAATATCTATGGATGAAAGGGTATCTGGCTGCTTGTGCCACCCTGCATCCCTCTCTTATTATTCGTTGTGGCACAAAAATGCCATGTGAATATGCCAACATTAGTTATTATATAGAAGATGAACGCTTAAACAATTTGAGAAATGGGAGGTAATGGAAGTTTTGCATTAAAACTTGCCAGCACAGAGGCTGGCAGAAGGTATAAGACAATCGTTGCTATTAGTGACAATATAAAGGTCTTACAACAGAAGAATCCTAAACTTGGTGTTAAGTTGCCTGAAGAAAGCAATACACCTAATCGTATCTATGTTACATTCTATAAAGATGGGCATGATGTAAAGGATATTGCCCTATATGGTTCTGACGGAAAGAAACTCTGGCAGATACACACACAAGACCATCATGGAATAAAACCTCATTTTCATTATTGGAAAGATGGTGGACAGGAAGAAGGTGCACACCATCTGACCAAGGAAATGAAAGCACTTTTGGATAAAATTAGACTATTTAATTCAGTATAGAACATGAGAGAAAAAGATTATCTAAAGAAGGATTTTGCTGGATATTGGTATAATGCCAAGTATCCACCGAACAAAGAAAAGTATGGAGTTGCATACGAAGGCTACAAAAACAATGCAGCACAAATTCTATTTTATGAGTTTGCCGTACAGAACTATGACGTTTTCTTCAAGTATAAAGGACTGCCGCATTATCTTTTGGTTGAGCCTGACCATGTTGCGGTATGTGACAGTCATTATACCGAAGAATACGAAGTTTTCGATACTGCAGTTGACCTCATTGAACAGTATAAGATTGATGGAAAGCCGTTGATTGAACTGATCGACGAATTGGAAGACGTTGAGGCAGTGTAGGCAATAATGCTTAAAGAAGAAGAAGATGCAGGACTATTCAGCCCTGCATCTTCTTCTCTTTTATTCTTCATTACAAAAAGGTTTACTCAAGTATTAGTGTGATGGTTTCATCAGGAAGAATCTTGGCTCCTGTTCCAGGAACGAAAATCGGGATGATTAGAGGTGAAAGCCAGAACTTGACGTTGCTGCGGTTTAGCCCTCGCCGCATAATAGGGATTGACTGGAGTGGAATCTGCTTTCCATCGTTTGTTTCTACATAAAGTGGCATAAGCGAAAGCCTACCTTCCGACCCGTTGATGTTCGATTTTCTTTTGTCGAGGATTTGGCAGATGACGGAACATCCCACAATCTGGGAGTCATCAGCCTCTATGACCTGAAAGATGGAGTATTTTCCACCTATTTTGAAGGGTGTAGAAGAAGTAACGGGAAATTTAGAATTCACCTGTACGAGTATTTCCTTTTTTCTGTTATTACTCGCCACCTCAAAGGTACTTACCCATGCTGCTTTGGCTTTGCGAGTGTTGCCGTAAGCGAGTTTAATCTCCCGTTTTTCCGAAACGGGAATCTCTATTTCTGCTTCTTCAATTTTCTGATATGTTTTGGCAGAAATTCTATTGTCTATGTCCAATAGATTCTTGGCTGTAGGCTCTTCCCTACTCATAAGTTGTGCATAGGAGGGAGCACCATGGTCTCGTTGAATCCGATAATAAGTATGTTTCCCTGATTTTTTGGCAAACACCTGAATCTGTGCCGATACTGCCGTGAAAGAGAGCACGGCGATGAAAGTAAGAATGATCTTTTTCATAATACTTAATGTTTTGCTATTTTATTCCTTTTTTTCTGTTACACTCCTTACAAAGCATTTGGCAGTTCTCGGCAGTCGTTACGCCGCCCTCTGCCCACGGTGTAATGTGGTCGCCCTCCATTTCTTCCAGTTCAAAGTGCTTGCCGCAATGGGCGCAGATGCCTTGTTGCCGCTCGTAGGCTTCTCGCTTCTGCTTCTTGTCGAAAGTACGGAAAGAGAGGTCGCGCAGGTCGCCACTCAACACATAACTATAGATGCCCGACTTCTTCATAATCTCGTCATCTTCCATCAAGTCGTGTATGCGCTTTTCCAGTTCTGCCGTGTCATAAATCTGTTCGTGATAAGTGTCGTAGAGCAAGCCCCAATCTAAGCCTTTCATTTCCTTGCGATACTTGATGAACGTGGAGCGTACCCAAGTCACGATGGCCGAGAAGTAAGCCCAAAGTTGGTTGGCATTTGCATCGTCCTTGTGCTTCGACATATATTCGCTAACCTCTTTGATGTCTTCACGCCTTGCAGCCCATTGGAAGATGGTGTGCAGATATGCTTGTTCACGTGCCACTCCATTCAACAAGTCTGCTGCCATCTTGTAGGCAGGGCATCCGTCTTTTGAGAAGTGCCGACGTGCATCAGTTACGAATGGCCCGACATAGACAGCGTTTAGAAGTTCTTGGTCAAGCAGTCTTTCCCCTGCAATATTGATAACACGAAACCAGTCAAGTTTCTCTTTGTCTGTTCCTGTGCAGAAGTAAACCGTCAGTTCGTAGTTCAAGAACTTTTGCTGTTCGTCTGGAGTAAGCGAACTAAAGTAAAGGATGCCACGGTCTGGGTCTTCGATATTAAATTCGTGTGTAAAGTATTCGCAAATTGAAAGAGTGCGTTGCTGTCCGTCAATCATTTCAAACTGCTCATCATTAACAACACTCCAATACATGATATTAAGCGGAAAGCCCTTCAATATGGTATTTACCACTGCCTGTTTCTGCTTTGTATCATAACGAAACTCCCTTTGATAAGGTGGGCGAATATCAAGACGACCACCATAGCCACGAACACCGTGGTCTGGGTCATTTATATAGCCAGCCACAAGGTCACGAACTGTTATTGTCTGCTGCTTTATATCCATATTGGTTGTTGTTTTATGATTTCTTATGTCTTATGAATAATCTCGTATAAAGAGAGTAAACTTCTTCATTCCCTTTCCGATAGAAGTTTCCTTTGTCTGGTCTGCCTTTCAGCATAGGATTTCCATTGGTCTTTTTTCCGCTGCTTCCCGTTTCTGTTCCGTCCTGTCTTATCTCTCGGAAGTCATCATATAGCCTTGTACTCTCCAAGCCAAAACCATATTTGCCTGAAACGCCAAGAATCTCAAACTGCTCTGGATTGTATTTATCCATGAAAGTTATAGGTACACCCATTACGCCGTCATAGTCCATAGGTATCTCGTCAGTCTTGTCAATGTTTATGGCATTGTAATTATCGTATGTCTGATAATCGTTGGGATTGTATGTCTTATAGAGAATCAACTTTTCTTGTCTTTTCTTTGTTTCAAGATTGGTAAACCATACCACACCAGAAACGCGAATCATCCCTTCTCTATGGTCACCGGCAGTGGCAACATCATCGTAATTTGAGATGAAATGTGCTGCACCTCCCTTGAAACCATATCCAAGCCAGATTTTATTATCCATGACATACGGAACGATTTCTTTGTATTGCAAAGCCCTCTGATGACCTATTATCAAGAACTTCTTGTCGTATTCTATCAACTGCGCCACATATTCGCGGAACAACGAGAAAGGCGGATTGGTAACAACAATATCTGCCTGTTTAAGCAGTTCGATGCACTCACGGCTACGAAAGTCACCATCACCTTTTAACGGATGGATGCCAATTTCTTCGGGGTCTGGAATATTGTTGCCGTTCTTGTCGCCCTCGTATATCAGATAGACAGCCTTTTCCGACTGGTGCTGGCTGAATAGGTCTGCATCCTGATTCTTATAGCAAGTTGTGATTAGACGTTTCAATCCCAAGAACTCAAAGTTATAGGCAAAGTAGGTGAAGAAGTTCGACACACGCGGGTCATCGCAATTGCACAGCACCGTTTTACCACGGAATTGTTCGCGGTAATGTCTCAACTCATTATTGATGTCCTCTAAGTGCGTATAGTATTCATCTTTCTTTGCTTCTTTGTCAGAGTTCAGATTATTATTTGCCATGACGATTGATAGTTATGATAATTGCATTCTAC
>JAFUWG010000015.1 GCA_017483605.1 Bacteroidaceae bacterium | reverse complement strand
CTTCCAAGGCAATGCCCAGTACGCTGCCACTGAGGAACGTGAAGAAACGCTGGTGGAGAAGGAGCACCGCCAGCAGACCGACTACGCGCTGCAAGGCGTGTGGTTCCTCGACGAGCAGGAGTTGATTGCCACCAACCTCATCGGCGAGGGCGTCACCCGCTACGACCGCAGTCAGAGCGGCTATACCTACGACTTCTACAACAGCCACTTCACCATTCGCCATTTCGACAGTGCTGCAGGCAAGGACAAGTTGGTAGCCAACGGCACATACACCATCCGCTATGACGAAAAGACGGGCGACACCACGCTGCGGCTCTACACCTACGCCACCGAGACCTCAAGTCCGGCGATTATCTTCCAGTTCACCGTTTATGAACTCAACGGCTCCGACATGGGACTCCGCACACAAAGTGCAAACTCGGAAGAAATCTACAAACTGAGCAGATGGGAACGATAAAATAGGTTTCACGGAAAAAATCGGCAAGCGAGGCACATCGGGGCTTTGCTTGCCGATTTTTTTGTTGCCCTTGATACCCTTCAAGAGAAAGGAAGGGGAGTGGTGTGAGAGAAAACCAAGGGAGGCTAATTTGGCATATCCTCCATGTCTATATTCCCCAATCGATGTCATCGAACGGCAGGTATTGATTGACCCATTCTGCACGGTGGGGCGGTTCCTCCTCGTCTTGATGAGGATTGCCCACGGAGAGGCCGAGCAGGCATGGAAACAGCTCTTTCCGCTCATTATCATTTTTCCCCCTCCGCAACCTTGCAATCCCTTTCAGAACGTTAAATATCGGAAGATTTCCTGGCGGCGGCGACGATATTTCACGAAAAAGCAGTAACTTTGCAAACAAATTATTGCAAAATGGCATTACCCAAGGACTCTCTAAATACGGCTTACAATGTGACTGCCTCTTTCGTGGAATCGATTCCGAAGAAAGAGCGCAAGAAGTATGGCCAGTTCTTTACATCAAGAAAAACGGCGGAGTTCATGGCTTCACTTTTCACCATCAATTTCTTAAAACCCGAATTACGACTGCTTGATGCGGGAGCAGGAACGGGTCTCCTGACGGCTGCGCTTGTTGAAAGACTAAGAGATTGTGGTTATGAGGGTGACATCGTTGCAGTTTGCTATGAGAACGACGTCAAAGTTTTGCCGACATTAGCGGAGAATTTGGAAAATCTAAAGAAAACTTGCGGTATCAAATACGAGATAAGGATAGACAACTACCTCACTTCTCAGAACTTCATCCGTGCGGACTTCTACAAGAAGGAGGCAGAACAATTCGACATGATAATCGGCAATCCTCCTTATCTGAAGATTGCGAAAGATGCACCAGAGGCTTTGGCAATGTCCGAAGTTTGCTACGGAGCCCCCAATCTTTATTTCCTGTTCTGGGCAATGGGCATCAACAATCTGAAAAGCGGTGAGGAAATGGTTTATATCATTCCGCGTTCGTGGACTTCTGGAGCTTATTTCGAGCGTTTCCGAAAATATCTTTTCAGTCATTGTGTCATCACAAATATTCACATCTTTGGCAGTCGTGACAAGGTGTTTGATGGAGAATCTGTCTTACAGGAGACTATGATTATCAAGGTCAAGAAAACGCGGACGAAGCCCCAATTCATAGAAATGTCGTCGAGCGAAACTTCCGACTTTGCAGACATCAAATATTATCAGGTCGATTACAACACGATAGTTGCCCCCAATCAGTTTGTCTTTCTCGTGACCAGCCAGGAAGAGGCCGAAATTTTATCACGGGTGAACAGCCTGACAAACACTTTGGAGTCGGACGATCTGCGTATGCGAACAGGCATCATCGTGGATTTCCGTACGCGTGAAGTCCTGCGTGATACTGGTGAAGATGGGTCATATCCCTTGTTCTATTCCCAGCACATCAGAAACGGGAGAGTTTCATGGCCCGTAGGACGCGAGGCAGAGTATATCGTAACGGACAGAATAGGCTATCTGCAAGAAAACACCGACTATCTATTTGTCAAACGCTTCACATCGAAAGAAGAGAAACGCCGCCTGCAATGTGGCATCTATCTAAAAGCAGACCACAGCCAGTACAAATACATCAGCACACAAAACAAGATAAACTACATCAAGTGCGACACTCCTGAAGTGGCCTATGGCTTGTATGTGCTTCTAAATTCCACCCTCTACGATTCTTATTACAGAATCCTCAACGGCTCAACACAGGTCAATTCAACCGAAATCAATCTCATGCCAGTGCCGTCGAAAGAGGCTATCCGACAGATGGGGCTGGAACTGATAGGACAGGAACTTACAGAGCAGAACTGCGATAAAATAGTAAACAAATGGATAAGATAGAGAAAACAAGAGAACTCCTTGAAAGTCTCGGACTTCCCAAGAAGCAACAGGCGGACATCTGTGTGTTGACCATTCTCGGTATGGCCAATCTTAAAAAGACGACCAAGTGGACAGATGCGACCAACGAATGGATGAGAATACATGACATCATCCAGTTTGCAAACAAAAGCTACGATGTAAACTACGCCGAGAACTCACGCGAGACATTCCGCAAGCAGGCTTTGCACCATTTCCGAACGGCAGCCATAGTCGAGGATAATGCTAAAGCCACCAACAGTCCCAATTATCGTTGGCGACTGACATCAGAGTTCGTAGAAATACTGCGCAATATAAACATTAGTGACGAGCCTCTGGAAACCTTCAAACAGAACCACGAAAGTCTGATAGACATCTATGCTTCCAAAAAGCAAATGAAGAAAATGCTCGTCAAAATCAATGGTGAGGACTTTACTTTCAGTCCGGGCAAGCACAATCAGTTGCAGAAAGCCATTATCGAGGAATTTGCCACCCGTTTTGCCCCCAACTCCGAATGTCTTTACGTAGGTGACACTATTCAGAAAGACCTCGTAAAGCGTGAAGAACGCCTAAAGGAACTTGGTTTCAAAATCACACTCCACGACAAGATGCCCGATATCGTTCTCTACCGTGCTGACAAAAATTGGCTCTATTTCATCGAAGCCGTGACATCCGTGGGTCCAATGGACCCGAAGCGAATACAGGAAATAACCGCTATGACGCAGCATGTAACCGCAGGCAAAATCTTTGTAACCGCCTTTCTTGACTTCAAAACTTACAAAAAATTCTCTGTTGAGTTAGCATGGGAAACCGAAGTCTGGATTGCTGAACTTCCTGACCACATGATACACTTGAACGGAGATAAATTTCTTGGGCCAAGAGAAAAACAATCGACTTAAAAATCCATTTCCTATTAAATATTCATAAAATCGCATACGGATGATACGCTGTATGCGATTTTTGTGTGGAAAGCAAGATGTTCAAAAACCTTACATTCATTATTCTATGCAGCAGGTGAGAAAATCATTCATAATTCCCAGTCCACATCTTTGAACGGCAGGTATTGATTGATCCATTCGGCACGGTGGGGCGGCTCCTCCTCGTCTTGATGGGGATTGCCCACGGAGAGGCCGAGCAGACGGATGGGGTGTTGGTCGAAGGTGACTTTTTGCAGCAGTTGCTTGGAGAGAGGAAGGATTTGTTCTTTGGTCGTCAGAATCTCCGTGGAGGTGATGGAACGGGTGATTTGTGTGAAGTCGTGAAACTTTACTTTCAGGGTGAGGGTGGTGCCCTGAAACTGCGTGCGTTCCAGCCGTTTCAGCAGTTCCTGAAGGATGTGATAAAGTTCGATGGTGATGGCTGCCGAGGTGGAGAGGTCATGCTCGTAGGTGCGTTCGCATCCCACCGACTTCCGCACCCATTCGGTCACCACAGGACGGTTGTCGATGCCTCGGGCGAAATCGTAAAACAGTTGCCCAGCCTTGCCGAAAGCCGCCGTCAGTCCCTGCAAGGAATAGTCCCTCAGTTGTGCCCCGTTGTGGATGCCCATGTGGTGCATCTTCTCTGCCGTCTTCTTGCCCACCAGCCAAAACCGCTCGATGGGCAGACGGGCGATGAAGTCGAGGGCACGGTCGGGGTGGATGGTGCAGAGCCCGTTGGGTTTGCGGTAGTCAGAGCCGACTTTTGCCAGAAATTTGCAGTACGACACCCCTGCCGATGCGGTCAGTCCTGTCTCCTCCAGAATGCGGCTTTTGATTTCCTTCGCCACATCCACCGCCAGTTCGATGTCCTTCTTGTTGTGCGTCACATCGAGAAATGCCTCGTCCAGCGACAGCGGCTCAATCACGTCGGTGTAGTCGGACATGATGTCGCGAATCTGGTGCGACACCTCCTTGTACACGCTGAATCGTGGCGGCACAATCACCAACTCCCTGCACAACCGTTTCGCCACCTGTATGCTCTGAGCCGAATGCACCCCAAACTTCCTCGCCTCATAACTTGCCGTCGCCACCACACCCCGCTCCGCATCATGTCCCACCGCCACGGGCAATCCCCGCAACTCAGGGTTGTCCCGCTGCTCCACCGCTGCATAGAACTGGTCCATGTCGATATGTATGATTTTCCGTGAGGTGTCCATGGGTATAGTTTTTCCAAAAACAAAGTTACGGAAAAGAAGTGACATTTCGCTTCTTTTCCGTAACTTTCTGAGGATGTACTTTAATACATCTTTATTTTTAGGGTCATTTTGTTAGAATCCCAGGTGGAAGGACTTAGCGTGATGGGGAATTTTTCGTTGGCAGTTGTTCCGAAGGTTTCGCCACTGCGGAGCGTGACATTGCCCTCCAGAATATAACTGACAATCGTGTACATCTTGTCAAGAATCTCCTTCATGCTACCCGTCCAACCCAAGACTTCCATGTCGTATTTGCCGAAAGGCTCCATGCCCTTGGTAAAGACATTCGTTCCTTTCTCGGCAGAATCGAAGCCAATCCATACAAGGATAGGGACGGGCAGTTCACCTTGGTGCAATGGCTGTGCTCCTGCAATGTAGAATTTGGGTTGATAGACCGTTCCGTTGGTCGATACGCCTAAGACATTCTTTTGTCGGCAACACGACGAGACGATTTTTACCAGCATTTCAGACTTCTTTCTATCGCTCACTTTGTCTCCCACGACCGATACAATTAGATGAGCAGAGTGTCGTTTGACCACCTCTGCACCCGCTTTCCAATAATAGTTGCCTGCCGCCATTTCCGTCGCCTCTTCATTAGGAATAGGGGTCGGTATCAGCGAAACAAGTATCCTCATCTTTTTGTAATCAGATACGTGCGTGTCGCCATCAGAAGAGGTGTCTTCGGAGGGAAGCACGATGCCCCAATTTTCAGATAAGTCGTGCAGAAGAGCAGGGTAGTTGAAAGTGGAGTCTTCCAACAATATCATAGCCAAAAAGATTCCGTGCTCAGGTGTTTTGACCTCTTTCTTCTTTGTCACTTCGTCCAATGGCCTCATGTCCTTTTGTCTGCTGGTAATGTTGTCTGCATGAGCAGGTGTGAAAGTTATCCTCAACAAGGATATGATGAGTAATATCGCAAATCTCAGCGTCTTCATGTCTGTTAGAATTTATATCGCTACAAAGATACACAATATATTTATAGTAAAACGAAATCCGAGTCGTGTTTTTGTTTCTTTCGGGTGTTTTCTGGCGGAAAATCCTTGTTACGTGTCCACATAGATACCCGAATGGCATGAGGATGTATGCTCGAAACCACAGCCGATAGTAGCCCGTATCGACCTTGGTCTTTTGCCCGTCATCTCCATTGTGTTTAGCCGTATACGACCTTGCAGGATTGCGGGTAACGACCTTGGATTCATTGAATGAATTGCAGAATCCAAACAATGGATTGTACAATTCTAAGTATGGATTGTAGGATTCATAGAAAGGATTGCAAAGAAGGTTCGGGGGCTTTCGGCAGGGGATTTGTAATTTCTGGGGAAGGAAAGAAGGTAGATGCCGAAAGCCGAATTTGGTCACCATTCTAAGTGCAAAGTTACGAAAAAGAAGTGGAAAAAACAAATTTTATTTTGTCCTGTGTCCGATTTGTAGTATCTTTGCATGTCAGTTGGGACATTTGCCCAACGAACAACCGAAAAATGGCAAAAGCAAACATTACACATCGGGAAATTGTGGAGATGGTGCGGAAACAGGAGTACGTGCCCATCTATCTGCTGATGGGGGATGAGTCGTACTACATCGACCGCATCTCTGAGTATATTGCCGACAATGTGCTGACGAAGGACGAGCAGGATTTCAACCAGACGGTCATCTATTGCACCCGTGAAACCTCCGTCGGAGACGTCATCAATTGTGCACGGCGGTACCCGATGATGGCAAAATACCAAGTAGTAATTGTTAAAGAGGCTCAGAATTTGTTAAAATTGGATGAGTTGGCAGTTTATGCACAAAATCCTTTAATGACAACTATTTTGGTAATTTGCTACAAAAATGGTTCGGTTGATCGACGCAAGAAACTGGTGCCATCCATCGAAAAAGTGGGCATTGTCTATGAGAGCAAGAAACTGAAAGAGGGGATGCTGCCACAGTTTATTGCCGACTATCTGCGTCGCAAACAGGTGAGCATCGAAGAAAAGGCTTGTCAGGTGCTGGCAGAAAGCGTGGGTGCCGACCTTAACCGCATGGCGGGCGAACTGGACAAACTGGTGTTGGCTCTTCCTGCAGGGCAGAACCGTGTCACGGCTGACCTCGTGGAACAAAATATCGGTATCTCTAAGGAGTTCAATATGTGGGAGTTACGTTCTGCCATCGTGAACAAGGACGTGATGAAATCCAACAAGATTCTTTACCATTTCGAGCAGAACCCGAAAGCCAATCCGCCCGTGATGATGGTATCGATGCTCTTCAACCTTTTTGCCACGATGATGCAGGCTTTTTATTCGCCTGACCGCACGGAACCAGGGCTGATGAAGCATCTGGAACTCCGGCAGAGTTGGCAACTGCGTGAATACACGACAGCCATGAGGCATTACAATGCGTTGAAGACCATGCAAATTATCGGCAAACTTCGTGAGACGGATGCTCGACTGAAGGGTATCAATAGGGGGAACCTGACTGACGAGGACATCATGCACGAACTACTCTTTTTCATTTTGCATTAGGACAGGCGTTTTCCCGAGTTGCTCACTGGAGTTGTCATTTGTCTTCTTTCCCATTTTCTTCATGCTCTTTTTCTGTTCAAAAAACATACGCCAAAATTTTGTCCAGAAAAAATCTTCTAAAAAATCAAGAGCCCATTTTTTGATTTCATTTTTGAGGCTAAAAAATGGATTTTTATTTTTCTTTTGGAGTGATTTTGGGGCAATTTTTTAGCCTCAAAATTCCGAACAAAATCTATTTCGTCCAAAATTCCGAACAAGAATTTTGGACATCTTTCCTCGGAAAATCAGCACTTTAACCCCGAAAAATGCCCTCAAAAACGAGCCTTTTTTCGTTCAAAATCCCCTTCAAAATCACCTGTTCGATTCTCGCAAAATCTTACCTCATTTAGCCTTTTTCTTTCCCTCAAAATTTTACGTTGATAAATTTTAGCATTTCAATCCTTGCATTTTACAAATCGAAATGCATAAATCCGTAAAACGATTTTACAAAAAGAAAGCGGCTTAAGGCGTCCTTTTGATTTACAAAAGTAAACGCTCCTTTCTTTTACATTCTAAAACATAAAGGATTTACAATTCAAAAAACGTAAATATTCAAGTTGATTTTTAGATATGTAACTTCCTAATATAAGCATATTTAATTACTTTTATTCGAGGAAATAGACAATTATTCTCACCCTCGTTTCGTTATATGATCCCCTTTCTCCTCTAAAACCCACGATATTTTGCGATTATTGAATAATTAACTGCTAAATAATCAATTCTTTAGTTTTGTTTTAAGAAGTGATACAAGAATCGGCTTTTACAAGTCTATTTTTACAGCATTATGGCATTTACAAATCTAAACTGCCGTCGAATTTACAAAACAAAAATTTATAAATAGAAAACAAAAATTTAATATTACAAAAAGAAATCGAAATGTTTTGATAAATGGAAAATTGTCCCTATCTTTGTAAA
Source organism: Bacteroidaceae bacterium (assembly GCA_017483605.1). Classification (GTDB taxonomy): domain Bacteria; phylum Bacteroidota; class Bacteroidia; order Bacteroidales; family Bacteroidaceae; genus Minthosoma. Next base: position 85,310 of record JAFUWG010000015.1, on the reverse strand, counting down.
AAATTTCAAAAAGATGACAGATAAGGAAAAAATCGAACTTATCATCCAAGATAAGCACTTAAACAACACCGAATTTTGCAATGAGGTGTGCATCTCTCCTGGCACCCTCTCCCACATTCGTAGTGGTCGTACCGAACCGACCCTCAACATTCTTCGTAGTATCGCTCAGGCATTTCCCGACATCAACCCTGCGTGGTTGTTCTATGGTGAGGGTTCCATGTATAAAGAAACGAACTCTCCTACCCCTGAAGGTGCCAATGACGGAGATACATATATAAATAATGTAGAAGAAACGGGGGCGGTCGATGGTAAGGATATGCCTCTTTTCAAGAACCTGCCTTCGTCCTCGCCTGCTCTGAGACCTAATGATGCCACTGGCGCCCATGTTGTTCCTGCTGCTTCATCGCAAGTTGCAGACGCTTCTCGTCGGTCGGTCGCCCCTCAGCCAGCGACTTCTCCTCTCAATGTGCAGGAGATTGTTGCTGAAACATTGAAGCAACAGCAGAAGCCGCAACGCAAAGTGGTCGAAGTTCGCATCTTTTTCGACGACGGAACGTTTGAAACTTTCAGTGCCAACTGACCTTATCAATAGTGTCGAAAAGAAACATTTTTTAATAAAATGAGCGAATTGTTAATTGGTTGATTTGTTTTTAACGATAAGATGAAAATAAATTGACTAATTAACAATTTTCTTTTGCCTGTAAAAAATGTAAAAATAGAAAAAACACCTTCAAAAAGCAGGTGTAATGTCGAAAAATGAAAAGATGAGGGTGGAAGCAGGAAAGATCAGGGCAAATGAGGGCAAAAAAGAGAGTTGCGGCAGGAGGCTGCCGCAACTCGTGAAAAATAACTTGTGAGAAGTGACTCGGATGGGACTCAAACCCATGACCTGCAGAACCGGAATCTGACGCTCTATTCAACTGAGCTACCGAGCCGTGATGTGACAAATCGAAGACAAAGTTAAAGATTTTTATTGACAAATCCGCTTTTATTGGCAATTTTTGTGAAAATTTTGAGTTTTTGTATTAATTTTGCAATCCTATCTAATAAAAAGGAGCCAATGAAATACAATATTATTCTCTTTATCTTCTTATTTGCCATCGATGGTAGTGTTAGTGCTCAGTCATACGTTCCGAAGCATAAACATGGCGACTGGTATTTTGGTGTGGCTGGCGGATTTAGTCAGTCGTTGGCTGAAAATGCTGTCAACACCGATTTTATCACTCATCAAATCCCTTCTGCCAACATTTTCCTTGGGCATAATTTCACCCCAGCCTTCGGTTTGCGACTTATGGGCGGATTGAACATGCAGTCGTCTCGATGCAGTAAGGCTGCTGAGACAGCGATGCCTGATGTGTATGGCAATGGACGATATAGTTTCAGGTGTTTGACAGGAACGTTGTCGGGTATTGTGAACATCACGAATATCTTCTTTGGCTACGAAGCCGACCGCCCTCTTACGTGGACATTCCTCTTTGGTGGCGGTGTGTTGAAGACCTATAATTTCGATGATAAAATCTATGCGTGGAACCAATATCCTTATTATCCCGTCGATGGCGATGGGGGCTTGTATCCTGTGGGGCATATTGGGACACAGTGTTCCGTTCGTCTCAACGAGGCGTGGGACCTTGACATAGAACTTCGTGCCAACGCTACGGACAACAAGTACAATGGGGTTTCAAACGGCAATCACCTCGACTTCTATCTTGACCTGATGGTCAATTTTGTCTATCACTTCAAGAACGGCAAACAGGGCTTGCGTCGTTTCCGTGCTCCCAAGCGAGTCGCATACGTTGACCCCATCCTTCGCGACCATAGCAATGATTATCTGGAGACCGTTCGTCCTGGTGAATCCATGTACACGCAGATTCCTTTCTATGCGGGCTTCTACTACTTGAATGAAGTCACGACGAAGCGTGTGGGCATTGTCGCCAGTTTCCTCAAGGCACATCCAGAGGTGCGGCTTAATATTGTGGGTCATCCTGACGTTCTTGGCGATGAAGACATGGAGTTCCACCGTCACCTTGCACAGAAGCGTGCAGAGGCGGTCAGAGACGCTCTTGTTAACCGTTTCAAGGTTGATACTGACCGTTTGACCATTTCCATCGATGACCACACCTTGCAGCCCTACAAGACGGTTCGTGAATGGGTGCCAGCAGTTGATTTTGTCATGGAGACTTCGGGCAAATAACGCTGAATAACGCCGAAGCCACAAGGAAAATTATCGGATGAGGATTTTCTTCCCGTTCCTCAAGTAAATACGGTTAGGAAGGGGAGTCGTGACGGATTGGCCAGAGAGGTCAAAAATCCCTCCAGCCGGATTGGTTGGAGGGATGATAGGATTGTTGGTGTCTGGAAGGATAGGGTGGTCAAGGATGCCAACTGTTTGGGATGTCCCTCCGAAATCCTTCATCAGCCGGAGGTAGTAAAGCCCAGGCATGAGCGTTTCGGGAGATGCCACCATCTTGAAGACGAGTTTTTGCTTCACCTTGCCGTTCTTGTCCATCAGCATTTCGTCAGGAATGCGGTATTCCACGTTGTAGAAACCGTTTTCTGCATTTTTCACAGCCGTAGGAATGGCAACGTTCGCAATCCTCTCATTATCTATATAAATGGTCGCCTTTCGCCCATGGTCGGCTGTGGTGAAACGGAGCATGATGGAGACATTGGTGGTAGCACCGTCTTTATTTTCCAACGAGTATTGTACATAGCCGTTGGCTTGTGCGTCGCGGTAATACTCGCCGTTGTAACTGCCCTTGGTCGAACCGACTGAGTAACTTGCCTCGTGTCCTGCCTCGCTCTGCTGCTCGCCTGTGGCAACGAAGTCGAGAGTGCGAGCCAAGAGTGCTGCTTCCTCTGCGTCTTTCCTGCCCATCTCTGAGTTGTTGTACTCCTCTTGTGTACCTTGGAAGAAGTAGCAAGAGTAGCGGCTGTGCTGAATGCCGTAGAATGGTTCGAGGGTGATGTCGCCCTTGTTGGTGGTTGTGAGTGTGAAGAGCAATTTAGAAAGGTCGTTCTCCTTGATGTTTTGGAGCACCACAGAGCGGTCTCCCACCAGCAGAGGTGCGGAGGACAGAGGCTTCACGCTGGCACGAGCACCCGGAGAGTGATCCATTCTGCCCTCGCCGCCGTATTCGTTCTGCAATTGTGCTTCGGTTTCTGTGCGGGCAGCCAAAAGGATAGGGCCATACTTGAAAGCGATGTAACTGCCATAGTCAGGGCATTCCTCATAGCGGAGCGACATGGGCAGGTCAACTTCCACCACATCGCCCTTCTTCCACTTTTTTGTTTCGTAGGTGTAAGAACCCTTGCCGTCGGCACTTGTCCATGCAGGCTTGCGGATGGCGAGGGTGAATGTTCCAGCCTTCGTGATGGTCAGTTTCGTCTTCTGCTCGTAGGGGAAGTTGGTTTCCTGACGGATGCCGAACTTCTTGCTGTTCAGTTCCGATGCCGTGAAGAGGTTGACATACAGGGTGTCATTCGTTGTGCTGTGCGTGTAGATGAAGTGTCCGTACTTGCTGTGGTTCTCCATGCCTGTGCCCACACAGCACCACATGCCTTGATTCACCTGCGAATAGATGCGGTAAGCCTGTGGACGAAGGGTGGTGAAATACACGTATCCGCCCGTTTGAGGGTCTTGCGTGGACATGATGTGGTTCCACATCGTTGCCTCATAGAAGTCGGCATATCGGGCATCGTGCGTGTCGTCGAAGAGGTCTTCTGAGAGTTTCAGCATGTTGTTCGAGTTGCATGACTCGGGACCTTCCAGGTTGTTGATGTATCGGTCGCCGTTCTGATGGCTCTGGAAGTGCTCGCTGATGGAGTTGCCACCGATGCAGACGGTGCGGTTCTGTGCCACGTCCGTCCAGAAGTTCAGCACGGCGTTGCGGTAGTCCTTCAGCGTCTTGTCCTCCTGCCATGCACGTTCAAAACCGATGTACTTGGGCACCTGCGTGTTGGCGTGTTTGCCGTCGAGGAAAGTGGCGTTGAAGGTCTTCATGCCGTCAATCATCTGTCGGTGGCTATACTTCTTCGCCCCGTCCAGATACTTCTTGTCGCCAAAGATTTTGTAGGCATCCACCAGCGTCTCGTTCATGCCGCCATGCTCCCATCCGAGCACCTGCTGCATCTCGTCGTCTGTGAGGTTGCTCACCACGTTCACGCTCCAGTCAGAAAGCCCACGGAACATTTCCTTTGCCAGCGAACTGCCTGTATAAAGATAGGCGTCACGCAAACCGGCCAACACCTTGTGCTGACAATAGAAAGGCACCCATCCGCCATATTTTCTGAACTCCGTGAGGTCTTTCGCATACAGCCCTGTCCAGATTTGGTTGATAGGTTGTCCGCCGATGAAGCCCTTCATGCCCTTCGTGTCGTCCTTGTAGGCATCTTGGCAGTCCTTCATGATGGCAAGGCAGTAATCCAGCCGTTCCTTCATCTTCGCCTTCATGCTGGCATCGTTAGTGGCCGCGTATGCCAAGGCAAGTGCCGTCACATAGTGGCCGCCCACATGGCCTTCGAGGCTCCAGTCTTTCAAGCCCCAGTTGCTGAAAGAAGGGTGTGCCGTCTCCCAGCCATTGTACTTGGACGAGGCGTTCTTCGAGAGTCCTGCCTGACGGATGAACGGCGTCATCAGTCGGTCGGCATCGTACTTCAGCAGCAGTTCGTCGTTGATGTCCATCATGGTCTTCATCGGGCCATCGAGGAGCGTCACTTCGCTCAAGTCGAAGTGCTGCGGATAGATTTCGCTTTGTGCTTTGGCTTCTGTGGCAAACAAGAGGCTTGCCGCCAAAGTGATAGATAGAAGTTTTTTATTCATAATAGGTGATTAGATGGTTGGTTGTTTGGGTTGCAAAGGTACAAATATTTCCCTGTCCTCCCAAAGTTCTGTGCAACATCTTTTTTCTTTTATGTTACATCAAAGCCCCAACAGGCTTTTCACCACGAAAAATACGATAATCACCACGAATGCCGGCAGCATATTGATGGTTTTGCAATCCTTGATTTTCAGAATGCTCAAGCCCGATGCGGCAATCAAGACGCCTCCCACGATGCAGAGTTCCGTGCGAATTTCGTCCGTGATGGCATCTGCCGACAACTTTGCAATCAGATAGAACATCCCCTGCCAGCAGAACAGCACAGGGGCTGCCCACACCATCCCAATGCCATACGTGGTGGCCAGCACAGCCGACGTGATGAGGTCAAGTGTCGCATTCGTATATAAATAGGTGTTGTCGCCATACAACGCACTCAGCACAGGCCCCACCATCGAGAACGTGCCGATGCAATACAGCAGGATGCCCGTGGAAAGCCCCTCGGAGAGCGGGGCTGCCGCATCTTTCTTTTTCTTTCTATCCACCAACTTCTTAAACCGCTCATCCAATTTCAGCATGAACCCCAAGAGCGAGCCTAAAGCCAAACTCACAATGAACAGCACGGGATAGTGGCTCTTGGGCATGTTCTGACAAAAGGCGTTGAATCCCAACGCCAGCGAGCACAGCCCCATCGCATTGAACAGGGCTTGCTGATACTGCGGCTTGATGCCACGTTTCAGGTAGGAACCCATCACGGCTCCTGCAACAATCGTGGCGGTATTGACAATAGTTCCAAGCATACGTCCGTCTGTCGTGATAATTTGGAAGACAAAGATACAACATTTTTTTCAATCTATTTCTTTTTCTCCTGAAAAATGTGAGGAACGTACGCCCCGTTTTTCTTTTCTCGTGTTTGTGTAGCCCTTTTCGTCAGCGTTTAGGCTTTCCTGTTCTTGAAGGCTTCGCGGTCTTTCACGATGCCACTGAGGTTGTCAATTGCCCAACCGACGAGGGCGTGGAGGTGCGGCATGAAGGAGAGGGCACGAGGGGTAAGGGTGTACTCCACTCGGGGTGGCACTTCTGCATAGGCTTGACGGGTGACCATGCCATCGGCTTCGAGGGCTTGAAGGGTGAGACTGAGCATCTTCTGGGAGATGTCAGGAATGGCTTGCTGCAAGTCTTTATAGCGGAGGGGTATGGGGTGTTTCTCGTCGAGAGATAGGAGGACGAGGGCTGACCACTTGTCACCTAGTCGGCTGATAACGTTGCGAACAGGGCACTGTGGAAAAATGGGGTCAGTAACTTGATTCTTCGTCATAACTCTTCACTTTCAATAATGTTATAGCGTCCAGGCTTGCGGGGCTTCTCTTTCGGGTAGTCGCCTTTGCAGTAGCCCAGCAGCACGAAGCAGCGGGCGACGTAGCCGAAGGGTACGCCCCACTGGTACATCAACTGGTGGCCGTAGTCGCTGTCGAAGGTCTCTTCGCCACGGGCTATGATGCAGCTGCTGATGCCGAGTTCGGTGGCTGCCAGCACCATGTTTTCGGCGCAGCAGAAGGCGTCGGGGATGCTGTAGAGGAAATTGGCTTGGGCAAAGATGACGCACACCGTGGGCGCTCCGTAGAAGCCGCTCTTGATGGTGGGGTCGTCGATGATGCTGGGCTGCTCCTTGGACACGAAACTGCCGGAGAGACGCGAGCGGTCGAGTTTACCTACATTCATCTTGCCGACTGCCTCTGTCAACTTGGGGTCGCGCAGGGCAACAATCATGCTGCGCTGCCCGCCGCCTGCATTGGGGGCATAAAGGCCGGCCTCGATGATACGCTCCAGGTCTTCCCTGGGTATCTGCCGCTCCTCGTACTTGCGGATGGAACGGCGGTAACGGATGAGTTCAAATAGGTTCATATTGTTTTCCAGCACTGAGGGTCTGGGGCATAGAAATTTTTGGTATATCCGTAGGCGACGGCGGGACAGCCGCGACAGAAGCGGAGCAGTTCGCACTGGCGGCATTTCTCGAAGCATTCGTGCTGGCGATAAGCGTCCATCTTCGGGCCGTGGAAGACATCGTATAGTTCCTCATCGACCGTACCCACATAACTCTCAAAGCGGCGGCAGGCCATCAGGCGGCCTTCGGCAGAAATGGTGAAATGGCAGTTGCCACAGTTGCAGCCGTCGTAGATGGTGTCCTCGTCGAGTCCTTTGGGAATCTTGAAGAGTCCCTTCTCGTAGAGGAAAAGCGTCCATAGGTGATCCTTCAGGTTGAAGGTGGTGTCGGAGTCCTTGTACTGCTCGAACTTCGCCCAACACTCCTCCAAGAGGTCACGATAAGCCTGCGGCTCGATGTGCCACCCCTTGTCGGGTGATGCCTTGTCGGCACTCGTTGGGCAATAACGTCCGAAAGCGAAGATGTCGGCATGGTGCTCCACCACGAGGTCGATGATGTCAGGAATCTCGTGGATGTTCGTTCCCGACACAGTGGTCATGATGGCACAATGCATCCCTGCCTTTCGAATCGTGGCAATTGCTTCCAAGGTGCGGTCGAAAGAGCCTGGTTTGCGGAAGAAGTCGTGCGTCTCTCTCATTCCGTCGATGCTGAGTTGATATTTGCGGCAACCTAGTTCCTTCATCCGTTGGCATACCTTGTCCGTCAGATGGAACGGGTTGCCCATCAGCGTGAAGGGGATGCTTTTCGAATGTACCAACTCCAGAAAGTCCCAGAAACGGCTGTGCAGAATGGGGTCGCCTCCCGTGATATATAAATAAGGTAGGCGGTGCATCCGCTCACACATTCGTTCCACGTTTGCAAGCACTGCCACCAGCCTTTCCCACGGCATCTCCACCATCTTCGGACGGTTGGGCGAGGAAAAGATGTAACAATGCTTGCAACGTTGGTCGCACTCGTCAGTGATATGCCATTGGAAGGCGAAGTATTCCATTACTTCTCTCCTGCTCCGCAAGCACTGCCGCAAGCGGCTGGCTTTTCTTCTGTGGGCTTGTCGCCTGTTCCGCAAGCACTGCCACAAGCAGCAGGTTTCTCTGCTGTTTTGTCACCGCTACCACATGCACTGCCACATGCTGCAGGCTTCTCTTCACTTAACTTCATGAGACTCTGTGCACTGTGTACAAAGTTCAAATCGACTCTTTTCATGTTTTTGTGTTTTTTTAGAGGTTAATAAATACAGAATGGTAACTTTTCGTAAGTTACGGTTGCAAAGTTAAAACAAAAATCTGAAAGAACAAAGAACGAACGTCGATGTTTGTTACTTTCCGATGGAGAGTAACGCTGAAAACAAGCCGGTTATGATTTCTCTTTTTATGCTTTTTTAGATTTTTTTCTTCCTCTTGAAAAACCTTTTCACCCGTTTCACGCCTTCGGCTCCGAGGATGGTGAGTCCGCCGTATTGGAAGGTCTTGGCAAGTCCGAAAAGGACGACCCAGAGGGCACTTTTGGCTGCGGCGCTGATGGGGAGAGCCATCTGGGCGAAGGATAGGATATAGAAGGGGATGCAGAGGGAGAGCACGATGACACCTGTCTTGAAAGAGAGGAGGCTCAACCAGTGTTTGATGCGTTGGAGAAGTTGTTTCATCGGTAAGAATCGGTGTTTGTGTGGAAGTGACACGTTGCTTTGTGGGTACAAATGTAGGCATTTTCTGCGAGAAAAAGGCTTTTTTGTGAGAAAAGGAGGGGAGAAAGGCGGAGAAATGACCTTTTTTCGTTACTTTTGTCGGCAAAAAGAGGATTGATGAGTATTCCGTCGATGTTTAATCCATCCAACGACATGGCACTCGCAGCCCATGTGCGTCAGTATCTGCCCCCGAAACGCATCCAGCAGATGGAGGCAGACCTGTCGGCATTGGCTCGTGCGTGGGAAGGCACCCCGTTTGCAGGGCCGTGGGGATGGAGCCTTGCCACGAAGCAGCGATACCGCCAGATGGGAGTGCCCGAGCAGCAGTTGCCCTCCGACGAGTGGCTCATGGAGGTGAGGCGGCTGTCGAGCCGAGAATTTGCGTGCGGCTACGTGAAGCGGCTCTTGGCAGAACTGAAAGCCCCCCGACTGTTAGGCGAAGAAATGCGATGGGTTGACCGACAGAGCCTCTCGGGGGATGCCCTCGGTGCCTCTCAATCGACCACGTCGTGGTCGACCGACCGACCACGTCGTGGTCGATTCACCGACCACGACGTGGTCGATTTTGAGGAGATGGAGGCGTCTCACCCGAGGATATTCAAGTCCCCCTGGTCATCCTCCGGGCGAGGCGTGTTTGTGTCCGACACGCTCGACCAGCCCACCCAGAAGCGTCTGCAAGGCTTCCTCTCTTCGCAGGGTGGCTTCGTGGTGGAGCGATTTTATGAGGATAAGGTGCTCGATTTTGCGATGGAGTTTTTCATCCACCCCGACCACACCGTCCGCTTCTTGGGCTATTCCGTCTTCACTACAGGCGAGCACGGGGCGTATGGCTACAACCACGTCGAGAGCCAAGAGCACCTGCTGCGACGCATCGATGCTGATGCCGCCCTCCTCCGTCGGCTCATCGACTATCACAAGACCCATCTCTCCGCCATCGCCTATCATGGTCCTGTCGGCATCGACATGCTCAAGACCGCCGACGGCAGCATCCATCCCTGTCTCGAAATCAATCTCCGCCTCAATATGGGCATCCTCGCCCTGCTTCTGTTCGAGCGGTATGGCGACCACGCCACCGTCGCCCTCACCCCACAGCGTCCTCATGGCTTTCAGGCACGCATCGACGACGGGAAACTACACATCCTTTATCACCCATAGCCCTTTTTCCCCGAAAACCTTTGGCACTTTCCATCATTTTTTCTAACTTTGCGTTCAACAATCTTATCCAATACCTCAATGAAACCTACCAACCTCATTTTTGCCGCGGCAGTCAGCATCCTTTCTGCCGCTCCCTCTTTTGCACAAGAAGTCGTCAACAAAGCCCTTCATCAAGTGACCGACTTTCTCGATTCTGCCGCCTACCGTTCGGTCGATGCCCGCTACATCGAAGTGCCCCAGCAGCGATGGCGTGTGATGGGCATGGGCAACCTCAACGAAGTGTCGCTCAAGATGAAGTCTGTGTGGGAAAGCGATGGACTCATTTTTTCGTGGGAGCCCGATGTGACCACTGGAGTCGATGGCTCCACGGGCATCCGTGTGGGCTATCGTTCCCTCACCGCTGCCTACATGGTCAAGTTGGGGCATCAGCGTGGTTCGCGTTTCAACTTCGGTACCAACGGCAACCGCTTCGGCTTCAATGTGCAGTACCGCAAGTTCAAGACTGCCGACCCCGAAGTGCGGCTGACCTATGGCATCACCGACGACTTTGTGTTCACCGACGAGACCCCCGAGCAACAGGAGAACCTGAAACACGGCATGGTGGATTACTACAACCACCCTCTGGATTCCCCCATCGAGATGAAGTCGCTCCTCATCGATGGCTACTATGTGTTCAACCATCGCCACTACTCCAACGCCTCCACCCGAGGGTTGGGGTATATCCAGCGTCGCTCGGCGGGCAGTTTCATTGTGGGGGCATCGTGGCTGGAAGCGGAGGCCGACTATGCCAATAGCCAAAACTGGATGTTCCTCAGTTTCATGAACGATATCGGTCGCATCAAGATGCGTCAAATCAACCTCATGGCAGGATATGGCTATAACTGGGTGCCTGTGAAGGGATTGGTGGTGAACTTGACCGCCATGCCGATGGTTTCGCTCGACAACTTCCTGAAGGTGTGGGCGTATGATGTGAATGGCTTGGAACGCTATTGGGAAGATGATTTCAGTTATGACGACTTGACCATTACTGAACGAGGTTCAGAAACCAACCATAGCCGTATGAAGTTCACCCTCATGGGACGTGCCGCTGTGGTGTACAACTATAAGCGTTGGTTTGCCGCCGCCACAGGTCAATGGCAGCAGTACCGTTATAGACATAAGGACACCACGGGACGTCTGACCGATTGGACTGCCAACGCCAGTATCGGCTACCGTTTCTGACCCTTCGCATCAAACTTATACTTGAACGTCAGAGCCACATAGTGGTGCAGGTAGTGTGTGCCGCTCTCCGTGTGAGTGGTAGGCGTGATGTGGTAGGTGTTGCGTCTGACTTGGTTGAAAAGGTCTTTGCCGTCCAGCGTCAGTTCCGCCTTCTTGTGCAGGAATTGGTAGGTGACCGCTGCGTTGAGCAGGAACTGGTTCGTGTTCATCTCCGAGGCTATATGACCACGGTCGATGACGAGTTTCGGACGTAGATGGAACGTCCAGTGAGGGAGTTTGTAGCGGATGTTCAGCACCGTCTCGTTGTGGAAAATGTCTTGTCCCTGCTGCGATGCGTCGCTGTAGGTGAAGTTTGTCCACTGAAACTCGTTGGTAAAGTTGAGCGTCCAATCCTTGATACCATATTCTGCTCCCAACGTATAAGAAAAATGCGACTCCCTTTGCCGATTGTACGTCACCTCTGTCTCTTCATCCACCAGGGTCAAGATGCCGTAACTCTTTCCAAACCCTTCCGACAGTTTGTTTCGCCACGTGAGGTGCTCGCCAATGCTTCGTTCATAGTCAAGACCGATGTCCCATCTGTCGCCTCCCTCCACGTTCTGCTGCGTGGCGTGATACACACCCGTCTGCGACTCGTAGTGCAGCACAGGGGCGATGGGGTCGTACTGCTTCTGATAATCCGCTGAAAAACTCAACGCCTGATTGGCACGGACGAGCAGCAGATTGTAGCCGATGCCAGCACGGAGCGTGTGGCTGTTCTTCAGCCCTGAATTGCCCGACCAGATGTAGAGCGGATTGGTATCGTCCACGTAGTCGATGCAATCCAACAGGTTGGCAGGATTTGTCGAGTATCCCAACGAGCCTTTCAGCGTCATCTGCTTCTTGATTTTGTATTTCAGGTCGAAGGATGGACTCACCAACAGCAGGTTTCTTCGTGCGGTGGTGTCGAGTGCGGCACGTTGATAGTCAAGGTGCTCGTGCTGATGGGAGAAGCCGATGGATGGACGCAACGTGAGGGTGCCATACGTGAGGGTGGCACCCGTCGAAAAGGTGTTCTCCCATGTTTGGGTGTGACTGTTGAGGCTGTTGGCGAGGTCGGGCGTGTCGTCTCGCAGACGCTGTTCATCGCGAGTGTCATTCTGGTAGGTGGTGCGGAAATTGGTACCTATGAACACGTGTTCTCCCAATCCTTTCGAGAGACCCACATGCCATCTGGCAGACAGGTGGCGAATGTCTGTGTCATAACTTTGCAAGTCGAGCGTGTTTCGTGGGGTAGGGGTGTAGTAGTGGTAATTCCCCTCTGATGCTCCTTTGTTGTTCATGTTTCTGAAATCCAGGCTGATGCTGGTCGATGCGGCACCGTTCTCGATGTAGCGTGTCAGCGATGCCTCGCCGTTGCCAGTGATGCCTTTGGTGTGCTGGGAGGAGTGGTAGGTGGAATGGAGAAGGTTTAACTGCTCTTGTTCCCGTTCGTTCTCCTTTCGTCCCTCTTCATACGCGACCTTGCCCTCCAGCCTTAAGGCGTACTTTTGCCCTATGTATAGGTTCAAGACGGAATGGAGTGGCACATTCATATCGTGCCGATACTCGTGGCTGGTGGTGTGGCTCTCGGTGGGAGTCGTGCCGGGCAAGAACGTCTGCGTGTGCTCCCAACTCTCCTTGTCTCGGTCGGTGTGGTTGGGGTTGGTCGTGAGGTTCCAGTAGTTGTGACGAAAAGCCTGTTTCGAGTTCCACGAATGCTGATACCCCACCGATGCCATCTGCTGCTCCACCGGTTCGCCACCCGAGGAACTGCTGATGGCGTTCATAGTCTTGTATTTTATCTCCGCAGGTTCGTCAGCCGCACGCCCGAAGAGCATCAGCGGGTTGTTGTCGCTCAGCCGCATGGCGTTCAATTCCGTCGCATAATGTCCGCTTGAATAGCCAGACCCCATCAATCCGCCATAGAATTTGTCCATCCACGATGGCTTGATGCTCACGTCCAGCACGTGCTCTTCCTTGCCGTCCTTCACACCCGTCCGCTCTGCCAGTTCGCTCTTCTGGTCGTATGCCTTGATGTTCTCCACCGCCTCTGCCGGCAGGTGTTTCAGCAACATGCCTTCGCTGAACACCTCCCTGCCGTTCATCATCAGTTTGAGCGGCTCATTGTTCCAGAGCAGCCTTCCGTCCTTGATGCTCACGCCTGGCAGTTTCTCAATGAGTTCTTCCAGTCGTGCCCCTTCTTCCAAGTTGAATGCCTCGGGGTTGAACACCACCGTGTCGCCTCGCATGAAGAAGCGTCGTTTCTTGGCACTCACCTCCACTTCTTTCAAGAGCAACGGGCTGGGCTTCAGACGGATGTCCTTGATGCGGACGGTGTCATTCCCTTCCAAGCCTATGGTTTTTGCCGTTCCTTCGTAGTAGCCGAAGTATTGGGCGGTGAAGGTCACTCTTCCCATCTCGCCACAACGATAGTGGAAATAGCCGAGCGAGTCCGTTTCCATCTTCGTCCAGAAGGTCGTCGCTCCAAACGCTTCGTTCACACTCACTTGTGCCCCTTCCAAGGGTTCACCTGTCTCATCGTCCACCACACGGCCTCGGATGACGTTCGCAAAACTCATTTCTACGCTTGCCAACAGGCACAGCATCAGCAGGATACGGAGATTTCCGCATCGAAACAATGTTGTTTTCATAATTCAGTATGGAGTTATTTAATAGTTCTCTATCACTTGGTCGAGTGTCACCGCAGGGTCAGTCACGTCGAAGCCTTCTTTCTTCAGTTTTTGCTTCCGATGCTGCACCGCCGACACCGAGATGGCGTAAATGGCTGACAAGGCGGCATTGCTCAGTTTCAGACGGATGAGCATACACAGCCGCACGTCTTCCTCACTGAACGACGGATGTTCCGCCCGCAGTCGGCTTACGAACTGTCCATCTGCCATGTCGAGCGTCGCCTCGATTTCTCGCCAGTTCTGGGCGTTGATAATCGTGCGTTTCCCTGCCGTTGGTTCCAGCATCTCCAGAATCTCGCTCTTGTCGATGATGTGTCCACGCAGCGAGGCAATTAGCGTCTCCTTCTGTTGCAGTTGTGCTGACAACTGTCCCACCTTCTGCTCCTGTGCCATGCGTTCCGCTTGGTGTTTCCGTTGGGCTCTGCCTCTCCAGTTCCAGAACACGAGCAGCAACACCAGCACCGCCAAGACGAGGCAACCAATCACCGCCCACAGCAGCCGCGATTGCAGCATGGCTGCCTTGCGTGCATAGCCAGCAGCGAGGTACGTGCGTGTCTGCACATTTTGGTGGCTAATTGCCTGTTGTCTGTCCTTCTCAAACTTCTCCTGCACACTCTTCACCGACGACCTTGCTGCACCGTTTTTCACTTCGTCCTTGTAGGTCTGTTCCGCATCCATGAAGAGCCCTTTCGGTATGCCCTGCTCCCTCACCGTTATCTTCCCGTCGTAGGTAGAGGTGAACTCCGTGCGGGAATCGAAGGGCAGCATAGGGGCATTCTCCACGCTGTCAATGAGGGCTGCCACCGAGTCATACATGGCCTCAGTCTTGTCTTCCCCTTGCCAGACGATGTTTGCGGCATGAATCAAGGTGGGGAAGTTGCGGGGATTGAGTGGTAAGAGGCTGAGATAGACCCATCCGTAGTCGTTCACGAGCGTGAGCAGCCATTGTGTGTTGTTGCGGCAGCGGTCGAAGTGCTTCAAAGCCTGTTGCAGACACCAGTACGTCTCGTGGACACTGCTGGGACTATGCACATACAGCAAGTGCCGTCCCCACAGGTGATAAGCACGATAGGCTGTCTCGTCGTCGCCACAAGCCTCTGCACAGTGGATGGCAAGCAAAAACAGTTGGTCGGCTTGCAGCAGCGTGTCGTTGTCTTGGTACTGACGGCTCAGCACATAGCAGATGCGACCAAAGCGACGCAAATCCTCCTCGTCGTCTGTCACACCGCCCATGCTCTTCTCTTCGTAATAATAGTACGCACGCAAGAGCGACGAGTCCGCCATCATGCTGTCCAGTTCCTCATCAAGCATCCCCTTTTCCTGTGAACTCTTCCGCTTGAACGACCAATCATCCTCGTTGTCGTGCAGGCACACTGCCGTGTCGGCATGTTCCTGTTGCCACTTCTCTTCCAGCACCAACGCACGGGTGAGCGTGTACAACGCACGTTCGCCCTCTTTCATGCGTGTTGTATCTACGGTTGCCAGATAATGGGCAGCGCTGTCGGGATACTCCATCGCCAGCAGTTCTGCAACGTGTGACCCTTTCTCCGTGCAAGCGGCGAGGCTGATGATGCCAATTGCCACAAGGAGCATCGTCAAGGTTTCGAATGATTTTCTACGTGTCATCATGTCCTTCTTTTTGGTTTTCGACTGCAAAGGTACGCTGAAAATGACACTCCTGCAAGAAAAAAGGGTGGAAACCTCATTTCCACCCATCCACATTTCAGAATCAACAACTTAACCTTTCGTTTTCCACCTTCTTTCCACCTCTTTCAGATGGAAAAGCGTCCCTTTTTTGTTGCCGAAAGAAAGAAGAAATGCTGTGTGTTTGCCCTTCATGTGAAGAATTATTCGTACCTTTGCAGCCGATTTGCCAATTAGAAAAATTTTTATGGATGACATTTGTTGTATAGGACACGTCACGCTCGACCGCATCGTCACGCCCCAGAAGGAGGTGTACATGCCTGGGGGCACGACGTTTTATTTCTCGCATGGGATGAGTCACCTGCTCAGTAGTTCACATTCGCAGGTGAAGTATCGGCTGGTCGCCTCGCTGGCTGACACGGAGATGCAGGCAGTGGAGGACATTCGGGCGTTGGGCATTGACGTGGAGGTGGTGCCGAGCAGGAAGACGGTCTTCTTCGAGAACATCTATGGCGAGAACCAGAATAACCGCAAGCAGCGGGTGAGGGCGATGGCTGACCCCTTCACGGTGGAGGCGGTGAAGGACGTGCGAGCGAAGTATATCTGTCTGGGCAGTCTGCTGCCTGAGGACTTCCCGCTGGAGGTGGTGAGGTATCTGCACGGCCGAGGTACGGTGGTGATGGATGCTCAGGGCTATCTGCGGGACGTGAAGGATGGCAAGGTGTATGCCTGCGACTGGGAGAACAAGTTTGAGTTCTTCAAATATATCGACATCCTGAAGGTGAACGAGTATGAGGTGGAGGTGTTGACGGGCAAGAAGGACTTGCACGAGGCGGCTCAGCAACTGGCGGAATGGGGCATCAAGGAGGTGCTGCTTACGCTGGGCAGTTACGGCAGCATCGTGTTGGTGGAGGGTCGGTTTTATGATATTCCTGCTTACGAGCCCTTGAAGATTGTGGATGCGACGGGTTGTGGCGACACGTATGTGATGGGGTATGTGTATAGGCGTGTACAGGAGGCTTCACCCGAAGAGGCGGCAAAGTTCGCCACGGCGGTATCGACCTGCAAGTTGGAGGGGCATGGACCTTTCCACGCCACGGAGCAGGAGGCCATCAGCCGTATCCCTTCGGGACTCTGAAACTTCATTTTCACTAAATAATAAAAAACGCTCAGCCGTGCACGGCTGAGCGTTTTTTTATGAGGTACCTCATGACTTTTAGGGTTGGCGGCAGAGTTTGTGTGCATACGCCCATACTACTGCATAGCCGACGAGGGGGATGATGAAGGGGATGATGAAGCCTGTGCGGTCGGCGAGGATGCCGACGATGAGGAAGGCACAGCCACCCACGGGGGTCATCATGAGGATGGAGGAGGCGGTCTTGGTCTTGTCGCCTAAGCCTCGGATGGCGAGGGAGAAGATGGTGGGGAACATGATGGCCTCGAAGACGTAGGTGCCGCAGAGGAAGAGGAGGGGAAGGTAGCGTGTGGGCGAGGTGGTTTCGCCTGTCTCGGCGATGGAGGTGAGGATGACGCCGAGGATGCAAAGGATGGTGCCTGTGGCACAGAAATGGAGCGTGCGTTCTGCACTGACTCGCTGCATCACCCATGAGCCGATGAAGCGGCCAATCATGAACAACATAAGAGCCCCCGAAAGTATTTTAGAGGCAGTCGATGGGGTGAGCAAACCCTGCCCTGTGACGAAAAGGACGAAGTAGGAATTGATGGAGATTTCCGCCACTTCGTAGGAAAGGAGGGCGAGAACACCAAAGATGAACAATTTGTTTTTGAGCAGGGTGGCAAGTGGATTGCCAACTTGCGTGGTGGTTTCTTGGGGTGTATCTTCTTTTGTAATCTCCGGTAATTTACTGAAAGAAAAAACGATGGCAGCAATGACGACCACGATGCCCATGATGATGTATGGCACACTGACATCTGCCTCCTCTCCATTCGCAAAGAGGAAACTGCCAATCAGGGCAGGTGCGAGACAAGAGCCGAGGCCATTGAACGACTGCGATAGGTTGAGTCGGGCGGCAGCCGTCTCTCGGGGACCCAGTTGGGTGGCATAGGGGTTGGCGGCTGTCTCGAGTATCGCCAGTCCGCAGGCGATGATGAAGAGGCAGACGAGGAAGGCGGTGAGGGAGCCGAGGTGACTGCTGGGGATGAAGAGGAAGGCTCCGAGGGCGTAGAGAAGCAGTCCGAAGACGACACCTCGCTTGTAGCCGTAGCGGTTGATGAGGATGCCTGCCGGTATCGCCATGAGGAAGTAGCCGAGATAGGTGGTGACCTGAATGAGTGAGGACTGGGTGATGGAGATGTCGAGCGTGTTGCGGAAGTGCTGGTTGAGCACGTCAAGGATGGCACGTGCGAATCCCCACAGGAAGAAGAGGGAGGTGATGAGGACGAAGGGGACGAGGTATTGCTTGGTGGTGAGTTGGGCTTTCATTTTCTCTTTTTCTTTTTGTCGTTTTTGCGAGTCTTGGCTTGGGTGCCTTTCAGGTCTCTGTTTATCAGTCGGGGCACATCAATGTGCTGGGGCAGTTCGAATGTGGGCTTCACCTCTTGTAGTGCGGGGCTTTCGTTGCCGAAACGGTCGATGGCGGTGACGGCGTAATGGTGCACTTTGAGGTCACGACCGGAGAGTTCGTAGCGAGGGGTGCGAATGTTGACGGCAAGGAGGTTCTCGGCCTTGGTGATGTCAACGGGGTAAAGGTTGGATCCGTAGATGTTGTAGCATAGTCCTCCCTTGGGGGGCTGGGGGGCTTGCCAGTGAAGGATGCCACTGGCGTAGGTGAGTTGAGTGGGTGCGAGCGGTGGAATGGTGTCGCCCTGCCAGGTCATACGTGGTGTGAGGGCAGGATAGGGGAAAAACTCTCGGCAGGCGGTGTCGTAGATGCCTTTGCAGTTCTTGGTGAGGAACTCGCCTCGATAGAAGGCAACGCCACCGATGCTGCTGTTGCGGGCGGTATGCATTTCGGCTCGCACCTCGTTGAGTTGCCAACGCCCTTCGCGTGGATCGAGGAAATAGATGCCGAGTCCGGGTGCGATGGGGTGTCCGTAGGCGTTTTCGAGCCACTGGAAGAGGAAGGGGTAGTAGTTGTTGCCGGTGAAGTACATCATGGGGAAGAGGAGGTCTTGCCATCCTTCTTTCAACCAGAGCACAGGGTCTTGATAGACAGCGTTGTAGCCGTTCCAGCCTCCGGCACTGTAGCGGTGGGTGTCGCGATACTTGCCGATGGGGGAACTGCTGAGTTTGACCCAGGGCTTGATGGGCTTGACCACATCGTGAACCCGACGCACGATGCGAGTGATGTTCTCTCGTCGCCAGTCGGCTTTGCTGAGGGAGGCAGAACGTGGGTAGAGGTTGTCGTCGGAGAAGTTGAAGATGGATTCGGGGTAACGGATGTAGTCGAGGGAGATGCCATCGACGTCGTAGTTCTGCACAATCTCTTGGCAGATGCTGGCAATGTAGTCGGCTGTCTTGGGGTTGCCAGGCAGCATGAACATCTCGCCTCCCTTGGCTGTCTTGACCAGTTCGGGACGTCGCTTCACGAGGGATGCGGAACCATAGCCGCTCTGTCGCTGCGAGGTGCCGATGGGGATACACACCACCCATGCGTGGAGTTCCATGCCTCGCTTGTGGCACTCTTCGATGCAGAACGCCAAGGGGTCGTAGCCGGGGTTCATGCCTGCCTTGCCGGTGAGGGAGAGTTCCCACGGCTCTATCTTGGAGGGGTAGAGAACTGCGGCACGCACACGGGTCTGGAAGATGACGGTGTTGATATTGGCTCGCTTGTAGTTGTCGAGAATGCTGACGAGTTCGGCTTTCTGTCGATCTCGGCTGGCGGCATCGGTGGCTTTGGTGCGAGGCCAGTCGAGGCCTCCGATGGTGGTGAGCCAGACGGCACGTATTTCGCGGAGGGGATGGGTCTTTTCGTAGAGGAAATCGCCACGTTGATTTTCGGCGTTTTGAGCATGGAGTGTTGCCACTGGAATGTTCAAAAGTAGCAACAATGCCCAGATATGATGCAGATAATTCATTATAAACGTTAAATTTTTTGCAAAGGTACGGATTTTTCACTACTTTTGTGGTCACTTTGTCATAATAAAAGTAAAAAATGGTTACATTTATCGCTTCTTTGCTGCTCCTTGTTTTGGGTTATGTCCTCTATGGAGCATTCGTAGATAGGGTTTTTGGAGTTGACCCTCAGCGAAAAACTCCTTGCTACACGTCGCAGGACGGTGTGGATTACATGCCGATGCCAACGTGGAAAGTTTTCCTGATTCAGTTTCTCAACATTGCGGGCACGGGTCCCATCTTTGGTGCCATTCAGGGCATCTTGTTTGGACCAGGTGCGTATCTGTGGATTGTGCTGGGTTGTATCTTCGGTGGTGCTGTGCATGACTACCTGTCGGGCATGATCAGCATCAGGAAGAATGGTGCCAGTTTGCCCGAGATTGTGGGCGACGAACTGGGTAAAAGTGCCCGCATCGCGATGCGTGCACTCTCACTGGTGCTGATGATATTGGTGGGCACGGTGTTTGCCACGACTCCTGCTGGTTTGTTGTCGAGCATGATAGGAGGCGATACGGTATTCGGCCAGAATCTGTTCTGGGTGATTGTCATTTTTGCCTATTACATTTTGGCGACGTTGCTGCCGATTGATAAGTTGATTGGCAAGATATATCCCGTGTTTGGCTTGGCACTGCTCATCATGGCGGTGGGTGTGGGCTATGGCATCGTGGCTGAGGCTGGTTCGTTGCCAGAGGTCACCAGTGCATTCTCGAATCACCATCCTGCCACGACGATTCCCATCTTCCCGGGCTTGTGCATCACCATTGCATGTGGTGCGGTGAGCGGATTTCATGCGACACAAAGTCCGATGATGGCTCGCTGCATGAAGAATGAGAAGTATGGTCGCCCCGTGTTCTATGGTGCAATGATAACGGAGGGACTGGTGGCATTGATTTGGGCTGCCGCTGCCATTAAGTTTGCCGACTCTTTCGATGTGACGAAGTTCGGCATGGACAATGGGGCTGCTCCTTACGAGAAGTTGTGGGCGATTATGACGAACGGCGGCGAAACAGGGCCTAACCCTGCTGTGGTGGTGAACACGATTTGCTCCAGTTGGCTCGGCACGGTGGGTGCTGTGCTGGCAGTGCTGGGTGTGGTGGCTGCTCCTGTGACGAGTGGCGACACGGCGTTCCGTAGTGCTCGACTGATTGCGGCTGACTTTATGAAATATAAGCAGAACAAGATATACAAGAGGTTGCTGCTGTCGGTGCCTATCTTCTTGATTAGTGCGGTGTTGATGTTTGTCGATTTCAGCATCCTGTGGCGTTATTTCGCTTGGTTCAACCAGACGCTTGCCGCCTTCACGCTGTGGGCGGTGACGGTGTGGCTGAAGAAGCGGAGTCTGGCAGAGAATAGAAATGGATATGTGTTCCTCATCTCGATGGTGCCAGCGGTGTGGATGACCTTGATTTGCTCTACTTATATTCTCATCGCTCCTGAAGGTTTCCAGTTGAACCATATCGTTGCTTATTCGCTGGGCGGTTTGGCGACAGTGGGTGTTGTGGTCGGCTATTTCCTTTGGGCTAAAAAACTGCAGAAGAAATGAAACGATACGTTTGGCAACCCGTCGCCTTCTTTGTGGTTGGTTTTGGCTTTTATATTTATAATGGTGTGACATGGCACACTTGGGTGACTTATTTGCCCCATATCATTGGGTATGCAGCCATCTGTGGTGCTTTGGCATGGGCATTGTATAAGAAAGAACAATATAAAAAATGATATGGATATGAAAAAAGTTATCTTTACACTTCTCTTTGCCGCAGTGGGCATCGGCAGTGCGTTTGCACAGTTTGAGAAAGGCAAGTATTATCTGGGAGCAACGACCAACTCGGCAGGTCTTTCCTACAACAAGCACGAAAAGGTGGGCATCAACCTTGGCATCAACGGAGGCTATATGTTTGAAGAGGCATGGATGCTGATTACGGAGGTCGGTTTTGACTATCGCCACAAGGACATGCAGAACCTCTATGCAGGGTTGAAGTGCCGCTACCTCATCGAGCAGAATGGTCTCTTCTTGCAGGCAGGTGTCAAGTATGTGCATGGAGCACCCAACTATAACGACCTGATGGTCACTCCCGAACTTGGCTACTGCTTCTTCCTCAATCGTCATCTCACCATCGAGCCATCGCTCTATTGTGACATCTCGACGAACAATTTTGCCGACTACACCAAGGCTGGCTTGAAGATTGGGTTGGCATGGTATTTTGAAAACAATAAAAAACCTTCCGATTATGTTAAGCGTCTCAGAACTAAACGATAGGCTTATCGACCTCGCCTTTGCCGAAGACATTGGCGACGGTGACCACACAACCCTTTGTTGCATCCCTGCAGATGCTTACGGAGAAAGCAAGTTGCTCATCAAGGAAGAGGGCATCTTCGCCGGTGTGGAGATTGCGAAAGAAGTGTTCCGCCGTTTCGACCCCACGATGGAAGTGGAGGTGTATATTGAGGACGGTGCTCACGTGAAACCTGGTGACATCGTCATGTCGGTGAAAGGAAAAGAGCAGAGCCTTCTTCAGACGGAACGCCTGATGCTCAACATCCTCCAGCGCATGAGTGGCATTGCTACGATGACGCACAAGTACCAGCAAGCACTCATCGATGCTGGCACCAAGACGCGTGTGCTCGACACTCGCAAGACCACCCCTGGTATGCGTATGCTGGAGAAGGAAGCCGTGAAGATTGGTGGCGGCATGAACCACCGCATCGGACTCTTCGATATGATTCTGCTGAAAGACAATCACATAGACTTCTGTGGTGGTGTTCACAATGCCATCAGCCGTGCCAAGCAATACTGCAAGGACCACGGGAAAGACCTGAAAATCGAGTGCGAGGTGCGTAACTTCAAGGAACTCGAAGAAGCCCTTGCCGAAGGTTGCGACCGCATCATGTTCGACAACTTCACACCCGAAGACACCGAAAAGGCGGTCAAACTTGTGGCTGGTCGTGCCGAAACCGAATCTTCAGGCGGCATCACCTTCGACACCATGATTCCCTATGCCAAAGCAGGTGTTGACTTCATTTCCTTCGGTGCCTTGACCCACTCGGTCAAAGGGCTTGACATGAGTTTTAAGGCAGCAGGAAGTGATAAGTTGATTATCAAGAAATAGAAAATTAAAAATAAAGTGAAAAGTGAAGAGTGAAAAGTGAAAAATTTGCTGCCGCAGCAGTAAGCCAACAGAATGACTAACAAGTGCGGTAGCAAATTTTTCACTTTTCACTTTATTTTTTCACTCTTCTTCATCCAGCATCTCCACATCCTCAAACTCCATCTTTTTCAGCGTTTCTTGAAATTCCTTGTGGGGATAAAAACGCACTTTCACGGAGTGTATGCACTTGGCACTGAGTTGTTCAGCCGATTCGGCACTTGTTGCATTGAAAACAGGTCTCAACGTGCCAATGCCGCCAATCTGTACGCTGTGTCCCAAACTCAAATAGTGCCGCAATCGGTCAGACATGGCACAGGCAATGCCTTTCACTTGTGCTTGTGCCACGCCTTGTGACATCATGCATTCTTTCACAAAATCCTCGAATGATACAGGCATAGGGCACACCTGTTGCATCAGCCATGCCTCACGGGTTGTGTGGTCGGGGTTGATGACTTGTCTCTTCACTTTACGGTAAGCGATACTCATGGTTATGAAACTTTTTTGCGGGTTAATACCGAATGTTAACTAATACTTTCAACACTCTTTTTCTTCTGTTTTTACACTGCAAAGATACAACATTTTTTCGCCAAAGTCAATACCTTTCTGCAACTGGCTCATATTAAGCCATTTGCAAACACTTCTTTCCCCAATTTCTGTATAGATACCTCAACGGTTAACAAATCGTACCCCTCGGGTTCGCCGTGCCGTACCCGAGGGGTACACCACAGCGTACCCGAGGGGTACGATAAATAATGGCTGTGGTTTTCATTATTATTGATTACTTTCGTGCTAAATTAACGTGAGTTCAACGAACTCACATTGGTTTATATAGTTGTTTGGTCACTACAAATTTGCTAAAGCCGTCGCTAATTTCCTAATATTTAGGCAATGATTTCTATCTATTTTTATTTTCGTCGAATTCATGTTAAATCATGAGATTAAGCAGGGTATGACATGTTGTTATATTCTTATAAATTAGCAACTTTTAATGCAACATATTGTCCATTGTTAAAATCTTCGATGCTTAATCTTGAAGGATATCCATCATCGCCCGAATATGAAACAGGAGGGTTTTCAAATCTGTCATAGTGTCTGGAAAGTGTGTTTGCTTTTTTTAGCACTACGATATAAGGCTCCTTAAAATAGTGGTCTTCAAGTTGAGCACCCAACCTGAATTTTACAGTGCTAACTTTCGCAAAATCATTTTTATGGTCTGGTTCATTGCCTAAGTAGCATCCATAGTCGTTCCATCGGGCAAAATTCACCCAGAACGTATTTTGGTAGGTTAGTTTGTCACCATCGATTGAATAGAACGCGATGGTAGGTATGTTAGGGTCTTTTGATGATGAAGTGATGTCCATGTTGTAGGACATAAAACTACTCCCCTTGTCTGCCGTATGCTCCCTCCATTCAGAACCAGTATATGTAGGATAGACATCATGTGTGTACTTCAGACCAATTTTACAATTAGAGAATGAAATCTTGTTCTCGGCGATTGTTACATTCTGAACAATATTCAAAGCCTTAAAGCCAAGTGCCTTTATCCTTTCTTCTTCCTTGCGTTTTGCTTCTTTCAATTCGCTTATTTTTGATATGAGAGTGGAGGAAGCCAATGCTTCTTGCGATTTTGGGAAGAGTTTCTGTAACTGTACTATTTCTGTCGATGCTTTGTCAAAGTCTCCCGCCTCAATTAGTTCTTTTACCTTCTGCAGCCTCTGGTCTGCAGGGTAACTTAGCAAGTCTATTTGTTTTTGTTTTTCATTCAAGACTTCTTTTAATGCAGCAATACTGTCTTGATACTTTTTCTCAACTTCGGCAATTCGTGTCGCAGTTTCTGAACTGGAATCACATGAATAGATCAGTGCTTGCATCGCAAGCAACAGTACAGACAATGTTAAAGCAGACTTCTTCATAATTGTTGTTTTTTATCATTAGTACTTATACAAAAAAGTGCAGACCCACCATTTCCCTATCAGGCCTTGCACTGCCTCTATAATCCAATGGAGAAATCTGCACCATATGGGTGCAAATCTCTTGGATTATAGTCTTTGTTCTTAAAGTTTCCGTGGTCGAGGTGCAAGTTCGATAGGGAAAGATGAACAAATAAAATGTTATGTTCCGAAGAACACGTTGCAAATGTACAAAGACTTTTTCAGAAGAACAAAAGAAAGAGGCTAAAAAATGTGCCTTGGGATGTGAATTTCTCCCAAGACACATAGAT
Organism: Bacteroidaceae bacterium; assembly: GCA_017483605.1. Classification (GTDB taxonomy): domain Bacteria; phylum Bacteroidota; class Bacteroidia; order Bacteroidales; family Bacteroidaceae; genus Minthosoma. The sequence continues at coordinate 60,697 of JAFUWG010000015.1, read as the reverse complement.
TCTCTCCGACGATGTCAAACTTTAATGCAATTCTTTTGTTTTTATTGACTACTCTTTAGGTATTCTATCACTTGTTCTCGCAATGGTGGCAAGTCTTCTTGGATGGCTTTCCATACGATGTCTTCCTCTACGTGGTGGTAGTCGTGTACGAGAAAGTTACGCATACCTGTTATCTCTTTCCAGGGAGTTTTGGGATGCTCCTCGCGGAAGTCGAAAGTCAGCATGTTGGCAGCCTCACCAATAATCATCAGATTATAAACAACAGCATGATAGCACATGCCATCGGCAATGAACTCTTCCATAGAGGTGTCGCCTATGTACTTGACAATGTTGTCGATGGCTTGCAGAATGTCTGCCAACCGTTTCGGGTCTTTAGTCCTTTCTCTCATAAATCAGTTTCTTGTCACGTTCCGCACTTTCTCTGGCAAAGGGGAGCAGTCCGCCATCCGTGATGATGTCCACTTCTCGCCCCAACAAGGCTTTCAAGTCCTCGTACATGCCTCCGAGTGTGAACAAACTGAAATGTTGAGTCTTGTCAGGGACAATGAGAATGTCCACATCGCTGCCGGGGTTTTCTTCGCCTCGAGAATAAGAGCCAAACAGCCATGCTTTTAAGACGGGTTGTGTCTTAAAATATTCAGCCATCATCTTTGTCATTGTCAATGTACTCATCGTTTCTTTTTGTAGAACGTATTAATGCGGGTATTTGTACTATTATAATCATGTTCCGAAGAACACGTTGCAAATGTACAAAGACTTTTTCAGAAGAACAAAAGAAAGAGGCTAAAAAATGTGCCTTGGGATGTGAATTTCTCCCAAGACACAGGATTTTTATAGAGACCATTCAATCAGTCATCCCCTTTTGATACCACCTTCATCCGTACCCACAACCACCTCGGAATCAGCCGCCAGAAGAAGACGAGGAGGCGGTAGTGCCAGTCGATGGTGATGATGGAACGATTGTGGCGGATGCCCTTTGCGATGGAGAGGGCAACGCGGTGTGGGTCGAGTTGGAAGGGGTAGTGATGACCGTCTGCAAGGAGTGGGGTGCGGACAAAACCAGGACGGATGTCGTGGAGGTGGATGTGTCGGATGCCTCGGATGTGGCAAAGTTGGGTGAGGCATTCGAGGTAATGGTTGATGTAGCGTTTGGTGGACGAGTAGGCAGGAGCGGCACCCAAGCCTCGTGTGCCGGCAATGCTGCTGATGACGGCGAGGTGGCTGTCTTGTTCGGGGTGCTGCTCGAAGTAGTGGAAGGCTGTACCTATCATTTGTGTGAAACCCGTCACGTTGGTGGCAACGGTTGCCATCTCTTTTCCCATGTCGAGGGCGGGGTTCTGATAGCCGATGCCGGCACTGTGGAAGTAGAGGTTCATGCCGCCTGTCTTCCCAATGAGGGTGAGGAGGCGTTTGGGAGCATCCTCTTGCGTGATGTCGATGCACTCGGTGGCGACCACATCGAGGTTCTTGCTCTGAATCTGTTGCAGCAATGCTTGCCGCCTTCCGGCGATGCCCACCTGCCAACCCTGCGAGGTGAGTACCTTGACCATTTCGAGTCCGATGCCTGATGTGGCACCTATGATGATGGCTTTCTTCTGTGTCATACGTTTCGTTGCTGTTGCCGTGGTTTTTTATTTGGCAAATGTACGAAAACTTGTTGGGAAAAGCCTTGTTTCTTGTGTCAGAGATGTTGTTTTCCGTCGTTTTTTGTTCTTTTTCGTGAAAATGTGTATCTTTGCATCCATAAAAAGAGAACTTTATGGCAATGAAGAATTTTATTTTTTCGGTAGTGGCATGGGGCGTTTCTGCCCTGATGACGACTGCTTGGGCTTGTACCAACATCATTGTTGGCAAGGGTGCTTCTGCGGATGGAAGCGTGTTTGTGAGTTATAATGCGGATTCTTACGGCATGTATGGAAACATCTACCATCACAAAGGTGGGGTACATGCGGCTGGTGAGATGAGGAAGATTTATGACTGGGACTCCAACAAATACCTGGGTGAGATTCCTCAGGCAGAGAGAACCTATACTGTAGTTGGACAGATGAATGAGCATCAGGTGAGCATCACGGAAACGACGTATGGAGGGCGTGAAGAACTTTGGAAGACAGAGGGAATGATTGACTATGGCTCGCTGATTTACATCGCGCTGGAGCGTTCTACTTCGGCTCGCAATGCGATTGACATCATGACTACGCTGGTGGACAAGTATGGTTATTGCTCTGAGGGTGAAACCTTCTCTATCTGCGACAAGAACGAGGCATGGATTCTGGAGATGATCGGTAAAGGAGCAGGTGAGAAAGGTGCTGTGTGGGCGGCTGTACGCATTCCTGATGATTGTGTGTCGGCACATGCCAACCAGAGTCGCATCACTCGACTGAGCCAGTTCGACAAGAAGCAGGTGCTCTGTTCGAAGGATGTGATTGCGTTTGCCCGTCAGAAGGGCTTCTTCTCTGGTAAGGATGCAGAGTTTTCGTTCCGTGATGCGTATGCTCCCAACGACTTCAGTGCCGTGCGTTATTGCGAGGCACGTGTATGGAGCATCTTCAATCGTCTCTGCGACGGCATGGATAAGTATGTGGAATATGCGAAGGGCAATGATCTGAAAGGTGAGATGCCGCTCTATATGAAGCCGAAGCAGAAGGTGTCTGTGAAGGATGTGATGGGTGGAATGCGAGACCACTACGAGGGCACTCCTTTCGACATTCAGAACGAGGAGGGAGCAGGTGCTTACAACATGCCTTATCGTCCTACTCCGCTGGAGTGGGAGAGTGAGGGCAAGAAGTATTTCAACGAGCGTCCTGTATCGACACAGCAGACCGCTTTCTCGTTTGTGGGTCAGATGCGTTCGCAATATCCTGATGCGATCGGAGGCATTGTTTGGGTGACGAATGATGACCCGAATATGGCTCCCTACATTCCGCTCAACTGCTGTATCACCGAGATGCCGAAGTGTTTCAGGAAGGTGGATGGTGTACAGGACGATGTGACTTTCTCTTGGGAGAGTGCTTTTTGGGTGCAGAATGCCGTGAGTAACTTGGTGTATCCCTACTACGAGAAGATGTTTCCCGATGTGCTGAAACAGCGTGAAGCAATGGAGGAAGGGATTGACCTCGGCGGCATGGATGAGTACCCACTTCAGTTGCTCAAGGAACAAGGCGAAGAGGCTGTCGTCAAGTACCTGACGGAAGCCTCACTCATTCGCTCAAACATGATGATGGCACGTTGGCAACGCCTCTTTGAATACTTGATGATTAAGCACCTCGACATGGCGACGAAGAAGGTGGAAGATAATGACCCGCTGCTTGATGGCTTCAAGAAAACGGAGCATGGCATTTCGCAGGCTCCTGCACGTCCTGGTTATCCAGAAGCATTCCGCAAACAAATCATCAAGGAGACAGGCGATAAGTATTTGTTGCCATAAATGATTTTCACCATGAAGACATTACCGTTAGTTGTTTTTATGTTCTTGGTTGCCAGTGCGGTGCTGACCTCTTTGGGTAGTGCCCAACTCAAGGCAAAGAGCATAGAGGACGATGTGGAGACGGCTCTTTCGCAGACATTAGCGGAGCGTCAGAGCGACGTGGTGGATGCCGATACCATTCGTGTCTATCGCAGTTACATCTCCATTCCCGAAGTGCGTGACACGGCATCCATCTCTGTCAAGACCGTCTATCGCAACCATCAAGACGTGACGGTGCTCGAAGCCAAGGCAGGGTGCTCTTTCCTCACCGTCTTTGCTTTGTCCGACCAACGTCCTGCTGGGGCTTTGGTAGTGTTGGCAATTCTTTGGGCGATAGGTTGTTATTGGAACAAAAAGCGTCATCCAGAGGTGAGTTTGGTGGTGGCACCGACAGACCACCGCATTGCTTTCGGAGGACTTTCTTTCATTCCCGCAGACAGTACGTTCCTCACAGACGAAGGCATCGAAGTGCGTCTCACCCCCATGCAGCAGCAACTCATGGAGATGTTCTTCCGTTCTCCTTCTCACTCCCTCTCCAAGCAGGATATCTGCAACACACTTTGGCCCAAGAAACCCGATGCCTCCGACACGCTCTACACCCTCATTCGTCGCATCAAACCCATCCTTGAGGGGCATAGCCATCTCAAAATCGAGTCGGATAGGGGTAGGGCGTATGTGCTGACAGACAGATAGTTAGGTTTTTGTCGGCGAAATGTCAGACAAATGTCAGGAAGTTTTTTCTTCCTGAGAGTGGACTTCTTCATACCTTTGTGACGTGAAACTCAGTAACGTTCAAAAAGTATGAAGAAGTTTGTTTTTATTTGTATTCAAATGTGGGTGGCTTCCTCGATGCTGTGGGCACAGGAAACCGCAGATTCGGTGGCAACAGATTCGGCCGCCACCAAAGAAGTACAACTGGAAGGTGTGACGGTGAAGGCCGCACGAGTGATGAAAACGGTGGATGGCATGAAGGTGTTTCCGTCGCAAGCGCAGTTGGAGGCATCGGCGGATGGCTATTCGCTGTTACAGAAATTGTCGTTGCCGGGCATTCGTGTGGATGAGGTGATGCGGACGATAACAGCACCAGAAATGATTGGTTCCGTACAGGTGAGAATCAACGACGTGCCTGCCTCCACACAGGATTTGCTGTCGCTGGAAATGGGGACGGTACAATCCATCGACTTCATCACCTCGCCCGGATTGCGATACGGCGACGGTGTGGCGTATGTGATTGACATCCATGTGCTTCGTCCGACCAGCGGCTATGTCGTGGGTGGGGAAGTGTTGCAGGCGGTCAATCGTCGCCATAACAGCGACAATCTGTATCTCCGCATGAACCGAGGCAAGAGCGAGTTTTCGTTCAACTACGACTTCGGATGGACGGACTTCAGAGGCTACCGTTCCGAGGGCACGACAGATTACATACTGGCAGATGGCACGACGGCATCGGTCATCAATCGTACCCTCTCCTACAAGAACCCCTTCATCAGCAATGGGCTTTCTGCCAAGTACAGCCTTGCCGAAGATGAAAAGTACCTCTTCCTCGCCACACTTTCGCAAAGTTTCGGCAACTCTCCCTCCTTCCATGCGGAGAAGGAGGTCATTCAGCCCCTTTCCACCGACACCGTGACCACCCAAAGCAAAGACCGCACGGGCACGACCCAACTCGATCTTTACTTCAATCTTCGCCTGCCACACGCACAGACGTTGACCGCCAACGCAGTGGGCACGTATGTGGGCAGTCGCTACGGCTATTCTTACGATGCCGTCTCCCCTTATATATATAATGTACGCGGGCGAACCTATTCCCTCACCTCCGAGTGGCTCTATGAGAATCGCTTCAAGCCCTTCACGTTCTCTGTGGGCTTCAAGCAACATCAGCAATACCTGGGCAATGAATACACAGGCGACTTGCAGAAAGACAATCCCTTGCACAACTCTGGTCAGTACCTCTACGCACAACTTCGGGGCAAACTCTTCGGGGTGGGGTATAAGGCAGGCATGGGTGTGAGCCATGTGTATTACAGTCAGCAAGGCGGCTCGTTCAACTATTGGTTGCCACGTCCGAAAGTGACACTCAATTATTCGCTCACCTCCTCGCTTTCATTGAGTTACGACTTCGAGATGCGGAGTTCTGCCCCTCGCATCGCCCAACTCACCGATGTCACGCAGATGAACGAACGTGTGTTGCTGCCCTTTGCTTTGATTGAAGAACTGAGCATCGGCAATCCCACCCTCAAGACCAATCCTGACTATGAGCATCAACTTCGTCTTGACTACGACAGCCGTCATGTCACCAACAGTTTTCTTGCCCTCTATCGCAACTGCCACCGCACTCGAATGCAGGACATCGCTCGTCAAACGCTCTCCGATGGCACCACCCAATACATCTTCTCCCGCACCAATCAGGGCAGCGTGCAGATGATTTATCTCTACGACTATCTCACCCTCCACCTGATTCCTGAGAAGTTCGACTTCACGCTCTATGGCACCTTCCTCCGGTGCTTCAATTTTGGCGACCACTACACCCATCTTCGCAACACACTGATGGGCGGTTTCGACCTCAATGCCTATCTCGGAAAGTTCACGCTTTCAGCCAGTTACGACAGCGGTTGGCACTTTCTCGAAGGTGAGGGTAAGGGAGATGGCGGCTACGCCTCCTATCTGGGCCTCTCCTACCGACTCGGCAAACTCGGTACCCTTTCCCTCTTCTGGCAGCACCCCTTCGACGGCGACGGGCCTGAAAACAAGTCCGAACTCCTCAATCGCTATCTGCACAAAACCGCCTCTTCCCGCAACACAGACTTCGGCAACATGGTGTCCCTACGCCTCACCCTCCATCTGTCGCATGGCAGACGCTACACAACGGAGCAGCAGACGCTGAAGAACACAGGCGTGGACAGCGGCGTGGTGAAGCACGAATAGGCAGCCCTTGCCGTGCTTCGGTCGGGAAGAATCTTTAGATGGGGAACCACACGAAGGCGGCACAATCCCACAGGGCGTGGGACAGCAGGATGGCGAGAAAATGCCGTGGCATGAGCCGATAGAGACCGCCCCAGCACACCCCACACACCATCGCAGCCATGATGAGCATGAAATTGCCCGACGGCAGATGAACCAGCGTGTAGATGGCGGTGGCAAACACATACCCCAGCGTGGGCGACCATCGTTCGCCCAGTCGATGCTGCACGTAGCCACGCCAGAACAGTTCCTCGGCAGGCCCGATGATGAACAGCAGAAGCAGGGCAATCAACCACGGTTGGTTGCCCGTTTTCATGCCGTAAATCAGGTCCACTTGCGGACGGGCAAAAGGGAACAGCCACGAAGCCACCTTGTCGCCCACCCAGAACACGCCCCACAGCACCACGGCAATGGCGATACCGAGCAGCACTTCCCGAATGACCGACCTCACGATGTGTTCGTCACGTCCGAGCGAGGCATGGAGACGCTGCAGCACCCCTTCTTGGCACGCCAGCGTCGTCAGCACCACGGCACTGGCAGCCATCGCCCACCAGAAGTTGAGCAGCGGAGCCGTCAGCGAAGAAAACATCAGAAACCACAAGGTGGCGGCGACGAGGATAGAAAAAATGAGCCTTTTCATGTCGTGTCCGAAAGCGTTTGTCAGTCCATATCATCCTCCGAAGAATGCCGCAAGGAGGAAGCCGATGCAGAGCGTCAGGCTGAAAACCAGTTGCAGTTGAGCGGTCGCCTCGTCCAGTCGGGCAAACGACTCGACGCCTCCCGTCTTGTAGCCTCGCATGGTCTTGACATTCTTGAGGGCAAGGGGCAGGGACAGGAACACCAGCAGCGTGAACCAGGGGACGATGCCCACCGCGGCAAGCCCCACCATCCAGAGGTAGGGCATGGTCACTTCGAACACGTACACCCATGCCGCAAAGCGACGGCCCGTCAGCAGCGAGAACGTCTTGATGCCGGCACGCTGGTCGGTTTCGATGTCTCGGGTGTTGTTCACATGCAGGATGGCCACCGTAATCAATCCCACAGGCACCGCCAGCCACAGCACGTTCCAGTGGATGACGCCCGTCGTGACAAACGATGTGCCAATCATCGGCAGCAACGCATAGCACAAGAGGATGACCACATCGCCCAACGCATGATACTTCAGTGGCGGGTAGAGCAGCGAGAGGCAGATGCCGGCCACGCCAATCCACAGCAGGGGAAGCCCCGTCAGCAGCACAAGGCCAATGCCCATCGCCACGGCGACCACTTGCAGGCAGACAGACAGCCACCACACCTCTCGGGGCGTAAATTGCTGGCTGGTCAGAATCTTCACGCCGTAGGTGTCCTCGCGGTCCACTCCTTGGCGGTGGTCAAAATAGTCGCTCCAGAGGTTGCCTGCGGCGTGTACCAGCACAATGTTCACCAGTGCCCACAAGCCCAACAGCCAGTTGGCATCTCGGCTCACCGTGGTGAAGACCCACGCCATCGTCACCAGCACAGGCATGGCAGAAGCAGGAAAGGACCAGGGGCGTGTGGTGAGCACCCACTCTTTCAACGAATGTTTCTTCATTGTTTTTCTGTCTATATTGTTGGTTATTTTCAATTCCGCATCTGAGCAGAGGAAACCCTTTCGGGGGCTTTTCCTTCGGCAAAGGTACGAAAAATTTTTCAAACAGGCGGAGAACCGAACCAAGATTTTTCGCCGCTCCTTCCTGCTTTTGCCGCAGGTGTTCTTAAAACTAAAGTTAGATTTTATAAAATCAAACTTAGATTTTATAAAATCAAACTTAAATTTTATAAAATTGAACTTAAATTTATATAAATCTAACTTGAATTTTATAAAATCTAAGTTTAGTTTTAAGAGAGGTGCGGGCATTGGCGGCTTGGGGAAGGCTCGAAAAGATGGAGGGGATGCAGAAAAAAGTGGGAAAAAGGCTTGGGAAATGATAAAAAAGATGTAACTTTGCCCTCGAAAAAGAGAAGGGCGGCTGTGTCGTTTTCTCGCAACCGGTAAAGAAAGAAAACCAACTATGAAGATTCTCGGCAATTTGTTGTGGTGGCTGTTCGGAGGACTCGAGGCTGCCATCGGATATTTCAGCGGCAGCCTTGCCGTCGCATGTACCATCATCGGCATTCCCGTGGCATTGCAGACGTTCAAAATCGGGCTGCTCTGCCTGTGGCCGTTCGGGGCGAAGGTGAAGAAGACGGACAGCCCCACGGGGTGCATCCGCATTCCGCTCAACATCCTGTGGGTGATTTTTGGCGGGTTCTGGGCATGGCTCAACCACATCTTCTTCGGGGCACTGCTCTACATCACCATCATCGGCATTCCCTTCGGCAAGCAGCACTTCAAGATGGCTCGCCTCTCTCTTGCACCGTTCGGGAAGGATGTGGAGTTGCACTTCTGAGGTCGGCGGCGATTTTTATGAACTAACTAACTGATACGATATGAAAAGATTTTTTGTACCTTTACTGATGTTGTGGCTGGGTGTCGCATCCGCCTCTGCTCAATACATTGAGAAACAGGAGGGGAAGGTGGCTGAGAATGCCCCGCTGAGTGAGTTTGTGAAGCACCAGAAGGTGTTGTTCAACTTCGACTGGAAGTTCCAACTGGGCAATCCCGAGGATGCCGAACGTGCTGATTACGACGACAGTGCGTGGCGGCGGTTGGATTTGCCGCACGACTATCAGTTTGAGCAGCCGTGGGACGAGAACGAGAACAAGGGCAGAGGGTTCAAGCGGATGTGTGAGGGCTGGTACAGGAAGTCGTTCATGGTGCCTGCCGAACTGAAAGGCAAGCGTCTGGTGCTGGATTTTGAGGGGGTGATGTACGTGAGCGATGTGTATGTGAACGGCAAGAAAGTGGCCAGCAACGAGTATGGCTACACGGGCTTCGAGGCTGACATCACCAGGGCGGTCAACTATGGCGGCGAGAATGTGGTGGCGGTGTATTCGAACACGGGGCCAGTGAACGGAAGCCGCTGGTACACCGGTGGCGGCATCTACCGCAACGTGTGGTTGGAGGCTGGCAATAACACCCGCATCGCACGGCACGGCTTGTATGTGAACACGGAAGGCGATAAGGTGAATGTGCAGGTGCAGGTGGTTGGCTGGCAACGTCACGAGGTGCAGATCAAAGCCTGTGTGAAGGATGCCGCTGGCAAGGTGGTCGCCTCTGCCGAAAAGGGTATGCCCGACCACACGACTCAAAACAACACCGAAGTGCTCCTCCCCCCAATGACAGTGCCCAACCCCCTACAGTGGGATTTGGTTCAGCCAAATCTCTACACCGTTGAGGCTGTGCTGGTCGAAAACGGCACCGTCATCGATTCCATTTCCGACCACTTCGGTTTCCGCACCATCGAATACGGCCCCGACTTCGGTTTCAAACTCAACGGCAAGAAGGTGTTCCTCACCGGCATTGCCAACCACCACGACCTCGGTGCCGTTGGTGTGGCAGCGTTCCCCGATGCCATCGAACGCCAACTCCGCACCCTGAAAGCCTTTGGCTACAACGCCATCCGCTGCTCCCACAACCCCTACTCAGAAGACCTCTACCGCGTGGCTGACAAGGTGGGCATCCTCGTGGTGGACGAACTCATCGACAAGTGGTCGGACAAAGACTATTGGGGCGGCAGAAAGCCTTTCATGCAGATATGGCCCGAACTGCTGAGCGAATGGGTGAAGCGTGACCGCAACCACCCCTCTGTGGTGCTGTGGAGCCTCGGCAACGAACTCCAGACACGCTCTGACTGGAGCGGCTATCAGACGAACGACTGGGGCATCACCACCTATCGCATTTTCGACCAAATGGTGAAGCGATACGACAAGACTCGACCCACCACCGTTGCCATGTTCCCGGCTCGTGCTGGTGCTCAAAGAGGCACACCCGACTTCAAAACCTACCTCGTGCCCCCAGAGTTGGCTTGCGAGACGGAGGTGGCATCGTTCAACTATCAGTGGGATGCCTACCACGGCTACTACGACCACAAGCCCGACCTCATCCTCTTCCAGAGCGAGGCGGTGACCAACCAACTGCAGCAGCCTTTCTACGGCATGGACAGGCAGCGTGGCGTGGGGCTTTGCTGGTGGGGCGCCATCGAGTATTGGGGCGAGTCGAGCGGATGGCCCAAGAAGGGTTGGAACTACTCCTTCTTCAGCCACACCCTGCAACCCTTCCCGCAGGCATACCTCATCAAGTCGTGCATCCAGCCGAGCGAGCCCGTTGTTCGCATCGGCGTGGTGGATGGCGAGGGTGAAAGCCTCGAATGGAACGACATCAAGGTGGGGCAGCAGCGCATCAACCAAAACTGGAACCAGCAGGCAGGTTCGCATCCCAACGTGTTCACCTACACGAATGCCGAAGAAGTGGAACTCATCTGCAACGGCAAATCTCTCGGCACACAAAAGAACGACACCACCGACATTGCCAAACGCAACATCATCCTCTGGAGCGGCATCGACTATGGCACAGGTGGCAAACTCGTCGCCGTTGCTCGAACGGGTGGCAAGGAAGTGGCTCGCCATGAAATCGAAACGAGCGGCAAGGCGGTGGCGCTGAAGGTGGTGGAGGAAACTGCTGGCACATTCCTCGCCGATGGCATGTCGCTCAAATACCTCAACATCTATGCCATCGACAGCAAAGGTCGCATCGTCCCCAACGCCACAGATGAACTGACTGTATCCGTCTCAGGAGCCGCCACCTTCGTCTCCCTCGACAACGGCGACCACTACACGAACGACCTCTTCAACAATGTGACTACCAAGCAGATGCAGACGGGCTACATGCAGTGCATCCTCCGTAGCACCCGCACTCCAGGCAAGGTGAGCATCACCGTTTCATCCCCCACGTTGAAACCTGCCAAACTCTCTTTGAAGACCCAATAGAACCAACATGAAAAGATATCTATTGACCGTCCTGCTGCTGTTTGTCTTTACCCTTTTCTGTGCGGCACAAAGCATGAAGGGGCGTGTCTATTACGGCGAAGACATCATGAATCAGGGCACGGAAAAGTCGGACGTTGATGCCAGCGTCCGACTTGAGTTTGTCAGCGATACGGAGGTAAGGCAGACACCGACCATCAAGGCGAAACCCGATGCCAACTTCATGCTGAAGTTTGGGCTTAAGATGGCACAAAAGAAGATGGCGAAAGCGATTGCAGAAAAGCCTCTCCTGAAATACACTCAGAAAGGGAACGTCATCACCGTCATCGGAGGTGGGCAACGTGGCAAAGGCGATGCTGTCTATGTCATTCAGAATGAAGGCAAATCCCTCCGCTGCAACGACGGCAAAAAGGAATACACCCTGCAGCGTGTGAAATGATGCCTGACAAAATAATCGAAAAACCCTCACTTTGCCCCCAAAACTCCTCTTTGCAACACATTTTTCCGAAAGAATAATTGCTGAAATGAAAAAAAGCGTGTACCTTTGTGGGGCAAGAAGAAATGCAACAATGAGTTACGATATCAGAGATAAAATGGAATGGGTGGTTATCTTCATCTATGAGTTTGGCAAAAGGCACGGACTCACCATGAAGCAAGCCTTCAACTACCTTAGCCGTTTCAAGGGCATCGACTTTCTTGATCGTCATTATGACTATGTGCATACCCAATCGTTCACTTCAATGGTGACAGACATGACAGAATACTGCCATAGGAAAGGAGGGGCCTTGGTATGAAACTTTATCATGGTACCAATATTGACTTTGACAAAATCGACTTGATGAAGTCCAAACCTAATAAGGATTTTGGTCGTGGTTTCTATTTGTCGGACAATTATGAACAGGCATTGGAGATGGCGAAAACGAAAGTTGACCAATTAGGGGCAGGAGCCCCCACGATCTTGGAATATGAGATTGCAGATGAAGCCTTTCAAAATCTTCATCTATTGCGGTTTGAAGAATATTCAGAAGAATGGGCGAAGTTCATACTTTTGAACCGTAACAATCCCGCATTCGAGCAAGCACATGATTATGATGTCGTGATAGGTCCAATAGCCAATGACCGTGTAGGACTACAGTTGTGGAAATATGAGAACCATTCCATCGACCTGCCCACATTTGTCAAAAACTTACACTATATGCGAGGCGTCACCATTCAATATTTCTTCGGTACGGAACGCTCCATTCAACAGTTGAAACGATTATGAGTGAGAAAAAGCAAATGATGGCAGATATGGTGACTAAACTTGCTCTTCTGCTGATGGAACAAAAATCTGAATTGACAATGGAACAAGCCCTTACCATTGTGTTCAATTCCGATACATACCAGAAATTACTGGATGAACGAACTGGACTTTATTACCAAAGTCCACGCTATGTGTTTTCTTTTCTTGATGTTGAGTTGAAAAAGGGAAAGATGGAATAAAAAAAGAATCTTTAGGTGCTAATAAATTCAAAGGTATATAATTATGGTACAATATAAAGCAACAAGATTGCTATTTAAAGCAGATGTGATAGAAGCACTAAAAGATTCTGATTTTTTTGCGGTGGAAACTCCTGAAGGAATTTTTAGAATGACAAAGGGAGATTTTTATAGAGATTTTGATAATGTCGTTAAGTCTGCAAGTTATTTAGAAAAAGGCGTTTATCACTATCCGAGGACCCCGTTGAAGGCACAAAAGTATTTGATGCAAATAATTTCAGGGGATGGGATTAGTTTAAAAATTAAAGGGAAGATAGACTTGTCACAATTTGAAACTCCTAAACAAAAGTCTGTAAAATCTACAACGAAAAAGAACGTCTATGTTATCGATACAAATGTGTTTGTAAATTGTCCTAACATCATTTCCAAAATAGATTTAAAATGTCAAGTTGTTTTATCCGCTAAGGTAATTGATGAACTTGATAATTTGAAAATTAAATTGGATACAGAGGGAAAGCGTAATGTCGAGAAATCTTTGTGGAATATAAATCATGCAATGGATGCTTCTAATGTATGCATGGAATTATCTGATTTGAGTTTGCTTCCTGATGATTTTAGTAAAAAATCACCTGACAATAGTATTTTGGCAGTTGCGTTGAAGTTCAAAAATGCAAATCCTATTATTCTTACTTCTGATAATGGCTTACAAGTAAAGGCGAAAGGGTTAGGAATTGCAACAATTTCATTAAAAGATTTTCTTTCAAAGCATTGATTAAGAAACTGTCGATGTTTTTGAGGTGCTTGTGGCAAAAATCTAAGTCTTTGTGAAATCGATTAATAGGGTAAAGATGCGTAAAGATAGAAAGAACAATCCGATTAGGGCATATAAGCGGTTGTTGAAGGATGACCGGGATTGGGATTATGGGTATTTGCTTGTACTTGAACGTAAGAAGTTGGGGCGGATGTATGCTTATTTCTCGAAGAGTGAGATTACGGAAGATGACGTGTTTGTCGCACGTGACTTGGCTATCTGTTTGAAACTGATTGACATCATTTTGAAGGAGGATGCTCCTTATAACACGTGGCTACACCGTTCATTCTCGTCAGACGAACCATTTGAAACATTTACTGAGAATTTGAATGCAGGGAAACGTGCTCCTTTGGCAAGATTCCCATCTTATATCAACTGCAAGAATGAAAAACGTTTCTTTCGTCATTCTTATATCAAAGATGCAGTTGCTAAAGGTGATGAGTATGCTGAAATAACGTACATGGTCTCGCTGCGTCATCTAAAAGCCCTACATCTTTACCACCTGATTCGTGAGTACCGAATGCTGGGATGGTGGGACTAAGGCGACATTTCTCTTACAAAAGTAAACATTGGGCTCGTTTTTCTTCCTCCGCATTTCTGTTGCGCCCTTCATCGTGTTTACGCTGTGCCCTTTATCGTAATTACGATGACGGGTGCAACGTAATTACGATTGTGGGTGTGGCGTTTGTTGGGTGATGAGTTGAAAAATGAGGGCTTTGTTAGCGGTTCTTGTGAGATTTAGGGGCAAAAGAAGAAAAAAGTGGAAATTGTTTTTTGTTCCAAGAAAGTTTGTGTATCTTTGCATAAAGAATAATTATTCAACAAAAACTAATATTATGGATCAAGAATTGATTAAGCAGTGTACGGCTGAGGCACAGAAGTGGCTCTCGCCGGCTTTCGATGCCGAGACACAGGCAGAAGTGAAGGCAATGCTCGATGCTGAGGACAAGTCGGCTCTCATCGATGCGTTCTATCAGAATCTGGAGTTTGGTACGGGCGGTTTGCGCGGTATCATGGGTGCGGGCACCAACCGCATGAACAAGTACATCGTGGGCATGGCTACGCAGGGTTTTGCCAACTACATCCTGAAAGCGTTTGCAGGCAAGAAGGACATCAGCGTGGTGGTTGGTCACGACTGCCGCAACAACTCGCGCCTGTTTGCCGAGACGGTGGCTGACATCTTCTCTGCCAACGGCATCAAGGCTTATCTCTTCGAGAGCCTCCGTCCTACGCCCGAGATTTCGTTCGCCATCCGCCAGTTGGGTGCTCAGGCAGGTGTGAACATCACCGCCAGCCACAACCCACGCGAGTACAACGGCTACAAGGCTTACTGGGACGACGGTGCACAGGTGTTGGCTCCGCACGACACTGGCATCATTGACGAGGTGAACAAGGTGACCATCGACCAGGTGAAGTTCACGCCCAACAACGACCTCATCCAGATTATCGGCGGCGAGATGGACGTGGATTATCTCAACGCTGTGCATGAGGCTTTGGTTGACCAGGAGGTGATTAACCGCCAGAAGGACCTCTGCATCGTTTACTCTCCGCTGCACGGAACGGGTCGTGTGATTATCCCTGCCGCATTGCGTACTTGGGGCTTCCAGAACATCAACGTGGTGAAGGAGCAGATGGTCATCGACGGCAATTTCCCAACGGTTGTTTCTCCCAATCCTGAAAACTCTGAGGCAATGACCCTCGGCATGAAGTTGGGTGATAAACTCAATGCCGACCTCGTGCTGGCTTCCGACCCCGATGCTGACCGTCTCGCTGTGGTTTGTCGTGACCCGAAGGGCGAGTGGTGCATCCTGAATGGTAACCAGACGGCGCTCATGCTCTCTTACTACATCATCGAGAACAAGAACAAACTCGGTCAGTTGAAGGGCAACGAGTTCATGGTGAAGACCATCGTGACGACTGAAACGATTGCTGAAATCGCCAAGCGTAACAATGTGGAGATTCGCGACGTCTATACAGGCTTCAAGTGGATTGCTCGTGAAATCCGTCTCGACGAAGGCAAGAAGAAGTACATCGGCGGTGGTGAGGAATCGTTCGGCTATCTGCCATTCGACAAGGTGCGTGACAAGGATAGTCCTGCTTCTATCTGTCTGCTCTGCGAAATCGCTGCATGGGCAAAGGACAACGGCATGACGCTCTACGACCTGCTGATGAAGATTTACCTCGACTACGGCTTTGCCTACCAGAACGCCATTTCTGTCACCAAGCCCGGCAAGTCGGGTGCCGACGAAATCAAGCAGATGATGGAAGACTTCCGCAAGACACCTCCTACATCACTTGGCGGAAGCCCTGTGGTTTGTGTGAAGGACTACAAGACGCTGAAGATGGTCAACAATGGCGTTGAGTCAGCACTCGACATGCCAGCCACCAGCAACGTGCTCCAGTGGTTCACAGCCGACGGCACCAAGATTTCCGTTCGTCCTTCAGGCACAGAGCCTAAGATTAAGTTCTATGTGGAGGTGAAAGGCGAGATGGAGTGTCCGAAGTGCTACCCAGCCGCTGTGGCTGAGGCGCAGAAGAAGGTGGATGCCATCAAGCAGGACTTGGGGCTGTAAAGCCATCTGACAGACAAAAAAATAATTTATGAATAATTCGTGGTTAATTCGTGATAATTCGTGTTTCTTCTTTTCAACATGAATTGCCAGGGATTAACCACGAATTTTAAATCATTATATAAGATAAATGAAGAAGAATATTTTCAGGATGATAGCCACCATCTTTATTTTTTGTGGCGTGACGAATCTGAGTGCCCAGAAGTTGGTGACTGTCGATACGGAGGGCAATCCCGTGGCTTATGCGCACGTGTTTGACAAAGATGGCAAGATTATCGGCACTACCGACACGAGAGGAGTGATAGAGGGGTTCAAGGGCGACCAAACCATCACCGTCACTCATGTGGCTTTCAAGACCAAGAAGGTCTATGTGAAGGGGCAGGGTGATGTGCGTGTCCCGTTGGAAGACAGCGACTACAGTTTGGACGAAATCGTGGTGAAGCCTAAGGATTATATTTACGTGCAGACCTACTACCGCCTGATTTACATGCACGACGACACCATGAACTACTGCCGCTTTGGTGTGGCGGACAATGTGTATGATGTCAAGAAGAAAACGGTTTCTTCCAGCACCACACACCTTTCGAAAGCGGAAATCGGACTCCTCAGGACGACACTTGACGGTCTCTTGGGGCGAATTATTGATGGGAAAGGCGATTTGCCTGAGCGGACAATGGAGGCGCTTAATGACCCTTCTCCCACGAAACTGAAACTGACCTCTGATGGCGAAGGGCGTAAGAGCATTTGCTATGGTGACCAAGTGGTGGGGGCTGTAGTGGATGACATGAAAGACCACCTGCGTCGTATCTCGTTGGACGAAGGTGCCTATCTTAGCCTCATCAGACAGGAAAAGGTGGATGCCAAGGCTGCCAAGCTGGAGAAAAAAGGAAAGGCACCAAAAGAACAGAAGGGAGAACAGAGGAAAAACATGCAGAACAACCTCTATCGGGTCTATCAGTTAGATGAAGATGGAAAGTGTGGCACAACAGATTTCTTGATGAGCCAATGGCATGACGACTATGATAGATATAGTAATATATCCAAAAAAGACGAGCATATCCGCATCTGGTTGGAGTCATACGCTATCGAACGCGAGTATGTGACCAAAGAGGAACTGAAGGAAAAGAAGAAGGCCAACAAGGTGAGTCTTTCCTATTCGTTCTTGCAGGACTTTGAGCGTCAGCACAACATCCCCGCTCTACCCGCCAAAGCACAGGAAGGCTTGCAGAAGTTATTCATCAAATAACATGCTACGTTCAAGTAGTTTTTGTGTTTCTCTACAACTCTCATGAAGCCGTACTCGAGGGGTACACCACATCGTACCCCTCGGGTACGGCATCTTGTACCCCTCGGGTACGTTTTTGGGGAGTGCCATTTGCGGCATGATGCGTTAACGAGTCCTAATCATCGTTAAGATTAACTTAAAATTAACGCTGGTTAGGGCTTCTTAACATAGGGCGAATGGTGGATTCCGCAGAAATGCCGTAACTTTGCAACGCTGAAGCAAAAAAGAGAGGTCCACGGGCGGCTGCAGGGTCTGTCGGACAGAGTTAGTAACATCAATATTCGTAAAAATGAAAAAGATTCTTTCAAAATGGACGGTTGCTGTATTGCTACTGATGGGATGCAGCATCACGGCCAGTGCCCAGCGATTCCGTTGGGGTGTGAATGCAGGTGCCGATTTCAATCATGCACAGAATTATGACAACAAACTCGGCTATCAGTTTGGCTTAAAAGCAGAGTATGGATTGCCGTCGGTAGGCAAGGGATGGTACTTGGACGGTGCGGTCAATTTCTCCAAGATTGGTTGGAAAGATGAATCGTGGGGAACATATCTGTCTTCGGTTGAAGGCACTCCCAATGCGTATGACACTCACCACATTTACTCTATGTTCAACTATGACGTGCTGAGCATCCATGTGCCTATCCACATCGGCTATAAATTCGATGTGGTTGATAACATTAAGTTGTTTGTCAGTGCAGGACCTTACATGAATTTCAAGTTGAGGACTGATTACGATTTTAGTTATCAAGAAACGGTCAATGGCACACCCGCAGAGACTCGGGTCAAGCCCCAAGAAGCCAATGCCTTCACATGGGGACTTGGTGCGAAGGCGGGTGTGGAACTGGGAGGTCATGTGCAACTTTATGCAGGTTATGACTATGGTTTTCGTAATCTGATGAAGAATGATTTTTCCAAGATGAAACAGCGTACCTTCTCGCTGGGTGCATCTTATCTTTTCTGAGGATTCAATCATGTGGCACGGATAGCATCAGTCGATGCTATCCGTGCCGTTTTTTATTCCCTTTTCTCTCACAGTTCCTTTTCCTCAAAGTGCATCCACTTGCCTGTGATGGGGTGGCAGAAGCCAAGGCTTTCGGCGTGGAGGTAGAGGCGGTCGGAGGCGGTGCCGTAGAGGATGTCGCCCTTGATAGGCCGTCCGAGCCCTTCTGGATGGGCACAATGGATGCGGAGTTGGTGGGTGCGTCCCGTCTCTGGATAGAGTTCGATGCGTCGGGGTGAAGTAAACTCGTAATAAGTGTGGGCTTCCTTGCCGAAGCGGTGGTCAACCACTTGGCGAGGGCTGTCGAAGGGGTTCTTCGAGAGGGGCAGGGAGATGGTGCCAGCAGGGAACCCATTGACGGTGTGCAGTTCCGTCACACCAGAATGAGGGTCGCGGTAGGGCGATGGCTCGTCATGGAGGATGTTTTGCACCTTCTTGGCCTTGAGCAATGCCTTTTCGGGCATGGGAGATGGCTCATCAAGAATGGCGACATACTTTTTCATCATCTTGTGTTCCATGAAGAGTTGCTGTATCCAGTGGCACGCCTCGCGAGTCTTGGCGACAATCATCACGCCCGACGTGTCTTGGTCGAGGCGGTGCATGAGGAAATAGTTGGGATTGAGGCTGAAGAGGTAATCCATCAGCGAAGGCTCGCCGTGGTTCTTGCTGGGCACGGAGAGCAGGCCTGAGGGCTTGTAAACGATGAGGAAGTCCTCCTCCTCATGCACGATGCGTACACGCTTCAGCAGCAGGCGGGCACGGTGGAAGAGGGGATTCTCCTCCACGTTCAGCCCCTTGAGCATGAAGGTGAGGATGGGCACGCATTTGTGCTGGCAGGCAGGATAGAAATTCTTTTCGACACGCATCTGATTGCCTTTCGACGGGCCAATCCAAAATTCTTCCATGCAGATGGGCTTCAAGCCGTGCAGATAAGCGTATTGCAGTAGTTTCGGTGCACAGCATTCGCCCGCTCCACCAGGCGGAACACCGTATTGCCCCTTGGGTTTGGTGGCGATGCGTCCCTCCTTGTAGGCAATGTACTCCTCTTCGGGGAAGGGCGATTTGTAGTCTTTGAAAATGTCGATTAGGTCGGCCTCGTCACCTCGGGCATTCCGCATACGGAACTGGTGGAAAGTCCACATCTGGAGGTCTTGCGACATCTCCTTGCGGAGCACTTTGAGTTGGGCGATTTCCTCCTTCCTCTGCTTTTGTTCGGGAGTTTCCTCCGCCGGGTCAGCATGTTTGCCTGGCATGTCGCTGTAGAGGTTGCCGATGCGGTGGGTCAGTGCGACTATCTCCTGTTCTTTCTTGCGGAAATAGCCTTTCGGGTCTTGCAGGTCAACCACCGGCGGCACGAACCCCCTGTGGTGGTAGGAGCCGTTGTAGATGCCCGAAAAGGCTCTCAGGTAGTACCGCTTTCCTTTGTGTTCCACCACGAGCACCCCGAACATCTTGCCTTCGGTCGGCACCATCTCGGGGGTGCTGTAGCAATGGGCAATCACCTCGTCTGCCGCCGCACGGCACAACTTGTGGGGACGGTAGCAGAAGGGGTAGGTGAACTCTCGGGGTGACTCGGTCTTATGCACCCTGTCGGGTAGCGGATGCAACTGCCTCCTCAACTCCCATCTGTCCGCAATGCCCCTGAAGAAACGGGTGATGTGACTGAATGCTTTGTTCATGGCTTGCTGACCTCAACTCGCTGTGTGGGTGCCAGTTCCACATTTCGCTTGTCCACCTGGGTGACCACTTTGGCGGCGAGGCTCATGAAGGCGATTCCCTCGGGCGATGCAGGATTGAGCACGGCTGGTTCGCCGCTGTCGCCTGTCTCGCAAACGGATTGGATGAGTGGGATTTGTGCCAGCAGCGGCACGTTCAGTTCCTCTGCCAGTTGCTTGCATCCATCCTTGCCGAAGATGTAGTATTTGTTCTCTGGCAGTTCGGCAGGAGTGAACCACGCCATGTTCTCCACCAACCCCAGAATCGGCACGTTCACCTTGTCGTTCATGTACATGTTGATGCCCTTGCGAGCATCAGCCAGTGCCACCTGCTGAGGGGTGGAAACGATGACGGCTCCCGTGATGCCCAGGGTCTGGATGAGCGTCAGATGGATGTCGCTGGTGCCGGGAGGTGTGTCGAGAATGAAGTAGTCGAGGTCGCCCCATTTCGCCTCCGCGATGAGTTGCTTGAGGGCATTCGATGCCATGCCACCACGCCACAAGGTTGCCTGCTCGGGGTCAACGAAAAAGCCGATGGAGAGGAGTTTCACACCATATTTCTCCACGGGCACGATGAGGTCTCTGCCTTCCACCGTCTCTGCGTAGGGACGTTCATCCTCTACCCCAAACATCTTGGGCATGGAAGGACCGAAGATGTCCGTGTCGAGCAATCCCACACGGTAGCCGAGTTTAGCCAAACCGATGGCAAGATTTGCGGTCACAGTCGATTTGCCCACACCGCCTTTGCCCGAACTGACGGCGATGATGTTCTTCACGCCCGGCAGCAATTTGTCCGGCTCTGGCGGCAATGCCGTCTTGGCTTTCGTGCCGATGGTCACTTCCACATCGGGATGCACAAACGTCTTGATGGCTGCCTCGGCGGCTTTCACTACAGACTTCTTGAAAGGGTCGGTCTCCTTCTCGAAAATCAGCGAGAAGGACACCTTCATGCCGTCAATGCGGAGGTCGTCCTCCAGCATTTCGTTCTCCATGATGCTCTTGCCGTTGCCCGGATAGCGAACCGTGGCAAGTGCATCGTGTATGAGTTTTGGATATATTGTCATTTTCCTGTCTTTTTTGTTGAAACAACTTGGTGATTGTAAGAGCGATAGCCATCTACGGGTATCTCAATGTCAGGTTCTTCGAGTGTGCCCGTTTGAGGCAATCTGAACTGAAGGTACTTGATGGGGATGCCACGTTCCAGCCACATGCCTTCATAGTAAGTTCTTATTTCCGTAAGAGAAGAATCCGCTACGTTTTCTGCATAGAGGTCGAACGTGCATTGCTCCATCGGCAAGCCGTTTTTCTCCACCATATATTTCGTGTAGGTGGCAAGGAAGTTGGAGTCGGTCTTCACGTGGATGATGCCGCCATCGACGAGGAAACGACGGTAACGCTCCATGAAGTAGGTGGAAGTTAACCGCTTGGTGGCTTTCTTCATCTGAGGGTCAGAGAATGTAAGCCATAGTTCCGCCACCTCATTGGGGGCAAAGAAGCCATCGATGCACTCGATGTTTGTCCGCAAGAAAGCCACGTTCTTCATGCCTTCTTCCAATGCTGTCTTGGCTCCATGCCACATGCGAGCCCCCTTGATATCGACCCCGATGAAGTTCTTATCGGGGAAACGGCGAGCCAATCCGATGGTGTATTCGCCACGACCACAACCCAATTCCAGCACGATGGGGTTGTCGTTCTTGAAGAAGTTCTGATGCCATTTGCCTTTCAGTGGAAACCCGTCTTGCTGGAGTTGCCAGAAAGGACACTCCACCACCAGCGGATTTTCTGCCATTTCGGCAAATTTAGCCAATTTCCCTTTTCCCATTATGCGAGTTCCAATTCAAATTCTTCTTTCAGTTTTCGTAATGCTTCACTCTGTTCCAGCATCATGTTCAGTTGCTCCATGCGGCTGAAGGTGCGGCGTTTGTCCGTCACTTCACGCATTCGTGTCTGCATTTTCAAGGCGTTGTTTTGTAGCCGTTGATGCAAATAGCCTTCGATGCGTGGCTGCATCTTCTTCAGTTCGTTCTGGATGGAAGGATTGTCCACAATCACCAGAAACTCTTTGCCGCCCTCTTGCAGCACAGGCTCCATGTTGTCCATTTGGCGAGACATGGCGGTGTCCTCTTGCGGCAGGTTCTTGGCAAACTCTCGCCATGCCACAATCAAGTCAACTTGATGAACCTCTTGGTCAACAAATGTTGCTGTCGGTGTCGGCGTTTCTGTTGGCTGAGATGCCTGCTGTTGTTCCGTTATGGCTGTGGAAGCCCTTCTGATGGAGAATCCCTTGGGGCGATATGCACTCGAAGGTGCCTGCACCGTTGGGCGTGGAGGTTGAGCCGTTGTGGGTGTCGCTCCTGCCTGACGAGGTGCTGGTTGAGCGGTTGTTGGGGCAGAAGCCGCTACTTGGGGCGTCTGACTGCCGTTGCCAGCCCCACCTCGGAGCCGAGCAAATATGGGTTTAAGAATCTTCGTAGGGCAAAGCCCCGAAGATGCCCCGTCATCGGAGGAGAGTTGTGCCGTCTCGATGAGGGTGAGTTCCACCAGCAGCCGCTTGTTTTGGCTCTGCTTATAGTTCAGGTCGCAGTCGTTGGCGAGTTTCATGGCTCGGTAGAGGAACTTCGGTGTACACTTCTGTGCCTGCTCCTTGTATTTGTTCCTCACCTCCTCGCTCGCCTCGATCAGTCCCACCGTTTGGGCATCGCGGCTCACCAGCAGATTGCGGAAGTGGCTTGCCAAGCCCGTGATGAAGTGCTGACCTTCAAAGCCTTTCGACAGAATTTCGTTGAAGGTGAGCATACACTCCGTGATTTTTCCCTCCAAGAAATAGTCGGTCAGTTTGAAATAGTAGTCGTAATCCAGCACATTGAGGTTCTCGATGGTTTGCTGATAGGTGATGTTTCCACCGCAGAACGATGCCACCTGGTCGAAGATGGACAACGCATCACGCATACCGCCATCCGCCTTTTGTGCAATCACGTTCAGTGCCGCATCCTCTGCCGTAATGCCTTCTTTCTCAGCCACATGCTTCAAGTGCCGCACGATGTTATCGACCGACATGCGGTTGAAGTCGTAAATCTGGCAGCGGCTCAAGATGGTGGGCAGCAGTTTGTGCTTTTCCGTCGTGGCAAGGATGAAGATGGCGTGGTGAGGCGGCTCCTCCAGTGTCTTCAGGAATGCGTTGAATGCCGCCTGTGACAGCATGTGTACCTCGTCGATGATGAACACCTTATACTTGCCAATCTGAGGCGGAATCCGCACTTGTTCAATCAGTTGGCGAATGTCCTCCACAGAGTTGTTTGAGGCGGCGTCCAGTTCGTGGATGTTGTACGAACGGCCTTCATTGAACGCCGCACACGACTCACATTCACCGCAAGCCTCTCCGTTGGTTTGCGGATTCAGACAGTTAATCGTCTTCGCAAAAATTCTCGCACACGTCGTCTTTCCCACGCCGCGAGGACCGCAGAACAGGTAGGCATGAGCCAACCGCCCGCTGCCGATGGCATTCTTCAGCGTCGTGGTCAATGCTCCCTGACCCACCACCGTGTCGAACGTCATCGGACGATATTTCCGTGCCGAAACGATATAGTTTTCCATGTTCTTGTAGTTTGTTTTTGCAAAGATACTACAAAAATCTGAAAGCACGTTCATGCTTTTGGATTTTTTTGTTATCAAGGGCTCGGGAAGCCTTACTTTGTCGCCTTTGAGGCTTATGAAGGGTGAGAATCCCGTCCCAATGCAGGAGGGAGGTGCATGTTGCGGAGGGATTGGCCCCCTTTTGCCCCGATGCTGCTCATTGCTTTGCCCCGTTACTGCTCTCTGCTTTGCCTCGTTACCGCTGATGCCTCTGCCTCGTTGTTGGCTGTCCCTCTACCCCGTTGCCAAAGTCGTTCATCGTCGTTGAATAATTGTTCATTGACATGGAACGACTTTTGTGCTTTTTCTTCGGCAGGGGCGTTTTTCTCATAAAATGGGTCTTTCTTTTGGTCATGTGAGAGGAAATCCGTATTTTTGCAACGACTAATAATCGTTTTGTATGATTGAAGAATATCAAATCAGGGTGCTGCCAGAGGTGGCGGCGAATGAGAAGGGCATCAGGACGTTTCTCCGAGAAGAGAAGGGACTGTCGGATGCGGAAGTGGCGGCTGTGAGGGTGTTGAAGCGGAGCATCGACGCTCGGCAGCGGACGATATATGTGAACCTGAAGGTGAGGGTGTATGTGAACGAACTCCCGCAGGATGAGGAGTTTGTGCGAACGGAATACCCCAATGTGGAGGGGCGCCCACAGGCTGTGGTGGTGGGTGCAGGCCCTGGCGGATTGTTTGCGGCGTTGAGGCTGATAGAGTTGGGGGTGAGGCCTGTGGTGGTGGAACGAGGAAAGAGTGTGCATGAGCGTCGGAAAGATATAGCCCAAATCTCTCGCAGTCAGGTGGTTGACCCCGAATCGAACTATTCGTTCGGCGAGGGTGGTGCAGGGGCTTTCTCCGATGGAAAATTGTACACGAGAAGCAAAAAGCGTGGCAATGTGGAGAAGATTCTGAATGTGTTTTGCCAGCACGGGGCGAGTACGAACATATTGGCGGATGCCCATCCGCACCTCGGAACGGACAAGTTGCCGGGCATTATCGAGGCGATGCGTGAAACGATTATCCGTCAGGGCGGCGAGGTGCATTTTGAGACGAAAATGGACGGCATTCTGGTGGAGGGTGACCGCGTGGAAGGCATACGATGTGGGGAGCAGGTGTTCAGGGGACCTGTCATTTTGGCGACAGGACATAGTGCACGGGATGTGTACCGCTATCTGTATGCACAAGGTATTGAAATTGAGGCAAAAGACTTGGCGGTGGGCGTGCGACTGGAACACCCGTCGCAGATGATTGACCAAATCCAGTATCATCGTCGGGAGGGCAGGGGAGAGTATCTGCCGGCTGCTGAGTATTCGTTTGTAACTCAGGTGGATAAACGTGGCGTGTACTCGTTCTGTATGTGCCCTGGAGGCACGGTGGTGCCTGCCGCAAGCGGGGCGAATCAGGTGGTGGTGAACGGCATGAGCAATTCGCAACGAAACAGCCCCTGGAGCAATTCGGGCATGGTGGTGGAACTGCACGTGGACGATCTGAACGACCGTTCCATCATGGAACTGCCGCCTGTGCCCGGTATCGACACGAAGGGTAGGGCATTGGCGATGATGGAGTTTCAGGAGCGGCTGGAATATGCTGCTTTCTTGCAGGGTGGCAGGCGACAGACGGCTCCGGCACAGCGGATGGCTCACTTCGTGAACAAAAAGATGAGTTATGACCTGCCGCAATCATCTTACACACCAGGACTGGTGAGCACGCCCATCCATTTCTGGATGCCTGATTTTGTGACGGTTAGATTGCAACTGGCTTTCAAGAATTTTGGCAAGTCCTGTCACGGCTTCTTGACCAACGAGGCGTTGATGATAGGTGTGGAGACACGCACTTCGGCTCCTGTCCGCATTCTTCGTGACCGCGAGACCCTGCAGCACGTGCGTCTGCAAGGGCTGTTCCCTTGTGGCGAGGGGGCAGGGTATGCTGGCGGCATCGTGAGTGCAGGCGTGGACGGCGAAAGATGTGCGGAAATGTTGGCAGAGTATTTGAAAGGGAGGTGAACCAGATGAAATGCAAGTTGCTGATAGTGATGATGTTGCTCGCTTTGCCAGTGGCAGCGAAGAAGGTGCCGAAAGGTGCCCGACTCATCCATGCCATTGTGAAAAGCGAGATGGCTCGCCATCCGGAAGCATGGACGATTGACGGACAGCAGAAGCCCAAGTGGAACTACACGCAAGGGTTGGAACTGTTGGGAATGTACGGCTGTATGAGTGATGCGAATTGGGTACGATACGCCAAGACCTACACGGATGTGCTGATTGATTCAGAGGGGCACATCCGAGGCTATAAGAAGGGTGATTTCAAACTCGATGCCATCAATTCGGGCAAGATACTCTTTCTGCTTTATGACTTGACGAAGGATGAACGCTACAAGGTGGCGATGGACACGCTTTTTCAGCAACTGAAAGAACAGCCTCGCTGTCCGGAAGGAGGGTTCTGGCACAAAACGATTTATCCCCATCAGATGTGGTTGGACGGGCAGTATATGGCATTGCCATTCTACTTGGAGTATGCCCGTCGCTTTTTGGATGCCGAGGCGTATCAAGCGGTTGAAGCCGATGTGAAATGGCGTCAGTTGATGCTGATTGAGGATAAAACACGGTGTGAGGAGTGTCGATTGCTCCATCATGCGTGGGATGCCGCAATGGTGCAGCCTTGGGCTGATAAGGAAACTGGGCAGTCGGCTCATGCGTGGGGTAGGGCTGAAGGATGGTACTTGATGGCGTTGGTGGATTGCTTGGATTTGATGTTCCCCGATGGCGTTCCTCCCTATGGCGATGGAACGGCTGGTGGGTGCATCCCTGATTTGTTGAGTGGTCAGTTGATTCATTTGTCGGCACGCCTGCTGGAACTGCAAGACGAGAAAACTGGCACATGGCAACAGGTGCTTGACTTGACGGGCAAGGAAGGCAACTATCAAGAGATGACGTGTACGGCGATGTTTGCCTATGCCTTCTTGAAAGGGGCTCGTCTGGGGGTACTGGAAAAGTCTTATCGAGAGGCGGCAGAACGGGCATTGAAGGGCATTCGTGCTCATTTTATGTCGGTGGATGAAGCGGGTTTGGTTTCTCTTCACAACTGCTGTGCGGTCGCAGGATTGAGCGACACTCGTGACGGCTCTTTTGAATACTACCTGAGCGAACCTCGCATCGACAATGACCCCAAGGGCATTGGACCTTTGCTGATGGCTTTGAAAGAATATGAACTTACGCGATAGAAAAATCCTGCACATTGCCTTGCCGAGCATCGTGTCGAACATCACGGTGCCGCTGTTAGGACTGATTGATGTGGCGATTACTGGACATTTGGGTTCGGCGGCTTATATTGGGGCAATTGCCGTGGGCGGGATGCTTTTCAACATCATTTACTGGATGTTTGCCTTTCTCCGTATGGGCACCAGCGGCATGACTTCGCAGGCGTTTGGTGCCAGAGACTTGACGGAGGTAGTGAGCGTATTGCTTCGTGCGTTATTTGTCTCATTGGGCATTTCTGTGCTGATGCTGTGTCTGCAAGTGCCTGTGAGAGAACTTTCTCTGTACATCATCATGCCGTCGGAGGAAGTTGCTGCCCTCACGCGTACATATTATAATATATGTATATGGGGTGCACCAGCCGCTCTTTCTCTTTTTGTGCTGACGGGGTGGTATGTGGGAATGCAGAACTCAAAAATTCCGATGGCGGTTGCCATCATTCAGAATGTGGCAAATATCGCGGTTAGCCTGCTGTTTGTCTATGGTTGTGGCATGAAGATTGAAGGCGTGGCACTCGGCACCGTCATCGCACAGTATATCGGCTTGGGTGTGGCTGTCGGGTTGCTGTTTCGCAACTATTCGAGGTTGCGGAAGTATCTTTGTCGGCAACTTGTCCTCACGACTGCATCCCTTCAGAAGTTCTTTTTGCTGAACAAAGACATCTTTCTTCGCACCTGTTGTCTGATTCTGGTGCATTTCTTCTTCATTTCTGCCGGTGCCAAACAAGGCGATACCGAATTGGCGGTTAACACCATTCTGATGCAACTCTTCACGCTCTATAGTTATATCATGGACGGCTTTGCGTTTGCGGGTGAGGCGATGGTGGGAAAAGCCATTGGTGCCAAGATGCGGAGTATCTATGATGACACCGTTCGTCACCTGTTTCGCTGGGGGTGGGCATTGGCGGCTGTCTTCACCCTTGCTTACGTACTGTTCGGGAACGCTTTTCTCTCGCTCCTGACGGACGATGCCACCGTGCTCGAAGCCATTCACATCTACCAGCCTTGGACCTTCCTGTTCCCTCTCTGTGGCATGGCGGCTTTCATTTGGGATGGCATATACATCGGTGCTACCGCTACGAAAGGTATGCTCATTTCGATGGCTTCTGGCATGGCGGTCTTTTTCCTGCTTTACGTCCTGCTCGTTCCTTTGTTTGCCAATCATGGACTTTGGATTGCTTTTATCTGCTATTTGTCTGCCCGTGGAATTTCTCAGACATTGATGCGGCAATCGATAATGAAGAGTGCTTTTTCTAAGCAATAGTACATAATTCGGTAGAAATGTTTCACGCGGTGGCAACTATTTCGGATTTAAATCCCGAAATGTTTCTAATATGAAAACAAAACAGGGTGTTACCCCCCCCCGAAAATGTTTCCTCGGTGTTAACAAAATCGGAACCCAAACACGCCTTTTTGGCGATTTCTGGGCTAAAATAAGGCTTTTGGAATAAAAATAATGAGTTTTTTCAAAAAAAACTTGTATTTTCTTTGTGCTGTAATAAAAACTTATTATCTTTGTACACCAACTCATTATGTAAAGTATGGAACGGAACACAAGAACGTTATCAAAAATGGTACATACATTGTCAAAAATCGGCTCTCTCTTGTTACTCATAGGAGCGATGTTTTTTGGTTCATGTGGCGAAATTCATCGAGAAGGTGTAGCATCTCGTCATCACATAGTGGTGATCCATTCGTGGAGCGACCAAGGCGAGGAAGGAAAGAGTTTTAGTGATTGCATGGACAAAGCATTCCAGTTGCAAGGAATGGATGTTGATGTACATCATATTTATGCGAATATGGTTCGCCGTCCGAGCGATGTTTTTTCAGCGTTTGACTGGGCTGGTTATGCCGATTCCATCCGTCAGTGGAAACCCGAAATCATCTTGCTGAATGATGACCCCATCGTGGAGTGGGCACTGACAATGGGTTATAAGGACTCCCTCCTGACCCAAACCCCGATTGTTTTTGCTGGCGTGAATGCCCTTTTGCGTGATTCTCTCTATCATTTCCCTTTGATGACGGGATATGTGGAGCGTATTGACTTGAGTCGCACCATCGACATGTGTATGAACCTGACCCAAGGGCAGTGCGTGTTTGTAGAACTTGATTATAGTGATTCCGATAATCGTCTGCGTCATCAGTTGTATGACCAAATCAGTGATTCCGCTCGATTTGTGAACAATGGCGACTTCCATTTGCCAACGCTTAACAAGGCTTATCTGGAGGAGAACTTCCCAGGGATTGCAGTCGTCAATTTTATTTCATGTGCAACTCCTAATCGAAACAATCCAGAAGGAACGTCTGATTCGGTGGCGAAGGTGATGACCAAGCACATGTACCAACGTGCCCCAACCACTTGGCACATTCAGGTGAAACGCGATATCTTCAGCAACAGTTTGATTGACCGTTCTGCCCGTCCTCAGTTTACGTGCATCCGCGAACAGTTCAATAATGCGGCTCATCCTCTTTTCCTGTGTGGATATTTCACAAGCATGGAGACGCAAGTGGAAGACCAGGTTCAATATGCTGTGCGAATACTTCGAGGAGAGAAGCCTTGGTCTTTGCCTATTTTGCAACATGCCAGCGATTACTATATGGACTGGAATGCCGTGCAATTGGCTTCTTTGCGATTGTCGTATGAGACTTGCAGCAAGCAGTTCAAGATTATCAATGCACCTTCCTATTTGGCCAACCCAGTTGAGTTTAGTGTCTATGTCGGCATTGTTGTTCTGCTTGTGACATTGCTTGTCTATCTGATACTGCATTTTTTGACTCGATGGAAGCGGAAAGACCAAGTGGATTTGGTGAGTGAATTGGAGCATGAGAATAAAGTCCATGACCTTCTTTTCTCAAATGCAAAAGATACGCTTTGGACGTTCAACGATGGTGTGTTCACCTTCAGCCAAGATTTTGCAAAATATTTCCATCTGCCAACGAATCAGATGACGGTGCAGGAATTGCAGGCGGCAACCCATCCCGACAGTCAGGCATCACTCTCGTTCCTGCTGAATTTCCAACATCAGCGAGGCAAGAAGAGTGTACGTCTGCGTCTCTCTCCCGATGGAGCCAACTGGTATTGGTGTGAAGCCACATACACGGCTACAGAAGAAACGTCACGTACAGGAGAAATTTTTGGTCTCTTGTTGAATATCGACCATAAGAAAGAGACCGAAGAGAAATTGCAGGAGGCTCAGATTCTGGCAAGTCAGGTGGCACTGAAAGAAAACTTCTTGGCAAACATCAGCCACGACCTTCGTACCCCGCTGGGTGCCGTTACGGGCTTCTCTTCTCTGTTGACGATGCCTGGCATGACTTTTGAAGAAGGCGAGCGTGAGCAATATGGTGAGATTATTCATCAGAATACAGACATGATTCTGAACATGATAGACAGCGTGATGGAAAAGGCACAGATGGATACCAGCGAACTGGAAATTCTCCAGAAGCCTGTATCTGTACATAAGTTGGTTGGCGAATGCTACAACACCAACCGCATTATTGCTCCAACCCATTTGAAGTTTATCTTGGAAGAGGCAGATCCCGACACCACAGTCAACATCGACTTGACACGTACCAAGCAGGTGGTCAACAACTTCTTGAGCAATGCTTTCAAGTTTACGACCGAAGGCAGCATCACATTGGGTTGGCAATATGTGGAAGGCACCGACCAGATAGAAGTCTATGTACGAGACACGGGAATTGGTGTCGAACCCGAAAAGCAGGCAGGCTTGTTTGAACGCTATATCAAGGTGAATGAGACAGATAGAGGTACAGGCCTCGGCTTGAACATCAGTAAGTCCATTATTGAAAAGCAGGGTGGTACGATTGGCGTAGAAAGTGAGTTTGGAAAGGGCAGTAAGTTCTTCTTCCGTCTGTCTCAGTTTGTACAGTGCTTGTTGCTTGTCCTTACCATCGGAATGGGTTTGCTGTTCCCGTCTTCATGTACTCCAGGACATTTTAGTGAGATGAAAGATGCCAAGGTGCTGGTTGTGCATAGTTACGATAAGATGTATCTTCCTTATCGAGATTTCAACGACCAGTTGGCACAAACCTTCAACAAGAATGACGTGAGTGTCAGCATGAGGCATCTTTATCTGAATCAGGACGATCCTGCGGAGGGCACCGTGGACTTGTTCTTGGAGATGAAAGACTCTTTGGCTCGAACAGGGTGGGCTCCCGATGTGATTTTGACGGAAGGCGACCGTGCCACTTATCAGTTCCTGATGTGGAATGAAATGGGCGTGCTGGATAGTTTGGAAAATGTCCTTGTTGTGTGTGGCTCGTTGCATCACCCAGATTGGAATTTGATTAGAAAGCACCACAACATTGTGGCAATTGGCGACCCGATTGATTATTGTGCCAATATCAATTTGGCAGTGGAGATGTTTGGCAAGAATTGCGTGGAAATAGAACTTGACCATTTCCATCAAGATTCACTCATACGCCAAGAGTTGCGTCAAGCCATTGCACGTCCTCCATATCTTGATGGCACCGATTTCCATTTGGATGATATTCGTGATGAGAAGTTCTCCACCATCTGGAAAGACAGTATTGTTGTCTTGGCATTCTCCACGGAGTCGCCAGAACATAATTCTCGTGACCATTATGACCGTGATGCCGGTTATCGGAATTTGAGAAGCATCTACTTGCACTCATGGCTCTATCCATCTGTGTCGCTGAAGAAAGACATGTACAGTTCTTTCATCGTTGACAAGACGGGACGTCCTCAGTTCACGGCTGTGAAGGCAGACTTTGCAACAGGTGATGGCAGGTATCTTTGTGGATATTTT
Organism: Bacteroidaceae bacterium; assembly: GCA_017483605.1. Classification (GTDB taxonomy): domain Bacteria; phylum Bacteroidota; class Bacteroidia; order Bacteroidales; family Bacteroidaceae; genus Minthosoma. The sequence goes on along the minus strand of JAFUWG010000015.1, from coordinate 28,860 downwards.
GCTGATTATCAAACGGTGGCAGACGATATGGCACGTGTGGCATCCGAAGTGCTGAAAGGTGCTGACCTTGCATCCTATGTGGGAATGACACACCAAAAGCATTACTACATGGATTATCAGGCCATGCAGATGTTGGGGTTGAAATATAATGATTATAAGAATCGCTTTATCATCAAGAATGCCCCCATCGAAAGCACGATGCCAGTGGTGTATTATGGCACGTGGTTGCTCATCGCTCTTGTCTTCTTGGGTGCAATCTTCTCTTTCTTGCTGATTTTGCAGGCATGGAAAGACCGCAGTTCTCAGAAAATCATTAACGATGTTCAGCGTCGTGCCGAAATGCGAGAGTTGGCAATTCGAGGAGCGGATACCCGATCTGTGCGTACCGAAGGCAATGTAAAAGACATCATTGCTCATATACATCCCGACCGTTCAGGCGATATTCCATTGATGATGCAGGCTCTTGACATCAAGGGAACCCACAATTATGAGATTTATGCAGACATCGAAGAAGATGGCATTTACCGCTGGTGGCAACTTCGCTTTGTGGTGATGATTGACAAGGATGAGAAACGTGTTGATGGTATTTTGATTAACATCGACGAAACCAAGCAGTATGAGGCAGACCTGAAGAAAGCCATGCGTCTGGCAGATGAAGCCAAGCAGAAAGAGAATTTCCTTACGACCATCAGCCACGAGATTCGTATTCCGCTCAATGCCGTCGTAGGTTTCTGCGATGTGCTGGTAAGTATGCCGGCAGAGTCTTTCACTCCAGAAGAATTGGCAGAATACAGTAAGATTATTAAGGCGAACAATGGTAGCCTTTCTACGATGATTGAAGACATCCTGATGTTCTCACGTATCGAGAGCGGACGCATTCAGTATGTGAAAGACGTGTTCGACGCTGCCGATTTGGTGAGAGAGTTGAGTTCCGAATGGAGCGACATTATGCCTGACGGAGTACAGTTCTTGATTGTCGATTCTGTACATGGCGTGATGGTCAACAATGACCGTGTGCGTGTGAAGTACATTCTGAATCAATTCGTTAGCAACGCCGTGAAGTTTACCAAACAAGGTGTTATTGTGCTGGGGGCTACGGCTCATCTGAATGACCGAAAGGTTGAATTCTTCGTGAACGATTCTGGATGTGGAATTCCGCTGAAAGACCAGCATCGCACATTTGAATTGTTCTGGAAAGGCAATGATTTCATCCCTGGTTTGGGACTTGGCTTGAATGTGGCACAGAAACTCGCTGATGGCATGGGATTGACCTTGGGCGTGGAGAGTTTGGAGAAGTTTGGTTCTAAATTCTCTCTCTATGCCGATGCCGAGTTTACGATTCATGAAGAAGACGATGCTGAAGGGACACGGGGATGATCAATACTTGTATAAAGACATTAGGCTGAATTTCAGTTCTAATGTCTTTCCTCATTTTGACCATGAGGGCTTATTTTGCCATCTTGCCGGCCGATTGGATGATGTTGTGTCCTATCCTGAACCCACACCATTCTCTTTAGAGTCAGAATTGGCAATGCTCTTGGACTTGACACCCGAAGAACTTTGTGTGACGAGTGGTGCAACCGAAGCGATATATCTGATTGCTCAGACATTTCGCAGGAGCAAGACCGCCATCTTGCAGCCCACTTTTTCTGAATACGCTGATGCTTGTCGTTTGCACGAGCATCAGATTTCGTTTGTTTATGACATCGACCATCTTCCCGAACGAGCACAGACGGTGTGGCTGTGCTGTCCCAATAATCCGACAGGCAGTGTATGGAACAAAGACCAATTGCTGAACTGCATTGCTTCCCATCAAGAACAGATTTTTATACTTGATGCCAGTTATGCGGCATTTACATTGGCACCATTGATCACCCCTCGTGAGGCGGCTGCTTTGCCCAATGTGTTGATGCTGCATAGCATGACAAAAGATTTCTCCATCCCAGGGCTTCGATTGGGTTATATCACTGGTTCCGAGAATCTTCTGCATCGTGTCCGTTTACAGCGTATGCCTTGGTCGGTCAATCAGGTGGCACTTGCGGCAGGACACTATCTGTTGATGCACAAGGATGAATACGAAATCGACTTGACAGCCCTTATGGCTGAACGGGAACGCATGGCACAAGCCCTGACCGCATTGGGTTGTATCGAAGTTTGGCCAAGCGATACCCATATTTTATTATGTAAACTTCGTTTTGGCAAGGCATCTGCACTGAAAGATTACCTTGCACGTGAGCGAGGCATTCTCATTCGTGATGCATCCAATTTTGAGGGCTTAGACGAGTGTTTTTTCCGTATTGCTGTGCAGACCGAAGCCGAAGATGATGAATTGCTGAAAGGCATAATTGATTGGTTAAGCGAGTGATATGGTACTGACAGCAATACTCCTTACGATTCTTCCGCTCCTTGTTGGCTGGTTGCTCGACTATTTCTTTGGCGACCCAGAGAACTTGCCACATCCCATTGTCTGGTTTGGCAAATGGATTGCGTGGGGTGAACGTAATCTCAATCATGGCGCACATCGAGTGTTGAAAGGGGCGTTATTTGCCATGAGCAGTGTCCTCTTGACCTTCTTCTTGACCCAGAGTTTTCTCCATCTGACTTATCTTCTCGCTCGCTATTGGACCGTTTTTTCCTACGTGCCATACGCTGCCTTCTTGCTCTATATGCTCGTTGCAAGCGTCTTGGTTTTCTATTGTTTGGCTGGACACACTTTGCGAAAAGAAGTCCGAATGGTGTTTGAGGCGGTTGACCGCAGCGTGGAAGAGGGTAGAGCACAGGTCGCCCGCATCGTGGGGCGAGACACCCAAACGCTTTCCGCTCAGGAAGTGCGTACTGCCGCTCTCGAAACCTTGGCAGAGAATCTTTCTGATGGAGTTGTTGCCCCTCTCTTTTGGTACTTGTTGTTGGGCGTTCCTGGCATGTTGGCATATAAGATGGTGAACACCCTCGATTCCATGATTGGCTATAAGACAGCACGTTACAAAGACTTTGGCTGTTGGGCTGCTCAGATGGACGATGTGGCAAATTATCTTCCTGCCCGCATTACGGCACTGCTGATTCTTTGCTATTTCTGGTTGATGCAGCGACGTGGCAAGTACCTTCCCAGCCCTACTTCCTCGCCTTTCACCTTCAAGGAAGGGTGGGCATTCGTTCGGCAATATGGCCCCCAACACGCATCCCCCAATAGTGGATGGCCAGAAGCGGCACTTGCCTACATTTTGAATTGTCGCTTTGGAGGTACTCACGATTATTTTGGCGAAGAGGTTTACAAGCCCTATATCGGTCACAATCCTCGCCTTCTCAATACCTATGACATGAACATCTCCATTGCCACCTGTTTCGGAGCGGAGTGCCTCATGCTATTGATAGTCATTTTATTATCGTTCATCTGATGCTGGTACTTGCAACGGTCATATTATATTTTGTAGTGTTGTTGCTTGTCTCACATCTTGTCGGCAAGAAGGGAGGCAATGATGCTTTCTTCAGCGGCAATCGGCAATCTCCGTGGCCATTGGTTGCTTTTGGCATGATAGGAGCCAGCGTTTCTGGCTTGACCTTCATCGGAGTGCCAGGGTGGGTGATGGGTATCGACATGACCTATATGCAGATGTGCATCGGTTTCTTCTTTGGTTATCTGCTTGTCGCCTTTGTCCTTCTGCCGCTTTATTATAAGCATCGTCTCACCTCTATTTATACCTATCTTGACCATCGTTTTGGCAGGACGAGTTACAAGACCGGCTCTTCTTTCTTCATTCTCAGCAAGTTGTTAGGTGCCGCCGCCAAGTTCTATGTGGTGTGCCAGATTTTGCAAACCTGCTTGGCAGACGTCTTCCCTGTACCTTATTCGTTGACCGTGATTGGTACGCTTTTTCTCATTTGGCTCTACACCCGTCGCAGTGGCATACGTACTTTAGTATGGACGGATTTCATACAGACCCTTTGCCTCTTGCTTGCTCTTGTCCTCATTTTGCTGAAAGTGGCTGAAATGCTCAACATGAATTTTGCCGAAGCCATGACTGCCGTATGGAATGACCCCCATTCACGGATGTTCGAGTTTCAGGATTTTGCCTCCAAGCAGAACTTCTGGAAACAATTCCTTTCTGGCATCTTCATTGTAGTCGTGATGACGGGGCTTGACCAAGACATGATGCAGAAGAACCTCACTTGCAAAGACTTACGTTCTGCACAGAAAGATATGTGCTCTTATGGCATCCTCTTTGCCCCTGTCAACTTCTTGTTTCTTTCGCTTGGCATTCTGCTCATCATGCTATACAAGCAACTTGGGATGCCATTGCCCGCAAAAGGTGACAACCTTCTTTCTGATATCGTACTGGGCGGAACGATGGGCACCGCGTGCCTCATCTTCTTCACTATCGGTGTCATTGCCAGTGCATTTTCCTCTGCCGATTCTGCCATGACAGCCCTCACCACCAGTTTCTGCATCGACATCTTGGGCAAGGAAAAAGATGAAAAGACTCGCAAACTGGTGCATTTAGGCATGTTTGTGGCATTGGTTTTCGTCACGCTTGCTTTCAATGCCATCGGCTCAGGCAGTGTGATGGATTTGATATACACCTTGGTATCATACACCTACGGTCCTCTTCTCGGACTTTTCGCTTTTGGAATGTTCACCCGTCGCCAACCACGCGAACGGCTGGTTCCCTATATTGCCATTGCTTCACCCCTCATCTGCTATGCTATCGATGTGAGTGTATTTCAGTTGACTGGTTATAAGTTTGGCTATGAGATGTTGATGTTCAATGGATTACTTACCTTTATCGGATTACTGACAGTATCAAGAAAATGAAATTTATAGATTTATTTGCAGGTCTTGGAGGCTTTCATCTCGCCTTGTCACGTTTGGGACATGAGTGTGTCTTTGCTTCCGAAATCAAGCCGAAGTTGCAGAAACTCTACAAAATCAACTTCCCGAATGTGCCGATACATGGCGACATCACGAAGATTCGTGTCGAGGACATTCCCGCCCACGACATTCTTTGTGGCGGTTTCCCTTGCCAACCCTTTTCTTTCTCAGGCAAGAAGCAAGGCTTTGAGGATGAACTTGGTCGTGGCAACCTCTTTGACGAAATTTGTAGAGTTTTGAAATATCACCATCCTAAGTACATCTTCCTCGAAAATGTCTCTGCCCTCCCTGGACATGATGGTGGACGCACATGGACCGTCATTCAGCAGAAACTCGATGCTTTAGGGTATGACTTTGACGGACGTGTGTTCTCGCCTCACGAGTTTGGCATTCCTCAGCATCGTCCGCGTTTCTACATCGTTGGCATTCTTCGTTCCGACGAGAATCCTCATCCCCTCCGCAGATTTCATTTTCCGCAACCCGACGAAAAACTCGTCAGCGATGTGCGTACCATTGTTGACCCTACCGACAACGATGGTCTTCAACCCGTTCGCCGAGGGCTTCATCCTGTGTTCGATGCGTGGCAAGAGTTTGTTTACAATGTGACCAAACGAGACGGCTACATGCCTTCCCATTGCATTTTCACGATGGAGTTCGGTGCCGACTACGAGTTTGAGGACACGCCACCGGCTTTTCAGCCTATCGAGCGGTTGAGAGGCCGTCGTGGTGCCTACGGAAAAGTGCTCGAAGGCGATACGATGGAGGAACTGATTGCCGACCTTCCTTTCTACATGCAGAAGACCAAGTACGAAGATACCTATCCAGAGTTCAAGAAAGTGCTGATTCGCCAGAACCGCGACATGTATCAACGTCACAAAGAATGGATTGACCCTTGGCTCAAGAAGATTTTACCTTATCCTCGCACCCAACGGATGCTCGAATGGAGCACCAACCAAGATTGGGATTTCCGCCATCATGTCATTCAACTTCGTCCCTCCGGCATCCGCATTCGTTCGATGAATTACGTTCCTACCATCACCCTTTGTACCACCGCCACCCCCATTCTTCCGTGGGTTCCGTTCCCGCCCGATGGGGCTGTCGATAAGAAGGGACGCCCATACAAGCCTGAAGATTTTCGTTGGGGACGATACATCTCCCACAACGAGGCGGCACGTATTCAATCGATGCAGGAACTCAGTTACCAAGGTCTTTCTCGTGTGCAGAAGTTCAAAGCCCTCGGCAATGCGGTCAATGTCGATGTCGTGGAAATGATTGCTCAAAGATTGATTAAGTAAATGAAGCGGGGGTACTTCAAATAACATATCCCCAGCACCTAAAAATCGACCACGTCGTGGTCGGTGAACCGATGACGACGTGGTCGGCAGATCGACCACGACGTGGTCGATTTAGGGGCGTCGAGGATATGCTATTTGAAACGCCCTCTTCTTTCTTCATTTGTTCATCTGCATGTCAGATGGAAGCATCCCTGTTTTCGTTCATATTTCACGTAGCACTTCTGTTGTTGCCGCAGGTCGTAAAGCACCTCTGCAAGCACCTGCTTCATAGGTTCGTTCCAGCGGAGTAGGGCAGCGTTGCTTTCGTATGTGCCTGTGACGGGCATGAAGCGATTATAAGCGATATCGACAGTTGTGCCGTAGCAGTGGCACGAATTGGTTGTCGCATTTTTATTGCCCCTTTGCAGGTTCGACACGTCATCCGTTGTGCGGAGTACAGACGTAATCATTGGCAGATGAGGAGGAAGCCCTTTCACTTGGCAAGAGTCAAGAAAATTCAGACAGATGGTGTTGAGCAATTGCTGTGCTCGTGGCACCAGATAGGGGATGGAGTGGGTGAGGTCGTCCACGGTGTAGAAAGGCGAATGGCAGATGTTGACCAGTTTGTGACGCTTGACCAACTTCTCCGCCTCTTTGCGGGTACGCACAGGCTGGATGCCATAGCGTTGAGCCGCAAGAATCTGTATGTCCTGAATGTCTGGGAAACAATCGGCATAACTTCTCACCCCACGGATGCGGTGAGGGTTTTTAGGATGAGCGGGATCGTTGATAGGGTGTTCAATCAGCAGGTTATCCTCAGGCTCATTGACAATCGTCTCGTGGTGAGAATGGTCAAAAGGCATCGAATCGGGCTCTGCATCATAAAGAATCGGCTCTTCAATGGCACTGTCCTCCTTCGCATCGCCCTCTTCTTCAGGTTCTTCTTTCGCCAATTCAATCAACTCTTCTTCTGGAATCACCTCCTCGCCTACCAGATAAGCAACATACTCATCCTCATTTGGTTGCGATGTCTCCACATCGATAGGCACTTCGATGGCGAATCCGTATCGTATAGCAGCAAAGAGCCCCATCACGAGGCAAAACGTGATGAGGAACTTTGGCTTGCTGTATCGAGATTTCTTTCCCTTCTTCTTCAATGTCTCTTCATTTTTCATTGGCTATGCCAAACAAAAGATTCTTCATTTTCCACTCTTCATTCTCCATTTCCTCACCCTCTCCCCGAGTTCTCAATAAGGGCACGGAGTTTAGCGTTGAATTTGTCTGCATGTAGCAATTGTTCTACAGACAGATGCATTCTGTATCGCCAGTAGTGACGCGGATTGGCGGGGATGTTGATACGCTCGGCGGCAGGGTCGGGCAGACGCAGTTCTTCGTCCATGGCGAGCCAATCCTGCAACGACAGGAGCGTGAGCACTGATGGCGAGAAGAGGTGAGCCGCCACAATCTCTTCGCAAAGCCATCCTGGTGCCGGATGTGGGGCGGTGCCGTCCTTGTAGAGTGCGTAGTTGTAGAACTGTTGGGCACGCTCCGTGTCTTCGTCCCACCACAGACGCAGAGGCGACATGTCGTGGGTTGAGATGGTTGCCACCGAACGGTATGGGTTTTCCCACAAGTGACCGAACTGCAATGCTGGCGACTTAGGCATCGTCTGGATTTCCAGCGAGAGAATCTTCAGGTTGTTCATCACCCAAGCCACACAGTCAGGCACCATGCCGAGGTCTTCTGCACACACCAGCATTCGGGTCGATTGGGTCAACACAGGCAACTTCTTCATCGCCTCCTCATACCAGAACTGGTTGTGACGACGGTAGAAGTAATCATTGTAGAGATTGTTGAACGCCTCCTTTTCGTGTTGTGGCAGTGACTCGTAGACAAAGTCGAGTTGTGCCGATATGCGTGGGTGATAGACCTCTGGATATTTGCGGTCTGGCACGAAGAGCACACATGATGCCAGGGCGTACAATCCGTCACGCAGCGTGATGCTGTCCTCATCCGTCTTGCCGGCAAAGGCTGCCTCAATCTTACGTTGGCTGGCATATTCGTCCTTCAGGTCGTAGCGACCATCCGTGCGTGGCTGCAGATAGACAGCCTTCACCAAGTCTGCACGATAGCCAAAGATGCGTTCGAGCGTCCAGTCGGCGATGTAAGGACGGGTCATGTATTCGGCATTGAATCGCAATCCGTAACTTTCTATCTCGTTGACACTCATCGGCATGGCTGGCGAGAACTGTCCCAACAAGCCATGTACGGAGTGCATCGGAATTTCCCAAATGCGGAAGAAGCCCAACACGTGGTCAATGCGGTAGGCGTCGAAGTATTCAGCCATCTTCTGGAATCGGCGAATCCACCACTGGTAGCCATCCTCTTCCATCACGTCCCAGTTGTAGGTAGGGAAGCCCCAGTTCTGACCATTCGCGGAGAAGTCATCTGGTGGGGCACCTGCCTGTCCGTCAAGGTTGAAGAGATGGGGCTGCGACCAGGCTTCCACACTGGTGCGTGAAATGCCGATGGGGATGTCGCCCTTGAGGATGATGCCATGCTGACGAGCCGTGTTACGCACGTCGAGCAATTGCAGATGTAACTGATACTGAATATAATAGTAGAGGGCAATCTTGCTGTACTCCTTGTTCTCTGGAGCCGTCAATCTCTCCACCTCACGCTGGTGATAGACGTTGAGTTGAGGCCATTTCTGGAACTCTGGTGTGCCGTAGCGGTCACGCAGATAGGAGAAGGCGGCGTAGGGAACCAGCCAGTCCTTGTTGTCCTCAAAGAAAGCCTTGAACGCTTCAGATTCAAGCACTTGCTTCCCTTCCTGTGCGAAGGCAAGACGCAGATATTCCATCTTCAGGGCAATGACCTGCTCGTAGTCAATCTGAGGCAGGGCATTCAACTCCTGCTGCTTCATCATGAATTTCTCCATCGCCAGGCGGTCGTCGAGCCGTGGCAGGGCGTTGATGTCGCAATAGAGCGGATGGAACGCATAGATGGAGATGGAGTTGTAGGGGTAGGAATCCTGCCATTTGCCCGTCATCATCGTGTCGTTGATTGGCAAAATCTGGATGGCGTGCATTCGGGTCTTCACAGCCCACTGAATCAACGCCTTCAGGTCGCCAAAGTCGCCTACACCATAACTTTTTTCTGTGCGGATAGAGAAGACGGGAATGACCACACCAGCCACCTTCCAACTGTCGCCATAGAGGGTGGGGCGGTCTTCGGTCTTAATCCACATCTGCTTGGGCAGCAGTTTCGGAGCACGCAGACGGCGGTTGTTCCTTTCTTCCCAACGGAGAATGTTGTTCTTGGCATCAACAATGACGTATTTGTATTCCACTTCATCGTACAGCATCTCGGCATCGATATTGATGGCCCATTCCTGCAAGTTGATGAGTGCCATGCGTTTAGGGTTCTTCCATTCGCCCAGGCGAGGTGTGTTGCCACAGATGGCAAGGTATTCGCCCTTTCGCAGACGAGGTTCCACCACACGCAGTTGTAGGGTGGAGGAGTAGAGTGTGTCGATGGCTTGGCTGTCATCCGACTGGGCACCCACACACTCGGTGTATGCCGACGAGAAGAGCGGCAAGTCCTCTGGAATGGGTCGCCACTGGTCACTCAGGATATAGTGGTTGGTCACACCGTCGAACGTCACCTTGTGAGGTGCCACGTCCCACTCTGTCCACACGAGTTGCCCTTCACGATACAGGGCATATTTGTACTCGATGGCTTCCACGCCCACACTCTGGAACGTGATTTCGCCTTCCCACAGGTGTCCGTCGTAAGTGTCCAGTTGACACTCCTTCACAGCCTTCTTCTGACCGTTCTTGGCAACCTTTACCAGTTGAACGCGGATGTCCTCGCCCCACTGTGTGCCGTAATCTATACTGAAACGAATCTTCATTGTTGTTTTCTCCGTTTGGTGTTAGTTAATTCAGGTTATTATCTTTTGCAAATGTACATAAAAAATCTGATTTAGATGCTTGCCATCACAAAAAACTTCAACTTATTCTGCCAAAATTCGTCCAATTCGCAAAATTCGAGTTCGAAAACCGATGGTCTTACTCGTTCTCCATTTGATTCTCCTTCTTCATCTACACCCAATGTGTACCGTATCCTCTTCCTTCTCGAGCCCTATAGAGTCAATGACTTTAGCCTTATTACATAAAGAAATTTGTCATTGATACATCAATAAATTTGGCTTTATAACAAAAAATAATTTAGCGTTCTAATAAAAGTTTGTCCCAACGCTAAATTGACTTTTGTTCCAATGCTAAATTGATTTTTGTCCCAACGCTAAATTAAATTTTATATCAATGCTAAATATTTTAATGATTACGGGCATCAGTTCTTTGTGGACACGATACACCCCACGTTCACCTAAACTCTCCTGCTTAAATGAGCACAATAGCCCTTATGTTGATATGACAATCCACAATCGTGCCATCTGCAAAACCCGTAGGGTTGACAGACCACAGACAGGGTGTGGAGTCCTGAAAGGACGGAACCCCTGCTGTGAGGCACATATAGGATGGAACCCTGAAAGGGTGACGGAGCAACATGGGAGTCTGTCGCCCCGTCGGGGCTTGGCTGGCAGGTATGTTCATAGCAGGGGTTTCGTTCACTGCGTTCACTCCACACCCTGCCTGTGGTCTGTCAGTCCTTCGGACTTTGATGCAACGATTACGGCTTATCATTTAAGTTTAGGAGACACTGGCTTCTATCTTCTTCTATCTTCTATCTCCCTCTACCTCCCTCTATCTCCCTCTATCTCCCTTTACCTTCCTCTATCTCCTTAATTATATATATAATAATGTGTAATTCTCGAAACCTCTGCTTGCTTACAATGATTGACAAATCTAAAATGAAAATGTCATCCAAAGATGCTTTTATATGGAAAAAGAGGGTAAAAAAAAGATTTTTATCATATTTTGTATTTTATTCAAGAGATTATTCGTACCTTTGCATTCCGAAAGTTCCGACACCTGTCAAACCGTGCAGGGAAAGGCTTTCCAACTTACAGAAAGAGTTTATGTATATCAACTCTCGAACGGTCGATCAGGTGCCGGCAACTCTCAAAGTTGGCGATGCCGTAGGCGTACCCAACCGCAAGTGGTTTGTGGCAATCGTGGGGCGAAACACTGAAAAAGCCAGCCGCGAGAAGTTGAAAAACTTGGGCTACGAATCCTACGTAGCCACCCAAAACGAACTGCGTGTATGGCGTACAGGGCAGAAGAAACAAATCGAGCGAGTGCTCATCTCCACCCTCATCTTCATCCACGCCACTGAACAAGAACGACGTGACATCGTCAATCTCCCTTTCATCAAATATTTCCTCACCGACAAGGCTGGCATCGCCAATGACTTCGGTCGTCACCCTCTGGCAGTCATCCCCGACCACCAGATGGAGATGCTCCGCTTCATGCTTTACAATGCCGACAACCCTGTCAATTTCACAGCCGAGCCCCTCCATGTGAACGACCACATCCGTGTCCTCCGTGGTCCTCTCGCTGGCTTCGAAGGCAAAGTCCTCCACCAAGGTCGCCGAGCCTACCTTGTCGTCACCCTCGACCTCCTCGGCTCCGCCATGACCGAAATCTCAGCGGACGACCTCGAAAAAATAGCATAAAAAAGAATTGTAAGCACAATAAACACCTGTTTTTGTAGAATTTATCATACAAATTTGGTTGTTTCATTTTTTCTGGCTAAATTTGCCATCTATAAAAAAGAAAGAAATGGAAGTGTTGAAAATAAAACGTAGTGTTGCACGTGAAAGAAAAAAGAACAAGATGATATTCGCTTCATCGTGTGTAGAGTCGGCTGCACGTCAGTGCAATGTCTCTACGAGTGAGATGTATCAGCGTATGAAGCGAGTTGGGTTGATGGAGGGCTTTATCCTGAAATGTTATGAAGCATTGCATACTCAAAGTCGTCAGCATGTGACAGAAGATGTATTAGGAGCATTAGATATATGGGAGAAAAAGAAAGGGCTGAAGTCATGAGAACCGTATATCATGGTGGCATAGAAGAAATTTCCTCTCCTTTGGTCAATGTGGGGAGAACGAATTTAGATTTTGGCAGAGGTTTTTATGTGACAGACCTTCGTTCACAAGCAAAGACATGGGCAGGGATAAAGAGTCGCTATTTATTTGATGCTCCCAAGGTTATCAATCAATATTCTTTTGATTTCGAACGTGCTATTAAAGAATTTCGTTATAAAAAGTTTGAGCACTACGATTCCGAATGGCTGAATTTTATAGTAGCAAGCAGAAGTGGTAAAAAACTGTGGCATGATTATGACATTATCGAAGGTGGTGTGGCAAATGATAGGGTAATTGATACGATTGAAGCGTATATGGCAGATTTGATGACGGAGGAAAGAGCCTTGGGCGAATTATCTAAGCATCAACCCAATAACCAAATTTGTATTTTGAAACAGAGTGTCATTGATAAATATCTGCAATTTGAAAAGTCAGAAATACTGAAATAATAATTATGCTGAGTGATCTCTTGATGTGGAATAAAATAGGAAGAATCGTTACCCTTCTTTCCGAGCGTTTGGATATATCTCCCGAACGGGCTTTGGATTTATTCTATACATCCAAGACCAACGAACGTCTCCATGACCCATCAACCCTCCTCTACACTTTCAGCGACCTCTACATTGTGGACGATGTCATCCGCGAAATACAGCACTAAATCTATGCTGTAATCTTTCCAGATACTTGCGAAAACATCCACAAAACCAACGATTTACATATTCATCCAATTGAGAAGATGCCCCCATCTTCCCATTGTTTGTCTTAGTTATTGAACTCTACATCACCAATTGTCAACTCTTTATCACACTCTCCCCTAAACAGGGAGCAGGAGGGGGCTTCACATCGGGTGCGGTGGTCACATCTCTCATCTTCGGTTCAATAGTGTGGCCACCAATCCCATTCCTTAACATCCTCTCCCCTAAACAGGTGAGTTGGAGGGGTATTTAACTAGGGCCAACGATACTGCATCTTTTCTTATGCAACTATTTCTTATAAGATGTAAGTCTGCGGCTTTTATAAAAATAAATGCCAGATACGGCTGTCGATAATAAGCGTATAGCCAAGAACACGCTGTTCCTGTATTTAAGGATGTTACTGATTATGGGGGTGACTTTGTACACCTCCCGTGTCATCCTTGATAAACTGGGCGTAGATGATTATGCTCTGTACAATGTTGTGGGTGGAGTCGTTGCTATGCTGTCATTCATCAATGGAACACTCAGTATTGGCACATCCAGATTTTTGACGTATGAACTTGGCAAACAAAACTTTGAGAAGTTATACCAAACATTCAACACTGCATTTTACACGCATCTTGGCATGGGGCTGATTCTTGCCTTGGTGCTGGAAACAGGGGGATTGTGGTTCGTGTATAACAAGTTGGTCATTTTGCAGGAAAGAATGGGTGCGGCACTCCTTGTATTCCACATCTCCATCCTCACGTCCATCGTCAATATCACCCAGGTGCCATATACATCTCTTATCATGGCTCATGAGCGGATGGGTGTGTATGCATATATCAGTATATTTGAGGCTATCGCAAAACTTGTCGTTGTATATTTGTTGAGTCTGTCTCAATATGACAAGTTGATAACTTATGCGGTTCTTATCGGGCTTGTCCAAATAATTACGGCGATGGCATATCGGCTTTATTGCCGTCGCCATTTCATAGAGTCCCGATTGAGGTTTGTATTCAGTAAAAGTATATTTAGGTCTTTACTGGGCTTTTCTGGCTGGAATGTCTTGGCGAATCTGTCCGAGACTTTGAAACTTCAAGGTTATTTGGTTCTACTGAACATGTTTTTTCAACCGTTTGTGGTCGCTGCCCAGACCATAGGAAATCAGGTGGCGGGGGCAATGATGCAGTTCATCAACAACTTCCGTTCTGCCATCAATCCACAGATTATCAAGTTGTATGCCGCAGGAGAGTATGAAGAGTCCAAACGGTTGACCATGAACAGTACGGTACTGGTGTTTGATCTTGTGCTATTGTTGGGTCTTCCCTGTATATTTATCATGAACACAATCATGGACATTTGGCTGGTCAAAGTGCCTCCTTATGCGGTGCTTTTTACTCAGTTCATCATTGTACAGCGAATACTCAGTACATTTGATGCGGCTTTCTATGTCCCGATGATGGCAGCCGCCAAGATAAAAACAAATTCTATTCTGGCAGCCTTCTCTGGACCAGGACTTTTCATCGTATTATACTTTATATATAAGTTGGGCGGTGATGTTATGTGGATGCAGTATGTCGGCATCATTGTACTTGTGCTTTTTGGTTTCTTTATCAAGCCCTATCTGCTGGTTCATGATGTAGAAGGATACAAGTATGCGGATTTCCTCCCCTGCTTTTTGACCTGTCTAAAGGTTGCGGCAATATCTGTGCTTATGACCTTTTGTGTGTACATAATGGTGGGTAACGCGAATATATATTCTTCCGTGATTCTGTTTGTAGCCTCTCTTTTGAGTGTCAGCATTGCATCTTATATGTTTTTAGATAAAGCGGTAAAAGAAAAAGTAAAAATGAAAGTAGTGAAAATATTAAGGAGATGAAGAAGATAGCAATCATAGGAGCCAGTTATCTCCAGATTCCAGTGGTAAGGAAGGCGAAAGAGATGGGTCTTGAAACCATCTGCTTTGCCTGGGAAGAGGGGGCTGTATGTAAAGACATTGCAGACAGGTTCTATCCCATTGATGTAAAGGATAAGGATGCAATTCTTGACGTGTGCAAGAAAGAAGAAATAGACGGTGTAACCACCATTTCCTCGGACTTGGCAGTATTGACGGTTAATTATGTCGCAAGCAAGATGGGGCTGCCCTCCAATCCCGACGAATACTCTGTAGTGACGACGAACAAGTACATGATGCGGCAATGTTTTCAGGAACATTCCGTTCCTTCTCCTAAATTTACATTGGTGGACTCGTCCAACGCATATAATATTCAAGGATTCAAGTTCCCTTTGATTGTGAAACCGACAGACAGGTCAGGCAGTCGTGGCGTGGAGAAGGTCCTGGATCCTGTCCAGTTGGAGAGTGCGATTGCCCGTGCACAGAAAGAGTCATTCGAGAAGAAAGCGATTATAGAGGAGTTCGTTACAGGTCGAGAGGTGAGCGTGGAGTCCATTTCTTTTGAGGGCAGACACCATATCCTTCAGATAACAGACAAGGTGACCACTGGTGCTCCATACTTTGTGGAATTGGAACATCATCAGCCCTCTTCTCTTCCTGCTGACATTAAAAGCGAGATTCGTGAGATAGTTCTGCAAGCCCTTGATGCACTCCACATCTGTTATGGTGCTTCTCATTCGGAACTGAAGATTACAGAAGATGGTGAAATCCGTGTGATAGAGATAGGTGCCCGTATGGGCGGTGACTTTATTGGTTCGAACCTTGTACAACTTTCTACAGGGTATGACTTCCTGAAAGGTGTTATAGAGGTAGCCATGGGAGATTTCCATGAACCTCAAATCACGGAACACAATAATTCTGGGGTCTATTTCTTGTCAGAAGAGACAAAGAACTTGAAAAAGATAATTCAGAATTGGCAGCAATACCCAGAAATAGTTGAAGCGGCAATTACTGATGAAGAACTCCGTCCAATAGAATGTAGTGGGGATAGGAGTGGGTATTTTATATACAAATCGGACATACGATTTATTCCTTGATTATAAAAAGATGGAAAACATAGTAGTTTTTGGAGCGACAGGAACAGTGGGGGCTTATACCTGTCTTTATTTGGCGGAACACGGCTATCATGTTATGGCTGTGGGAGGTCGGAAAAGCGACAATGGTTTTTTTGCAGATTTCGGCATTGATTATTATTCTGTGGATGTGAGAGATGCCCGTTCTTTCGAGTCCTTGCCGACATCCGATGTGTCAGCCGTGGTAAATCTTGCAGGCATTCTTCCTGCAAGGATGGAAGGCTATCAGCCTCAGAAATATATAGATGTAAATATGACGGGTGCATTAAACATCTTGAATTATTGCGTCAAGGCAAACGCAGAGCGAGTCATCTATTCGCAATCGATATCAGATGTGGCTCAACTCTGCGGTACTGATACTCCAATAAGTTCCGATGCCCCAACAGGCTTCCCTCTGAATAATGACCATAGTGTCTATTCCATTACAAAAAATGCAGCAGTAGCATTGCTGATTCATTATTCGGCAAAGTACTTGCTCAAGTTCTATATTCTCAGATTTCCTAATATTTATTTGTATCATCCCAATCCTTATTACTATGTTGATGGAGAAAGTCGATGGCAGGGGTATAGATTAATGATCCACAAAGCAATTCATGGAGAACCGATAGAAATCTGGGGAAATCCTGCAAGGAAACGAGATATTGTATATGTGAAGGATTGCTGTCAGATAATAGAGCGATGCATCGCTGTGAAAAGTGCAGGGAGCGGAACCTATAATGTCGGAACTGGGATCGGTGTTACTTTGGAGGAGCAAGTTAAAGGTATTGTAGATGTGTTTTCCCCTAAGGGTTGTCCATCGCCAATTCTTTATAATAGTAGCAAGCCTGATGCCTCAGAGTATGTATTTGACATGTCCAAGACAGAAGAAATACTTGGCTATAAGTCACAATATGATTATTTAGGTTATCTGGAAGATTTCAAAAAAGAAATGGAAGCCCAAAGATTTGAGAAACTTTGGGGAAGAGACCTTCTTGAGAAAATAGATAAAAAAGATGAGAATAGATTTTAACCGCCCCTTCCTTACGGGCAAAGAAGCACACTACATGTATCAGGCCGTTTATACTGGCAAACTGTCTGGTAATGGTGTATTCACAAAAAAGTGCCAGCGATTTTTTGAGGAACGATACGGTTTCAAGAAATGCATCTTGACGACATCGGGCACAGATGCATTGGAAATGGCAGCCATCCTGTGTGATGTGAAGCCCGGAGACGAAGTGATTGTGCCGTCGTACACTTTTGTGTCATCGGCTCTGGCTTTTGTTCGCGAAGGTGCTAAAATAGTGTTCGCCGACAGTTATGCGGACAATCCGAACATTGATGCGGACAAACTTGAAAGCCTTATCACGGAGAAAACAAAAGTGATAGTTCCAGTCCATTATGCAGGTGTCGCCTGTGACATGGATAAAATCATGGAGATAGCCGAAAGACACAATATTTTGGTTGTGGAGGATGCCGCACAAGCGATTGACTCCTATTACAAAGGCAAGCCACTTGGTGGCATTGGACACCTCGGTTGCTTTTCCTTCCATGAGACCAAAAACATCACGGCTGGCGGCGAAGGTGGGCTTTTGTGTGTGAATGACGAGCGTTTCATCCGCCGTGCAGAAATCATTTGGGAGAAAGGAACCAACCGTGCCGAGTTCTTCCGTGGCATGGTGAACAAGTATGGCTGGGTGGACACAGGTTCTTCATTTCTCCCCTCTGAAATCAATTCCGCCTTTTTATGGGCGCAGTTGGAAAATCTGAACATGATACAGGAACGTCGGAAGCATCTGTGGAATTTGTACCATGAAGGGTTGCGAGCACTTGCAGGGAAAGGCTATTTCCAACTTCCCGACATTCCACCCTATGCAACAAACAATGCCCACATGTTCTATCTCGTGTGCCGTTCTCTGGAAGAAAGAACCGCTTTGATAAGTTATTTGAAAGAGAAAGATGCATTGGCTGTATTTCATTATTTGAGTCTACACAAGAGTGATTATTATACTTCACATTGTGGAGAGGTTGTGGAACTCCCGAATTGCGACAGATTTGCGGATTGCCTGGTACGTTTGCCGATGTATTATGACTTGAAGGACGAAGATGTGGAGTTTGTTGTCAATACGATAAGGGATTTCTTCTATGGGAGATAAATTGCCGAGAGTTCTTGTCATATCGTCAGCCGACCCTACGGTGGGGCCTGGTGTTGTTGGCTTGACGCACTACAATGCGTTGAAAAAGGCGGGTCTTGATGTGGACTTTATGACAAAGTTCCCTGTTGAGGGGCATCCTGAATTTATCAGTGTGTATGATGGCGAAAGCAGCAAATGTCTTTCAAAAGGTCTATGGAAAATTTGTAGAAGATTAGCAAATCAACGTATCAAGAAACAAGTTCCTGGATATTATTTCTTTTACAAAAAAGAAACGTTCCCTCCTGTTCCTACAAGGGATGTGTTGGCAAAAATAAAAAAGCAATACGATGTGATTTACGTCGTTTTTTGGCAAGGACTTCTATCTTTTGCTACAATAGAGGCGCTGTACGACAAATTGAAATGCCAGTTCCAATTCCGTTGTGTTGATTATTCCCCTATGTCTGGCGGTTGTCATTTTACTGGCGATTGCCAGCGTTATCAGACGGGGTGTGGCTGCTGCCCTGCCGTCTATTCAATGGATGAAAATGATTTCACTCATTGGAATGTGAAGTACAGGAAAAAAATATATGAAAAGGTAAAGCCTGTGGTGTATGGGAACAGTTACATGAATAGTTTTTACAGGCGTTCCTTTCTTCTGAAAGATTACGACCGTCTTGAAGTTGTCTATCCTGTGATGGATAACGAAACATATCGTCCATTGGATGTGGATTGTTGTAGAGAGAAATACGAAATTCCTCACAAAAAACGTTTCCTCATCTTCTTCGGTTGCCAGCGTCTGACAGATGAACGTAAAGGAATGAGATATTTGCAGGAAGCGTTGCGAATCCTTTATGGGAAATTGTCAGAAGAGGAACGTGGGCAGATATTGCTGATTATTGCAGGGCATGATATAGACCCGATCAAGGAGTCCTTGCTGTTTGATTATAAATACCTCGGATTTGTCAAACCTCAGGATTTGCCGAGTGTTTATTCCATGTCCAGTGTCTTCTTAAGTCCGTCTGTCAATGATGCAGGACCCTCGATGGTCAATCAATCTTTGTCATGTGGTACTCCAGTCGTCGCTTTCGAGATGGGTACGGCATTGGATGTGGTAAAAGGCAAAGACACAGGGTATTGTGCGAAATTGCGGGACTCAGAGGATTTCGCGAAAGGGATAGAATCTGTCTATAAACTTACCTCTCCAAAGTATGATGCCTTACGTGCTCGTTGCAGAGACGTTGCTGTGGAGATGACATCTAAAGAGGCGTTTGTAAAAAAAGTTTTACAGATGTATAGTAAATATAGTTGATATCGAGATGCTGTCTGTACTTACTTTTATTTCCATTGGTATTTTAGTTTTGACCTTTTGTAAAATCAAATGGGGGGCTGCGTATCTTTTGGCTGCAATGTTATTAATGCCAGAAATTGTCATATCAATAAGTGGATTTATTATTAAAAAGAATTATGTTATATTAATTTTTTTTCTTATTTTCTTCTTTAAATATAAGATTAGAAAGCACTTGCTTCTGGACATGAAGCCTTTTCGTTTTGTCAGTGTTTACTTATTCTTATGCTTATTGATGATTCCACTTCAAGTTGAATCTAATTATATGACACAACTACGGTACTTTCTGGCCGATTTTGTCATGATATTATTGCTTCCTGTTTCCTTTTGGAATATCCTTAATGAATATAATTGTAGTTTGCTGTTTAGAAGGATAATAATAGTTTGTGTAATAATAGCGGCAGTATATGGTATTGTTTTGGCAGCAACAGGAATCCTGAATCCATATACACTTTTATTTGCGAGTGAATTTCGTGATAATGAAAACCTTGAATTGATGATGAATTATTATGAACCAGGTGGGGGGCGATTGTTTGGCCGAATTTCGTCAGTTTGTTATCATCCTATGACTTATGCTTTTTTCTTAGGACTTTCTTTTTTTTATGTATTACAAATAAGAAATAAAATATCAAATTTTTTGTATGGATTATTATTGTTATTATTAAGTGTCAATATTATAATTTGTGGGGTAAGAACACTTATTGCGTCAATGTTAATTACTGTAATATTTTACCTATTGATGCTGAAGAATTTCAAGTTAATGATAGGTGCGATCTTATTTGCATTTTTTTCTTACTCAATAATCTCTATTACACCACTTTCTGGATATATAGATTCTATAGTGTCTCCTCAAGATTCAAGTGATGAAGTATCGGGTTCGTCTATAGAACTGCGGATGGAGCAGTTCGGTGGAGCAATAGATGAAGTGAAAAATTCTTTTCTTGTAGGGAAAGGTTATGCTTGGGATAGAGAGTACCAAGAGAAGAACGGAGATCATCCTGTTTTGTTGGCCTTTGAAAGCCTTATATTTATTATTATATGTGATAATGGTATTCTTGGCTTTTTCATTTGGGGACTTTTAATATATATATATAGATCTTATATATTGTCCAAGATAAAAGAAAGAAAAAAGCAAGCGCTATTCATGAGTTTTATATGTTTTTATATTTCATTTTCTTGTATTACAGGTGAATATGGCTATATGAGAACTTTTGTGCTATTTTATACCTTTATATTATACGAAAGCAGTATGCACCCGTATTTATTGGTTTACGGAAACAGTGGAGAGCCTTTGAAAAAGAGCTAGTTCATGGATTTTTTCTATTTTTGATAGAGTAAGTTTTGTGGCATGAAAAGATTTTTAGTCATTATTTTCTCAAAGATATTGGCATTGTATCCGTTTGATATAGATGTTTGGTTATCAAAAAGAAAAAATTTTATATATTCATGTTGGATTTCAAATGCCTTTCAATCTGTAGGAAAAGGCACACGCTTTGAAAGGCATATATTTACAAAAGGAGGAAAGAATATAAGAATCGGTGATAATTGTATGTTTTTTCGGGGTAATATCATTGATGCGTGGGAACACTATGGAGGTGCAGACTTCTCTCCGACAATTCAAATCGGAGATAATTGTGTCTTTGGGAGATTTGGTCAAATTACAGCATGCAATAAAATTGTAATAGGAAATAATCTTTTAACAGGTGCGTTTGTTATTATTTCAGATAACAATCATGGTTCTTTTTCTTATTCAGATCTGTTGAAAAAACCAAAAGAAAGAGATTTAATCAGTAAAGGAGAAGTCGTAATTGGGGATAATGTTTGGTTAGGAGACAAAGTGGCAGTATTGTCTGGTGTACATATTGGAGATGGAGTCGTGGTTGCTGCAAATTCAGTGGTGACTCATGACATCCCTCCTTATTCTATGGCTGCAGGTGTGCCTGCAAAAATTATTAAAACAATTGAAAACAATTGAAAAAAATGGGAAAAAAGGCAAGAGTGATCGCATTTTACCTTCCTCAGTATCATCCGATACCAGAGAATGATGAATGGTGGGGAAAGGGTTTTACTGAATGGACAAATGTTGGTAAGGCTAAACCTCTTTTTAAGGGGCATTACCAGCCGAGAGTCCCTGCAGATTTAGGATATTATGATTTGCGGCTGCCCATAGTTCGCGAGCAACAGGCAGACATGGCTCGTGAGGCGGGAGTTGAAGGCTTTTGTTATTGGCATTATTGGTTCGGTAATGGTAGAACATTGCTTGCAGAAATATTTGATGATGTGCTGAAAAGTGGAAAGCCTGATTTTCCGTTCTGCTTGGGTTGGGCAAACCATACTTGGACTCGCCGAAATTGGAATGGAGCGGATAAACATAAAAATGAAGATTTATTATTGCAGACTTATCCCGGCGAAGAAGATCATGTTGCCCATTTTTATAATGTTTTACCTGCTTTTAAGGATGAACGATATATAAAGGTTGATGGTAAACCTTTGTTCCTATTATATCGTCCATTAGATATTCCCAATACGAAACAGTTTATAGAGTTATGGCAAAGATTGGCTATAAAAAATGGGCTTAAAGGAATATTTTTTGTGGGTCAAAATGTAGAGTGGCGGGATTACCATGAAAAAATATTGGAAAGTGGTTGCGATGCAATTACTTTCGAAAATATTTTCAGAGCACAAGAATTGTCTAGGGGGGGCTATCTACCTTTCATAATTCGGAGAAAATTAGCGGTTTATTTCCCGAAGTTGGCACCTTTGGATATTTTTGATTATGAGAAAATCATGAAGTACTGGTTTACAGATTATGATTATGATGAGAATTGTTATCCTACGATTTTGCCAAATTGGGATAGGTCTCCGCGTGCTGGTAGGAGGGCCTATATTTATAGAGGTTCTACTCCTGAATTATTTAAGAAGTCTGTAGAAAAAGCTGTTGAGATTATTAAAAATAAACAGCCAGAGCATCGGATTATCTTTCTGAAATCATGGAATGAGTGGGCAGAAGGAAATTACATGGAACCTGATTTAAGATACGGTCACGGCTATCTTGATGCTTTGCGTGATGTCGTTGTCGAAAAATAGAGATATATGAATATCGCAGTAATTTTTGCTGGAGGTGCAGGGCGGCGAATGCACACCAAATCACGTCCGAAACAGTTTCTTGAATACCAGGGGAAGCCAATCATTATTTATACATTGGAATTGTTTGACAATCATCCGATGATTGATGGAATTGTGGTGGCTTGCGTGGAAGAATGGATTCCTTTCTTGGAGAAGATGATCAAGAAATTTGAAATCAACAAGGTTCTGAAAATTGTTGCAGGGGGTGAGACTGGGCAGGACTCTATTTATCATGGGTTGGTTGCTGCACGTGAAATATCAAAAGGTGAGGATGACATCGTTCTGATACATGATGGAGTGAGACCGTTGATTACGGAACAAACGATAACGGATAATATTGGAATGGTTCAAAAGGCGGGGAGTTGTATTACTTGTATTCCTGCCACGGAAACCTTTATTGTGAGTCTGGAAGATGGAGGACTGGAAATTCCTACTCGTGCCAATTCACTAATTGCACGTGCACCTCAGAGTTTTTATCTGGAGGAGATATTGGAAGCACATGAACGAGCAAAGAGGGAAGGTAAAAATGATTTTATTGATTCATGCTCCATGATGCATCACTATGGGCATAAATTAGGTAAGGTCATTGGCCCGATGGAGAATATAAAAATAACAACCCCAACAGATTACTTTATTTTCAAAGCAATGGTTGAGGTTCATGAGAATCAACAAATATTTGGATTTTAGGTGATTTTGAGGCTTCTTAAGATTATGGTGTGTAGGAAAAAGTCTACATCTTTTAGTTGGAGCGAATCGTTATATAAGAAAAAGTGCTATCTTATGATTTTTATATCATGGCTGGCATCACTTTATTCTTGCAACAGGGCTGATATTGAGGTTCCTACTATAGAATTTGTAGGAGATGAAATACTTTCAGACTCGAGATCAGAAGATACGGAAGGATGGGATTCCGTTGTGATAAAAGATTTTTCGAGTTTTTCAAAGAGCGCAGGATGGGTCATTTCAGATGATATGACAACCGCAAAAACTCATATTGTAGGCGTTGAAAATAGATTGATTAGTGGTGTTGTAACTCATGAGGACAAATTTAACCTTTCTGTATCATTAATAGCAAAAGGCAAATCTTTTGAAGTTCTTGTGGGGAAATGGGCATATATGTCAGGAACAATGTTTGGTGTAAGAAAAGATGAAGAGGGAAGTTTTATCACAACATATCTTATTGGTTCGGATTCGGAACAAGTGTTGAAAAATCGGCTGAAATTGAAAAATGTCTCTTTATGTGAAGGACAACGGATATATTTGGAGATTTTGAAACGTACAGATGTTGCAGGATATTATAATGTTAACGTTGCGGATGAAGAAGGGAACATTGATACGTTTATAAAAGTAGGCTTGACAGATGTTTCTGGGGGTGACGTGTCAAATGAAGGGGGGGGAGACTATACTGGATATGCTTGGGGTGCATTGTGTGCCTATATGTTAGAGGGAGATTCTATGGAGATAGATGAATTTTCGTTTGGATACCCTGTTATAGCAGATCTGAAGTTAATTGTTTTAGGGCATTCTTATATAGAAGGTAATAGCATTGCTGATAATAAGGATCAGAGATTTGCATATCTAGTATGTAAAGAAATAGGTTTGGACAAGACTCTTATCTTGGGGCAAGGAGGGCAGACGGCTTCTGCTCTTAAACAATATGTGAAAAATTACGCAAAATGGTTCTCTAATGCACAGTATGCATTAATCAGTATTGGGGCAAATGATTTTTACCTAAATCCAACGAAATCTAAGATGGAGACATGTATCTTGGATTGTGAAGATATTGCAAAAACCTTGATGTCTTATAATATTATTCCTGTTTGGATTGTTGATAGTGGTTTTCTGATTAATAATCTTGAAGGGAAAGATCAGATTAAACTCTTCTCAGATTGGCTCATGCAGCAAGATTACTATATAGATGTTCGACAGTGTTTTAGGGATGCTAAAGGGAACAACGATCCCGATGCTTATTTGTTAGATGAAAAACATCCCACAATTGCAGTACATCATTCCATATATGAGGAGATAAAGAATCAGGCAGACTATTTATTTCAAACGGAAGACAAGGCTGATTATATAAAAGAAATTAAATATTAACTATAGTTTTTCCTGATGTGAAAGGATAAAACTGAAACTTGTAGAACTCTCATGAATAATCATATAATTATCGAAGATGTCCAGCAGTTTGCCGAACGCTTTGAGTTAGCAGAGCAATTGCGTGGCAAGACGTTCCTGATTACGGGAGCGACGGGATTGATAGGCTCTGTGATGGTGAAGTGTTTGCTGGAACTGAATAGACAAAAACAACTGGACATCAAGATTATAGCCGTAATCAGAAATATAGAAAAGGCTCAACAGGTCTTTGCGGATGAATATGCTCAGATTGATTCCCGCCAGTTAGAACTTTCAGAGATAACGCCGAATAGCATTGCTGATTCCATTGATTACATAATGCATCTGGCGAGTCCTACTGCATCAAAGTATTTTGTAGAACATCCTGTAGAGACACTCCGAACGGCAATTGAGGGTACGATGGCAGTTTTGGAATATGCTAAAAAGATGCAAGTGAGTGGGGTGGTTTACGCTTCTTCGTTGGAAACTTATGGAAGCAATCATACTGATGAGTGGTTAGATGAATCGTTTCAAGGCTATGTAAACCCAATGGAGGTGCGTAGTTCGTATAATATGGGCAAAAGAACTTGTGAGTGTCTCTGCCATTCGTATGCTAAAGAATATGATGTTAACGTGATAATAGCAAGGCTGACACAGACATTTGGAGCCGGTATTGCAGAAACCGAAAATAGAGTCTTTGCACAATTTGCAAGGAGTGTAATCACTGGAATGGATATTGTTTTAAATACATCAGGGACTTCATCAAAGCCTTATTGTTATACCACAGATGCAGTAAGTGCCATGCTTTATTTATTATTGCGGGGGAATAAAGGTGAGGCGTATAATATTGCCAACAAGAATAGTTATATTTCTATACGTGACATGGCACGGTTCGTGAGAGATGAATTTAATCCCAATATCAATGTGGTGATTTCTCCGAAAGAGAATCAAGGTTATGCACCAGAGACAAAGTTGAGATTGAATACTGATAAAGTTGAGGCATTGGGGTGGATGCCTATGTATGATTTAAAAGAAATGTTTGATAGGTTAATACGTTCGTTATGCTGACAGAATTAGTTCAAAAGGTGGTCCGTTTATGTATGAGGGGCTTTTGTTTATGGCCAATCAAAAATAATCGAATTATTTTTAATAGTCAGAAGGGGACACAATATGCTTGTAGCCCTCGTTCTATTTATGAATATCTATATGAAAAATATGGAACGCGGTTGCAATATATATGGTGTTTGCAAAGTCCACCAGAAGAATTGATGGGAAGAGAGGGAGTAAGGTGTGTGTCTTATAATAGTCTGAAATATTTTTATTATCAGATGACTTCCAAAATTATTGTTGCAAACATTCCAAGTCCGTGTTATGTTCCTAAACGGAAAAAGCAGTTTATGATTGATACATGGCATGGTGGTGGGGCGTATAAAAGAATTGGTATATCTGTACCCAAACAGGACTCTTTGTCGAAGTCGCCAAAGAAGATGATTTCTGCAACAGATGTTTCGAATAATGCGAAGTGGGAATTGTATAAGGCATATTATAATGCTTTGGATACTAGTCTGTTTGTGTCCAGTAGTAGGCGATTTACAGAAGTGATGTATGATTCTCAAATGATACGGAGAGATGCTTATATGGAGATTGGATTGCCCAGGAATGATATCTTTTTTAGAGACAATTCACTCATAAAAGAAAAGGCGAAGAAAAAATTGGGTGTAAATAAAGATAAGAAGGTGATACTTTTCGCTCCAACTTATCGAGGGAATGTAAAGCATCAACAAAACAAAATGGATTTGGATATCTCAAAGTGTCTTGATGCAGCAAAAGAACGATGGGGAGGAGAGTGGATTTTTGTGTACAGAATGCATGTCTTCAGTAATTCGCTTGACAAAAAGAATATACCACAGGATGCTGTTGATGCTTCTAAATATGATGAAATGCAAGAACTTTTATGTATGGCAGATGTATTTATCACTGATTATTCTTCTTCTCAATGGGATTTTGCTTTGACAAAGAAGCCGGCATTCCTGTTTACTCCTGATTTGGAATACTATCAAAATGAAGATAGGGGTTTTTATACTCTGATTGATGATTGGGCGTTTCCGTATGCAAAAACAAATGAAGAATTAGCGGATTTGATTCGTGGGTTTGATGAAAAGACGCATCTGCAGAAAGTACAACGGCATTTGGATTTGTTGGGGTCGTGCGAAAAAGGTCATGCGACGGAGGCGATTTGTGAGATAATAATGAAACAAATGGTGTTATGAGGGACGGAAAATTAGATTTTTTCAAGGGACTTCTTATTTGGAGTGTTGTTCTAGGGCATACATTGAATGCCTTGTGCCCTATAGAGAATTCACTCCATATCCTATTGAGAACTTTTGACTTGCCGATGTTCATGTACATTTCGGGCTTCTTGTTAAGGGGAAGTCTTGCCCGCCATCATTGGAAACAATTGGTAGCAAATAAAGTAACGAACATTGTTGTGCCCGCTGTTATTTGGATGCTCATATCATTGTTGTTTGGAGACCATTGTATGTATTATTTCTTGTGGGCGGTGTTTGTGAGTTCCATCATTGTCTGTGTCTGTGAGAAAATTTGTGTGAAATCATGGATGGGGGGGGGTAATAATGGGCTTGGTAGTTATTGTATTTCACTTGATACCTAAAAATATTGTGAATATCTCATTCCTATTTCCATTCTTCTTGTTTGGCTATTATACAAAAAACATTTCTCAAATAGGATGGAAAAGGGGGCTTCTTTCTATGTCTTTTTTTGTTCTTCTTTTGGTTTGTGTTTGGCATCCCCAATATTCTATATGGAATAGTGGTGGGTATATCCTCCAGAATACAGAATATATGATAAAGGTGGTGTTGCTTCGGTTGATGATTGGAATGGCTGGTATATATACGACAATATTTGTAATGGGGCGTTTTTATGACAAATATAAGGGGCTGTCAATCTTGAATTTATTTGTAGGCATCGGTAAAGAGACGTTGTCGATTTATTTATTGCAGCATATTGTGGTAGAAATCGGTTTTCTACGACTTGCCAGAAGTCTGTACACTCATGATTTCTTGACTGAAAACCATCTGATGCTTGGATACGTTGTTGCTCCTGTCGTATCTTTTATATTGCTTTATGTCATGTATAAGGTTATTTGCATTGTGCAAAAACATAAAAGCGTAAAATGGTTATTTGGATTCAAACTGTCGGTGTGAGATGAAAAAACGGAATTGACACATTATTTGTAAAGCCAAATGAAATTGTTTGAATTGAAAATTATAGAGTCCCAGGATGTATTGCTGATGCTTCCCGAAGGGAAAATGCTTATCAATACTATCAATGCTCATTCTTTTAATGTAGCACAGAAGGATGAGTTGTTTGCTGAGGCATTGCAGAATGGTGATTATCTGATTCCAGACGGTGCAAGTATCGTAATGGCTTGTCGCTGGTTAAATGCTAAATCGCAGCCGAAGGAGAGGATTGCTGGCTGGGATTTGTTTCAGATAGAAATGGAGAAGTTGAACAAGAGGGGTGGTAAGTGCTTTTTTATGGGCAGCAGTGAGAAGGTGTTGGGGCTTATTCGTGACAGGGCAAAGGTGGACTATCCTAATATTGTCGTGGAAACATATTCTCCTCCATATAAACCAGAATTCTCGGATGAGGATAATGCGGCTATTATAAAAGCCATCAATGATGCCAATCCGGATTTGTTGTGGATTGGTATGACGGCGCCCAAGCAGGAGAAGTGGGCTTATTCGCATTGGAGGGATTTGAATATTCATTGTCATGTGGGGACAATTGGTGCGGTGTTTGACTTTTATGCGGGGACGGCTGTCCGTGCACCTAAATGGTGGCAGGAGCATTCTTTGGAGTGGCTGTATAGGCTGATGATTGAACCGAAAAGGATGTGGAGACGATATGTAATAGGCAACCCTCTTTTCCTTTGGAACATACAGAAGGAAAAAAATTAAAGGTTGTATTTCTCCTTGAAGATATACCACCAAAAGCGTAGTTGTTCAAAAAAGGCTTTTAACATCGGCTGCAAAGTTAGTAATTATTGTTGAAAAAAAATTCTATTGTTGAAAAATTCTATTATAGATTTATTTTTTCAGTTGCTTCGGTATTCAATTGGTACATCTGATGAAAGACCGAAGGACATCTCACTGGAAGATTGGGAGAGCCTTTATGAGATAGCCCGTCAGCAATCGCTGCTGGGTGTCTTGTTTTATGGCATAGAGGTGCATCCCGAAATAAAGCCG
>JAFUWG010000014.1 GCA_017483605.1 Bacteroidaceae bacterium | reverse complement strand
GCATCCAGAAGAAATACGCTCCCAATACCCCCCACAACACCTTCTTCCTCATTCTCTACGAGACGGGCTTGGAAGACAAGGACGTCCGCCGCATCATGGGCATCACCCAAGAGGCCATCCGCTCCACAAGATACAGGATTATGCAGAATATGAAAAATTAGATACGCGTTGATAGTTGAACCGTTATAGATGTTTTTCAACTTGTCAACGTTAGAACTTGACACCCCCCTCATGTTCTTCTTTGCAGAATTTTGAGGCACGATTCTGCAAAGGAGTGGCTACAACTCAAAACAAAACGAAATTTTTGGGCTCAGCGGATTTACCCGGTTGGTAAAGTTTGGCTAATCAAGAATAAAGTGTAGCCAGACGGTACATAAAGAACTTAATGTCTCCCACGCCTCTGAACTGTGTTCTGAAGGCCTTGATCTTAGCATTGAAAGATTCGGCAGACGCATTGGTGAGTCTGTCTTCAAAGTAGTTGACGATAGTGGCATTGTGATTCTCAAAAGTCTCGATAACCTTGCTGAAACCGTCATCGCCAAACGCCTCTACCTTATTGTACCATCTGGCCAGATTGAGCCTGGCCTCTGCAGGCTTTGACTCCTTGTTGAAGATGTCCACGAGGTCGAGATAGATGTTGTATGCCTCCTCCAGTCTTGGGAACATCCTGAAAAGGATGGCGGCCCTTGCCTGCTGCTGGGCATTCCACTTGGACTTGTGCATAAGTATGATATGGCGGCTGCGTGCCATAATCTGCGGTTTGGTCTCACCGTTCTCCATCCTCTCAGGCTCCCATTCACCGATAAGATCCTTCTCTGCCCTTGTGTGGACAGCCTTCCGCTTGGCACGATGCTCCCTGATGGCCCTGTTCTCCTGGGCGAGTACCTCCCAGCGGAAGCCTATCCTCATCTGGTCGATGGCATCCGTCACCAACTGCTGCACATGGAAACGGTCGTTGATGAGCATCGCCTTGGGGAACACTGTCTTCACTGTCAGCATCATGGCTGAGGAAAGGTCTGTCGTTACGGTCTTGACCTTGCGGCGAAGCTCTCGTGGGACTTTCCTGAGTATCTCGGATACAGTATCGGAGGCCACGCCGCGCACCATTGCCGCCAAGGCTCCCTTGCCTCCGTGTGCAGCCTTGTTCGTCAGGATGGTATAGACCTCGCCGTTCGACAGGCAGGTCTCATCAAGGCTCATGTCATCGCCGAAGTTATTGGGGAAAAGCATGTACTCCTCGGCATGCTCCAACTGCTCCCATTTACGGTAGTCGCTGATTTTCTCCTTGTACTGCTTGCGGAGCGTCGGACCTTTGAGACCATTACGGGCGGCAAGCGTGGAGATACTTATGGGCGTGGACTCAATCTCCCTCTTTTAAAAAAGCGACGAACTCCGCGTTCAAGTGCGTCTCGTCGTATTCGGACAGTTCCCACTCGTAGCAGAATATCTCACCTGTGTCCTTGTCAAGCCACTTGCGCTTGCGCACATGAAGGTACGTGGCACGACCGCGGATGGGAAAGTCCTGAATCGTATGGTACTCTCCGAATCCATGCGAGATGACATTGCCGTATTTCTTGTCCTCACGCATCTGGACCTTCTTCTCGTCAAGCCATATGTCGAAACGAAGGTCGCTCTTCTCAAAATTGGCAACATCAAAGTTGTCTATCAGCACATCGGGAAGGATGGCTCGAAGCAGTTTAGTATGATCCATGCTGCAAAGGTACAACTTTATTCTTGATTAGCCAAACTTTACCAACCGGGTAAATCCGCTGAGCCAATTTTGGCTACAAATTGGCTACAAATTTGAAATACGTCAGAAAACAAAAAGGAGTCGGATTTTCTCCAACTCCTTGCTAATCAACTGATTAAACAGTGCTCTACTTTTGGCGCTTCAGGATGGGCTTGAACCAACGACCCCATGATTAACAGTCATGTGCTCTAACCAACTGAGCTACTGAAGCAGTATGTTCGTTATGAAAAGCGATGCAAAGGTAAGGGTTTTGTGACGAACTACCAAACAAAAGGTGAAGAAAATGGTGAAAAATGCTTCTATGTGGACGAAAAAGCGTAACTTTGCCGCGAATTTAGAGACATGAGAGTACTAATTGTCAACACATCCGAACGGATTGGCGGGGCAGCCATTGCTGCCAACCGACTGATGGAAGCCTTGAAAAAAAATGGTGTCAAGGCAAAAATGTTGGTACGTGACAAGCAGACCGACCACCTCACGGTGCTTTCGGTGGGTCACAATTGGACACAGCCGCTGAAATTCCTGTGGGAACGGCTCTGCATCTTCGTCGCCAACCAGTTCAGCCGCAAGAATCTCTTCCAAGTAGATCTTGCCAACACGGGCACCGATATCACCCGATTGACGGAGTTTCAACGCTCCGACGTCATTCACCTGCATTGGGTCAATCAAGGTTTCTTGTCACTGTCTGACATCCATAAAATCATACTTTCAGGCAAGAAAGTGGTCATCACCATGCACGACCAATGGTACTTCACAGGCATCTGCCACTATTCTGCCACCTGCGAGAAGTACAAAACCCAATGCCACCACTGCGAACTGATGAACGGCAACCTGTTTGGCGACCTTGCCAAACGCGTGTTCCTCCAGAAGCAACGCATCTACCGCAATGCCCGACTCACGTTTGTCGGTTGCAGCCAATGGATGGCAGACTTGGCACGAACCTCCCAACTCACACAAGGGCAAAAGGTAGTCAGCATCCCCAATGCCATCGACACAGAACTGTTCCGTCCTGTCAACAAACAGCAGGCACGGCAAGCGTTCAACCTGCCCCTCGACAAGCACCTGCTGCTCTTCGGTTGCCAGCGTATCACCGACGAGCGTAAAGGCTTCAAGTTTCTGGTCGAAGCATTGGAAATCATCAAGCAAGACCATCCCCAACTCGCCCAGCAGATGGAACTGGTGGTCGTGGGCGGCGAAGCAGAGAATGTTCGCAGCCAAGTACCGTTCGACATCATCCCCATCCGCTATGTCAGCGACCCAGAGAAGATGGTGCAACTCTACAATGCCGTCGATCTCTACGTCACTCCGTCCCTGCAAGACAACCTGCCCAACACCATCATGGAATCCTTGGCTTGTGGCATCCCTTGTGTCGGCTTCAACGTGGGCGGCATCCCCGAGATGATTGACCACCAATCAAACGGCTATGTGGCTGCCTATCAAGACGCCAAGGACTTTGCCAACGGCATCATCTGGACACTCACCACCGACTATGATGCCCTGAGCAGCCATGCCCGCCAGAAAGTGCTCACCGCCTACAGCGAAAGTGCCGTAGCCAAGAAATACAGCGAGGTTTATGAAAATTAGCATCATCACCGTCACCTACAACGCCGAAGCGACCATCGAACGCACCCTGCAAAGCGTGGCAGAGCAGACATATACGGACATCGAGCACATCGTCATGGACGGGGCATCGAAAGACAAGACGGTGGAGATTGCCCAAAGATACAACACCATCGTCGTCAGCGAACCCGACAAGGGGCTGTACGACGCCATGAACAAAGCCTTGAGACTCGCCACCGGCGACTTCCTCTGCTTCCTCAACGCAGGCGACAAACTCCACAGCAAGGACACCCTCGCGAAGATTGCGGCAGCGGCAGAACTAAATAAACCAGCCCAACCAGATAAACTCGAAGGGCGAGAAAAAAACGTCGGAGTTCTCTATGGTGACACCCACATTGTGGACAACGACGGCACCTTCCTTCGCAATCGCCGTCTCACACCACCCGAGCACCTCACTTGGCGTTCCTTCAAGGACGGAATGCTCGTCTGCCACCAAGCCTTCTACATCAACCGTCAAATCGCCCTTCCATACGATTTGGCCTACCGCTTTTCCGCCGACTTCGACTGGTGCATCCGCTGCATGAAGGAGGGCGAAAGTCGGGGCATGAGGAACATCTATGTGCACGAGCCTCTTGCCGACTACCTGAGCGAAGGCATGACCACCGCCAACCACAAGGCTTCCCTCAAAGAACGTTTTCGCATCATGGCAAAGCACTATGGCTTTTTGCCCACTGTTGCACAACATATTTGGTTTATATTCAGAGCATTGATTAAGAAATGAAGAAATTCCATCTTTCTAAACCCGAGTTGTATTACTCGCTCAAAAACTACAACAAACAGAAGTTCACTGCCGACCTCATGGCAGGTATCATCGTGGGCATCGTTGCCCTCCCGCTTGCCATCGCCTTCGGTATCGCCTCGGGCGTTTCGCCCGAGAAAGGCATCCTCACCGCCATCATTGCAGGTCTCGCCATCAGCCTCTTCGGTGGCAGCCGTGTGCAGATCGGCGGCCCTACTGGTGCTTTCATCATCATCATCTATGGCATCATCCAGCAGTACGGACTCACAGGGCTTGCCATCGCCACCGTGCTGGCAGGACTCTTCCTCATCCTGCTCGGCGTGCTCCGGCTCGGCACCATCATCCGCTACATCCCCTACCCCATCATCGTAGGCTTCACCAGCGGTATCGCCCTGACCATCTTTTCCACCCAGATTAAAGACCTCTTGGGACTTCACATCGAGGGTGCCGTCCCTGCCGACTTCATCGAGAAATGGATTTGTTACATTCAGAACTTCTCCACCATCGACCTCGCCACAGCCATTGTCGGCATTCTCTCCGTGGTCATCATTGCCTGCACCCCCTTCATCAGCAAGAAAGTGCCAGGCTCCTTGGTTGCCATCATCGTCATGACCATTGCAGGCGTCATCATGACGAACTACTTCGGCATCCATGTCGATACCATCGGCGACCGCTTCGACATCAACCCTTCCGTGCCCGAAGCCGACATCCCGGTTCTCAACTGGGAGAGCATCAAGGGACTCATCTCTCCTGCCATCACCATTGCCGTTCTGGGTGCCATCGAGAGCCTGCTCTCCGCCACCGTGGCTGACGGTATCATCGGCAAGAAGCACGATTCCAACCAAGAACTCATCGGTCAAGGCATCGCCAACGTGCTCTCGCCCATCTTCGGCGGCATCCCTGCCACTGGCGCCATTGCCCGCACCATGACCAACATCAACAACGGCGGCAAGACCCCCGTGGCAGGCATCATCCATGCCGTTGTCCTCCTTTTGATATACTTCTTCCTCATGCCCTACGCCAAGTACATCCCCATGGCTTGCCTTGCCGGCGTGCTTGTCGTGGTCAGTTACAACATGAGCGGTTGGCGTACCGTCCGTGAGATGATGCATAACCCCAAGAGCGACACCTTCGTGCTGTGGCTCACGTTCATCCTCACCGTCATCTTCGACCTCACCATCGCCATCGAGGTGGGTCTGATGCTCGCCTGCCTGCTCTGTATGCGACGCATGGCTGAGACCACTCAGGTCAGCGTCCTCACCGACGATGACATCATCGACCCGACCGCCGAGACCGACCTTGCCGAGAACCCCAACATCGAGCACTTGACCATCCCCGAGCATGTGGAGGTGTACGAAATCAACGGTCCTTACTTCTTCGGCATCGCCAACAAGTTTGAGGAAGTCATGGCACGCATGAAAGACCGTCCTACCGTCCGCATCATCCGTATGCGTAAGGTGCCGTTCATCGATTCGACGGGTATGCACAACCTCACCAACCTTATCGAGATGTCGAAGAAGGAAGGCATCAAGATTATCCTCTCCGGCGTGAACGACTACGTGCATGGTGTCCTTGCCAAGAACGGCTTCAACGAACTCATTGGCGAAGAGAACATCTGTCCCAACATCAACGTGGCACTGGAAAAAGCCAAGACCGCATGAGGAGGCTCGCCATCATCGGTGGTGGAGCCGCCGGTTTCTTCCTTGCCATCAACGTGAAGGAACTGATGCCCGACCTGGAGGTGACCATCTTCGAGCGGCAACACAAAGTGCTCTCGAAGGTGGAAATATCGGGTGGTGGCAGATGCAACTGCACCAACACCTTTGCCGAGGTGAGCGACCTCAAGCAAGTCTATCCCCGAGGTGCCACGCTGCTCAAACGCCTCTTCAAGCAGTTCTCTCCTGCCGATGCCTACCAGTGGTTCGAGCGTCATGGCGTACCCCTCACCGTGCAGGACGACCAATGCGTCTTTCCCGAGGCACAAGACAGCCATGCCATCATCGACTGCTTCCTCCGCGAAAGCCGTCGTCTGGGCGTCCACATCCAACTCGGCACCAAGATAGAAGACCCCACCACCCTCCTCCAAGACTACGATTTTGTCGCCGTCACCACCGGCGGCATGACCTCCCACCAACCATCCGCAGGGTCTCCATCCCCATTATGGGGGGAGGCTGTTGAGAAGGTCTGCCCCAGCCTCTTCACCTTCACCATCCACGACCCTTCCCTCACCGCCCTCATGGGGTTGGTGGTCAACGATGCCATCGTCAGCATTCCCTCCACCCCCTTTCGCAGCCAAGGAGCCCTCCTCATCACCCACTGGGGCATGAGCGGTCCCGCCATCCTCAAACTCTCCTCATACGCCGCCCGACACCTTGCCGAGCAGCGCTACCAGTCGCCCCTCCTCGTCAACTGGACAGGCGAAACGAACGACGACACCATTCGCCAACACATTATATATAATATAGAACAAAATCCCCAGAAACTCATAGATAACCTTCGCTTCCCCTTTTCCTACCCACAAATACCCCGCACGGCTCCCCTCGCCCTCTACGGGAAAGGGGTCGGGGGAGAGGGTCTTCTTCCCGCTCGACTTTGGTCCTATCTTCTCACCAAGACCCAACTGCAAGGCAAACGCTGCAACGAACTGGGCAAGAAAGGCATCAACCGTCTGGTCAACATCCTCACCAACGACACCTACACCATTGCCAGCCGCAGCCCCTACAAGGACGAGTTCGTCACCTGTGGCGGCATCTCCCTCGACAGCGTTGACAAGCAGACCCTCGAGTCCAAACTTCACCCCAACCTTTTCTTCGCAGGCGAAGTGCTCGACATCGACGGCATCACAGGCGGCTTCAACTTCCAAGCCGCATGGACAACGGCATACGCCGTGGCAAGAGGCATCGCAGGGAAACTTTAAGCACAGAAAACCCCGAAGGGGCGACGGAACCATGTCGTGATTCCGTCACCCCTTCGGGGTTTTACAAATGTATTTCTATCCACAGTGTACAGGGGTTTCGCTACGCTTCACCACCTGCCTGTGGTCTTTCGTCCTTTCAGGACTACTTCACAAGCACCTTGCGTACTCGTCCACCTTTGTGCTTTGCGTCTGCTGGTTCGGGCTTCCGTTGTTGCCCTCCCACCAGCCGAGCACTGCACCCCGAGTGGGCGAAAGTTTTACTTAATAAAAACTTTCTTCACTCGTCCATCAGCCATCTTCACAATGTTCACACCCTTCTGCAGCGTTGCAACACGTGTGCCAGAAACGGTGTAGATTTCGGCAGGAGCAACAGCCTTTGCCTTTTCAACATCCTGCACGGCATCTGGAATCTCCTGACCCAGATAATACAGGTGGAAGTTGTCGATGATAGACCAGTCGTAAGCAATCGTCGTTTCCTTTGCCACACCAATTTGGAGGTCCTGCTTCTCTGCGACCACAAACGTCACCTCGTTGCCACCATAGAGACCGCGATTGGTCACCATGTCGTAAGCGTTCCACATCCAGTAAGGATAGTAAATAGCAGGATCGGCATCCGCATTCAGACTCGTAAAGTCGGTGATGACCATATTCTGATTACCGTAATAGTCATAGTAGTACGAATCCTCTTCCTGACCCACAGCCAGCGAATCAGAAGCGATAGACACGAACGGAGCAGCCACATTGAACGACGCCGACTTCACATAGAGCAGCATGTTTGCATGTTCGGCATACGTTCCATCGTTGTAGTTCTGACGAATGGCAGCATAGTCGTTGCCGTCGCGATAGAAGCCCGAAGCCGTCAGTTTATACGTACCGGCTGGCATGTCTGTCAGCACTTGATAGAGGTCGAACGAATTGTTGTAGAACTCGATTTCTGCCTGCTGCACGGCAAAGGTTCCGTCGATGCTCCATGCGGCATACTGGTCTGCGTCGAACGAAGCATTGCCCACGATGCCAGTGATGTCCTTCGGATTCGTCTCTGAAGCCTCAAACTCCGTGATGGAAGCCTTCATCACACCAATGAGAGCCTTCTGATACTGTGCCAACGCCTCTTCAGTCGAACCTGTGAGACTTGCCACCTGCGAAGCCACCTCGCCGCTGGCAGCCGCTGTGCCCCATGCCAGAGCGGCACGAGCCGTCGTTGCGTATGCCACGTATGCCGTGTAGAGAGCCTGCAAGTCGGGCAACACGTCCACCACGGCGTCCTCTGCCGCCAATGCAGCGTCGATGTCTGCCACCGCCGCATTGTAGATTGACTTGATGGTTTCGTCCGTCTCACTCTCTGCCAATGCCTTCGCATCTGCCAGTGCCGTGAATGCCACTTCCTGTGCATAGCGGTTATTCACATCGACAATCAGGTCGGTCAGCAGCGACACCTTCTCGTAGTCGGACGTTTCGCCCGCCAGAATCGTCGCCAGTTCGGTGTTGGCATTTGCCTTGTCGCCAGCCAGTGTCAGCGTTTCGATAGCCGCACGAGCCTCTTCTGTCTTCTCTGCCACATCGGCTGACATGTCGTATTCTGTGCCATAGTACATCAGTCGGAAGTTGGTCACGCAGAACCAGCCCTCATACTGCACACCGTTCGTCGTAGAAGTGGCACCGATGGTCAGCACACCACTCTCGCCCACATACACCTTGTCCGTCGTGAGCGTCTCCCAGTTGGCACGCCCTGTGTCGTCGCCGCTCCAAGCGAGGGAGGCAGGAATGGCAGACACCTTCGTCACGCCGCCCGAGATGCCATACACACGGTTGTCCGTCGGCAGCGAAGAAGAAGACATGTCAGCACTCACCTCATAGTAGCCAACAGGCAGCCCCGCGAGTGTCTGCTGAATGTCCAGCACGCCACCCTCCACGGTCGAAGAGTGGAAGAGGTTTGCCGTTGTGCGACCATTCGTATAGTAGAGTGTGCAGTCTGTCGCACCACGCAAATTCTCCGAGATAGACATAAACCAGCCCTCTTTCGACAAATGGCTGGCAGCATCCTCTGGGAACACCAGATTGCCCTCCTCGTCCACCGTCGGCTCGTAAGGCTCATCCACAAACCACGGGTCGTTAATCACACGCGTCACGTCTATCACGTCGCCCTCCTGAGAGAACAGGTAAGCCACCTTTGCGGCCTCCAGCGGCTGAAGACCCGCCTCAACGCCCGTCACCGAAGTGGGGTCGGCAATGGCTGCCGTTGCCGTAGCAATCGCCTCGTTGAAGGCAGCAGCACCAGGATAGTTGGTATTGTTGCACAAATCCGTATAGTAACCAATCTTCTTCATGGCAGCCTCGTAGGCATTCACCACCTCCACGACAGCATTCTGCTTCTCCTGAATCTTGGCGATGGCAGCATTGATGTCGTCAATAGAGGTATAATCAGACGCGTCACCGATTTCTTCCATCAGCCAGTCCACCACAGCATCACCCGCCGACTTGAACGTGTCGCCCTGAGCCGCTGCATAGTCTTCCAACTCGCTCTTGGCAGCGTCCAACTGACCACGAGCCACGATAATCTTGTCCTCCTCCGACAGC
Source organism: Bacteroidaceae bacterium (assembly GCA_017483605.1). Lineage (GTDB taxonomy): Bacteria > Bacteroidota > Bacteroidia > Bacteroidales > Bacteroidaceae > Minthosoma. Next base: position 3,274 of record JAFUWG010000014.1, on the reverse strand, counting down.
GTGCCATGCTTGATGTCCATAATCAACTCAATCTGGTCTGCCGTCAATGCCGTGGCATACAGGCTCAGGTCGTCATAGCCGAAAGCAGGGTCGGGGTCTGCCCAGCCCCACTGGGCAGCACCGCCCACATAGAGGTTGTCATATTTGTAGAGATGAGTGAAGAAATTGCCCTCGCCACCAAAGTCTGCCTTCGTGTTCCACTCGTTCATCACCTTGCCGTCCACATACAGTTTCGTCACCGCACCATAGTTCTCAAACACCATTGCCACATGATGCCAGCCACCCTCTTTCAGCCAATCGACCGAAACAGCGTTGACACCATTGGCATTTTCCGCATCAGGGAAGTCATCCCAGAAGCCAGCCGTGTTAATCTGCATCCACAGACGGGCATTGACCGACAGCATGGGCCATGACCATGTCTGCCAAGAGTCCTGGCTGTTGTAAGCCGTACAGAGCACCGAATACCAGTAGTAAGGCACATCCACGCCATCCACTTGGAAGCCGGCAGGACCCTGCTCGTTGGCATCGGTCGAATAGACCCAGAAGGCAAAACTGACACCACCATCCGACTTCTCGGCAGCCCGCTTGAAGCCATCCTGCGTAATCACCAGATAGTTCGTGTGTTGAGCACCTGTGAATTCAGGGTCGTTCATGTAGTAGGTACCAAAGTTAGGATCGTCCGACACACGCAGTTCACCCGAACCAATCTGCTGACCATTCACGTCAGCCACCGTTGTGGCACCCTCGAAGTCGCACGTCCAAACTGCATTGGGCAGGGTTTGTGCTTGAGCCGAAAGCCCCCAAGCCAACAAACCCGCAAGGAGTAGATTTTGCTTCATAATCGTTTGTTATTAAAAAGTTAGTTAGTTAGATTGTTCCATATTTTGCCACAAAGGTAAACAAAAAAAGTCAAACAAAACGAGTTTTTACCACATTATTATAAAAATATACCCCACACACCCATCGTCACACCCTCGACACGATTGAATTTAACACCCCGACTTGTATTCATTCAACACCTCGACACGAATTGATACGCATCGAGGTAACAACTAGTGCTTTTTCACAGAAACCTCGAAGGGGGTGAAAGACTACAGGCAGGTGGTGGAGCGGCAGCGAAACCCCTGCGATGAACAACAAGAGCATAAAAACCCCGAAGGGGTGACGGAACCATATCGTGATTCCGTCACCCCTTCAGGGTTTTACAAATGTATTTCTATCCACAGTGTACAGGGGTTTCGCTATGCTCCGCCACCTGCCTGTGGTCTTTCGTCCTTTCAGGACTACTTCACAAGCACCTTGCGTACTCGTCCACCTTTGTGCTTTGCGTCTGCTGGTTCGGGCTTCCGTTGTTGCCCTCCCACCAGCCGAGCACTGCACCCCGAGTGGACGAAAGTTTTACTTAATAAAAACTTTCTTCACTCGTCCATCAGCCATCTTCACAATGTTCACACCCTTCTGCAGCGTTGCAACCTTAGCACCTGTGATGGTGTAGATAGCAGCAGGAGCGACAGAAGCAGCAGGAGCGACAGAAGCAATGCTTACACCTCCTGTTGGTTCCTTAGAACTGTTAGCGCCGTAGTAAGTCAAAGTGAAGTTATCGAAGATAGCCCAGTCTCCAGAGATGGTGACATCCTTCTTCACGCCGATGCGGAGTTTGCCGTCCTCACCCACCTTTACAATGACAGAGTTGTACTCATCTGTTGGAGCATAATAACCAGCCTCGAACCAATTAGTTGCAGCAGCCATTGTGTTAGGAACAACATTGCCAGAACCAACACTGCTTGTATCACCACCAAGACCTGCAGAAACCATTCCTGCACAGATGCTCATGATAGGAGCGGAAGATTCAGCACCTTCACCTACTGCATAAAGAACTGCGTTGTAAGCAGGAGTGCCATCTTCTGTCTGAGTATTGTTATAGTCATTTTCAGCAGAACCTTGACGGTAGTAACCCTGAACTGCTACCTGATAAGTACCTGCTGGCAGACCTGCGATGTCCTGATACACATCAAAATTCTTATTGTAACACTCAGCATTGGTAGAAGTAGTACCACCTGCACCAAAACCAGAAGACCAACCAGTAAAGTCACCTACGGTGTCGAATGTAGAGTTGATAATCAATGCAGTGTAATCAACAGGATTTTCGTCTGAAGCCTCCTCTGCGGGAACTTTCAATGCAGAAATTGCTGCGTTGATTTCATCAGTCAATGTTTCAACCTCTGCTGTAGTCATTTCTGAATAGTTTTCTGTCTTTGCAGAAACCTCTGTGTACTTTTGCTGTGCCTCTACCGAAGCCGTTTCATAGTACTCCTGAGCCGTTTCATCCAATGTCTCAATTGCCTTCTGCAAAGCCTCTACGGCAGCCACATTTGCCTTAGCAGCAGCAAGAGCATCATTCACTGCGGTGATAGCAGCCAACATCTGGTCACCATCTTCATCCTCGATTGCAGCCTCTGCTGTCTTAACAACAGCCTCAGCCTCTGCAACACCTGGCTCTGTGATAGTACCTTCATTGTTTGCTACATAGTCTTCAAGTTGAGCAATCAGATTAGGAAGAACGTCTTTCAGAACCTCAACAGACTTACCCAGATACTTCAAACGGAAGTTGTCCCACAGAGGCCAACGACCATCAATCGTACCATCCAAACACTTGATACCAACGGTCAGAGTTCCATCTGTAACTACACCAATCACGGTGTTGTCATAATCACCACGAGAGAATGCGTTGGATGCAGAACTCATGCCATTGGGCACGTAAACACCTGTAGCCACAGCCTCACAGTTACCTTCAAGGTTCTCATCATAACTATGAGCGGCAATATTCTTCACAGGAGCCTCGCTTGCATTCAGATAGATGAAAGTCAAAATCTCATCCATCGTTGGGTCTTCAATGTAGTTGTTGTAAGAACCCGTTGTAGAACCTGTTGGACGATAGAATGCCTGAACCTTCAGTTCATAAACACCGTTAGGCACATTGGCAACTGTCTGGTAGAAATTGAAATTCTGATTCCAACGCTCTACGTTTGGATTGCTATCCAAACCACCCCATGCAGGAGTGCCAAGACTTGTATCATACTCCCATCCATTCAGACGGTTATCGAAGTTCGGGTTGGTCAAAAGGTTAGTACAATCCCTAAAATCCGCAGATAATTTTTCGAGTGTCAGATTTAGCCCTTGCTTGTGACGATTGTGTCTGACTCTAGGCTTAGAAACGCTTGACATGACTTGTATGCAGACACCTTCCCCTTACCCCGTAAGGTCGAGAGGCTTT
>JAFUWG010000013.1 GCA_017483605.1 Bacteroidaceae bacterium | reverse complement strand
CCTCCCTATACTCCCGGTTCTCCTTTGCCACGGGCTGTTCCATCAGCCGCTCGGCGATGACGATGGCCGAGTCGAGTCTCGCGGCCTCTGGCGACGTACTATAGACTTTAGCCCTCAGCCACTCTGCCTCATAGTCAGGCAGCCCCGCCGTCCTGAACGAGTCGATGACCTCCAGCGCCCGCTCCGGCTCCTCCGCCGCAAGCGTCATCACCCGCTCCACGATGTGAGGAATCTTCTCTGTCGAAAAGTTGTCTGTCGGCACGCGTTCTTTGTCTCCAGTACATCCCATGATGGTCAGCAAGGAGAAAGACGTAATACAAAGAAATGTGCGGACATCCATGAGCCTTGAGAGTTTAGGGTGGGGAAATGCGTTAGTATTTTACATATTTATCCAACCAATTGAAGAAACGACGCTGCCAGAGAATGCCGTTCTGAGGTTTGAGCACCCAGTGGTTCTCGTCGGGGAAACAAAGGAACTCGGAGGGAATACCACGGAGTTGGGCAGCATTGAAGGCAGACATGGCTTGGGAGGTGACGATGCGGTAGTCTTTCTCTCCCTGAATGCAGAGGATGGGGGTGTCCCACTGATCGACGAATCGGTGGGGTGAATTGCGGAAGGTCTTGTCGTGACCGTTCCAGAAGGCACCACCCATGTCCCAGTTGGCAAACCACATCTCTTCGGTCTCCAGATACTGTTGTTCGATGTTGAAGATACCGTCGTGAGCAATGAACGCCTTGAAACGCTTGTTGTGATGACCAGCCAACCAATAGACGCTGAAACCACCGAAACTGGCTCCCACACAACCGAGACGGTCTTTGTCCACATAGGGAAGATGTTCGGCAGCATCGTCGATGGCTGAGAAATAGTCATCCATGCAGTGACCTCCGTAATCTTCGGAAATCTCTTCGTTCCAAGCCTTACCAAATCCGGGGAGACCCCGACGATTGGGAGCAACCACCACATAGCCGTTAGCAGCCATGATCATCATGTTCCACCGGAACGACCAGAACTGCGACACAGGGCTCTGAGGACCACCTTCGCAGAACAGCAGGGTGGGGTACTTCTTGGTCTTGTCAAAATGGGGAGGAAGCACCACCCAGGAGAGGAGGTCTTTACCATCGACGGTCTTTGTCCAGCGAGGTTCCACGGTTCCCCAGTCGATGTTGTCCCTGAAGTATTGGTTCTCGTGGGTCAACTGGGTAACGGTACCTTTGGCAGGATTGACGGTGTAGAGTTCTGTCGCCTCACACATGCTCTGACGAGCACAGAGGAGGTTCTTGCCCATGAGTTGCACGGAGGTGTAGTCATACTGCCCATCGGTCAACTGTTTCACTTGGTCTTTCAGGTCAACGGTGTAGATGTGTGTCTCACCGTGCCAGACACCATTGAAATAGAGACGCTTGCTGTCGGCACTCCAGCAGTAGGAATCCACATTGCTGTCAAAACCTGTTGCCAGTTGTCGGCATTCTCCTGTGGTGAGGTCTTTGATGATGAGACGGTTCACATCGCTCTCATACCCATCTTGCTTCATGCTCTGCCAAGCGAGATACTTGCCATCGGGAGAATACTGAGGGTTGATGTCGTAACCCGCAAAAGTCATTCCACCCACAACGGGGGCTTCGGTGTTGACCTTCTGATTCTTCAACGATTCGGTGTAATCAACGGCTGGACGCACGTAACCCTCAGGCTTGCAGATGTTCTTTGTCTTACCTGTTTCGATGTCATAGATGTAGATGTCGGCATCGGTGGAGCAAGCGTAGTCTTTCCCTTCCAGTTTGCGACAGGTGTAGGCAATCTGTTTCCCGTCGGGAGAAAAGGTCAACTGTTCAATCCCTCCAAATGGTTTCATCGGGCATTCGTAAGGTTCACCCTCAAGCATGTCTTTGGCACCACTGATGGCAGTACCGTCAAAGTCTGCCACATAGGGATGGGGAATGTTTTCCACCCACTCGTCCCAATGGCGATGCATCAGCCCTGTGATGACACGTCCGGACGCTTTCTCCAGGTCAGGATAGAGGTCTTTCGTACGTTTCCCATATTGGATGGACTTGATGAGAATGACCTTCCGCTCATTGGCTGAGAAGGTGAAATCTTCCACATCCTCCTTTTCGTGGGAAAGTTGCACTCGCTCCGTACCGTCGGGATTCATCTGCCACACCTGCATGGTTCCTTCGCTGTCGGCTGTGAGGAAAGCGATTTTCTTTCCTCCAGCGATGAACTTAGGTGAAAGTTCGGAGGTCTTGGCAGTGGTGAGGAGTCGCTCACCGGTACCGTCGCTATTGATTACATAGATGACCGTATGGCTTTTGTTTTCAGCCACACTGTAATAGGAAACGTTGTATGTGATGGATTTGGCATCGGGTGAGACTGAAGCACCACCTACTCGTCCCATCGCCCAAAGAGCCTCCGGGGTGAGTGTGCGGTTTTCAATCTTGGGCGTTTGACGACCGATGAAGGTCTGTGCATCAGCATCGATGTGTGTCATTGCTATGAGAGATGCGAGAATGAGAACTTTATTCATGGTTTTTATTTCCGGTTTTTCTGTGCTTCTTGTTGCTGTTTGAGAATCTCCAACTGCTTCTCCTGCATGGCTTGCAGGCGTTCCATGATGCTGGAGGTCTTTTTCTTCTCGCCAACGTTTGCCTTACGCTCGGCATGACGCTTCTCGAGTTTTGCCAACAACTTGTCATCGTCTGTCGTCTTGCGGAGATACCACATCATGAGGATGCTGATAAGACCCGAAATGAAGTAGTACCAGTTGAGACCAGAACTGTAACTATTGAATGAGAAGAAAAAGATGACAGGCATGAGGTAGGTCATCCACTTCATCATGTTCATCTGCTGTTGCTGCTCAGGCGTCATGGCGTATGACTGCTGACGCTGGGTGATGATGGAGTTTGCAACCGTCACCACGCACCACAGGATGCAGAAGAGCGACAGGTGGTCGCCGATGCCCCAGATGTTGAAGCCCCAATTGATGACATCATCGTAGGTGGAGAGGTCGTCAGCCCAAAGGAAGGACTCGCCACGCATCTCAATATAGTTAGGGATGAAGTTGAAGAGGGCAATCCAGATAGGCATCTGGATGAGCATAGGCAGACAGCCCCCCATCGGACTCACACCATATTCGCTATACATCTTCATCACCTCCTGCTGCTTCAGCATGGCATCCTCTGGCTTGGGATACTTAGCATTGATTTCATCCATTTTGGGACGCAGTACACGCATGTTGGCTGACGAAATATAGGATTTCTTCATCAGCGGGAACACTATCATCTTCACGATGATGGTGAGCAACAGGAGTACGATACCCATGTTGAGACCAAAGCCTGTGAGGAAGTCGAATGCGTAGAGGAAGAAGAAACGGTTAATCCACTTGATGATTGGCCAACCCATGTAAACCATCGACTGGAGGTCGAGGTCGTCGCTGGAACCAATCATCTTCTCGTTCTCTTTCAGCGTGGAGAACTTGTTAGGACCTAAATAGAGGTGGAAACTGGAGGGTTTCACGCCTTTGGTGTCGAAGTCGGCAGTGAAAGAGGTCTTGTACGTCTTCAGATAGCCAGAGCCGTTTTCCTGCTTTTCGGACGACATGGTGCTGACAGAAAGGGGAGTGTCGGCAATGAGAATCTGGCTGAAGAACTGGGTCTTGAAGGCAATCCACTTTGTCTTTTCCTCAAACTCGTCTTCGTTCTCGTCGCCGCCAGTCGTTGACAGTTCGTGTGTGTCGCCATCCGTGTCACGATAGGTGATGGTGGAGTAGCGGTTTTCAAAGTCGTAGCCTTTCTCCTGCTGCTTCATCTGCTCTGTCCATTCCAACTGCATCTCCTTGGTCTTTGATGGGAAGAAACCATCAAGACGGGTTGCCTTCACGTCCATGTCGAGGACGTAGGAATTGGGCTTGAGCGAATAGATGATGTCGAGGGAGCCACTGGCAACGGGCAGGTGCATCGTCACACCATTGGCTGTTGCCTCGGTTGGAGTGAAGAAAAGTTCTTCGGTGGCAATGTTTGTCGTCTTGCCATCGAGCAGGATGTTCAGGTTCTGGTCGCCCTTGTCGAAAAGGACAACGTTGCCACCTTCGCGACTCTTGTAGGTGCTGTCTTTCAGTTCCACCTTTTGCATCTGACCGCCCTTGTTGGTGAGGGTCACACGAAGCAGTTCGTTCTCAATCACGGTGGTGCCTTCGCTGCCGCTTCTGGCCTCAAACAGCGGGTTGAGCGTGTCGGTTTTCTCCTCGGCAATCTTTGCCAGTTTCTCTTGTTGCTTAGCGGCTTCCTTCAATGCCTCAACATTTGCGATGGAATCGAGAATCCGCATTTCTTCTTGCTGAATGCCACGGGTATAGTTTTCGTATGTCATGAAACCGAAAACGACAAGTGCCATCAGGAAAAAGGCTGTCAGCGTGTTTTTGTTCATTTTTATTGATGTTTTTGTTTTTCTATTGCTGTTATCGCTGTCCCGCTACGCCACGGGTCACAAAATATAGTTTGTTCTGCTGTTGTCAAATACTATTTTTTGCAAAAATCGTGCAAAATTACAAAAAAAAGATTAAAAGTCACCTATGAATAGCACATTTAATGAGATTTTGTTGTACTTTTGTGGGCAAATTAACAAAAACTCTTGACAAACATGAAAACAAAACTCTTGGTTCTCTTTGCCATCTTCTCCATTTCGCTGGGTTTGCAGGCAAAGAAATATCCACAAATTAAGTTTGAGAAGACCACCATCGACTTTGGTACATTCTCCATGGACGAACCCGTTCGGAAATGCACCTTCAAGTTCACCAATGTCGGCAATGCTAAACTCGTCATCAATGCGGTTCACGCTTCTTGTGGCTGTACGGTGGCAGATTATCCCAAAGACTTCATTGCCCCTGGAGCCAGCGGAGAAATCACCGTCACCTACGATGGTTCTAATAAGATGCCTGGACGCTTCAAAAAGAACATTCAGGTGTTCTCCAACTGCAAGGAAGACATGACCCGCATTTTCATTCAGGGTGACATGATCGATGTGCCAGTCAGCAAGAAAACGAAGAAATAGTACAGTTGAAATAACTCAAAGGGAAATGGTCGCAATTGTTCATGAAGGGCAATTGCGACTTTCTTTGATAGGTATCGGCTGCTGGCTTCTGCCGCTTAGGGCAATTACCTTATGCGGCTCACGATAATTACCCTGCACGGCTCAGGGTATTTGCCTTCAGCCACTAACGATTTCTGTCATTCGCACGTCATGAACCTCGCTTGGTATGGCATCCACTACTTGGAATGAAAAAGCCAAACCGATGAGGGGACATTGGAGTTTGGGAAGCAGGCGATCGTAGTAGCCTTTCCCTCTGCCCAATCGGTCGCCTTGTGGCGTGAACGCCATGCCCGGAATGATGGCAAGGTCAATCGCCGCATAATTGGTGAAGAGAGGGCCTGTCGATTCTTGAATGCTGAAATGAGCCGATGTGGAAAAGGCGGTTTCATCGAGGTATTCATGCAACTCAAGTTCGTCGCCGACAATGGTGGGCAAGAGTATCTTTTTGCCGATGGAATGGAGATTTTTTATCAATTGATGGGTCTCTACTTCATCGGGCATGGAATGGTAAAGGAGGATGGTACGGATGCCATCCTCCTTCTGTATGCGGTCAAGCAGTAAACGTGAGAGTCTTTGGCTTGATGCCGAAAGTTCCTCGGTGGAATGCTGCTTTTTTCTTTGACGAATCAGCGTTCTGAGTTCCTGTTTGTTCATCGAGTATCGGTTTTGTACGTTTTTCGTTGAAAAGTTCTATTGCCTCCTTGATGGTTGGGTCGTCACGATTGAGATATTGCACGTAGTCGTTCATATCGAGCATATTATAGATGATGCTGCCATAGATGGCTTGCTCGAAGAGATGCTGCGACTTGAGAATCATGTTGTTGCGACGTGTAATCCCGTTCGAATCGGCATAACGTATAAACAGGTCAACCACGCTCTGTTTGCGTAGATACTTCTCCATTTCAGCCGCATTTGTGTACTGCTGAAGTTTCTCGCGATTGTCGTCTGTGTACTTGAAACAGAACTGTGCGATGGTTCCCTTTGTGACACACTCGGAGTAATAAGGTGTGAGGGCCGTCGTGTCTTCTGCCACAAAGTAGTCGGGCATGATGCCACCACCTCCATAAACCACACGGCCGATGCTCGTATAATACTTTTCACCCGTCTGGTGAATGCTGTCTTGGCTGAAAAATTCGCCTCTCTCATATCGGGTAATCAAGTCCATTTCATACTCTTCTGGCTGCCCCTTCACGTATGGTTTCTGGATACAACGCCCTGAAGGAGTATAATAGCGTGCGATGGTCAGATTGATGCGAGAGCCATCTGAGAATTCGACAGGATATTGCACAAGGCCTTTTCCGAAAGAGCGACGTCCGATGACAATACCACGATCATTGTCCTGAATGGCTCCGGCAAAGATTTCTGAAGCAGAAGCACTTGTTTCGTCAATCAACACAATCAGAGGAAGATTCTGATAGGAGCCGCGTCCGTCGCTGCGATATTCCTCGCGTCGAGACTTGCGACCTTGGGTGTAAACAATCAGTCGATTCTTGGGCAGAAACTCGTTGACCATCTGGATGGCAACTGCCATATAGCCGCCACCATTACCTCTCAGGTCTATCACAAGTCCCTTGAAGCCCTCGGCTTCCAACTCGGCAAAAGAGGTGAGCAGTTCAGGGTAGGTGGTTTCGCCGAAATTCTTGATCTTAACATATCCCAACTCCTTGTTAATCATGTAGGTGGCGTCAACGCTCTTCACAGGAATGTCGCCTCTGACAACCGAGAAGGAAATGGGCTTTTCCTGTCCGTGACGCAGCACGCCGATTTTTACCTTGGTACCTTTCTCACCCTTGAGGCGATGCATCGTTTCTTCATTGGTCACTTCCTCGCCGACATAAGGCTTGTCATCGATAGATACAATCTTGTCGCCTGCCAAAATACCGACCTTTTCAGAAGGACCGCCCTTGATGATGCCCGTGATGCGAACCGTGTCTTCACGAATGACAAACTGAACACCAACGCCGCTAAAAGAGCCTCTCAAGTCGTCGTTGGCTGTTTTGGCGTCTTTGGCGGAAATATAACTTGAATGAGGGTCTAACTCCTCCAATATCTTTGGCATGGATTGCTCTACGATGTTGGCTATATCGACTGTATCAACATATTGGTCATCAATAATATGAAGCAAATCATTTAATTTGTTAGATGAAGTGTTGATGATGTTCAGTCGATTGCCTGCAAAGCGGTTGGCAAAGAAGGTGCCAATGATGATACCAGCGATGATGCTCGCGGCAATGATGAGCGGCATCCAGCGGTTGTTACGATTTATGTTATTGCTCATAATGGTAAAATTCGACGTTTTATTCTGGATTTATGTATTCGACCTCAATACCTGCACGCTTCAGCAGATTCAAGCCGTCCTCCAGTCGGTATTTCTCGGAATAAACCACACGCTTGATGCCTGCCTGAATAATCAATTTTGCACACTCAATACAAGGCGATGCCGTGATGTAGAGGGTGGCTCCATCGCTGGAATTGTGCGACCGAGCCAATTTGGTGATGGCGTTAGCCTCTGCATGAAGCACATAAGGTTTGGTCACGTTGTTCTCATCCTCACACACGTTCTCAAATCCAGAAGGTGTTCCGTTGTAACCATCGGAAATGATGGCTTTATTCTTTACGACCAAAGCCCCAACTTGGCGGCGTTGGCAGTAAGAGTTCTCTGCCCAGATGCGAGCCATACGCACATAGCGGCAGTCAAGGTTGTATTGTTTGTCTTCTTGCATAGTTTTATCGATATGTATTTGTTGTTATCTGGAACTTCCGAAAAAGATTTGATTGTCTCCATCTTCCTTCAGCAAAAGGAATTCGGCACCACTTTCGTATGAGGTGACAGCCGAGAGAATGTTGTATATCTGTTTGTCAAATGCAGTATCCGCATTGGGCTTCTGAGTGACGGTCAATGCTATCGTGTGCTTTTTCCCGTCGGCTGTCCATGTGCCAGAGAAAGTAACACCTGCAGAAAGGGCTCCCTGAAATGTGCCGGACGAGAAAGAGACATAGTAAGCGTTAGTGCCGGTGTCTGTATAAAAGTTCTTGACATCGCTATTGAGTTTCATGCCGTTGATGGTCGCACCATTCATGTACCACGTTTTTCCATAGAAGATTTCGTCAAGGTCGTCTTCGAGCGAACAAGAGGAAAATGTCAGAACCAACAATAAAAGTGATAATATGTTGAATGCTTTTCTCATTGATGATAGATGTTGAGCAGATATGAGGTGACATTAATGTTTTATACCATTTCGACGGAGTAGAGCATCAATCGTGGGCTCTTGTCCTCTAAAGCGTTTGTAGAGAGTCATCGGATGTTCTGTTCCTCCTCGTGAAAGGATGTTGTCACGGAAACTTTGTGCGGTCTCTTTGTCAAAAATGCCACGTTCCTTGAACAACGAAAAGGCATCGGCATCAAGCACTTCTGCCCATTTGTAACTATAATAGCCAGCAGAATAGCCTCCTGCCATAATGTGAGAGAACTGAGTCGTCATACACATTCCGTCCACTTTCGGAAGAATCCGTGTGGCTTTCCATGCCTCCTCTTCAAACTGCATTAAGTCGGCGTCGAAAGGTGTGGAGAGCGTATAAAAAGCCATGTCTAGAAGTCCAAAACTAACTTGACGCATACAGGCATAAGCGGCGTTGAAGTTACGGCTTGCAACAATTCTGTCTATCAGTTCCTGTGGCAAAGGCTCGCCTGTCTGATAGTGGGTCGCAAAAGTGGACAGGAAGTCTTTTTCTATCGCAAAATTCTCCATGAACTGCGACGGCAACTCCACAAAATCCCAATAGACGTTTGTTCCTGAGAGGGAGCGGTATGTTGTGTTGGCAAACATGCCATGGAGTGAATGCCCGAACTCATGCAGGAATGTCTCCACCTCGCCCAACGTCAATAAGGCTGGCTTCTCGTCTGTTGGCTTTGACAGATTCATCACGATAGAAACTTGCGGTCGAGAGTTGGTGCCGTCTTTCTCTTTCCATTGCTCCTTGAATGAGGTCATCCAGGCGCCTGACTTCTTCGATGCACGAGGGTGGAAATCGCAATAGAAGAGGGCAAGAAACGTCCCGTCCTTGTCGATGACATCATAGACTTCTACATCAGGATGATAAACGGGTGCTTCCGTGTTTCTTCTGAATGTGATGCCATATAGTTGGGCCGCCAATCCGAACACACCTTTTTTCACTTTAGACAGTTCAAGGTATGGTCGAAGCATTTCGCTGTTGATGTAGAACTTGTTTTCCTTCAATTTATTTGCATAATAGGAAAAGTCCCAAGGCTTAAAACGACGCTCGTCATCTTCTGATAGCGTGGTTTCGTCAATATTTTCTTCCTTGTAATAAAGGGCTTTCACTTCCTCTACTTCTGCTTTGGCTGTGGGCATGTATGCGTTGATGAGAGAGTTCAGAAGACTGTACACATGCTCTGATTTTTCTGCCATTCGACGTGCCAAGGCATAATCAGCATAGGTCTTGAAACCCAACAGTTGTGCCATCTCGCGATGAAGATTGACTATCTTTCCGACGATGTCAACATTGTTGCAATCGTTGTCGTGTGTACACAACGTATTGTATGCCAAGTACATTTGCTTTCTTAACTCACGCCGGGAAGAGTAGGTGAGGAATGGGGTGTATGACGGGGCTTGTAGTGTAAAGACCCATCCCTCCATCTCTTTTTCTTTTGCCGTCTGGCGTGCCAAGTCCACTGCACTCTCAGGAAGCCCCAAGAGGTCGTTTTCATCGGTGGTTTGCAAGATGAAATCGTTGGTGTCTTTCAGTTTGTTTTGCGAGAATTGAAGCGATAAAACGCCCAGTTCTGCAGAAATCTTTCGTAATTGTGCCTTTTTCTCGTCCGGCAGATTTGCACCATTACGAACAAAACCTTCATAGGAGTTTTTCAAGAGGGTTGTTTGTTCCGTAGAGAGTCGTGCAAATTGGTCTGATGCATGGTCATCATACACGGCTTTAACTCGCTTGAAAAGTTGTTCGTTAAGTGTGATGTTATTAGAGTGTTCCGACAAGACGGGTGAAATCTTTTGTGCCAACTCATCGAGAAAGTCTGTGGTCTCAGCACTCAAAAGATTGAAAAAGACCTCTGTTACCTTACCCAACAGTTCCCCTGTGCATTCGAGGGCTTCAATCGTGTTCTCAAACGTCGGAGGTTCAGGATTGTTGACAATCGCATCAATCTCTCGGTCTTCCTCTTCTATTCCTTTCATGATGGCAGGCTCGTAATCAGCCTCAGCAATACGGTCGAAAGGAATATATTTGTATGTCGTAAAAAATGGATTCATATCATTATTTAGATGTTTTCAAATTCTGAATTTCTGGAATGACAAAACCGCCTCTCTGCAAGGTGACCAGTTTTTTCTCTTGCATCTCATTCAATGCTTTCGACACATTCAGTCTTGTCTCATGAATGATGTCGGCAAGGTCTGTCATCTTGATTTGCAGTTCCTTCTTGCCCCGCGGAACAGATGAGTAGGAGTAAATAAACTTGATAATCTTCTTCTTAACGGTTTCATCGGGCATTTCCCAAAGCGTTTTCAGCGTCTGCTGGTAACGGTTACAAGTAATGTTGAGGAAGTTTATCTTCACGATTTGACTCTTCATGAGTTGATTCACCAACACTTGTTTCTCAATCGACAAGGTGCTTCCTTCTGTATCAAACAGGTATGTCCGCGAATATTTTTGGTACATGCCAAATAGGTTATACGGTTCCAGCACGCCGATAGGAGGAAGTTTTTCTGCAAATCTGAAGCGTCCTTTCGGATCTGTATAGATGGTTGACAAATTTCCGCCAATAATGAACAAGAGGTTTTGACAGGATTCTCCCTGCAAAACAATCTCGTCGCCAGCATGATAATTGACAAAATCGAGACGAACATGAGCCATGACATCCGATATTTCGGGGGTACTTAACCCCTGAAAAAGCGGAAGTTGCAGTAATCGCTCAAACATTGTCAATTCCATAATGTAAATGCTTTTATTGTTATTTGTCTAATCGTCTCTTGTTAAGTTATTGAAGCATCATCTGCTCCATACTTTCTGTGTGCCAAGTCTGTGTCTCGCCTTTCTCATTGGTGTAGATGAAAAAAGCCATCAGTTCCTTGTGCTTGTCAAGAACCTTTTTTGCCTCATCAAGACCTAACACCATGAATGCCGTAGCATAAGCATCTGCGGTGGCACAATCTTGTGTCAGTACGGTAGAGGAGAGAATGCTGTGCTGAACAGGATACCCCGAACGAGGGTCGATGGTATGGGCATATTTCTTTCCGTCCTTTTCGTAGAAATTACGGTAGTTGCCAGATGTTGCCATCGAAAGTTGCGTCACCTGCAAAACTTGTTCCAGTTCATTGTTGATGCTCTCTTTATCGTCGTCTGGCTTGTTGATGCCGATTTTCCACAACTCACCTCGTGGGTTCGTTCCACGCACTCTCACTTCGCCTCCAATTTCCACCATATAGTTCTTCACGCCTCGACTTTCAAGGAATATTCCAACGGCATCTACGCCATAGCCTTTTGCGATAGCACTACAATCAAGCATCGTTTCGGGATATTTCTTTTGTATCTGCCCATCAGAAAGTGTTACATGCTCAATCCCGACGTATGCTAACAGGCTATCCACCTTTTCCTGGTTGACGTTATCAATGTTCTTAAATCCGAAACCCCACAGATTGACAAGCGGTGCCACCGTAATGTCAAAAGCACCAGAAGTCTCTGCCGATACTTTTTTCGACAGAGAAAAGACCTCTGCAAACATGGAATCAACGGCCATGTTCGTATTGTTGTTGATGGCAGTAATGACCGAATTGGGATTGAAAGGGGAGAGGGAGTAGTCAACCTTCTGAAGTGTTTCATCAATCCCTTTCTGCATGTCAGTCGATGCTTCATAAGTGATGTGGTAGAATGTACCAAAGACTCCACCTTCACATCGTTGAGTTTCTGATTCTTTCCATGCGTTGCCCATCGTTTCTTTTGCCGTATTGCTATGCATGGTTCGGGAAATGTAAATCGTACCAACTATTAGCAGTATCAGCAATGGCCATCCCCACCATTTAATTTTATGTGGTGCATACGGGTCGAACTTATTCTTCTGTTCCTCCTTCGTTGTCGTTTGATTCGTCTGCTTTTCCATTGTTTGTTTCTCCGATTTCGTCGTTGTTTTCTACATTTTCAATCGCTCCTTCCTCTTGCTCATCATCTGCTTTTTCTGTTTCCTCTTGAGGAATGTCTCTGATTTCTACATTCACGCCTCGTTTGTGACTCTTTTTCTTGCCCCAATTGAGGTCAAAAATTAGGCTGTATGTACCTCCCCAGCAAGTGGAGTTTGTGGTGTATCCGTATCCAGGGATGCAACTCGGTTTGGCATAATCACTTTTTGTCGATGACAGTTCGCGTTTATATCGGAATGCCCATCCCATGTGGAAATTCTTATAAATCTTCACCTCCGCTCCGAGCAGTAATTCTGCCCAATGGCTTGTGCAGTCAATGCCGTCAAAATCGAAAGGCTGGCTTCCTCCCCATATCGGGTCTATCATAGCAGGGCCTGCAATGTCATATTTGTATTTTGATATGCCATATCGTACACCCACATACAGGCGATTGTCTTGGAATTTGTCTTTCAGCATATTGAAGTCGATGCCAAAGCGTGCGTATGGGGCTTTAACCTTGTACGATACAGCCGTGTTGTAATCGGTCTTTTCACATTTCCCGTATCCCAATTCAGCAATAGGGAAATAGGTGTTCTTGAGATTGATTCGCAATGCCGCTTCTGCCGTACCATAGTCAGACACCAAGTAAGAAATGGGGCCGTAAGCGTCCACCGAAAGTGTGAAGCCTTGGAAGAAGACCAAATGCTCTTTTTCTTCTTCTATGGCAACATATTTCGTCGGCTTTGGAGATTCGCCAGGCATGAGTGGCTGTGTTTGTTCTTCTTGGGCTTGAAGAAACACACATGGCCAAAATAACGCCACGAAAGTGATAATATGTGATGCCGGACTTTTCATCTGCAATTATTCGACAACTCCATTAAAAAAGATTTTGATATTCTCGCTACCATCGTAATTGACAAGAGGATTGCTTATCTCGACATGGTCAATGGCTGCATCTGTCGTTGTGATAGACTTCAAGGTGTGGTATCGGTACGTACCACATTCAGGCAGTTCCACATGTGGATAACTGTTATGCTGAATTTTGATGGTATCTTTCAAGGAAATGCTACCGTAGGTGAAAATCAGCGTGTCGGCATCATGGAAATAACTCATGGGAATCTCCATGCTGGATGCACCATACAGTTTGTTGATTAAGACGGTATCGTTTCTCTGCCACGTTGTCGATTCTGTATATCCTTGGTTGATGAGCGTCGTGTCTTGATATGCTTTGGTTACGGTCGTGTTTCCGAGTTTACGGTAAATGTACATCATCTTTTGCCCAGGCATCAGCGTGGTAACCGTGATGGTATCGCCGTATGTGATGGCCGTGCCCTCTGAGTCATAAAAATAATAATTGCATGTCACCGTGTTGTTGAGAGGACAGTTGTTGGAATAGCAACCGACCATCAACAGGGTGACACCCATGCTGAGAATGCTTAAAACTCTATTTCGCCGTGAGACACTCATTCTTAAATAAATATACTTAAATTTCCTTTGCCACTTGATATTTATTCCTCTCCTGACTGTTGCGGCTGATGAGGTCACCAAGAAATCCAGCCACAAAGAGTTGAGTGCCCAGAATCATCATTGTCAGCGAGATATAGAAATAAGGGCTATCTGTCACTAAAGCATGAGGCTCGTTGTGGTACAGGGCAACAAGTTTGAATGCTCCCACACACACAACAGCAATGAAACCAATCACAAACATGAGCGAGCCGATGAATCCGAAGATGTGCATAGGCTTCATTCCGAAAGTGCCGATGAACCATAGGCTGATTAAGTCGAGATAGCCATTTACAAATCGGTTCCATCCCATGAACTTGCTCACACCATGTTGGCGTGCTTGATGATGCACAGGCTTTTCGCCGATTTTGCTGAACCCCGCATTCTTGGCAAGATAGGGGATAAAGCGGTGCATTTCACCATACACTTCAATATTCTTGACAACATCCTTTCGATAGGCTTTCAATCCGCAGTTGAAATCATGCAAGTTATGAATGCCGCTCACCATTCGGGTTGTCGCATTGAACAATTTGGTCGGGATAGTCTTAGACAAGGGGTCTCCCTTGCGGCGGTTCATCTTATATCCGCTCACAAGGTCATATCCATCGGCCTTTATCATGTTATACAATTCGGGGATTTCATCAGGGCTGTCTTGCAAATCGGCGTCCATCGTAATGACCACATCACCTTCGGCTCTTTCGAAACCGTGGAAAAGGGCAGGGCTTTTGCCGTAGTTACGACGGAACTTGATGCCATGTACCTCGGGGTACTCTTTATGAAGTTCCTCTATCACCTCCCATGAGCGGTCGGTACTACCATCATTTACAAAGATAACTTCGTAGGAGAAATGGTTTTCATCCATCACACGTTTAATCCACGCGTGAAGTTCTGCAATTGATTCTTCCTCATTGAAAAGAGGCACTACTACTGAAATATCCATATTGCTTATTGTTGCTTTCCTTTGTTAAAATTCTTGAGGTTGTAAGATGCCGCTATCGCTACTATGAATGACATGAAGATGCTGAAAAAGAAATTGTTGTTGAAAACCGCCAAAGCCTTTTCCCTGACAGACAAATCATTCACCTCCTTCAGCATAGCCATCATTTGCGAATATTGTTCTCCCATTCCCATCTGCCGATAGGTGGACACCATCTCTGGCTGCGTCAGCATCCCGTTCAGTTGTTCATACAATGTACCGTCGTCCATAAACTGGAAATAAGAAAAAGCGATGACTCCGTTCATCAAGCAGGCGTACATGAACATGGAGAAGGCGAAAAAGAGTCCTTGCAGATAACTCAATTTTTCTCCAGCGATAAAGAGTTTGTGGTTGAGTCGGAAGGCTAAGAAGAAAGGCAGAATGCCGCATATACCGAACAGGGCGAAACACAGAAGCATCAGCAGGGCATTGCCTGTGCTGATTCCTTCCACATAACACAGAAACAAGCCTCCCCATCCCAGTCCTACAAAGGTGCCGTATTCCATAGAATAGGCTCTATAAACATTGCTTGCTGTCGCCATCTTTTTCTATTCTTCAAAAACTATGCAAAGATAGGCATTTATCCTTACACTACAAAACTATTCATGTATCTTATCTGCATTTTTCTGGACAAAATCCTTCCAAGAGCGGAATTTGTGCTCCACTTCGGGCTTGCCCATCTGTATAAAGTGGCAATAAGCCGCCCCGAGTGCATCCGTTGCATCGAATTGTACATCCATGTCTTCCTTCGGAATTTTCAGCATCCTCTGCAACATGCCAGCAACCTGTTCTTTGGCGGCACTTCCGTTGCCCGTAATGGCAACTTTGATTTTTCGAGGTTCGTATTCTGTAATCGGGATGTCTCGCATGATGGCGGCAGTAATGGCCACCCCCTGTGCTCGGCCCAATTTGAGCATCGACTGCACGTTTTTCCCGAAGAAAGGAGCCTCGATGGCCATTTCGTCGGGTTTATATGATTCGATGATGCTGGTGATACGTTCAAAAATCTTGCCAAGGCGAAGGTAGTGGCTCTCGTATTTTTTCAGTTCAATCACCCCCATTGCCATCATCTCGGCTTTGTTGCCAACAACCCTCAGCACACCATAACCCATCACGTTGGTGCCAGGGTCAACACCCAGGATGATTTTCTCCAAGTTTGAGTTTACTTTTGTGCCCATCATTCTATCACTTCCATCATGGTTGGGAAGCCGACTATTTTATTCTTGAACAACTTTAGCATTTCATCGTTAAGTCTCGTTCCATCAGAAGCATACCACTTGTGAAGTTGAGCCGTATCTTCCACATCAAACTGAACTGAAAAGCATTCAGATTCTTCATCATGATGAGAAAGGATTCGGCACATCCGAGCGTTCTTCATCACCCCCGAGGCTTGTGCATCTGGAATATATTTCTCATGCAGGTAGATGACCAAGTTTTGTGCATCGTCGATGCCTACTTGAAATGTTGTATTGTATATTAACATAAAGAAAAAACCTCTTCCGTTAGCAGAAGAGGCATATTTTTTGAGCCGAATGGGGGACTCGAACCCCCGACCCACGCATTACGAATGCGTTGCTCTACCAACTGAGCCAATTCGGCAATGCAGATAGCAAAAAGAACGCGTCTTTTGTTAAAAGCGGTGCAAAGGTAATAATTTTTTTTGTTATAACGACATCTTTTTCCTAAATTTGCACTTAATACTGAAAAAAAGACGATTTCATCGGTATAAAATCACTCAAAATAATGATAAAACAGAAAAAATCAACATCCATTCTTATCACATGCTTACTGCTCATCGTGGCAGTGATTGGCATGAATTACTTGTGGGGATGTGTCAATTGTGATGACAAACTGCCGTCGGAGACGACCCTCGAACGTCCCATCGAGAGCAGCGAGGAACGCAACGCACTCTATGCGGCACAGGAAACGGAAGCAAAAGAGGCGGCAGAAGCAGAACTTGCCAACGTGGAAGCCCAAGCCAATGGACTTTCCCAAGCCGTGTACGAAAACCTTGAACAGCCGGCTGAACTACGCAACAAGCAAGAGATGCTACTGTTTAAGTCGCAGTTCATCATTTCCTACAATGTGGGAACGCTCTGTCCCAATTACGTCTGTTGGAGTCTTACCCCCAACAGAGCCAAAGGACGGGTACAGCGTTCAAATAATTTCCATGCAGATGATGTGATGAGTGAGCGTTGCCGTGTGGATTTCTTCGACTACAACGGTTCTGGCTACGACCGTGGGCACATGTGTCCAGCGGGCGACAACAAAAACACAACGAAAGCGATGGATGAGTCTTTTTCCATGACCAATATCTGTCCACAGAACCACAACCTGAACACAGGAGCATGGAATGACTTGGAGATGCAATGTCGTGACTGGGCACGCAACTACGGCACATTGTATATCTGCTGCGGCCCTATCTATGACAGCAAAAATCCTAAGACCATTGGCAGGCGAAACAAGATGAAAATAGCCGTTCCCGACCGTTTCTTCAAGGTCGTTCTTACGCTGGGACGTGTGCCCAAAGCCATTGGTTTCATCTATCCGAACCGTGCTTGCGGCGGTGACATGCGTGACTATGCCGTGTCGGTGGACAAGGTGGAGGAAGTGACGGGCTACGATTTCTTCTATCAGTTGGACGACAAAAAGGAGAAAGAACTGGAGAGGGTGTGCAACCCGAGTGCATGGGGAATTTAAACTACACATATTATTATATAATGAAGAAATACGTTAAAGACCTGACGGTGGCAGCGGTGGAGTTTCCGCACGAACTTTATGTTTTGCTGAAACTGACGGACGCAGAGCCACTTCCAGCGACGGTGCCGGGACAATTTGTAGAGGTCAAGGTGGAGGGAAGCCCTCAGACCTTCCTTCGTCGTCCCATTTCCATCAACTTTGTTGACCGAGAGAAGAATCAACTGTGGCTGCTGATTAAGAAGGTGGGTGAAGGCACTCACAAACTGGCGACATTGAAAGTGGGTGACAAACTCAGCCTTGTGTTTCCTTTGGGCAATGGCTTCTCACCCGTGCTGAAGCAGGGCGAAAAAGTGCTGCTGGTGGGCGGTGGAGTAGGTGTTGCACCGATGCTCGATTATGGGAAATACCTAAAGGACAACGGGGCACAACCCGTCTTTCTGTTGGGGGCAAGAAGCAAGAGCGACCTCTTGGAGCAGGAACTTTTCAAGTCGATAGCACCTGTCTATGTGACGACAGAGGACGGCTCGGAAGGGGAGAAAGGCTTTGTCACCCAACACTCTTTGTTGAATGCGGAGAAGTTCGACCGCATTTCCGTCTGTGGTCCTAAACCCATGATGGTGAGTGTGGCGAGATACGCCAAGGCGACCCAAACCCCTTGTGAGGTGTCGCTGGAGAACATGATGGCATGTGGATTGGGAGCCTGTCTCTGCTGTGTGGAGAAGACCGTAAGGGGAAACGTGTGCGTGTGCAAGGAAGGCCCCGTGTTTGATATCAACGATTTAACTTGGAATGTGTAAGATATGGCAGATTTGACTACAAAATTGGCGGGTCTCACGATGAATAACCCCGTGATGACCGCTTCGGGCACTTTCGGCTATGGCGTTGAATTTGCAGACTTTGTGAATCTTGAAGACATCGGCGGCATCATCGTGAAGGGAACGACCCTCCATGCCCGCGAAGGCAACGACTATCCCCGCATGGTGGAAACAGCCAGCGGAATGCTGAATTGTGTGGGACTTCAGAACAAGGGTGTTGACTATTTCTGCGAACAGATCTATCCAGAAATCAAAGACATTCAAACCAACGTGATTGTCAACGTGAGCGGCTCTTCCGTGGAGGACTATACCGCCTGTGCTGCTCGCATCGACGCATTAGACAACATTCCTGCCATCGAACTGAACATCTCTTGCCCCAACGTGAAACAGGGTGGTATGGCGTTTGGTGTGACGACCGAAGGAGCCGCGTCGGTGGTGAAAGCCGTGCGTGAGGTGTACCACAAGCCACTGATCGTGAAACTCTCGCCCAACGTGACCTCCATCGCCGACATCGCCCTTGCCGTGCAGGATGCAGGTGCCGATGCCGTGTCGCTCATCAACACACTCATGGGCATGGTGATTGATATTGAGAAACGTCGTCCTGTGCTGAGCATTGCCACGGGTGGCTTGTCGGGACCTGCCGTGAAACCCGTTGCCGTGCGTTGCGTGTGGCAGGTAGCGAAGGCGGTCAACATTCCGATTGTTGGCTTAGGGGGCATCATGAATGCCCACGATGCCATTGAGTTCCTGTTGGCAGGTGCTTCTGCTATTGAGATTGGCACGGCTAATTTCATTGACCCTGCAGTCACGGTGAAGATTGCCGAGGGCATCAGCGAATGGTTGGATGCTCACGGATGCCATTCTGTCGGTGAAATTGTAGGACAACTGAATGCCTGATGGATGGTGTTTGGCAGGACATCGTGGCTGTCTTCTTCTCTGAGCAGACATGGCAGCAGAAGTATCGCTATTTTTACGATGCTCTTCATCGTGTGTGCATCGAGAAGACACAAGGGCTTCCTGCCGAATACAACGATTTCTTTTCTCGGCTTCAGGCGGTTTGTCGCTTGACGGGCTATCCGCTCTACGGGGTGGATAGTTTTCGTTGGCGTGCCAGGCAGGTGGTCAACTACGGGATGGAGTGCGACGAGCACACCTTCCTTGCCGACACCCGTGTGTTTGTCGATGCCCTGGCACATTTCACAGACACGCCTGTACCTCATGTTCTGAAGGGACATCTGCCTGATGTTGAACAACTTCCCATTGCTCGCGAACGTCTGGAGTATGCCGCTCGTCAGAAGCGGTTGCGGTTCACGGTACAACACATCGACGAGCCCTACATCTACGCCCTCTCCAAAGAGATGCCTTCCGACCAGCCTTTTCGGGTAGATATGATGATGAATCATCACACCCAGCAGGCAGCACAACTCTTGAAGGAAGGGATGCAATTCAACGCCCTTTCGTTCACGGTTGACCACGAAGGCGTCTATCACCCCCTCTACCTTGTGGTCGAGCCAGATTACTTGCTCGACACCACCTCCGTGACAGGATGCATCAAAAGGTGGGGTGAATCGGCTTTCAACCATTTCATCGACAAATTCAGCCCCAAAGAGAGTACTGTCCACACCTTGCTGGGCGATTTTGCCAACCAGTTTCTGGATGACATTTTGAACCTGCCTGATGCCGATTATCTCACCTCCATGCGGAAAGCCTTTTCCGACCGAGTCATCGACATTTCCGCCTGTCAGGACATCAACATGGACTTCTTCAATGAGACCCAGCGGCAATTCGCCAACATTCAGCAGGTGGTTTCGGGGATTGAGCAACAGCCATTCATGCAGCAGGGGCAGGTGAACATTCAGTTGGAGCCTTCCTTTTTCTGCGAGGCGTTGGGATTGCAGGGACGTATGGACTGCTTGATTGACCTCGATGCCGAGGGCAAGAAGTTCCTCATTGAGTTGAAGTCGGGCAAGTGGGACGAGTTTCGCAGCCGAGCCAAAGACGAGCACCTCATGCAGATGTTGCTCTACAAGGAGATGCTTTTCTACAACATGAACGTGCGGCAGTCGGACGTGATGGGCAACCTTCTCTACTCGAAATACCCGAGGTTGCAAGAACAACGAAGTTTTCAGGAGATGGTCTTCCGAGCCATGAACATCCGCAACAACATCGTTGCCCTCGAACTCGGTCTTCTTCATGGCGAAGCCCGCAACTGGGTGCCTCGCCTCACGCCCGAAGCCCTGCGACGCAACCCCGATTGCAGCGACAAGTTCTGGACGGTGTGGTGCCTGCCAACCATCAAGCCCGTCTTGGATGCCCTGCACTCGATGGACGACCTCACCGCTGAGTATTTTTACGCTTTTCTCCAGTTCATCGAGCGGGAACAGTTTGAGAGCAAGATGTGCGACACACGTCCCGACTCCACACGTGCCTTGGCATCGCTTTGGAATGCCGACCTCAACACCAAACTGGAGAATGGCGACATCTTCCTCGACCTCCGACTTGTCGACCTTCGTCTTGCCGATGGGGTAGAGGCGGTTTGTTTGGAGAGCACGATGGGCAGCGAGGAGACCGAGGGAGCGATGGCGAGTATGCCCAACTTCCGCATGGGGGATTCCGTTATTTTGTATAAACGTAATTCCGACAAGGATTCTGCCACGACTCGGCAAGTCATCCGCTGCAACGTAGAAGCCTACGAAAGCGAACGTATCTGGTTGAAATTGAAATATTCACAGCGTAACAAGCAAATCTTTAGTTCAACTGACCGATATGCCATTGAGCACGACCACGTAGATGCAAATTTCCGTACTCTTTACAGCGGACTTTTCTCCCTCGTCACTTGCAATCCGCAGCGGCGTGACCTCCTGCTGTGCCGACGCACACCCACGCCCAACGACCTCTTCCTTCTCATGGGACCTCCGGGCACAGGGAAAACCTCTGTCGCCCTCCGTCGGATGGTGGAAGAGCACTTGGCGGCAGGGCACAACATCCTCCTGCTGTCCTACACCAATCGTGCTGTCGATGAGATTTGCCAGATGCTCGCTTCCATCGACCCGCAGCCCGATTATGTCCGCTTGGGGCGTGACCTTTCGTGTGCCCCTCCGTATCACGACCACCTGCTCACCAACACCATCGGCAAGTTGACCAACCGTCATCAGGTCATCGACGCCATCCACCGTACCCCCATCTTTGTCAGCACGGTGGCTTCGATGAATTCCCACACCGCCTTGTTCCGCCTCAAGCATTTCCATGTAGCCATCTTCGACGAGGCATCCCAGATTCTCGAGCCACAAATTCTGGGCATCCTCACCTCGCCAGCCATCGACCAATTCGTCATGATTGGCGACCACAAGCAGTTGCCTGCCGTTGTGGTGCAGAGCGAAGAAAAGTCGGCGGTCAATTCCCCCTTGCTGCACGAGATTGGCTTGACCAACTGCCGCAACTCCCTCTTCGAACGTCTTTACGAGCTGTACCGCCACGTGCCAGGCATCGTGTCTATGCTCGACCACCAAGGGCGAATGCACCCCGCCATCGCCACCTTCGCCTCCTCCGCTTTCTACGAAGGGCTGCTGCAACCCGTCGGGCTGCCCCACCAGACAGAGCCGCTTCCCTATGTCACCTACGACCACGACAGCCTCATCGAGACTCTCGTTGCCACCCGTCGCTGTTGCTTCATCAATGTGCCCCGTCCTTCACTCGAAGACCGCCAACCCAAAGCCAACATGCTGGAGGCACGAATGATTGCCCAACTGGTCAAAGCCGCCATTTCGCTGCACGAGAGGAATCACCTCCCCTTCGACCCCTCCCGCGGACTGGGCATCATAGTCCCCTTCCGTCGGCAGATCACGATGGTGAGAGCCGAACTGGAAAAGACCGTCTCCGCCGATGCAGCCCACAACATCGTCATCGACACCGTAGAACGCTACCAAGGCTCTCAACGCGACATCATCATCTACGGCACCACCATCACCCAACACTACGAACTCGACATCCTCTCCAACCTCACCCAAACCGACTCCGCCCCCATTGACCGAAAACTCAACGTCGCCATCACCCGTGCCCGCAAGCAACTCTTCATCCTCGGCAACGAGCATCTCCTCCGCACCAACCCCGTCTATGCCGCCCTCATCCAATATTGCCAATCCCTCACCTAACACATGAAAAAGAAGATTCTGATTTCCTTGATAGGCATCGTGGTGCTGATTCCGACGGGACTCTGTTCCCGACACATCAACTGGATTCCCGAAGAGACCGGCGACGCTCTCTGGGCAATGATGATGTTTTGCCTTTGGCGTATCGTGCTGGTCAAGAAAGGGCTGAAACTGGTCGCCCTTGTCAGCCTGACGCACTCCTTCCTCGTGGAGTTCTCGCAGATGATTCGATGGCCTTGGCTCGTTTCATTCCGAAGCACCTTCCTCGGCCACATGATGCTTGGTCAGGGCTTCCTCTGGACAGACCTCCTTGCCTACCTGCTGGGCATCCTCCTTGTTTACGGAGTGTTCAGAGGGGTAGAAAAGAGGCGGTAAAGAAGCCTATCCCCATTCCTTACAGAAACCTTTCTTGTGATAGGACAAAATTGCACGCTCGTCACCTCTGAAGTGGTGTGAGTCACACCGCCTTGGTGGTCTGAGTCACACCACCGAAGCGGTCTGACTCAGACCACTTTTGACATGAACGGCAGACCATTTTGGCGGACACGAAATTGACATTGCGATAAAGATTGGGGAAGATGAAAACCCACGGGCTTTTGTGGAATCTGCAATCGTGGTGTCAAAATGACAAAAACAAATTATTCGGGATAAAAATGTAGGGAGAAAGAAAAGATTGCCAAACTTTCAAAAACAACTTTTAATTTATTCCACAAAGATTTTTTCAAGAAAAAGCGGAGCGGGAGGCTCCACTTTCGTGGTACACCCCCCGCATGTTAATCGGATTTTGTTTTTTTGCAAAAGAATCCTTGCAAAATCTGCAAGGATTCTTGGAGAGGGTGGAGGGTGGGACTCGAACCCACGACATTCAGAACCACAATCTGACGCTCTAACCAACTGAACTACATCCACCGTGTTGCAGTCATTTCTGATTTGCGAGTGCAAAGGTAGGGAGTTTTTTTGGATTGGCAAAATAAAAAACGAAGAAAATGCAGCGTAGGGCTGTTTTTTCTTCGTTTTGTGGGAAAGGGAGTTGTGGAAGTGGGGGGAGTCCGAGTGTTTTTTACTTGTAGAACTCCTTCTTTCCGGCACTCAGGGTGTTCTTCATCAGCGAGCAAATGGTCATGGGACCTACGCCGCCGGGCACGGGGGTGATGAAGGAGCACAGAGGGGCGACATGCTCAAAATCAACATCGCCGTTGAGCCGGAATCCTGATTTGCGGGTAGGGTCGGGCACTCGGGTGGTGCCTACGTCGATAATGACGGCTCCGGGCTTGACCATGTCAGCCGTGACGAAGTTGGGCTTGCCGATGGCGGCGATGATGATGTCTGCCTGCTGGCACTCTTCCTTGAGGGTCTTTGAGCGGCTGTGGCACACGGTCACGGTGGCATCGCCATACTGCTTCTGCATCATGAGTTGTGCCATGGGCTTACCGACGATGTTGGAGCGTCCGAGAATCACACACTTCTTGCCGCTCGTCTCGATGTGATAGCGTCGCAGGAGAGTGAGGATGCCCAGAGGGGTGGCGGACACGTAGCAGGGGAGTCCGATGGCCATACGACCCACGTTGATGGGGTGGAAGCCGTCCACGTCCTTGCGGTAGTCAATCGCCTCAATCACTTTCTGCTCGCTGATGTGCTTGGGCAGGGGCAGTTGCACGATGAATCCGTCCACGTCGGCATCGTGGTTGAGTTTGTCCACCTGCTTGAGCAGGAACTCCTCGGTGATGTCGTCTTCGAAGCGGAGCAGGGTGGAAGTGAATCCGCACGCCTCACATGCCAGCACTTTGTTCTTCACGTAGGTTTCGCTGCCTCCGTCGTGCCCCACCAGAATGGCGGCAAGATGGGGGCGTTTCCCTCCCGATTCTACTATCTTCTTTACTTCTTCGGCGATTTCAGCCTTTATGGCAGCCGCCGTTGCTTTTCCGTCTATCAGTTGCATCTTTTTTTTTGTAAACTTTATGTCAGAACTTGGGCATTCCTTTCATGCCACCTTTCATCCGCTGCATCTGAGCCATCGCCTGAGCCATCTTGGGGTTGGTCATCTGACGCATCATCTTTCGCATCTGCTCAAACTGCTTCGTCACGCGGTTCACCTCGTCAATCGAGTTGCCCGAACCCTTGGCAATTCGCTGCTTGCGTGACATGTTGATGCACTCGGGGTGCTCTCGCTCGTAGGGGGTCATGGAGCCAATCATCGCCTCCACCGACTTGAAGGCGTTGTCGTCGATATCGACATCCTTCAACGCCTTGCCCACACCCGGAATCATCGAGGCGAGGTCTTTGATGTTGCCCATCTTCTTGATTTGGTTGATTTGGCCAAGGAAGTCATTATAGTCAAACTTGTTCTTCGCAATCTTCTTCTCCAGACGCTTTGCCTCCTCCTCGTCGAACTGCTGTTGGGCACGCTCCACGAAAGATACGATATCGCCCATGCCGAGGATGCGGTCTGCCATGCGGTCGGGATGGAACACGTCGAGTGCCTCCATCTTCTCGCCTGTACCGACAAACTTGATGGGCTTCGTCACCACCGTGCGGATGGAGAGGGCAGCACCACCACGGGTGTCGCCGTCCAGTTTGGTGAGAATCACGCCGTCAATCTCCAGCCTTTCGTTGAAGGTCTTCGCTGTGTTGACCGCGTCCTGTCCCGTCATGGCATCCACCACGAGCAGGGTCTCGTGCGGATTGACAGCCGCCTTGATTTGCTCAATCTGCTGCATCAGTTCCTCGTCGATGGACTGACGACCAGCCGTATCGACAATCACCACGTCGTAGCCTTTCGACTTTGCCTCCTGAATAGCGTTCTGGGCAACGGTAATCGGGTCGGTGGCACCTTTCTCCAGATAACAAGGCACCTGCACCTGCTCTGCCAGCACACGCAACTGCTCCATGGCAGCAGGACGGAAAGTGTCGCAGGCTGCCAGCAGGGGCTTCTTGTGGTTCTGGGTCTTCAGGCGGAGAGCGAGTTTGCCCGACATGGTGGTCTTACCAGCACCATTGAGACCTGCCATCAGGATGACCGTGGGGCGACCCGTCAGGTTCAATTCCGTCGCCTGACCGCCCATGAGTTCAGCCAGTTCGTCGTGTACAATCTTGACCATCATCTGACCGGGCTTCACGGCTGTGAGCACGTTCTGACCCAACGCCTTCTGCTTCACCGTGTCGGTGAAAGTCTTGGCCACCTTATAGTTCACGTCTGCCTCCAGGAGTGCCTTACGCACGTCCTTCAGCGTCTCCGCCACGTTGATTTCGGTGATTTTGCCTTCACCCTTCAGTATCTTGAAAGACCGTTCCAGTCTTTCGCTTAAGTTTTCAAACATATCTTATTCTTTTACAATTTACCATGTACGATTTGCCCCTGCTCACTTTTTCACACCTTTATATATAAGGTAAGCGACAATCGCCACCACGATGATGATGGCAGCAATGCCGATGATGTGGGAGTAGTGGGCAATGATGTCGATGAGTTCCTGCTTTGGCATGGTCGAGTGGAATGCCGCACCGATGCCTACGAGGATGCTGTTCCAGAGCCCTGCACCCAGACAGGTGTAGAGACAGAACGAGAGGAGGTTCATCCGTGCCAATCCGGCAGGTATGCTGATGAGTTGGCGGATGGCAGGAATCATTCTACCGATGAGCGTCGAGATAGCACCTCGCTTGTCGAAGTACGCCTCCGCCTTCTCCACCTTCTCCGCATCAATCAGACATATATGTCCGAAGCGACTGTTGGCAAAGGCATAAACGATGGGGCGACCCAGCCAATAGGAGAGTCCATAGTTGACCAACGCACCAATCAAGGCACCAATCGTGCCACACAGGATAATCATCGGGTAAGTCATCTCGCCCGTTTCAGCAGCCATGTATGCCGCCGGAATCATGACGACTTCCGACGGGAATGGTATGAACGAACTCTCAATGGCCATGAACAGGATGACCCATCCGTAGTTCAGGTTGTCGAGGGCTCCATTTGTGAGATTGAGGATAAATTCTTCCATAACGGCTGCAAAGGTACGGATTTTTAATGAAGAATGAAGAATGAAGAAAGAAGAATTTCTGCATTTCGAGGAATTTTGTACTTAAATGTTTTGCTAATTCACAGAAAAGCCCTACCTTTGCACCCGCAAAACGAAAAACATGGGTAAGTCCTATACGGCCAGCTCCCTCGGAATCCCCCAGGGCTTGACCGCAGCAAGGGTACTTGGTTGTAGCGGCGCGATGTAGTTCGCTTACCCACCCGCCTCTTTAGCTCAGTTGGCCAGAGCACGTGATTTGTAATCTCGGGGTCGTTGGTTCGAATCCGACAAGAGGCTCAAGGAAACCAAAACGTAACGGGGAGAAGGTGATGCTTTCTCCTCTTTTTTGTACCTTTATCAAAAAAATCAGCCATTCCATTTGACTTTTGCTTTTCCACGTCGTATAATGGTCAAAGAAACGCATCAAGATGATACAGATAGAAAGCGACATAGTGGCACGATGCCAGCAGGGCGAGAAGGAGGCTTTTCGAAGGGTGGTGCAGACGTATCAGCGGATGGTGTTCTCCTTAGCGTTGAAGATGTTGTGCGACGAGGACGAGGCGAAGGACATGGTGCAGGAAACCTTCATCCGAGTGTGGCTGAACATCCGCAGTTACGACACGAAGCAGAACTTCGTCACGTGGATTTACACCATCGCCACCCGCATCTGTCTCGACCGCCTGAAGAGCATGAAGCACACCGTCCCGCTACCCGACGACGAGTTGGTCTTCCGACGGTACGCCTCCGATGCCGACACCCACAGGACGCTGGAAAACAAAGAATGGGTCTCGATAGTGAGGATGCTGGCAGACGGATTGGGAGAGAAGCAGCGGCAGGTGTTCACGCTCTGCCATCTGGAAGGACTTTCATCAGCCGAAGTGGAAGAGATAACAGGCATGGATGCCAAACAGGTGAAGAGCAACCTCTATGTGGCTCGACAAACCATACGTGAACGACTAAAACAATTAGGATATGACACAGATAGATAAAATATTGGACAGGCTTCAGGGACAGATGCCTGTGCTGGAAAACCCCGATGAAATGGTGGAAAACATCATGGCGAGCCTTCCCGACAGAGCGGATGACCTTTCCCATGAGGCACCGAGGCAAAATGCCTTCTTGGTGGCTTTGCAAATCGTCACCTCGGCGGCAGCCATTCTGCTGATAGGGCTTTTCATCTATGTCAATCAGCCCGTGAAGACTGAGGCACAAAATGCCCACGCCTATACAACCGACTTTCCGCATAGCAGCACGCTCGAGCACATGTACACACGCTACTTGCAGGCAAGTCAACCCAAACCAATCAGTTACACCCGATTAAAACAAATGCTTTATGCGGAAAATTAGTTTATACCTGATGCTCTTGAC
The DNA here is from genome assembly GCA_017483605.1 of Bacteroidaceae bacterium. Taxonomy (GTDB): domain Bacteria; phylum Bacteroidota; class Bacteroidia; order Bacteroidales; family Bacteroidaceae; genus Minthosoma. Next base: position 24,070 of record JAFUWG010000013.1, on the reverse strand, counting down.
ATCAGCAGCATTCATCGCTTCTTGCGATAAATCCAAGAATGTGCAACTGCACACCATCATCAACGAAGACGGCTCTTGCGAGCGTCACGTCAGTTACAGCAACGTGATGACCAAGACGGAACGTGACTCCCTGTGGGCAGGCGACAATGTACAATGGGCTTACCCTCTGCCGGAATGTCTGAACATCGATGCTTTCATGGACTCGCATACCGACATTGGAGAGGGCGACACCGTGACAACCACCTTCAGAAGCATGTTTAACTCTGTGGAGGAGATGTGTCAGAGAACTCCGCTGAACCTGAATGGCAGCCGCATCAAGTCCAAGGCATCGCTGGAGAAGCATTTCTGCTGGCTCTACACGGAATACACCTATACAGAGACCTTCATCTCTGTGGAAGATTCCTTCAAACTGCCAGTAGCCAACTATGCCGACAAGGATGTTATCAGTTACTGGTTCACAGGAAAGCCCAATCTCATGCAGGGACTCACCGGCTCTGAGGTTTCGCAGCGAATCAGCAAGATGGAAGAACAGGTGGATCAATGGTTTAACGACAACTTTTATCAATCCGTCTTCGAATACATGGTGGACAACTACGATTCCATCCCCAATCCACCCATCAGCAAGGAGCGTTTTGTGGCGTTACGCGATTCTTTCTACCATTATATCATCGGTAAAAGTGAGATGATGGTCCTAAACCTTGAGATTCAGGATAATTACAGAGAATTTTATCATTCCAACGCCTATGCCGATTTCTTCAATGACGAGACACCTCTTGGAGAAGGACTTTCCAATAAACTTTACACCCATTTCAACATATTCTCGTTCGACGTTCCTTACATTCTCACGATGCCCGGCACGGTGTGGAACCCGGGCACAGGAATCATCAAGGACGGAACCATCCACTACCAACTGACAGGCGAACGCCTCATCCCTGGCGACTACGTGATTACCGCCACCTCGCGTGTCACTCACATTTGGGCATACGTCGTCACCCTTCTCATCATCCTCCTTCCATTGGCAGTTTCTTTCTATCGTCGCAAGAAATAATGCCTCACCGAAGAATGTGACCCCGAAAGTTTTTTGTCAGACTTTCGGGGTTCTTTTCTGAAAGAAGAAAGCGTTTTTTCCGTCAAATCTTTTGTTTGTAAAGCAATATGTTGTAACTTTGCAAACTTAAAAACGAAAAAAGATACAGAAAGATGGTACAATTGGATAGGAATGAGGCAACAAGGAAGTATGAGGAGTTGGATGGCATCGGATTCATCCAATGGGTGACGGATGGGTATCTGGCTGCTGTGGGTGGTGCGTTGACCGACGAGACGATGGGAATGCTGAGTGCGGAGCAGCACGCCGTGTTGTGCTATCGCTACGTGCTGGACGAGGTAATGGAGGGCGGATTTATCCAGTTGATTCTGAACGGGTATGCCCCGTATGTGCTGGAAGGTCCCTTCCCGATGGTAACAAAAAAAGAGTGGGGGATGAAGGACTTCTCCAAATTGCTGTATGAAGTGAAGAAAGAGTACCATAAGCATCAAGAAGAGTTGTCGAAGGACATGACGGACGACGAGTTTATGGCACTATATGAGCAGTTGGAAGAACTGAACGAGTTGGGCGATGATTTTCTGGACGAGCATCAAGAGGAAGTGACCCCGTTGGTGGCGAAGATGATTGTAGAGAACTTAGAGAAGTATATGTGATTTATGGCAAAGACAAAGATAGCGAAGAATCAGCAGGTGAACATCAAGAACAAGAGGGCGTCGTTCGACTATGAGTTTATCGACACCTTCACGGCTGGCATTGTCTTGACGGGTACGGAGATAAAGAGCATCCGTGCGGGCAAGGCAAGCCTGGTGGACACGTACTGCTACATCAATAATGGTGAGATTTGGGTGAAGAACATGTATGTGGCACTCTATTCGGAAGGCTCGTACAACAACCACGTGGAGCGTCGAGAACGGAAACTGCTCCTCAACCGGAAGGAAATCCGCAACTTGCAGGAAGACACGAAGGCTCCGGGCTTCACCATTGTGCCCGTGCGGTTGTACATCAACGAGAAAGGGTTGGCAAAGTTGGATATCGCTTTGGCAAAAGGTAAGAAGGAGTACGACAAACGACAGACACTGAAAGAGAAAGAAGACAGGAGGGAAATGGACAGGGCAAAGAAGAAATACGTATAAAACACAAGCAAATGACACTACACGACATCATCAAGGAGCGAATACTGATTCTGGACGGTGCGATGGGCACGATGATTCAGCGGTATGGGTTGAAAGAGGAGGACTTCAGAGGCGAACGGTTCAAGGATGTGCCGGGGCTGATGAAGGGCAACAACGATATCCTCTGCCTAACTCGTCCCGATGTGATTGAGGATATTCACCGGAAGTATTTGGAGGCAGGAGCAGATATGATTACCACGTGTACGTTCTCTTCACAGCGGGTGTCGATGGCAGACTACAACGTGCAGGAATATTGCAGGGAGATGAACTTGGCTGGGGCGAAGATTGCACGGCGGTTGGCAGATGAATATACACAGAAAAAACCGATGAAACCGCGTTTTGTGCTGGGCGACGTGGGACCTACCAACAAGACGTTGAGCATCTCGCCCGACGTGAACAACCCTGCCTTGCGAAGCCTCACCTACGATGAGTTGGTGGCGGCGTATGTGGAGCAGATGGAAGCCTTGCTGGAGGGTGGGGTGGATGCCCTGCTGATTGAAACCATTTTCGATTCGCTTAATGCAAAGGCTGCCATCTATGCGGCTGAAATGGCGATGGAATCGACCCAAAAGCGTGTGCCGCTGATGCTGTCGGTGACGGTGAGCGACACGGCTGGCAGAACCTTGTCGGGACAGACTCTGGAGGCGTTCCTTGCCAGTGTGCAGCATGCCGATATCTTCTCCATCGGATTGAACTGCTCGTTTGGTGCACGTCAACTGAAGCCCTTCCTGAAGGTGTTGGCAGAGAAAGCACCTTGCTATATCTCGGCACACCCCAATGCAGGATTGCCCAATTCGCTGGGCTTGTACGACCAGACACCCGACATGATGGCGGAGCAGGTGAAGGAGTATGTGGACGAAGGATTGGTCAACATCATCGGCGGCTGCTGCGGCACGACGGAGAAGTTCATTGCGCTGTATCCCGATTTGGTGAAAGGAAAGAAGCCGCATGTGCCCGTGGAGAAGCCGAAAAACATGTGGCTGAGTGGTCTTGAACTGCTGGAACTGACTCCCGAGCGCCGTTTCGTGAACGTAGGTGAACGTTGTAACGTGGCTGGCTCGCGCAAATTCCTCCGACTCATCAACGAAAAGAACTACGAAGAAGCCCTCTCGATTGCCCGCAAGCAGGTGGAGGATGGGGCTTTGGTCATCGACATCAACATGGATGACGGTCTGCTGGATGCCAAGCACGAGATGGTGACCTTCCTGAATCTGCTGATGAGCGACCCCGACATCTCGAAGGTGCCCGTGATGATTGACTCCAGCGACTGGGAGGTCATCGTGGCAGGATTGAAGTGTGTGCAGGGCAAGAGCATCGTGAACAGCATCTCGCTGAAGGAAGGCGAGGAGAAGTTCTTGGCACATGCACGGGAAATCAAACGCTTGGGTGCTGCCATGGTGGTGATGGCATTTGACGAGCAGGGACAGGCAACGACCTACGAACGGAAAATCGAAATCTGCGAACGAGCATATCATCTCTTAGTGGACAAGGTGGGCTTCAATCCTCTCGACATCATTTTCGACCCGAATGTGCTGGCAGTAGCAACGGGCATGGAAGAGCACAACAGTTATGGCTTGGACTTTATCCGTGCCACAGAATGGATTCGTCAGCACCTGCCTGGGGCACATGTGTCGGGCGGCATCAGCAACCTTTCGTTCTCCTTCCGGGGCAACAACTACATCCGCGAGGCGATGCATGCCGTCTTTCTCTATCACACTATCGGCAAGGGACAGGACATGGGCATCGTGAACCCTGCCACGCAGGTGCTGTATAGCGACATCCCCGAAAACGTTTTGACTGCCATCGACGATGTGCTGCTGAATCGTGATGCTGGGGCGACGGAAAGGCTGATTGAAATTGCTGCTCAAATCAAAGCAGAGAAAGATGCTGAGAAAGAAGCAATTAAAAATGGAGGCATAGTACCTCTGACGAGTGCTGACAATTGGCGAAACGGTTCTGTGGAAGAGCGGCTGAAACATGCCTTGGTGAAGGGAGTGGGCGACTATCTGGAACCCGACCTTGACGAAGCGGTACAACTGTACGGCAATCCCGTGAAGATTATTGATGGGCCTCTGATGGATGCCATGAACACGGTGGGCGAACTGTTCGGAGCCGGCAAGATGTTCCTGCCGCAAGTGGTGAAGACGGCTCGCACAATGAAGAAGGCGGTAGGCATTCTCCAGCCGCTCATCGAGGCAAGCCGTTCGGAAGGTGCCCAGAAAGCAGGAAAGGTGCTGTTGGCAACGGTGAAGGGCGATGTACACGACATCGGCAAGAACATCGTGAGTGTCATCCTCGCTTGCAACAACTATGAGATTATCGACCTCGGCGTGATGGTGCCTACGGAGACGATTGTTGACCGAGCCATCGAAGAAAATGTCGATATCATCGGGCTTTCAGGCCTCATCACCCCCTCGCTGGAAGAGATGGTGAATGTGGCACGTGCTCTTGAGGAGCGTGGTGTCCATATCCCCATCATGATTGGCGGTGCCACCACCAGCGAACTGCACACCGCCCTGAAGATTGCCCCTGTCTATCATGGCCCCGTGCTTTGGATGAAAGATGCCTCGCAGAATGTGATAGCCAGTGCCAAATTGCTCAATCCCGACACACGAGCCGAATTAACCGATGAATTGGACAAAAAGTATGCCGAGCTCCGTTCAGATAAGGCTGACGAGAAGTCCGACATGGTGAGTTTGGAAGAGGCACGGCAAAGAAGACCTAAATATTTTGAATGATTGATAATTAAAAAGAATCAATTCGTTGTTTTATTCGCAGTTTTTGCCTCGTTCCACAACGCATCCATCTCCTCCAAGGTCATGTCCTTCAGGGCTTGACCCTTTTCTTTTGCCTTGGCTTCCACGTAGTTGAAGCGATGGATGAACTTCTGGTTGGTCAGTTCGAGGGCGTTGTCGGGATTGATTTTGTAGAGACGGGCAGCGTTGATAAGGCTGAACATCACGTCGCCAAACTCTTCGGTGGCATGTCGCTTGGCAGCTTTATTTGCCTCTTCGGTTTCTGCGTTGTTGTAGAGCGTCTCCACCTCCACCTCAAACTCAGCAATTTCCTCCTTCACCTTTTTCCACACATCGCGACGGTCATCCCAGTCAAAGCCCACGTTGCGAGCCTTGTCCTGAATGCGGTATGCCTTGATGAGCGAGGGTAGGGCATCAGGCACACCCGACAGCACGGTCTTGTTGCCATCCTTCTCCTTGGTCTTGATTTGTTCCCACGTCTGGAGCACTTCGCTGGCACTATTCGCCTTGGCGTCGCCATACACATGAGGATGGCGGAAGATGAGTTTGTCGCAGAGTTTGTTGCACACATCTGCCACATCGAACGCACCTTTCTCCTCGCCAATCTTCGAGTAGAAGACAATGTGCAGCAGCACGTCGCCCAGTTCCTTGCAGATGTTCAGTTCGTCATTCTTCAGAAGGGCGTCGCACAGTTCGTAGGTTTCCTCGATGGTGTTAGGTCTGAGCGACTCATTTGTCTGTTTTCTGTCCCAAGGACACTTCTCTCGGAGGTCGTTCATCACGTCGAGCAAACGCCCGAAAGCCTCCATCTTTTCTTGTCTGGTATGCATATACTCCTTTTTCTTCTTGATGTTATTGATAAATTTTCTGCAAAGTTACGATTTTTTTCTCGCTTTTATTTTGTGGTTTCCAAAATTTGTGCTACCTTTGCACTCGCAATTGACAAGGGGAACCCCTTAGCACGGGTTTACACAGCAATGTCGTTGCAATTCAGAACACACGGTTCCGGAAGGATGGGTGAGTGGCTGAAACCACCAGTTTGCTAAACTGACGTACGGGTTACCGTACCGGGGGTTCGAATCCCCCTCCTTCCGCTACCTCTTCTGATGGCGCTTTCGTCTAGCGGCTAGGACACATGCCTCTCACGCATGGAACACGAGTTCGATTCTCGTAGGCGCTACCAAGAAATGACACAATTGTACATCGTAAATGGGTACATGATATGGCGCTTTCGTCTAGCGGCTAGGACACATGCCTCTCACGCATGGAACACGAGTTCGATTCTCGTAGGCGCTACTAAGAATGAAAAAGAGGAAAACTACGATTGGTTTTCCTCTTTTTTATTGCCTTAAGAATCGTACCCCTCGGGTACACCGAGCCGTACCCGAGGGGTACGCCACACCGTAGTCGAGGGCTACGATTCTTCTTGTGTCTTTTCGACATACTGAATCAATTTGCGATAGAACGCATGGTGCTGGAGAGTAGCCTTGTCACCAAAAACGATGAGTTTCATGCGGGCACGCGTCATGGCGACATTCATGCGGCGAAGGTCGGACAGGAAGCCGATTTGACCGCTGTCGTTGCAGCGCACGAGGCTAATCATGATGATGTCACGCTCTTGCCCCTGAAAGCCATCGACGGTGTTGACGCTGATGACCTGTCGGAAGGGACGAAACTCCTCACGCTTGCGGATTTGCTGGCGAAGATATTGCGTCTGCACCTTGTAGGGGGAGATGATGCCCACATCAAGCCGTTCTTCGAGAAAACGTTCTTTGCCGATTTTCTCAATATAGTTTCTGAGAGTTGTCAAAACCAACTCCGCTTCTGCCTTGTTGATGCGTCCGTGATTCTCTCCGATGAATTGTTCGGTGAAGTCAATGTCCAGTTTCTCATCTGGCGTGCCTTGTTTCTCCAATTCCTCGTTCACTTGCTGCTGAATCTCGTTGCCGTCAATCCATTGGATGGGATGTTCAAAGTCGAGAACGGAACGATGTTTCACGCTGGCATCCGACTCCACCTGTCCGCCATAGAACCAGTCGGAAGAGAACTGCATGATGGCATCGTTCATGCGGTACTGCACTTTGAGCAGGGTGACGGCTGCGGGCTGATTCTCCACGATGCGTTCCATCAGCGTCTTTCCGAGCCCTTGCTTCATGGCTTCGTAGCACTTGATGGTAGGCGGCAACTGCTGATGGTCGCCTGCCAAGATGACTCGCGAGGCCCGACGAATGGCAATCCAACAGGCTGGTTCGAGTGCCTGTGCCGCCTCGTCTATAAATAAGGTGGAGAACTTCTGTCGCACCAGCACCTTGTTGGCTGAACCGACCAGCGTGCAAGCCACCACACGGGCTTCGTCGAAAAGTTGTGCCGTGATACGCATCTCAATCTCCTGTGCTCGGTCACGCAGACGGGCAATCTTCTGGTGGATGTTGTCGCCACGCTTGCGGTTCTCCTTCATCTGGCGGATGGTCTTGCGGATGCTCCACAGTTCGGGATAGTCGGGATGGCTCTCAAACTTGCGTTCGTAGGTGAAAGAGAGCATCTTGTCGTTCACGCGTGAGGGGTTGCCGATGCGAAGAACGGGCACCCCATGATCCACCAGTTTCTCGCTAATCCAATCAACCGCCATGTTGCTCTGAGCACACACCATCACTTGCGTCTCTCGGTGCAAGGTCTCGTAGATGGCTTCCACCAGTGTGGTCGTCTTGCCCGTTCCAGGAGGGCCGTGCACCACCTCCACATCCTTTGCCCACAGCACTTCGTTCACCGCCGCCTCTTGGGTCTTGTTCAGCCACGGGAAGAGCATCGGGGCGAAAGTGCGTTTCTGCGGTTTCTGCACCCCCGCAAAGATGTCTCGAAGGTCGGCTAGACGGTTGTTCTTGGCATTGATGGCATCGTCGAGGGCATGAAACATCGTCTTGTAGGATGTCTCGTCGAAGTAGAGTTGCACGCCCAGATGGTCAGCATTCTGCAAGTCGATGAGGGCTTGAGAGGAGGGTAGGGTGACCACCATGCGGTCGCCGTCCACATAGGAAACCGTCGATGAAAAGGGGAAATAATGCCCTCCCTCTTCGGCGGTTGGAGTGTTGAAAAACTGGACAGGCTTCCCGTATTCAAACAGATGTTCGATGTCCTCATCTGCTTCGTCATGCTCCTTTCGGGTGATTTCCACCACCAACTGATTCAGCGAGTTGTAATAACTTCGGCCAGCCTCAATCGGATACCAACAGATGCCTCGATGGATTTTCCGCTTGATGCCCATCTTCTCCGATTGGATGCGAAACTCTTCCTTCTCGGCGTCATATTCCATCTGGAGAAGGCTTCGGAGTCGTTGCAGATAAAGAGTGCTATTTTGCATGGCGAGTTTAGTCGATGTTGAGCATGAGGGCATCGGTAAAGAGAATCTCTGTGGTGTCGTCAATCATCTTGTGATAAACCAATGTCCTGAGTTTATCTTCCACGTCCATCTTGTTCTCGTCGGTGAGGATGGACTTGAGCCGATGGTATGCCTCGTGTGCATTTCCGTCCACCAGCAGGATGAGGGCGAACAAGATTTGTGCCTCTTCGTTCTGAGGGTCTTCCGATTGAATCTCAAGGATATACTTTGCCGCCTTGTCTTTTTGTCCATTGACTATCAGGCACCAACTCAGCAACAGTTTGACTTGCATGGAATCCTCGTCCAAGTAAAGTGCCTTGTAGAGATACTGCTGGGCATCCTCATGGCGGCCGGTTCGTATCAAAGCCTGCGAAGCGTGGAGCAGATAGCGTTGATTTTCAGGCTCTATCGCTATCAAGTCTGCATAACAGGCGGCAGCCTCCTCATACAAATCACCGTTAAAATAAAGAGAAGCCAAATGGCTGAGCGTCCACTTGGAGTTGGGTTTCAAGGTGTTCGCCACGTGGTATGCCTTAATGGCATTTTCGGTTTGCGAAAGTTTCTGGTGGCAGAACCCAATCTTCTGCCAAAGGCTGGCATATTTCTCCTCAAACTCGTTCTTGTCAAGCCTTTCAAACAGGAACAAAGCCGACCCATAGAACGTTTTGTGCATCAAGAAGTCGGCATATTGCATGATGTCCTCTTTCGAGTCGGTCAACGTCTGTGCAAACAACGAGTTTCGGAAAGGAGTGACGGGGCTTTTCTTCAACGATTCGAACGGATTGCAGAACTGCAACTTGTAGGGATAGGAATAGAAGAAGCGATAGAGGTCGAAGATGTACTGACGACGGATGTCCGACTTCTGTGGCTGCTTCTTTTCGACGTCTTCAATCAGTTCGTCGATGTTCTCGCCGTCCAGTTGCTGATTGATTTGTGCCTCCACAGCCGCTTCGCCCATCGAGCCTAACGAGTTGAACGTGAAGCACAAGGAATATTTGTCGCTATTGCAGAAGGGGGCACCACCCAACATCAACTTCATCAGCCGGCCAATCTTGCCGCTGAGCACCTGCTTGATTTCTGGCACCAGAATGTCGTTGAACGAGAACGGATAGAACCAATGGGGCATTTGCCCGAAGAAGGAATGCCCTTTCAGCATGGCGAAAGAGGAGTAGTAGATGTCGGCTCCGTCGAGTTGCAGGTTTGCCAACTCACGCAGTTTCTTATCCACGTTCGCCTGAGCAACCCACTCGGGATTTTCGCCGTTCTTGATAAACACATCCAGGTCAACAGGGTCTTCCAAGTGGACGCGTTTGAGCATCTGTCCCCGCATCAGCGTCGGGATGATGTCGTCACGCATTTTCGAGGTCACTTGGTCGGTGGTGCAGCAGAGTTGCAGTTGCATCATCGTGGCGTATGTGTCATGCACAAAAGCAGGGTCTTCACGATAAATCGCCAACCTGTCTTGCAGTTCCTTGCTGTCGTCAAACTGAACATAGAAAAGGTACGTCACCAGCACGAAGCCCACCAACGCCCGTTGCGAAATCTGCACATCCTCCACCAGATAGCAATCCAGCAGGAAGAAGATTTTGGCGAGGTCGATAAACTCCATCAGCGAGAGGGTCACCGCACTCACAAACACCGCCTTGTCGAAACTGCTGATGTGGTCGGAAAAAATCAGACGATTGGCTTGATCCACATCGCCATTTTGCCACACCTCGCTTGTCCAGGTCCAGTTGAAGAGTTGCAGGAGGGCTGCCTCGTGGTCTTTCTCCAACTGCTCCATCCGATGCTGACGGATAGAATCACGCATCAATTCGTCGTTGTTCAGTTGGGTGATTTCTGTCGAGATGGACTCGATGAGGTTGACCAGATACTCAAACGACGGCACATTCTTCAACTCTTTGCGAGAACTGACATACTTCTCGCTGGCATTGTTCTTCAGTCGTTCAAAGCGTTCCAGTCGAGCCGTGGCAAACTGCAAGTCGCGACAAATCTTCTCGCGAATCTGTCCCGACTGAGCGTCTTTCACCCCATTCAGCATGAACTGAATCATTTGCTGATAGGTCGTCCACAACCTTTCCACCTGTTCTTCCACCTCCCAGTTGCCGACGCTGGCCGCTTTCTGGCGGATGGCAGGGAAGGCGAGTGCCAGGTTGTTCTCTTTTAATTCTTGCTTTATCTCGTTGAAATCCATCTTGTTCAATCCTTCAAAACTTCATTTCTTTTAATCTTTCAGCCCTTCAATCCTTCTATTTCTTATTTCTTCAGCCCTCTTCCTTTCACCCATTTATCCACCGCTTGCATCATCGAATCGGTCGGCATGAATGAAACTCGCAAGGGGACATAGTTGAAGAGTGTGTCGGGCAGGTCGATACAGTTCTCCTTGGGGATAAAGTCCAGCACGTTGGAGGTGCTGTCGGCATTTAATGCCAAGACCGCCTTGTCGTACACCTTCCGAATGTTTCCGACTTCTTCCTTCCGAGCCTTATACACAGAGTCGGCAAAGACCACACACATCATGTCCGCCACCTTCAGGTCTTCTGTGCCCGTCAGCCGCTTCGCCCCCCTTGCCACCGCCTCGCTGGCAAATGGTTCGGGCAGGATGGCACCATCATATTGGTTTTGGTCAACCATCAGCATCCTCAACTTGATGTTGTTGATTTGTGGCTTGTTCAGGTCGAGGCTCTGCAGTTTCACAGATTCCAGAATCTTGTCGGCAAAGAAGTCGAGCACCGAATGGCGGGTGATGCCAATGATTTTCTCCTTGATACTCTCCGCCTTCAGCAGTCGGGCATTCTGTGCCGTGACCAGCCAAAGCCTCACGTCACCACCCATCACCACCTGTGCCGAATCTCCTTGTCCTCGCCAGATGCACACTTTCACGAGGTCGGTCACAATGCCATCGATGTCACCATTCACATACGCCGTGTCGGCATCCATCGCCGCATCGAACGTGACCAAGCGAACATTTACGCCCAGCGAATCGAACAGCCCCAGCGAGTCGGCATAATAGAAAGGCAGACAATCCACCGTGGGCAACACACCCAATCGGAGTGCCGTCGAGTCATCGTCATTCGCCGCCTTGTCTGTCTGGTCACATGCCCCGCACAGCCCCATCGCCAGCAGCCACACAAAAAGATATCCCAGTTTTCGCATCTTAATTTCTATCTGTTATTTCTCTATAAGGTTGCAAATTTACAAATATTTTTCTTATCTCCCGTGAAAATCTTTGATAATTTCCAAATAAGTCGCAAATTTGCCTTTCATTGACCTTTCACCCCCATCGCTCAAAGACGCTTCTTTTGAATGCTCGCATAGGACAAAATGACACACTCGAGACCTCAAAAGTGGTGTGACTCACACCGCCCGAGTGGTCTGAGTCACACCACCGAGGCGGTCTGACTCAGACCACTTTTGAAGCATTGAGGTCATCGTTTTTGTAGTACAAAGCAGCCTTCATCTTCTGCAATACTGTACGAGACACACATAGCGTTCGACGAGGGAGAGCACATGAAGAAAAGGGGAGGGGAGGTGTTGCGAAATGCAGCACCTCCCCTCTTTCCATGTGATGAGTTAACGTGTAATTATTACTCGCCCTTTACGGCTGCGATGCCTGGGAGCACCTTACCCTCGATGGCTTCGAGGAGGGCACCACCACCTGTAGAGATGTAAGATACCTTGTCGGCAAGACCGAACTTATTGACACATGCTACAGAGTCGCCACCACCGATGAGGGAGAAGGCACCTTCCTGAGTAGCCTTGGCAACAGCCTCACCTACGGCACGAGAACCAGCGGTGAAGTCTTCGCACTCGAAGCAGCCAGCAGGACCGTTCCAGAGGATGGTCTTGGCACCTTCGATAGCCTTGGTGAACTTCTCGCGGCTCTTAGGACCGATATCGAGACCGTCCCAACCGTCTTCGATGGCGTTAGATGGGAATGTCTTGATTTCAGCACCTGGCTTCACAGCGAATGTAGAGAAGTCGTAGCCAGTGCAGCAAACAGAATCCTCACCGAGAACGAGTTCAACACCGTTCTTCTTTGCGAGTTCTTCCACGCCAAGAGCCACATCGAGTTTGTCCAACTCAACGATAGAGTTGCCGATTTCGCCACCGTGAGCCTTCATGAAGGTGTAAGTCATACCACCGCAGAGGATGAGTTTGTCCACCTTGCCGAGCAGGTTCTCGATGATGCCAATCTTGGTGGAAACCTTTGAACCACCCATGATGGCAACGAATGGACGCTTGATGTTGTTGAGCACGTTGTCAACAGCCTGCACTTCCTTCTCCATGAGGAGACCAAGCATCACGTCGTTCTTGTCGAAGTAGTCAGCGATGACAGCGGTAGAAGCATGCTTGCGGTGAGCCGTACCGAAGGCATCCATCACCCAGCAGTCAGCGTAAGAAGCGAGTTTCTTGGCAAATTCCTTCTGGCTTGCCTTCATTGCCTTCTTTGCCTCGTCGTACTCTGGAGTGCCTTTCTCAACACCTACTGGCTTGCCTTCCTCTTCAGGATAGTAGCGGAGGTTCTCGAGCAGGAGCACTTCACCTGGCTTCAGAGCAGCAGCCTGGGCGTCAGCCTTCTGGCAGTCGTCAGCAAACTGTACAGGAACACCAAGAGCCTCGCTGACAGCAGGAACAATCTGCTTCAGAGAGAGTTCTGGCTTCACCTTGCCCTTTGGCTTGCCCATGTGTGACATGATGATGAGGGCGCCACCTTTCTCAAGGATGAGTTTGAGCGTAGGAACTGCACCACGGATGCGGGTGTCGTCTGTGATAACACCATTCTGGATTGGCACGTTGAAATCTACACGCACGATTGCCTTCTTACCGGCAAAGTTGTACTCATTAATTGTCATAATGTTTTAGTTTTTTAAGTTGTTTTTATTGGTTTTTTATTGTCATGTCGTGGATGTCGTCACAGCGTGATAACGCATGATCTTTAATATTGTTCGTTCTCGTTCGGGAAGTTTCCTTCTTTCACGTCCTCCACATAATGGCCAATGGCATCGGTCATGATGGTGTTGAGGTCGGCATAGCGACGCAGGAATTTTGGAGAGAAACCACGTGTCATGCCAAGCATGTCGGCAACGACGAGCACCTGTCCGTCGCAAGCACCGCCTGCTCCGATACCAATCACGGGAATGCGAAGTTCTTTGGTTACCTGTGCGGCGAGTTTGGCGGGAATCTTCTCCAGCACCACGGCAAAGCAGCCTGCCTCTTCCAACGCATGAGCATCGCTGACCAGTTTCTTGGCTTCTGCCTCTTCCTTTGCACGGACGGTGTAAGTGCCGAACTTGTTGATGGCCTGAGGAGTCAAGCCGAGGTGACCGCAGATAGGAATACCGGCATCGAGAATCTTTCTAACCGCAGGGATGATTTCCACGCCGCCTTCCAGTTTCAAAGCGTCGCAATGGGTCTCCTTCATGATGCGGACAGCGTTGGTGACAGCCTCTGTCTCGTTCACCTGGTAAGTGCCGAAAGGCATGTCGCACACCACGAGGGCACGCTTCACGCCACGCACCACGCTTTTAGCATGATAAATCATCTGGTCGAGAGTAATCGGGATGGTGGTCCAGTTACCTGCCATCACATTGCTGGCTGAGTCGCCAACAAGGATGACATCAATTCCGGCAGCATCGGTGATGCTTGCCGTAGTGTAATCATAAGATGTCAGCATGGCAATCTTCTTGCCTTCAGCCTTCATCTGCACAAGTCTGTGGGTGGTGACCTTTCTTTGGTCTTCTACTAAATATCCTGCCATTCTTTCAATGGATTATTGTTGATTGGTTTTTGTTGAGAGAGTTGCAAATTTACACATTATTATTAAAACTCAAACAACAAACGTGCATTTATTTGTCGTCCTGTCAAGTAATTTGGCACGGCATACTGGTGATTTGTAATGTCCGTTACCCAATAATAACTGTTTACGTTGGCGATGTCGAGAATGTTGAAAGCATCGATGCCCAGCCAGATATTGCGGAATGCCTTGCCGATGCCTGTGTAGATATGACGGTCTTCATTCTTCAGGAGACGATAACTCAAACCGAGGTCAACACGGCGGTAACTCGACATGCGGAAGACTTGCTTTTCACGTCCGGAGTGGGGAGGACCGAAGGGGAGTCCACCAGCATAATGTCCCTGAATGGTGGCTTTCCAGCGGTCGGTGTTGGGAAAGTAGTCGCTGAAGAAGACTGCCAGATTGAGTCGCTGGTCGGTAGGACGAGGCACGTAGGCACTTCCGTTGATTTTCTCCTCGGTCTTCATGATGCCCACGCTGACCCACGAGTCGGTGCCTGGCACAAACTCACCGTATATCTTCAGGTCGAGACCTGTGGCATAACCCTTTGCAATGTTTCCGCCATAATAGACAACCCTCACATTGTCAATGTTATACGGGACAAGATTGCTCAAGGCTTTGTAGTAGGCTTCGGCCGTAAACTTGAAGGGTCGTTGACTCACTCGGAACTTGTATTCCATGCCCAAAACAAAGTGGATGCTTCGCTGCGATTTGATGTCCTTATTGAGATAGGCGGTCGTGTTGCCGTTCACCGTCACCGTGTCTCGCATTTCCTTGTAGAATGGCGTTTGGTAATACACCCCCGTGGAGAAACGATAGGTCAAGTTGTCGTTCTTGGCAGGCGTGAAAGCGATGGTGGCACGAGGAGAGAAAAGCGTCTCCTTGTTCCAGTCCCAATGCGTCAGACGTGCACCATAGTTGATGACAAGGCTACCTTCTTCAAATTCACGGCGATAGGTGTCTTGCAGATACGCCTCTACGTGCTTCGACTTTTCTTCGTTCATCGACGTGAGGTTATAGATGAGGTCGAGACGGTCGGAGATGTGGGGTAGGGAATAGCCTGCCGAGTCACGCATTTCCCATTCTCTCATGCTCTCGTCCACGTTCTCCATCTTCATCAGCATGCCATAACGGAGGTGGTGGCTGGTGAATCGGCTTTGTCCTGCCAAACCCACATTGACCATGCTGGCATTCAGACGGTTGCGGGCGTGCTCATGATAGGTGCCGATGCCGAGAGGCTCGTCAACTCCTTCGTTCTGAAGCCAATATTCGCCGTTAATGTCGTAGGTTTCTCGTTCAGTTGTTTTAAAGGCAGAGAGATTGAAGGTTAACGAATTGAGTTTATTGAAGTTATGAGTAGCAGAAAAAGAACCGAAATAGGTATGGAACTTATCTCTTTCGCTACCATCAAAATACACCTTAAACTCTTTGACATCTTCCGACGTACCAAACTTGGTGGTTCTGTCGCTCGGCGTGAAATCGTAGTCGTTGGTAGAAATCACACCCATTGCGTCAATGGTCCATCGCTGATTCAGACTCCAACTGATGTAGGTTTGATAATCAAAATCCCGAGGGTCGTATTCACCTTTGGTGTCCAGCGTTCCAAGCAGGTTTTTCATTGTTTTGTATCGCACCGCATGGGTCATGGAGAACTTTTCCGTACCATATCCCAAGTAGGCACTGGCACCCAACAAACTGGCACTCACGCTGCCTTCAAAACCTTTCACTTTCTTGTATTTGATGTCCAGCACAGATGACATTTTCTCGCCATATCTTGCCTCAAATCCACCAGCCGAGAAACCGATGCTTTCCACCATGTCGGGGTTGATGATACTGAGTCCTTCTTGCTGTCCACTTCGGATGAGCAACGGGCGATAGACCTCTATACCATTGATATACACGGAGTTTTCGTCGAAAGAACCGCCACGAACATTGTATTGGGAAGAAAGTTCGTTATGCGTCGAGACACCTGCTTGGCTGGTAATCAATCGTTCCACGCCGCCGCCCGAGGCATTGCCCATGTGCTTCATGTCGTTCATGTTCACATCCGTCATGGTGCTGGTTTGTCGTCGAATATCTGTTACTTGAACTTCACCCAGTTCATACCCAAGCGACGGCAGCATGACATTCACCGTGACAGAATCCACAGGATTTTTCAGCACGCGTTTTCTCGTTTCATAACCAACCATCGAGAAAACGAGCACCACAGAATCGCTACTTTCGCAAGTCATCCGATATTCGCCCTTGAGATTGCAAACCGCACCAAAAGCGGTGCCTTCCACGCGAACCTGTGCCAATTCCAACGGCGATTTCTGGTCGTCAATCACTTTTCCTTTAATGACAACGGACTGTGCGTGTGTACAAATCGACACAAACAAAACAGCCGTAACCAATGAAAAGATTCTATTGATTTTATATTTAAAAATGTGTAGTTCCATACTCTAAATAACGAAAACCCTCGCTGCTTATTGTGTAATGGAATGATTTATAGATAAAGAGAAAGCCTTTTTTAATTAGAACGCCTGTTATGTTAAATAAGAAACTCGCGTGTCCACTACGTCGATACCTCGATGCGTATTAATTCGTGTACGGGTATTGTAATCATACAACACCTCGACATGAATTCATACGATACGAGGTATCGACAAGGGACATCCCCTTAAACAAAAAAAAGTGGCAAGGCTCACAAAGAACCTTGCCACTTCTTATCGAGATAATTTGATGCTCAATTATGAGCATGGATTTACTGAACATACAATTTTTCTTCCCTCCCCTTTTCATTGCACTTTCCTTTTTGCAGAAAAGACACCTTATTTGGTCAAATAATCACTAAAGAATCCTTCACATCATCTAAATATGAAGAATTCCTGGAAATTTCGCAACAAAAAAGAACCAACTACCTATCTTTAACTGTTCTTTTTGTAACTTAGCATGGCCCAAACAGCCATAACGGAGGCGATGCAAAACAATGAGAACACCTGATGGGCGATGGCTTGGAAACCGCCGCCACGTACGAAGACGGTACGGATGGCATCAACAAAGTAATGCATGGGATTGAAATAAGTGGTCAGATAGGCCCAGTCTGGCATGGAGCGTGTGGGGGTGAAGAGTCCACTGAGCAGCATTAGGCATACCACAAAGAACCACATAACCAGCATGGCCTGCTGCATGGTGTCGCTATAGTTGGAAACAATAAGTCCGAATGACGAGAAGAACAGTGCCAGCAGAATCGCTAACAGATAAACCAACAGGAGCGGCCCTTGACAGGTTATGCCATAAACAAGCCACGATAGCACAAGACAGAGGGTGAGTACCATCAAACCGATAATCCAGTAAGGGATGAGTTTTGCAAGAATGAACGACCATTTCGAGATGGGGGTGACGTTGATTTGTTCAATTGTGCCCTTCTCCTTTTCACCCACGATGTTCAGCGCAGGTAGGAATCCGCAAAGCATCATCATCAGAATACCCATTAGGGCGGGAATCATAAAGACCTTGTAGTTCTGTCCCTTGTTATACAAATTGACAATTGAAAAATGAGAATTGAGGACAGGCTGTCGCGACGAGACAATCTGACTCAGATACGCTGAACCTATCGACCCTTTAGTACCATTGACGGCATTGGCTGCGATAAGATACTTACCATCTCTGATTTCGAGGATAATATCGGCCTTAGAGGTCTCGATGTCCTTCATGGCTTCCTGATAGGTGGCCTTCTGTCCATTAAAGATAAAGTAGTTCGAGGCCTCCACCTGGTGAACGAGTCGCTGCGACTGCATGGTGCGATCCATATCGACCACATCCACACGGATGTTCTTCACCTCCTGGTTCATCACCCATGGCATGACGCACATCACCATGATTGGGAATATGAAGATAATCTTCGGCATAAATGAATTGCGCCGAATCTGCAAAAATTCCTTTTGAAGTAAATACTTTATCATAGGCGGGTCTTGAATTTCTTAAGTGAAACAACGAGCAATAGGGTCGTCATACCGATAAGAATCAACACCTCTTGCCACACCTCCTGAATACCAACACCCATAATCATCAGTTTGCGCATGGCCTGGATATAGTAACGGGGAGGAATAATTGCCGATATCCACTGTAGAACAGTGGGCATCGACTCCACAGGGAACAGCATGCCTGAAAGCATGACGGTGGGCAACAGTAGCACCATTGCCGAGACGAGCAGAGCCACAAACTGCGTCTGTGCAATATTCGAGATGAGTAGGCCTAATGAGAGCGCCAGCAGAATGTATATGAGCGATACGACGAGAATCCATCCCAGCGATCCCTGTAACGGCACATCGAGTACGGTAGCAGACATCAGCAGGATAACGGCAAGGATAACCAGAGCCAACAACAAATAAGGTACCACCTTTGCCACGATAATCATCAACGGCTTGACTGGCGAAACCAAGAGTACCTCCATTGTGCCGCGTTCCTTTTCGCGGACAATCGAGACGGAAGTCATCATGGCACAAATCAGCAATAACAGCATACCCATGATAGCTGGCACAAAGTTGTAGGCCGACTTCATCCGAGGGTTATAGAGCAACTTCCGACTGACCAGCGATACGTTGGGGGTGGCGACAACTTGCTGGGCATAACTTGTCCATTGTTGCACCATATTGGGATCGGAGCCATCGACGATGAACTGGATGCTGCTCTTTTTTGTAGCAAAATCTTTCGCAAAGACAATGGCAAGGTCGGCCTTCTGACTTCGTATCATCAGTTCTGCATCCTTTGGCGTTGAGACAGTCGTTATAATGGTGAAATATTCCGAGACAGCCAGTCGCTCAACGACCTGCTGCGTCAGATGGTCCATCTGCGAAGTCACCACCACTGTACGCACATTCTTCACGTCGTTGGAAATGGCAAAGCCGAATAGGAGCATCATGACAATGGGCATGCCGAAGAGAATCAGCATTGTACGTTTGTCACGCATGATGTGCCTGGTTTCCTTTATAACGAATGATATAAACTGTTTCATACGCTAATCTCCTCTCTTTGCCTTACGTGCCAAATACGTAAACACATGGCCCATATCGGGCTGTCCGAGGTCGTGCTTCAGTTCCTCAGGTGTTCCCATTGCGCTAATCTTGCCATCCACCATGATTGAGATGCGGTCACAATATTCTGCTTCGTCCATATAGTGTGTCGTCACGAAGACGGTAATCCCTCGTGCAGCAGCCTCATAGATAAGTTCCCAGAACTGACGACGTGTTGCAGGATCTACGCCACCCGTTGGTTCATCAAGGAATACGATGGCTGGTTCATGGAAGATTGACACAGAGAATGCAAGTTTCTGTTTCCAACCAAGGGGTAGCGAACCCACGAGGTCGTTCTTGTGCTCCTCGAACTTTATCTGTTTCAAAAGGCTGTCGGTCTTACTTGCAATCTCAGAGTCCGTCAGCCCATAGATGCCACCAAACAGTCGGATGTTTTCTGCTACCGTCAGGTCTTCGTAGAGTGAGAACTTCTGGGACATATAGCCGATATGCTTTTTGATCTGTTCGTGCTCGGTGCGTATGTCAAAACCTGCCACCTTGCCCGTTCCGCTAGTGGGCTGGTTCAGACCTGTCAGCATGTGCATCGCCGTAGTCTTACCTGCTCCGTTAGCACCTAAGAATCCGAATATTTCACCACGCTTCACCGTAAAACTGATATCATCCACAGCATGAAAAACGCCAAAAGCCTTCACCAAGTGCTCCACTTCGATGACGTTTTCTTGAGGTGATAGGTGAGATGTGGAAGGTGAGAGAAGGCCTGGCGGGTTGAAAATATCCTTGAATTGTTCCAGAATAATGTCGGGCGTGTCGATACCCATTACCTGACCTTCGCTTAGAAAAGCCACGCGCTCGCATTGGCGCACCTCGTCGAGATAGGGCGTAGAGGCCACAATCGTAATATCGTGCTCCTTCAGCATCGACAGCATTTCCCAGAACTCCTTGCGACTCACTGGGTCAACACCCGTCGTTGGTTCATCGAGGAAGAGTACACTAGGTTGGTGCACCAAAGCACAGCTAAGCGCCAGCTTCTGTTTCATTCCACCTGACAATGCACCTGCTTTTCGATTCTCAAATCGCTCTATTTGTGAATAGATGGCTTTGATGGAGTCATAACCCTCGTCGATAGTCGTGCCAAAAAGTGTGGCAAAAAACTCAAGATTCTCTTTGACCGTCAGATCCTGATAGAGCGAGAACGTGCCAGGCATATAGCCCACACGCTTACGGATGTCCGTCATCTGACGTACCACATCGAAGCCATCCACCGTTGCCATACCCGCGTCGGCTAATAGCAACGTGCAGAGGATGCGGAACAACGATGTTTTGCCTGCTCCGTCGGGACCGATGAGGCCGAACACCTCGCCCTTACCCACAGAGAACGACACGTCTTGCAAAGCCTTCACTTTGCCGTAACTCTTGCTGATTTGACTTACCTCAATCATTGGAATTTTACTTCGCCATACATACCTATCTTTATGTAGCCATCATTTTTGATGGCTACTTTGAGTGCATACACCAAGTCGGCACGTTCATCGTCTGTCTGGATGGTCTTGGGCGTAAACTCTGAGCGGCTTGATATCCAAGAAACTGTACCCTCGTACTCTTTCTTCTGACCGTCGCCATAGTCGGCAAAAACCATCGCCTGTTGTCCCACCTTGATATCCTTCAACTGAGCCGAAGTAACATAGGCGCGGATGAACATCTGCTGCGTATCAGCCATCTTAAACAGCGGCTTGCCAACGGCAACAAACTCACCTCGCTCTACATATTTCTCTAATACTGTGCCTTGGATAGGTGCTGCGATATGGCACTTCTGCAACAGATCCTGCAACTGACTTACCTGTACGTCGACCGTTGAGAGCTGAGAGTTGAGGGTTGAGAGTTGGGTGCTAAGCGATGAGACCTGCGCGTCGAGCTGTTTCTGCAGCACGGCAACTTGGTTAGTGGCATCGTCGAGCATCTTGCTGGGTGCAGCACCATCGGCTACCAGTTCCTTGTAGCGCTGCTGATCCTGCTTGGCCTTCGTCAATTGCTGACGCGTAACTGCAATCTGCTTTTCCATATCCGGCTTCTGACTCTGATATACCGCCTTTGTGGCTCCCGCTTGTTGAATCTTCAGCCAAATCTGCATAGTATCAATCAGTCCCACTTCCTTGCCAAGAGCAACCTCGTCGCCCTCGTTGATGTCGAACGTTATCAGCACACCGCTTTGCTCTGCAGCAACCGTCACTTCTGTAGCTTCGAACACGCCTGTGGCATCATACTCCTTTTCTTTGTTTCCACAGTTTACCAGCATCGCCAGCACCGCTGCCATTATCATCAGTTTCTTCATATCTCGTTATTGATTCGTTGTATATTTCAGGTCATAAATCTCTTTCAGCATTTCTATTTCGTGCACCCGGCTGTGCACTTTGGCCGCATTCTCGTTGGTAATCTCCTTCACCAGGTCGTTCACATCAATAATACCATGCGAAAGCTTCGACTCCGCTGCCTTGCGGATGTTGCTACGGAGGGTGATAATCTCTTCGTCGTCAGCCATTAGTTTGCGGTAGCGTTCGATATTCTCGTTCTGCTGAATCTGTTCGAGGTTATTATTAAATAGAAACACGTTGCGGTTAATCTCAGCCGTCTGGCGCTGCAGTTGTATCTTTGCTTTGTCATTCTTGCGCGTGTAGAGGGATCCTATGTTCCAAGTGAGTCGTGCACCTATCATCCAATTTAAAGAAAACCTGCGGCTCATCATGTCCTCAAACAGATTATAGCCAGGATAGCCATAGCCCCCCTGTGCGAAAACGCCTAACTTCGGCATCAGCACTGCATCGAGAGCTTTCTCCTGAGCATCAGCCAACTTCAACTGTGCATCAATCGCCTTCAGTTCGGGTCGCTGTCCCGAATTCTGTAACATCGTTGCTGCAGCAGGTTTTACAGTCTCTTTCACTTCTATACCACAAAACGCGGTTAGCATTCTCATCAATGCCTGTCGTTGTGCCTGCAAACTTGTCATCTGTTGTAGCACGTTCAACCGTTCTGCCTTCACGTTCTGGTAGTCGCTTTCTGCTGCAGTACCGCCTTTTAGCATCGAGGACAACTTCATCTCGTTCGACGAAAGCAGTTCTTGTAGGTCTTTGTTGAGTTGTATCTGCTCATCAATCAGTAACAGTCCGAAGTACATCTCATTCACGCGCTTGCGCACAATATACATATTAATTTCGTTCTGAGCAGCCTGTACCTCGCCCTGCTGGCGAACTATTGCCTTCTGGCTTTTGATAACCCCGCCGTCATATAACGCCTGCTGAACATCAATGCCTATGCGATACTGATCCTTCCTCAGCCCCTCCATATCGATGCCCATCGTCTGATACACCTTCTGTATCTGGTCAGGAAACGCTGTCACATCACTCTGTAGCGTGGCTTGTGCCGAAGCCGATACTTGTGGCAGCCACCCCTTCTGGATATTCGTCACAGTCAGTTCCGTCGTCTTCTCAATCAATCCGTACTGCTGTATTAGCGGATAGTTCCGTTCTGCGGCCTGCTGACACTCCTCCAGCGTCTGCGCCTGTGCCATTATCGGCAACATCAAAAATCCCAATATGAATCTTCGCATAATCATCACTTTGTTAATCTGGGGGCAAAGTTACGACGTTTATTTCGGACTATAGTTATCTTTTATTTGTGACAAATGTTCTTTTTGTTCGATTTTTACAAAACACACTACTTGATTCCATCCTTTTTATTATCTTTGCATCGGATTAGACAGATGTATTATGAATATTTCACCGAAATTGATGAACTACTCGCGGATGAGGGATATCGCCGACCCTCATCTTATTCAACTGAGTAATTACACGTATATAAGTAATGAACTGGGCATGATTTACGGAAATCCTCTGATTATTCAGTTTGCTCTGAAACATAGTCAACCGCCTTTCGTCTTTGATGATTACCGGATGGGGATTTTTGTTGGTGGCGAGGCACGTATCAGTATCAATCTCGTAGAACGTCACATTACCCCGGGGACATTGGTATTCATCGGTCCTGGTACCATTATCAACCCAATCAGTTTCACAGGTAAGCTCGAAATATATGGTATCGGTCTTTTTGCTGACATTCCAATGCCTTTTGCTACGGGACAGATGCCGTCTGCATTCAACGGGCTGTTGCGCGACTTTCAAATCAAGGCTAGCGAAAGCGATATTGCCACCGCCCGCCACATCATTGACACCATCTGGCATATCGTACATCAACCCAACTATAACCGTCAGACCGTCAGTAGCCTTGTTGCTGCCATGATGTACCATTACGATGGTGCTTATCGCCAGCACATTGACCAGATGAAGGCATTGCAGAGTCGTGAACAGACCATCTTCGACCGTTTTATCTACCTTGTCAATCAGTATGCCACACATGAACATCAAATCAGTTTCTATGCCGACCGCATGTACCTCACCGAGCGATATCTCGGCACCGTTATCCGACAGGTCAGCGGTACCACTGCCAAAGAATGGATAGACCGGGCTCTCATAGAACACGTCAAGATTGAACTGAAGCATACGGATAAGCCTCTCGTCCAGATTTCAGAAGAGATGAATTTCCCCAATCCGTCGTTCTTCAGCAAATATTTCAAACGTCTCACAGGGCAAACGCCGTTGAAATACAGAGAGTCAAACACTTCAATAAGTATTTGCACAAAACAAAAAATGCAAGTGCTCAATTAAAAGCACTTGCATTTTAGAATGTTGAATTTTTGAAAATTTATTACTCCTCCACAGCAGCCTGCGCGGCGGCCAGACGTGCGATTGGCACGCGGAATGGAGAACAAGAAGCGTAGTTCATACCAATCTTGGCACAGAACTTCACAGATGATGGTTCGCCACCATGCTCACCGCAGATACCTGTACGCATTCCTGGACGG
>JAFUWG010000028.1 GCA_017483605.1 Bacteroidaceae bacterium | reverse complement strand
CTCTTTTTTAGAGCCTCTTGTCGGATTCGAACCAACGACCCCGAGATTACAAATCACGTGCTCTGGCCAACTGAGCTAAAGAGGCGAATATCGGAAGCCCCGATTGTAGAGCGGAAGACGGGGCTCAAACCCGCGACCCCCAGCTTGGAAGGCTAGTGCTCTATCAACTGAGCTACTTCCGCAACATAACCCCTCATCTTTCAGCACAGTATTCATCTGCAATGATGTGGGCAGGGACGGATTCGAACCGCCGAAGCCGTAAGGCAACAGATTTACAGTCTGCCCGTTTTAACCACTTACCTACCTACCCAAACTCTAACCAGAAGTGACTCGCACAGGATTCAAACCTGTAACCTTTTGATCCGTAGTCAAATGCTCTATTCAGTTGAGCTAGCGAGCCAAATGAGTTGTTGATGTTCTGTGGACGCTGACGGAGTGTTTTCAACGAACCGTCTTCGTCACGAATGTGGGCGCTGACGGATTCGAACCGCCGACCCTCTGCTTGTAAGGCAGACGCTCTGAACCAGCTGAGCTAAGCGCCCTCATGTTTGTACATTATTTCATTTCGAAAATACATCCGTCTCACCAGACTTTGTATTGGAATTTCTTTATTCCTTCCCGAAAGCGAGTGCAAAGGTAGGGACTTTTTGGCAAACCACCAAATGTTTCGCCACTTTTTTTTCAACTTTTTTCAGGTCGAATCATTAAGGCGTTGATAATCAGCAACGATTATCAACGCCTTTTTTTGTTACTTGTTCGTTTTGACCTTCACTTTCTGTCCTTTTGTGTGTCCACCGAACTGTTTAGCATAAGCACATTCAACGGTCGAAACACCCATCTCATACGTGCCTTCACGCACCACATAATATTCCATATCGACCGTTGCCGTACCACGTGTGAACCAGTCGAAGAAGAGGTCATGATAGGAATCATGCACGGACAGATAACCGCCTCTTCCACCCATCCAGCGATAGCCAGACAGTTGTTTCAATGGTTCGAGGCAAGCAGGATGCTGAGCAGAGACACGCACGAAATCCATATCACGGTCAGCCGTAATGATGTGGCGGATTCTCAACTTATCACCCACCTTCAGTTCCTGACCTTCCTTGCATTCATCCCATCGATCGCTACCCGCACGCTGCACATAGAGTTTCCGATCCACCTTCAGTTCTTCCGTAGCATAGGCGTTCAGATTACCCACATCCTCTACAAAAGTCGCATAGGCAGCACCCCATGAAATGCTTGGCGTCTGCTTCTTCACCTGAAGTTGCGTCACCCCCTTCTCCAGCATCTCCGATGGCACATCAGCCAACACATTGCCTTGCAGCACCAGATTCGCCTCTCTGCCTTCCAACTGGTCACGTTCCGTGTTTATCGTACCATAATCCATGTTTTCCAACACTTGCCCATCGATGCTCAACACAGGCTTCTGTGCCTCATGGAAGGTCTCCATAGGCGAAATTCGCAGCAAGAAGTCAGCCACATCAATCGTGTTCATCGGGTTGTCCCATTTCTGCACCTGCTTCTGTGTGAGAAGCCACAACTGCATGTCGTTCAGAATGGCGTCCTTCTTGTCCTTCTGACAAATGGCCTTCATCGCAGCCACCTGTGTCGGGATGCGGTAATCCATCCACGAATAGTAAGCGGCATCTGTCGCGAAGAAGCGCCCCTGTCCTGGTTTCTCCACGGTATAGTCCTTCAAGAAGTTCACAAACTTATCCGCACTCTTCACATGGCCGAACGCCCTCAAAGCATAAGCCGCATTCGCAACGCCATAGATGGTCAGGTCGCGTGGAGCCTTCTCCACCAGCGAGAGATACTCGTCACGCATCTTCTGCACATCCTTGCTCACCACCCTCTCAGGCATCTGTGCAGACAGATACAGGTATCTCAGTTCTGAGTTAGACGGCCAAATCTTCCTTCCAGACTTCTTGGCTGCATTGTAAGCATCCAGTTCGTGTTTGTCCAGATATTCCATGCCCGCCTTCAGCATCTTGTTTTCAGCCGCAGAAGAGAGTTTTGCCAGATGTTCACACACCGCCAACGTGATGTAGTAACTGCTGTTCATTCCCTTGAACCAACTCCAGCCACCATCGCCCATCTGCAAGCCTTTCAGTTTCATCTCGGCCTTTGCCACCCGCTGCTGCAGTTCCTCCACGCTTTCATACTTCTCCATCACAGGGAAGGTCTTCATCAACTCCAGCATTCGAGTGTTGGCATAGAACGATGCCGCATAGTCAATCGCATCGTCCTCCACCGGATTCTTCACACTCCTCAACGCCTCGATGCACATCCACGCAGGATTGTCGGTATATTCCACCTTCATCACCCTGTGCGTTGCCGTCGGCGAGTTCTGGTTGTAGAGACGCGTCAGGTCAATCGTCTTCTCCACCTCGCCATTCGCATTGCCTATGATGTAATAAGGAGCCGACTCCACCATTTCTTTCTTCGTCGAGAGCACAGGCAGCGGATTCTTTTCGCCGTCACTCACATTGCCCGACACAGCGATGATTTCGCAGTCAAGGTCTGTCCAATCTTCCTGCACATCAAAGCCGAAATCCACGCCTACCGTCTTTCCTGCCTCTACAGCGAAAGGCTTCTCCTGCGTCAGCACCACGTTTTCCGTCTTCGGGTCAATCAGTCGCAGTCTCACCGCACCCTTCAACGCCTCTTCGCTCTGGTTCACCACCGACGATGCAATCACCGCCTTGTCACCCCAGCGGAGGAAGCGAGGCATGTTGGGACGCAGCATGAACGCCTTCCTTGCCACCGCCGTCGCCTTGATGATGCCGTAATCCACATCCTTCGTGTGCGCAAAGCCCATAAATTTCCATTCCGTCAGCGATTCGGGCAGCGTGAACTGAACATTCACATGACCGTTCTTGTCCGACACCAAGTGAGGCAAGAAGAATGCCGTCTCTGCAAAATTCTCACGAATCGTCGCGTTATCGAAGTCCTCCTGGCGAACCTCTTCCACCTCCGCCTTTTCTTCCTCAACCGCTGCATCGTCCGCATCCGCAGCCTCCGTAGTTTCCGCTGTGTTCGCTTTTGCAAGAGCCATCACCTGCATAACACCATCTTCCAGCACCATTCCTTCGTGCAGCAACATTCGGGCACCTCCACGTCGCAGATAGCGGTCATGGCTAAACTCTATCAGTTGGTCAAACTTACGTGTATAAGCACCTCCCGTCGGCAACTTCCCATCCAACGAATAACCCGGGAACACATTCATATCCGAGCAAGACTTGCCGACATAAGGCACGAGTCTGTTGAAGCCGAGCCAGAAGTTCCAACTGTGCGAATAGATTTGGTCGAGCGAAGCATCATACAGCACAGCCATCATCTCTGCCCCATTCACACGCTTGCCCTGCTGGTCCGTCACCATCAGCGTCCACTGCTCCTGCTGTCCAGGCTGCAACTTGTCGCGGAAGGTCGCCCACTCCAGTTTCAGTTTCTTATCAGGCCGTTCCAGTTCGTACCGTTTTGTCAGCACCTTATAGTGTCCGTTGCGAACATACAGGATGTCCACCTGAATGCCTTCGCCCCACTCTTTCTGGTGATGCAGACGCAGGTGCTTCATCGTGCCGTCGGTCACACCCACCTGGTGCTCCAGCAGTCCTTTGCCATTATACACATTATATATAATATAGGCATCCGTCTCTTGCGTCGTGAAGAAGAGGTCGATGTCTCCACCCTCCTTGAAGGTGCCATCCTCCGAGTAGATGAAGTCCTGTTCGCACACGTCACTCTCCGCCCGACGTTTCTCATCCAATCCCAGGCGATTCACCTCCGTCACAGGCAGAGCCGAATGATAAGGTGTGAACCAACCTGTGTCCTCCACCTTCCTGCCCTTCGTCTCGTATGCCGTCACCGTCACACTATAATGTGCCCCCAGTTTCAGGCTCTGAGGCAGAGCAATCGTGCTGCCCGAGGCAAATTCGCCCTCAGCCACCACCAATTGTCCGTTCTTGATGGCGTATGTACCTTTCACGTCCACCTTCTCGTGGTTGATGTCGTAAGCCTCCACCTTGAACGTGCCATCCTTTGCCATGTCAACCACTTCCTTCACCGTCACATCCAACCCAAACTCACGATCGCTGGCATTGACCGTCCATGTCGCCTCGTGCGTCTCGCCGCCCATGTCCGTCACGGCTGCCTTCACACGGAAACGCATCATCCCCAAACTCATCGTCTGGTGTTCCTCCGTCAGCACCACAGGCACGCGGAACTTGCCCTCATCGTCCGTCACCAAGTCACCCTCCGCCATGTGGTTCCACGTCGTCGCGTCCCACCACCAGCGTTTGAAGTCGGTCGAAGCATATTCCACCGTGTAGTGTACCTGTGCACCCTGCACCGGCACACCCGCAAACATCATGGCAGTACCTTCTGCCTCCAGCACCTCGCCGAAGTGACCAGAGCGATTGCCGCCAAACGACACGCTGAATGTCGGACGCTTATATTCCTCCACCCTCACCGCATGATGAGAATGAACCACACCATCACCATCCACCTGCAGGCTCAGTTGCCCCACTT
The DNA here is from genome assembly GCA_017483605.1 of Bacteroidaceae bacterium. GTDB lineage: Bacteria > Bacteroidota > Bacteroidia > Bacteroidales > Bacteroidaceae > Minthosoma. Next base: position 7,456 of record JAFUWG010000028.1, on the reverse strand, counting down.
CGCAATCCTCGGGCAAATCTATCTCGAAAGACGCCGTGCCGTATTCGTTCGACACCAGTTCTATCGTGTTCAGTTTCTTCCATTTGGCATCCATCACCGTGATAGTCACCCCCGTCTCCGGCATCACCTTCACCTCGTCGCCCAACTGACGGTACACCAACACCGAGCCCATCACCTTCTGTCCTGGGCGATAGATGCTGCGGTCGGTCATCACACGGCAGGAGAAGTTCTCCTCGTGGCCGCGAGGCTCACGGAAACCATTATAGTGATGGCTCCAGTCGGTGTAGTCCTCCTCGCTCCTCACGGCACGGAAGTAGAGGTTGTCCGCTATCTCCACCATGCCGTCCTTGCCCGTCACCACTTCACGCTCGATGCCACGGCTTTCCCATCCGAAAGAACGCTCTTTCGTCTCGGGCAGTTTCTTTCTGAACTGCACCTTTGCCCCCTGCACAGGGCGTCCCGTTTCATTATCCACCACATACAGGCGGCAGGTCTGCTCATCCTTGTCAGCCTCGATGATACGCAACGTGCTCAGCGTCACCTCGCCCACCGTCTTCTGATTCAAGCCCTCAGCCACATAGACATACCTGCCAGCAGGCAGCGTCACTTCCGTCTTTGTCGAACCCTCCACAGGCAGCCCCTTCGCCTTCCGTTCCTGATTGACCGAATCGATGGCGAGCGTCACATCCCGTCGGTCCACCACATCGCCCGTCAGCAAGATTTCTTCAGGCCCGTCCTTCGTCATCTTTCTGCCCACATACTTGCGGATGGTCAGCGTCGTGCGTTCGCAGTTCCAAAAACTGAAATCCATCTTGCAAGGCTTGTTTGCCATCACGCCCGAGCCTATGTACATCCGAACCCTCGGACGCAACTTCTGATTCAGCACACGCTGCAAGTCGCCCTTGCGACGCGAACTGCCCACATGGTCCAAAGCCCACTTCAAGAACAGGATTTCCTCGTCACGCATCAGGAACCTGTCGCCATATTCCAATGCCACATCCGCACCGATTTCTTCCTTCTGCACCTCTTGCAACAACTGATAGAGAGCCTCCTTGTATTCATCGTATGAGATGTGGCCATCACCCTGCTCCAGTTCACGCCTCATCTTCAGCCACTTCCACTTCATCAGCCCATAGCCGTTCAGGTTGCCACGCTCGCGGTACAGAGTCCACGCCCGCTCAGCATCAGCCGCCTGCTGCTTATAACTACGCGACGCATTCTCTTCCAGAAAATCCATCATCACCGACAGCATATCGCCGCCATACAAATCGCTGTCCTTTCCCTTCCTCAGCAGGACGTCATACGTGCTTGCCTTCGCATCCGCCAACGCCTCCACATCGTCCAGCACATGGCCGAAATGCTCATCCCGCTTGGCATCGTACGCATCCCTCGTCTCCTCGTCAAAGTCAGAAATGGCAGTCCACTTCATCTGCTTGTACGCCGAGCCCAGCATGGCATGTACCACGCTCCGCTCCACAGGATTCTTCCTCTCGCCCCACTCTTTTTCCATCCGCTCCATGTTCGCCTTAAACGTGTCGGGGTCCTTGTCCGCCTCCTTCTCCACCGTCTCCAGAGACGCCTTCAGTTGGGAGGCAAAATTCTTTTGTCCAAATACATTCAGTATTCCCATCGTAAACATACAGGTTAAAACGATTAAAGATAAACAACGTTCACTCAGTTTCATATCTCACAAAGATTAAGTTATACAAAACAGATGCCAAAACAGCATTTCACGGGGCAAAAATACAGCCAAAATCCGTCACCGCCAAAACTTTCATATTAAAAAAACAAAAATGCCACAAGAAAAAACATCCATCACCCTCTCACGCACCCCTCTGCAACCCAATGCCCACCGCACCAACCACCCACACCCCGAATAGGACAAAATGACACGCTCGTTACCTCCGAGGTGGTCTGAGTCACACCACTTCGGCGGTCTGACTCACATCGCCGAGGCGGTCTGACTCAGACCACTTTTAACGCCGCCAGCACCCCTATTTAGGGATAGACAAAATTGACATGTATGCCATCTGAACATATCAAAAAAATATCCCCCAACAGTTTGGCGAAACTGTTGGGGGACACATTTCAGATAAACACGACTTTTTGTGCGTTCGGTACGGTGGCAGGAAATGCTTATTGATAAAACTCAGCATACCACTCGGCAAAGGCTCGCAGACCGTCTCGCAGGGAGGTGGAGGGCTTGAAGCCATAGTCACGCTCCAGTGCGGAGGTGTCGGCGTAGGTGGTGGGTACATCGCCTGGCTGCATGGGCACGAGTTTCTTGTGGGCATCGAAGTCGTAATCGGCTGGCAACACCTTGGCACGAATCAGTTCCTGCTGCAAGATGTCAACAAAATTGAGCAGGTTCTCAGGGCTGTTGTTGCCGATGTTGTAAACGGCATACGGCGGAAGCGGCAAACCATCCTCACCCACCTTCTTCTCTGGTGCTCCCTGCATGATACGCACCACACCCTCGACGATGTCGTCCACGTAGGTGAAGTCACGCATACAGTTGCCATAGTTGAAGATTTGGATGGTGTCGCCCTTCACCAGTTTGTTGGTGAATCCGAAATACGCCATGTCTGGACGACCGGCAGGGCCATAGACAGTAAAGAAACGCAGACCTGTCGATGGGATGTTGTAGAGTTTGCTGTAGGCGTGTGCCATCAGTTCGTTGCTCTTCTTCGTGGCAGCATAGAGGCTGACGGGGTTATCCACCTTATCCTCGGTGGAGTACGGCACTTTCTTGTTGGAGCCATACACGCTCGACGAACTGGCATACACCAGATGCTCCACAGGATTGTGGCGGCACGCCTCCAGAATGTTGTAAAAACCAATCAGGTTAGACTGGATGTAAGCATCGGGATTGGTGATGCTGTAACGCACGCCTGCCTGAGCCGCAAGGTTCACCACCACCTGAGGCTTGTACTGCTCAAAGATACCATCAATCGTGGCCTTGTCAGCAATATCGCCCTTGATGAACACAAACGTCGTGTCCTCTGGCTTCGCCTTATCCAATTCGGCAAGCCTGTACTCCTTCAGGCTCACATCATAGTAGTCGTTCATGTTGTCGATGCACACAATCGTGGCACCACGAACATCCTTAAACAGTCGCTTCACCAGGTTGGAGCCGATGAAACCCGCTGCTCCTGTGACGAATATCGTCTTGTCATTCAAACTAATCTTCTCCATAATACTCTATATATCATACTGATAACTTATTTTATTTCACGCAGACAATTGCTTTTTTATCTCACGAGACAGATGTTTTTTATCTCACGCAGAAATCACAGAAATTCGCAGAAATGGGGCCTCGCACGGCTCAAAGAACACAACTGCTGAAAAATTTCTGCGAATTTCTGCGATTTCTGCGTGAAATTCTCCGTGTGAGATTTTCCGTGTGAACACTCATCCGAACCTCCTCACCGCCTCCTCATACGTGTCCAGACTTCCGATGTCAAACCGTCCTGCCGACATCTTCCAAGCGTGCATCTCCGTATGTTCCACCATGTAGTGTGCCAGATTGCCGGGCGCATCCTTTCCGCATCCGTTCTCCACCGAGTGCCGCACCAAGTCGAGGTCACGCTTCAGGTAGATGTAGAAAGGAGGCACTGCCCAATGAGACTTCGGCACCTGCGGTTTCTCTTCCATGCCCAGCACCTTCATGTTCCCGTCCAATTCCACCACACCTGTGCGTTGCAACTTCGCCAACTCAGGCTGCTCATGACACATGATGCACGACGTGCCCTTCTCCTTGGCGAAATCGACAAACTCCCTAAACGAGAAGAACAGCAGATTGTCTGCCGCCACCACCAACAGGTCGTCGTCAATGTGCAGTCGCTCCATGGCAAACAGTAAGTCGCAAACCGCCCCCAGTCTGGTCTCGTTCGTCTCCGTCCCGTCATCCACAATGGTCACCGGCTTCTTCCATCTGCCAGACACCCCTGTCAACTTTCCCTCCAAACAGGGAGAGCCCGTGGGAGTCTTCATCCACTCCTCAAACATCGGAGCAAACTTGTGATTCGTGATGATGATATGCTCATCAATCTCTGGAATCCCGTCAATATCGTCCAACATCCTGCCCAGGATAGTGCTCTCCCCTATCCTCAGCAATGGCTTCGGAAAGTTCCTTGTCAACTCCCCCAGCCGCGTGGCATATCCTGCCGCAATAACTATATTCTTCATAAGACCCTCTAAATCTCCCTGTTTAGGGAGACTTTTAGTTTGTTAATCATATTGTCCGTATCAAATAATACTTCTTCGTTGGTAAACCTGATAACTTTATATCCTTCGTTCTCAAGCCACTCTGTACGAATAGCATCATTTTTCTGTTGCTCTTCTGTAAAATGGTACCCCCCGTCTATCTCCACAATCAATTTGCTCTTTCGAAAAAGAAAATCCACAATATAATCCCCGATGACATGCTGCCTAAGGCATCTTTGTCCCAGACCTTTTCCTTTTACAATAGCCCAGAACACACTCTCTGCCTCTGTCATATTCCGACGATTATTCCTTGCATTCTCTTTCAGCAATTCATAATCCATCAGATCCGCCGTCATCCATTTTCTCTCCATACATCATTCTTTGTCCTCCCCTAAACAGGGGAGTTAGAGGGGTCTACAAACCTCGCTCCATCATCCGGTTTCACCCAGAACACCTGAAACGTCTTCTCATATTCAGGGAACTGCTCCAGATACCGTGCCGTCAACTCCTGCTCAATCTGCTCCTTATAGGCAGGGTCAACCATCGCGATGCAGGCACCCTTGAAGCCCGCACCGCTGAACCTGCCGCCCCACACGCCCGGCAAGGAACGCATGATTTCGTAGATGGCAATCAGTTCAGGACTGCCACACTCATAGTTGTGAATCGAACTCTCACACGAGTCAAAACTCAACTTCCCAAACAGTTTCAAGTTACCCGTCTCCCATGCCGTCACACCCTGACGCACACGGCGATACTCCGAATAGAAATGCTCCGCACGTCGGGCAAACCTTGCAGGCATCGCAATCCGCGTCTTCTCGAACGTAGCCTTCGGAATGTCCCGCAGGAACGTCTTGTCGAACGTCCGCAACGGCTGCTCCGTATAAGCCAGCATGTTCCACGCCGCCGTCTTGCACTCGTACACCCGCAGGTTGTAATCGCTGTTCACCAGCGAACGCGTCAGCCCCGAGAAGAAGATGCCCAACTCAAACTCAGGCATCTCAGGATTCTTCTTGATGATGCGATACTCGTTGCTGTCACAATCCAAGAACAGCAGCCCATCCTTCCTACCCAGCGCGATGCAAGCCTGGTCGAGAATGCCATTGTTCAGCCCGATATACTCACGCTCCGCCTCCGAAGCAATCTGCACCACCTCAAACGGCTGCAACGTAATCCCGTTCGCCCTCGCAAACGCCATCACATACGCAATCAGCACCGCCGCCGACGAACTCAATCCGCCCACAGGCAACGAGCCCTGAATCACCCCCTCGATGCCCTTCCGCAACTCAAACCGCTTCTTCAGCGCATACTTCGCCCCACGGGCATAATCCCCCCAGTGGTGCTCCCTCACCTGCGTCGGAGCCGTCACCTCAAAATCCACCACACCCTCAAACGTCCTCGACTCCAGATGCACATGCCCATCCTCACGCACATTAAACCAGAGATCCACACCCTTGTCAATCGCGAAACCCGTCACCAGCCCATGCTGATGATCCACATGCGCCCCCAGCGGACACACCCGATACGGCGCATAAATATGATACTGATATTCCATAAAACTATATGATACATGCAACTTGGTTGCAAAGATAACACATTTTCCCCATTCCACCAAACTTCATTCCAAAATCATTTCAAACAGACTCTAAACGCCCAAAACAAAGCCGAGCCCATCAAACTTGACAGGCTCGGCTTTTATGATGCACATACTTCATTAGTTAAAGATTCCACCATTTATATTTTCTCCACCACAAATGACCAATACGTACAAAAGGTTCCCAAAACACTTCCTCCGGATAACTTGCAAAAAACTCTCTGTATTATTGCTATGACTGTAGCAATCCTTTGATATACGCTTCAATATCTAACGCATTTACATCATATATAGGCATCAGATGCCGGAACTGTTCATCCTTGCGGAACAGTTCACCATTTGTAAGCATTGCCAACAGTCCCTTACTTTTCAGTTTGTGCCCAGAATGTGCTAAAGCCAAAGGAATCAACCGATGAATATCAACCCCACTCTTCAGAATAGAATAAATATCATAGTAATCCCTGAACTTACTTCGACGCATCATCGCTTCCATTTTCATTACCCCAATTGATTCTACATCTGCCAGTCGTATGTTATTCAGATAAGGAATCTCCTTCATTGTAGGAATTCTCTTACGAGGGGCTGCATAAAAAGAAATTTTCACCCCTTCCACAATAAACAGCACCTGATCAAATCCTGCCACTTGTACATATTCGACCTGTCCTACCGTTTCAAGTTGCCTTTGTAAGTTAGGCCATCCGATATCAAGCGTGTCGTCTTTTCCCTCCTTCCATCGCATGAAATCAAGATCTTCACTTTGCCGAGTATTCAACTGAATAGATAAGGCTGTCCCCCCAACTAAAACAAATGGTTTGATACACTCTAACTGTGATATAGAATGTATAATCTTGCCTGTTTGAGGAGCCAGATCCAATGGTTTCATGCTACCAATCTTTTATTGAGTTGACGAGTTGCCATCGCTTTTACATAACTACGAGGACGCTTCACGTGAAAATAATACCATGCAAAGAAATAATTCAAATTATAAAACCTTTCTCCTTGAGCCACGACATTCTCTATCCACGCTTTTTTTATTGTCTTATAATTAAAGATACGGAAGAGTAAATCAATCTCTTCTATATCAAGATAAAGCATTACCAACTCAATTAGCATATCATCAGGAACATCTTGAACATCGACATTATCATAACTCCACAAGCAATGCTCCTGCTTGAGTTTATCGATAAGATATGACCTAATATCAAGTTTCCGTGACATTTTGAGTTTTATTATCGTCGGCAAAGATAGCATTAATATCTTGAACAACAAAGAAAAAAAATATTTTTTTCCTTCTGACATTCAAAAATCGAACAATGTACATTACACTGACACATTACGATGACCGCACCGTTCAGTTTCTTCGCAAACGAAGCAAGTTGGTTGCAAAGATAACAACTCCCTTCTAAAACACCAAATCTTTTGCAAGAATTATGTATTAGGAACCATGTCGAATATTCCCAAACAAAGAAGAAGCAGCATTGTGCCGCTTCTTCTCATACATCTTATTTATATCGATATCTCCAGAAAAAGTGATACCATCTAAAAACAGGTTCCCATAGACATTCCGAAGGGAAATACCACATCAGACGGAAGTCGCGTTTCAGCCGCAAGATGTTCTTTGCGAATTGTCCTTGATGGTGACTGACCCGCTGGTCGTAT
>JAFUWG010000012.1 GCA_017483605.1 Bacteroidaceae bacterium | reverse complement strand
GCCCGTGAGAGTGAAAAGTGACACTCTGACGCTGTCGTGCGGCCCGACGGAGCAAAAAGTAAGCAATTGGAGCTGTCGGGCGGCCCGACGACAGAAAGTAGGCTTCGTGGAAGACAAAATGAAAGTATAACAAGGTAATATATAATATAGACATGAAAGAAAGAATGAAACTTTGGATGCTCGCCGCCATCCTTACCATCTGCGGCACAATGAACATGCAGGCTGAGACCCTGCGAGGAATAGTGAAGGACGCTATCACCGGCGAACCGCTGACGGGAGCCGCCGTGAAGATTGTTGAACTTTCGGGAGTGGGTGCCGTGGCAGATTTGGATGGCAACTACACCATTGCTATCAGCAAAGGTGGACGCTACACGATTGAAACCACCTACGTTGGCTATGAGCCGAGCGTGATGAAGGAAATTCTGATTTCCGGTGCCAAGGAGGTGGTGCTCGACATCGCACTGCGTGAGAACAGCAGGGAACTTTCGGAAGTGGTGGTAAAGCCCCGCATCAACAAGGAGGCGACGGTGAACCCTGCCGTGCTGACTGGCGGCGTGATGCTCTCGATGGAGGAGGCCACGCGATTTGCTGGCGGTGCCAACGACCCTGCCCGACTGGTGATGGCCTTTGCTGGTGTGTCGGGCGAGGCTGACGGCAGCGGTCTGTCCGTCCACGGCAACGCCCCGGAGCGTATGCAGTACCGCATAGAGGGCGTGGAGGTCTTTACGCCCAACCACTACAACGACATGTGGAACGCGGGTTTCGGACTGGTGAGCGGACTGAACGCCAACGTCATCGGCAACAGCGACTTCTTTACCTCGACCTTTAACGCCAACTACTCGAACGCCCTGAGCGGTGTGTTCGACGTGAAGATGCGACCGGGTAACAACGCCAAGCACGAGAACATTCTGCAACTGGGTTCGGCCTTCGAGGAACTGACGCTGGAAGGCCCGCTCTCGAAGAAGAGTAACGCGAGTTATATCGTGAACTATCGCTACGGTTTCACTTCGCTCGTGGACAAACTCGGACTGGTTGATACCGATGGCGAGCACCTCGCCTTCCAGGACTTCTCGTGGAAACTGAACCTGCCCACCAAGCACGCAGGCACCTTCTCGGTGTTCGGTCTGGCGCTGCTCGACAAGACTCACGACGAGCGTATGCCTCTGGAGGATATGCACTCGGCCTACGATGCCTCGAACAACGACGGCGACATGACGCAGTTGCTGGCTGGCGTTTCTCACAAGATTCACCTTGGCAACAAGTGGACGTGGCGCACCACGGCGGCCTACAACATGCAGCACATCGACATGGATACCTACTACTTCGGCCTGGAGCGCGATGCCAACGGCGTGCTGAAAACCCCGCTGGCCTATGAAGAGCCCGAGAAGCAGTACCTCTTCAGCCATCAGAAGCAGAACGAGGACCGACTGCTCGTGAACACCGAACTGTCGAAGCAGGTATCTGCAAAATGGCTCACGCAGTTCGGCGTCGAATACTCGCACCGCTTCTTCGACCTGCGCTACAGCAGCGTGGATCGTCTCTATGCCGACCCTTCGACCATGCAGACCTACACCGACATGAAGGATAATACGGGACTGGTCAGCGCCTTCTGGCAGAACCTCTTCACATTGAGCGACAAGTTCAGCATGTCACTGGGCGTGGCAGCCAACTACTTCCTGCTGTCAAAGGATTTTTCCGTAGAGCCGCGTGCCAGCATGAAGTGGCAGCCCTACAATGGCGGTAGCATCTCACTGGGCTACGGTCTGCACTCGATGGTGGAGAAACTCGATGCCTACTTCTACCGCGACCCCACCAGTGGACGACTGGTGAACGAAGACCTCGGATTGACCAAGGCCCACCACCTGCAGGCGACCTATGCCCACAAGTTCAATGACAACCTCAACCTGCGTCTGAACCTGTTCTATCAGTATGGTTTCGACACGCCTGTGGGCACGAACGGCAGCACTTACTGCGTCGTGAACCGCTTCTTCGCCTACACCGACGAGCCGCTCACGAACAAGGGCAACACCCGCAACTATGGCGGCGACATCACGCTGGAGCACTACATGAGTCACGGCTTCTTCGGCCAGACAAACTTCTCGCTCTACAAGTCGGAATACCGGGGCGAGGACAAAATCTGGCGCAACCAACTCTACGACCGCGGCTTCATGTTTAAGATTTTGGGCGGTAAGGAGTGGATGATAGGCAAAAACGTGCTCAATGTCAGTGCCAAGTACAGCATCCAGGGCGGTTTGCGCTATACGCCCATCGATGTAGATGCGATGCGAACCCATATCGCACAGGGCATCATCGACGACACACCCATCTATAAGGACAACGAAGCGTTCTCGAAGCGATTTGACCCGACGAGTATCGTAGATTTGACCGTCAGTTATAAGATTAACAAACGCCGTGTGAGTCATACCATCGCCTTCGAGGGCCTGAACATCCTCGGTGCCAAGGCTCCTCAATATCAGCGTTTCGACCTTGGCACTCTCGATGTGCGTACCGACAAGTCCGGTATCTCTCTGCCCAACGTGTTCTATCGTCTTGATTTTTAATTAAGGATGATAGTAAAAGGACTAAGCGGAAATGCGCTGATGGTCATCGCCATCATTGCGATGACGATAGACCATCTTGCCTGGGTGGGCATTGAGACCTACCAGCAGACAGAGACGCCCATTCAGATTGGGCTGCACTGTATCGGACGGCTGACGGCTCCGATGATGATATTCTTCGTGGCAGAAGGTTACTACCATACCCACGACTACCGCCGCTACCTGTGGCGTATGCTCGTGCTGGCGGTGGTGAGCCACTTTGCTTTCTGCTACTTTAATATGTCGGGCTTCAATCCGCTGGACAACCTGCTCTTCAATGCCACAAGCATCGCCTGGCCCCTCCTGTGGGGGCTGATACTGCTCAAGGTGTGGGACATGGAGCGGCTGGCATGTTGGCAAAAGGTCGCCGTCACGCTGCTGGCTTGCGTGCTCACCTTCACGTCCGACTGGAGTTGCGCCGCCCCACTCGCCATCCTCATGATAGGGCGGAGCAGGGGAGACTTCTACAAGCAGATGTTGTGGATGATGCTCATCATCACGCTCTACGCCGTAGCCTTCTTCATCTTCCACAGCCAGACCTACGGCATGGTTCACATGGCTTGTTGGTTAGCGGTGCCGTTGCTGGCACTATACAATGGACAGCGAGGCCGCTGCCGCTGGCTCGGCAAGTTCTTCTACTATTACTACCCTGCCCACATGGCACTGATTGGCTTGCTGGCAAGGATGATGTGATATAAGATGTAAAAAATAGTTGCTTTTTTCTTTATTTTTTTGTATCTTTGCAGTCGGAATGGTGACAGGCATCAAGCCATAGGCTTTCTCGCTATCTTTCCATCTGCAAAGATACTCTTTTCCGCCGAAAGCATCCAATTCTTCTTTACAAACCATTCTATGAATCCTGCAATCCATACTTAGAATTGTGCAATCCATTATATGAATTGTACAATCCATACAATGAATCCGAGGTCGTAACCCGTAAGACTCGTTGGTCGTATGCGGCAATAGAGAGAAGTGCTATGCGGCAACAGGTCGAAGCACTGTAGGGCGAAAGACCGAGGTGGATACGGGCAAATCAATCATCTGCTGCAAATGACACTATTCCTCCCAATTTGTCTGTCGTATCCATTGCGATGTGGAAAGTTTTCAGTATCTTTGCCTCGCGAACTTTGGAACAAATACGATTATGGCCAAGAAAATGATTCTTTGGTTTTTTAAGATTTCCAAAGATTCTTCATTCTTCATTCTTCATTCTTCATTTTTTTCCGTACCTTTGCACAAAATTTCAAAAGGTAATAAGAAGGATTATGGCACAGAAACCAAGCATTCCGAAGGGAACACGTGACTTTTCGCCTGTGGAGATGGCGAAGCGCAACTATATTTTTGACACCATCAAGGGGGTGTATGCCTTGTATGGTTTCCAGCAGATTGAGACTCCGGCGATGGAGAACCTGTCGACGCTGATGGGCAAGTATGGCGAGGAGGGCGACAAGTTGCTCTTCAAGATTCTGAACTCGGGCGACTTTCTGCACGGTATGACGGCGGAGGAAGTGGCGACGACGAGCACGCTGAAGTTGGCAGCCCGCTTTTGCGAGAAGGGCTTGAGGTATGACCTGACGGTGCCGTTTGCCAGATATGTGGTGCAGCATCGAGAGGAGTTGGCGTTGCCGTTCAAGCGTTACCAGATTCAGCCGGTGTGGAGGGCTGACCGTCCGCAGAAGGGCAGATACAGGGAGTTCTATCAGTGTGATGCCGATGTGGTGGGGAGTGACTCGCTGCTGAACGAAGTGGAGTTGATGGAGATTGTGGACACGGTGTTCACGAGGTTTGGCGTGCGTGTGTGTATCAAGATTAACAACCGCAAGATCCTGACGGGCATTGCGGAGATGATTGGTCAGGCGGACAAGATTGTGGACATCACGGTGGCGATTGACAAACTGGACAAGATTGGCTTGGAGGCTGTGAACGCTGAACTGGCGGAGGATGGCATCCCTGCGGAGGCGATTGAGAAGTTGCAGCCCATCATCAACCTGAGCGGCACGAATGGGGAGAAACTGGCGACGATGAAGGAGGTGCTCAGGGAGAGCGAAGTAGGCCTGAAGGGTGTGGAGGAGACGGAGTATATCCTCTCGAAACTGACGGGCTTGAACAACGAGATTGAACTGGACTTGACGCTGGCTCGCGGCTTGAACTATTATACGGGTGCCATCTTCGAGGTGAAGGCGCTGGACGTGCAGATTGGCTCCATCACGGGTGGTGGCCGCTACGACAACCTGACGGGCATCTTCGGTATGCCAGGACTGAGCGGTGTGGGCATCTCGTTTGGTGCTGACCGCATCTTCGACGTGCTGAACCAACTCGACCTCTATCCGAAGGAGGCTGTGAACGCGACTCAGTTGCTGTTTGTGAACTTTGGCGAGGCGGAGGCTGACTTCTGTCTGCAGGTGCTGAAGAAGGTGCGTGCTGCAGGTGTCCGTGCGGAGATTTACCCTGATGCGGCGAAGATGAAGAAGCAGATGAGTTATGCGAACGCGAAGGGGATTCCGTTTGTCGCCATCGTGGGCGAAAGCGAACTGGCTGAAGGGAAGATTAACCTGAAGAACATGACGACAGGTGAGCAGCAGTTGGTAAGTGCGGAGGAACTGGTGGAAATTTTTAAATGAAGAATGAAGAGGGAAAAATGAAGAATACCATGCGGCGTGTTTGAACAATTGAAGTCTTTGCAAAAACAAGCCGCATGGTATTCTTCATTCTTCCCTCTTCATTCTTCTTTTTTTGAAAACACAAGCAAGAACAGATAAGCATATCTGAATGAGACATGCTTTCTGTTCTTGCTTTTATGGTTTTGTGCCTGTGGAAAGGCTCTCTTTTTCTTATCCGTTCAACTGGCGCTTGGTTCCTTGCAGGTTGATTTGCGTCGTGACGCTGGCAAGGAGTTTCTCCATGATGATAGGCTTGTTGATGAAGTCGTTGGCACCCAGTTGGAAACCCTTTGAGATGTCCTGCTCTGAGTTGAGGGCAGAGAGGATGATGATGGGGAGGTCTTTGGTGCTGTCGTCGGCACGGAGGCGGCGAATGACTTCAAATCCGTCGATACCTGGCATCATGAGGTCGAGCAAGAGGAGGTCTGGCTTCTTTGTCTTGATGGCATCGAGTGCGGCCTGACCACCGTTGGCGGTACGGATTTCGAATGTGTACTGAGAGAGCATCTTCTTGATAAGAAGGATGTTGAGAGGCACATCGTCCACGATAAGTACATTGAGTTTTTCAACTTCAATGCCTGGCTGGATATTGTTATTCATAATAGTATATGGTGTTAGTTCTTTCTTGCAGAAAGGTGTTGTTAATGAAAATAGTTAGTGCTTATTGTAGTTCTTTTGGTTTCTTGGGCGCGTTGGGGTCGTATGCCACGCTGTCGTCTGGAGTCGGTGACACGAAGTCCATCTCCTTGATGAAGTCGTCGATGGTTGATTGATTGCCGTGCAACTTCATGTAGGTGCAGCATATCTTCTCCCCCGGGTTGAGGATTGGCACCGCAGCACGAATGGTCTCGGCGAGCATAATCTGGAAGTTGATGATGCCCTCTTCGGTATCGCCCGTGTAGTTGCGGATGACGGAGCCGATGTAGGTGATGTTGTTGGCTGCCGACACCTTGTTGGTGGGGAAGTAGAGGCAGGTCAACTCGATGCCTTCTGAGCGTATCGGCATGGTCTCGCCGTCCTCGTTGAGAATCCAAATCTTGCCGACGAGCAGGTCGCCCTTGATGTTACCCGTGAACTTCTGCTCTGCCAAGAGACGGATACGGTTGACGAACCGGTTGTATTCGATGTAGTTGTCGTAGAACTCGGTGTAGATGGTGAAGCCGATGTTGGGCGAAATGATGGATTGCTTGCCCTCGGAGGTGATTTCGTAGATGTTGATGTCTTGCGGAATCAGTTGGTCGGCATCGTGTGTCTCGTGGCAACTGGTGCAGATGGTCTTCATCTTTGGCTCGATGAAGGTGTTGCCGCAGGTGTTGCACGTATGGATGGTGGTCGGACGGTCGTAGTCAACGCCGATGTGACGCAGAATCTTGTGGCACTTGGGGCAACGCAGTTGTCCGCCGAAGTTGTAAGTATGCTCGGGAGACACGTTGGCACAGCGGAAGTGGTGGATGACTTCTTCCATCTTGATGGATGACTGACCGCACTTCGGACAACTGTGGATGTTCAGGATGTGGGAATGCAAGCAGGTGGGGCAGAGGTACACCTTGTTGACGAACTTGCTGGTGCGGAAGAGTCCTTTCTCTGTCATTGACTGCATGAAGACGAAGTACTCGCTGAGTTCGTAGAAGCCGAGACGATAGAAGAGGTCGAACACTGGAATCACGTATCCGGTGGATGCCGACACGTCAAGTTGAGGCTCCAGAATGGTCTTCTTGCGAGAAATCAGGTAGCGAGTCAGTCGGATGAAGAACTGGTTGGAAGAAAGGATAGGGTCTTCCTGTGTGGTCAACCCGATTTTGTTGTTGTAGTCGATGATGTTCTCAATCTCCGTCAACACTTCCATGGCGTTCCAGTCGTCGGCGTAACCGTCAATGATTTCGTCGTAGTTGCCCATCTTCCCCTTCAGCGCACTCGCCACGAACAGAGGCTTGTAGCAGCACTTGGAGGAGGTTACAGGATTGATGCTGCTGAGGATGGTCTTGGTTTCCTCGGCAGAAGAATTGGCGATGAACACCACGTCGAAGAGGTATTCAGGAAAGTCGGGACTCTCGTCGAGAGCGAAAGGGCTGTCGAGCAGAAGCACTCGCCTGTCACCGTCATTGTTTTGGATGGTTATCATATCAATCTAAGCGTATAAAATTCATCACATCAGCAGTGCTGGCAGGATGCCACACACCATTGTCAATTTGCAAATTTATGATAAATTTTCCTAATAACGCTTTTTCACAGCATTTTTTTTCAATAAAAGGTGTTTTTTTCTGCTTTTCTGCATCAGAAAATGGCGTTTTTTCATCAGTCGAGGTAACCTGCTTTCTTCAGTTCGCCTGCTGCCAGATGGCATTCGTCCCACCATGCTTGACCGAAACGGCGGATGAGAGGCTCCTTCAGAAATTGGTACACGGGGATGCCCAGTTTCTTGCCCAGTTCGCGGGCTGGCTGGCAAATGTCCCATCGGTGTACGTTCACGGCGGTCATGCCTCCTACGGTCGAGAGACGCACGGGATAGAGGGCACAGGAGATGGGTTTCTGCCAGTGGAATTTGCTCTGGCGAAATGCGGCGTCGATGGCACAGAAGGCACAGCCCCCCTCATGCTTCACAAAGACACAATCTTTGTCGTTCACGATTTGTGTGACCAGTTCCCCATCTCGGTCGGGATAGACGACCCCTTCGCTGTCAATCTGCCGTTGGGCTTCGGGGGTGAGGTCGTCCCAGACCGTGGCTGTCTCGACGGCTTCTTCCAACAGTTCCACCTCCTCGATGGTGACGGGGGCACCCGCATCACCTTCTACGCAACAGATGCCGTGGCACTTCTCCAGGTCGCAGCAAAACATGACTTTGAACAAGTCGAGCGAAACCAATGTGTCAAGTATTTCAATCATAGAGTATAATATGTGGAATGTATGATCTTTCTGCAGGTCTCCTCATCTTCGTGCAGTTGCTGTCTGAGGGCTTCGAGCGAAGTGAACTCCCGTTCTTTGCGGAGGTGGTGCAGCAGTTCTATCTTCAGCGTGTGCTGGTAGAGGTCGCCTTCAAAGTCGAACAGGTGTACCTCGATGCTGCGTTGAGTACCATTGCGGAGGGTGGGGCGAGTGCCGATGTTGAGCATTCCGAACCCCTCGTCTGCCCTCACCAGATAAGCCCCGTTCTCGGGAATCAGTTTCAGCGGATTCACCTGCAAGTTGGCAGTGGGGAAGCCCAGTTTCCTCCCGTTCTGAAATCCTGCCACCACCGTTCCCTGCAAGGTGTAGGGATAGCCCAGCAGCGAGTTGGCTGTGGCGATGTCGCCCGACAGGAGAGCCTGACGGATGGCGGTGGAGGAATAGCCGCCTTGGTGCTCCTGACAAGGAATGACCTCGATGCCTAACTCTTTTCCGTATTGTACATAGTCGGGAAATTGCTTGTGGTCGTGTCCGAAGTGGTTGTCGTAGCCAATCAGGAGCACCTGCACTTGCAACTGCTCTTTCAGGATGGTTTGCATAAATATTCGGGCAGAGAGCAGCGACAGTTCCTTGGTGAAATGGAGCAGAGCAATGTCGTCAATCTCTGTCCGTTGCAAAAGGGCAATTTTCTCTTCCTCGGTGGAAAGTAACTGAGGACGGAGGTCGGAACGAAGCACCTGTAGAGGGTGGTTGGAGAAGGTGGCGACAAGCGATGCGAGTCCTCGTTCCTGAGCTTGCTGAACGACTTGCTGAATGACGAACAGATGCCCTTGATGCACCCCATCAAAGGAACCGATTGTCGCCACACATGGTCGTGGCTCTATGTCGTTGCCTATCAGTTTCATGTCGATTTTGGCTGCAAAGTTACAATATTTATGGCAACTTTTGTGCCATTTCATCAAAAAATCGTACCTTTGCACTCGTAATGGTTCGTCAACATGACGATGAAAAGGGAACGGGGTGAGAAGCCTCGACAGTCCCGCTGCGGTAAGTCCGTGCGTTCTCCGCTACACGTTTGCCACTGAGCATGAAGCCCCCTGTGAGGAGTGTTTCGAGCCGTGCTTGGGAAGGTTTTGTCAGCGGAGAGGACAAGTCCGAAGACCTGCCATTGCCCCCAGCGGGGGAAGAAACGGTGAGTCCTCGTGGGTTAGGATATCATATACAACTTTTATATTTAATCACTAAAAAAACAAGAAAATGAAAAAGTATCTTTTGGCTTGTGCTGTGCTCGTCGTGGGCATGGTGATGTTCTCATCGTGTAGCGATGATGACGACATGAAAGAACCTGTCATTGCCTTCAATGTGTCGGAGGAATCCCTGACGGTGGAGGAAGGAACGGAGGTGACCATTGCACCGACTTATACGTATGTGGATACGAACACCACTTACGAATGGACGGTGAATGGTGTAGTTGCCTCGACAACTCCCACCCTTGTTTACACCCCCGCAACTGCCGGCGAATATGTGATCGTGCTGAAGGTGACCAATGCGGCAGGTACAACCACCAAGCAGTTGACGCTGGTTGTCAGCGAGAATGTTCGCACCCTCGACTTTGAGGCTGAGAGTTGGGCTGCTCTGATTGACGCTCCTCAGTATGGCGGCACATTACTTTATGGCGATGGTGGCACAACGCCAGTCAACTATTCTTGGAGCGATGTCGAGTCTCTGTTGTCGAGTTCGCTCACAGCCGCATGGGGAGGCTACTATGGCTACTCTGAGGGTGGTGTGGCTATCAGCAACTATATAGATGCTGACATCCAGAATCATGCTACTTATCAGTATCAGTTGGCGGTGCCTGCTTCTAATGGCTCTGAGAACTTTGCGGTGGTATATGCCCCTGCCTCTATCAGTTTCTCCGATGGCGAGGCTCGTGTCATCAAGTCAATGGATGTGTCGCCAACCACCTATCAGTTGGGTGTGACAACATACGGCGACGGCTATGCAGCATCTTTGGCAGAGAGCGGCTATCTGGCGGTTACGATTGTCGGCAAGAATGGTGACACGGAAACAGGCACGCTCACCTTCGACCTTGCCAGAAACGGCAGCATCCTCACAGGATGGGACAAGATTGACTTGAGTTCACTGGGAGAGGTGACATCCCTCACCTTCGACGTGGATGGCAGCGACCGTTCAGATTATGGTGTGAAGCATCCTAAGTATTTCGCATTTGACAACGTGGTTGTTAAGTTCTGAAAAGTGAAAAATGAAGAATCATCACTTCATCATTAGTTCTCAATTATTCGTATACATGCTGCTGTTGGCTTCAGTGCTGACAGCAGCATGTAGCGGTTCTGACGATGGGGTAGAAGAGGAAGTCTTTTCGTCTTCTCCCGAAGGTGTGTTCATCCTCAACGAAGGGAATTACAATTCGGGCAATGCCACGCTTTCCTATTACAATCCAGACACCAAGACCGTGCAGAACGGAGTGTTCCAACGTGCCAACGGCAGGAAGTTGGGTGATACAGGCCAGTCCATCATCATCTGGGATGGAGTGGCGTATATCGCAGTGGAAAACTCTGGCATCGTGTGGGGAATTGACGTGGAGACCTTCAAGGTGAAGGGTCAGGTGGTGGCTTCGAGCGAGACAAAAATCATCAACCCTCGTTATGTGCACATCGTCAACAGCCAAAAGGCTTACGTGACCGACCTTTATTCACCCTACGTCAACGTGTTCAACCCCAAGACCTTCACATGGACAAAAGCCATCTCAACCCAGCAGGCAGAGAGCAAGGGCTATTGCTCCACGGAAGAGATGGTGCAGGTGGGAAAGTATGTCTATACCAATTGTTGGTCTTATAGCAACAAGATTCTGGTGTTCGACACCGAGCGGGACGAGATGGTGCAGGAGATGGTGCTGAGCAGTTGGCAGCCCAAGTCGATGAAGGTGGACAAGAACGGCAAGTTGTGGGTCATCACCGATGGTGGTTACACGATGGAGGACGAAAGTTTTGGCGACGACGTGCCCCACCTCTACCGCATCGATGCTTTGACGGGAACCGTCGAACTCGACCAGGCTCTCGACACCGACGAGGCGAATGTGCAGATAGAGATGAACGGCGAGAAAGACACCGTGTATATCATCAACAATGATATTTACCGCATGTCCGTCACCGACAGCCACGTGCCTGTGCGTCCCTTCATCAGCGCCCCTGTCGATAGCAACGGCAAGCGTCACAAGTTGTATGGCATCGGCGTGCATCCCCGCAACGGAGAGATATATGTGGCCGATGCCATAGATTATGCCCAGTCGGGAGTGGTGTATCGCTACACAGCCAGCGGAACCCTCATCGACCAGTTCCGTGTGGGCATCAACCCCAATCATTTTGCGTTTAGGTAAATGAAGACCAGTATCGTTTATCGTTTATTGTTCGTCCTGTTGCTGCTCTCGTCATGCAGCGACAAAGAGAATCCCGAAGAAGAAGGTGCCCTGCCCACCATCACGTTCAGTGTGGCTTCCGCTCGCTACCGTATGGAGTTGGGCAGCGAACTGGAAATCGTGCCTGTTTATGAAAATGTAGATGCCTCCTCTACCTACACTTGGTCGAGAGAGGGGCAGGTGGTGAGCACCGAACCCACCTACACGTTTGTGGCAGAGGCATTAGGCGAGTATTATGTGCAGTTGAAGGTGACCAACCGATACGGGGCGACCGAAGATGAATTGAAGGTGACCGTCATCAAGGTAGATGAAGTGCCCGAGAATGTGTCAGGCGACTCGCTGATAGTGCAGAACGACTCGGTGTTTGCATGGAAATTTCCTTGGACGAGCATCCATGTTGCCACAGGCAGAACCGTAAAGGTGAAGGCATATATGATAGAGAACGACCTTGGTGGAACTTACACATGGACGCAGGATGGCAGTGTCGTGGCAGGCCCTTACACGCAGGACGAGGTGAGTGAAGTGTCCTATGTGGTGAACACGAACGGCATGACCCAAGGTGCCCATTCTTTGCAGTTGACCATGCAGAACGACACCTGCACCGCGAGCCAGACGTTTACCATCCATGTCTGTCCCACCGAAGGCACCTATCGTCGTGCGGTGACAGCATCGAGCCAGTCGTTGGTCAATCAAGTGTATGAGTATATGCCAGCACCTGGCCATCAGGTGAACGGCTATTCCATTGTGGGCGACTTCATCCACGACGGAGCGACGATGGAAGAGGCTTGCGAGGTGGCGTTGGAACACTTCCGCAAGCAATATTCCGTCAGCCTTGGAGCACAAGGTGGCTACCTCATCGCCGGTTTCGACCACAGCGTGGAGAACTCAGGCGGCGACTACGACCTTGTCATCCGTGGCAACCCCTTCAGTTATCAGTCAGAGCCAGGCATCATCTGGGTGAGTCAGGATGTGAATGGCGACGGATTGCCCAACGACACATGGTATGAGTTGGCAGGTTCCGAGTATGGCACGGAGAATAGCGTATGCGAGTACGCCATCACCTACTACAAACCCTCCCGTCCTCAGTCGGCAACACCTTGGAAAGACAACTTTGGCAATACAGGCATCGTGCCTTACATGACCCTTTGGAACACCCATGCCTACTACTGGCAGGACTGGGTAGGCGGCACGGAACATACATATTTTGGCACTCGGCTGAAGGACACGCACACCTATTCCAGCGGCTACACCATGGAGTATCCTTTCGATTGGGGCTATGCCGATAACTTAGGCAGCGACTACTTCAAGAATCCCAACTTCGATGCCGAAAAGCCGATGGGCTATTTCAAAATCAGCCGTGCCAAGACTTGGGACGGACAAGATGCCAACCTCCAGTACATAGACTTTGTGAAGGTGCAGACGGCGCAGACGGGCTACTCCCCCAATCTGGGTGACATCTCCACCGAGGTCTATTGCATCTACGACTACCATATAGCCAAATAAAAGCATCTCCGATGAGGCTTCCCTCCTTCATATTATCCTTCCTTCTTTTTCCCGTGTTGTTGATGGCGCAGGAAGAACGGAAAACGGTGCATTTGGATGATGTGCAGGTGGTGGCCAATCGTCGTCTGAAGGATGTTGGTGTCGAGATGACGAAACTCGACACCGTGATATTGCACGACAACATCTCCCTCTCGATGGCAGACATTCTTTCCAAAAACTCCACCGTCTTCGTGAAGAGTTATGGCCGTGCCACGGAGTCGCTGGTGGAGTTTCGGGGCACATCGCCATCGCACACACAGGTCACTTGGAATGGTATGCGTATCAACTCCCCGATGCTTGGCACCCTCGATTTCTCCACCATTCCCGCCTATTTCATCGACGAAGCCAACCTCTATCACGGTGCTTCGTCCATCAATCTCATCGGAGGTGGTTTGGGTGGTGCCATCGAGATGAAGAATAAGCCTGTTGAGGAAAAGGGGTGGGGGGCTCAGTTTGTGCAGGGCATTGGCTCTTTCGACACCTACGATGACTTCCTTCGTCTCACTTACTCCAACGACCGCCTGTCGTCCTCCACACGTATCGTCTATTCCACCGCCGACAACGACTACCGATACACCAACTACGACAAGAAGACGGACGTGTATGATGCCGATGGCAATTGGCTGCGTTCCTACCATCCGGAGGAACGAAACAAGAGTGGCTACTTCGACGATTTCCACGTGCTTCAGGATTTGTTCTACGATGCTGGCAATGGCAATCAGTTGGGGCTTTCCCTTTGGTACACCCATTCCAAGCGCGGGCTTCCCTTCCTGAGTGTCGATTATAAGGATGACAGCGATTTCAAGAACGAGCAGCGGCTGAACACGCTCCGTGGTGTGCTCTCGTGGGAGCAGCGGAAGGAGCAGACCACGCTCTCCGTCAGGGGCGGCTACTCCTACTCCGACGTGGGCTATGAGTATTTCACCACGCGTCAGGAGGTCGCCACCTCCATCACCAACTCCCAAAGTTACTCCAACACCGCCTTCCTGCAAGCCAACCTCGATTGGATGCTCAGTCCCCAACTCATGCTGATGGGCGGTGCCGACTTCTATTATACGCATGTGAACAGCCACGACCGTAGCCCCTTCCACATCGGCAAGAACTTCGACAAGGGGCGACCCGAGTATCATGCCAACCTGCAAGCCCGTTGGCGACCGCTTCCCATCTTCTCGCTGGCTGGAGTGATTCGTCAGGAGGTCTATCGGGACGATTTCGTCGCTCCCATTCCAGCCCTCTTTGCCGACTTGATTCTCTACCAGCCGTGGAACCTCGTGCTCAAGGCTTCCGTCGCCCGCAACTATCGCTATCCCTCGATGGACGACCTCTATTTCCAGCCTGGGGGCAATCCCGACCTCTCTCCCGAGAAGGGTTTTACGTATGATGCCGGTCTGGAGATGGGCGTGAAGAAGAAGCGGTGGACGCTCCGAGCCAATGCCACGCTCTTCGATTCCCACATTAGCGACTGGATTCTCTGGACACCCAACACGAAGGGGTTCTGGGAGCCCTCCAACGTGAAGAAGGTGCACAACTATGGCTTGGAGGCGATGCTCGACGGCAGCGTCTTGTTGGCAAAGGACTGGAAACTCTCGCTCCTTGCCAACTTCGCATGGACTCCCTCCAAGAATGTGGGCGAGGACATCAACGACAACGATGCCTCCTACGGCAAGCAACTCTGCTATGTGCCCAAGGTGTCTGCCAATGTCAACGCACGTCTGCAGTGGCGCTCCTGGACACTCGCCTACCAGTGGAACCACTATTCCGAACGCTACACCACCACCAGCAACGAGGTCAACTACATCACAGGGCGGCTCCGTCCCTACTACATGACCGACCTCTCCCTCGAAAAGACCTTCCGCATCCGTGCCATCGATTGTGCCGTGAAGGGGGTGGTGAACAACCTCTATTCCACCGAGTATGTGACGGTGCTGTCACGCCCCATGCCGCGCCGCAACTACGAAATATACCTGACCATCAAACTATAAGATTATATGAAGAAACTCCTCATACTTTCCGCTCTTTGCGGCATCCTCACTCTTGTCTGTTCCTGCAAGGGAGGCACCGCCACATCCTCCTTGGGCGAGGGCGACACCATCCCCATGCAGTATGCCAAGAACATCACCATGGTGCGATACGATGACTGCATCAAGGTCGAACTCGCCAATCCGTGGGGCGAGGGCTTGCTGGGCACGTATTTCCTCACACCCCATCCTGAGTCCCTGCCTGCTGTTGCTCAGGGGCAGAAGGTGAGTGTGCCTCTCAAGAATGCGTTGGTCTTCACCGCCGTGCATTGCGGGCTCATCTGCGAACTGGGCATGGAGGAGTGCATTGGCGGAGTGTGCGAGCGGCAGTACATCCATTGCCTCACGAAGGAGGTGCTGGATTGCGGCAACGGCATGTCGCCCAATCAGGAGCGCATCATCCAGTTGAGGCCCGACGCCATGCTGGTGTCTCCCTTCGAGAGCAATACGGGGCACGACAAGTTGGGGCAGTTGGGCATCCCCGTCATCGAGTGTGCCGAATACATGGAGCCGACGGCTCTCGGTCGGGCGGAGTGGATGAAGTTCTACGGGCTGCTCGTGGGCAAGGAGAAGGAGGCGAACGCCCTGTTCGATGCCCTCGTGGCGCGGTACGACAGCCTCAAGGCGCTGGCGGCTCAGGTGAAGACCAAGCCCCGCATCCTCTCCGAGACCCTCTACGGCAACGTCTGGTATCAGCCCGGCGTGAACAGCCCCATCGGGCAGGTCTATGCCGATGCCGGAGCCATGACCGCCTTCCCCGCCTACACCCAGAGCGGCTCCGTGCCCCTCTCTGCCGAGCAGGTCTTTGCCCAGGCGCACGATGCCGAGGTGTGGCTGGTGCGCTACAGCGACGGGCAGTCGAAGACCTTGGCGCAGTTGGGTGCCGAAGCCGATGTCTATTCCCGTTTCGAGGCATTCCGTCGTCACAACGTGTGGGGCTGCAACGTCGAGACCTCCTATTTCTACGAGCGTTCGCCCTTCCATCCCGACCGTCTCCTGTCCGATGTGATTCAAATCTGCCATCCCGAACTCCACCTGCAGGAGCCGATGCATTATTATGAAAAATTGAAATGAAACTCCGTCTCACACTTCTCATCCTCCTCGTCCTCATCCTCTTCGTCCTCAGCATCTTCTTGGGGTCGGTGCACATCCCTGCCGCCGAGGTGTTCCGAACTCTCGTGGCGAACCTGCCGCATGGCTTCTCTTCCCCTGAACAGGGGGAGGCGGAGGGGGTCTATTCCTACATCATCCTCGGTTCGCGGCTCCCGTCCGCCCTGACTGCCGCCCTTGCCGGCGCAGGGCTCGCCACGTCGGGTCTCCTCCTCCAGACCGCCTTCCACAATCCCCTTGCCGGACCCTCCATCCTCGGCATCTCGTCGGGTGCCAACCTCGGCGTCGCCATCGTCATGCTCGCCTTCGGGGGCAGCATCACCGCCGGGCTCTACACGTGGAACGGCTACCTCGCCGTGGTCGCCGCCGCCTTCCTCGGCTCGCTCCTCATCATGGGGCTGCTGCTGCTGTTCTCCTCGCTGCTGAAGAACAACCTCATGCTGCTCATCACCGGCATCATGATGGGCTACATCACCTCCTCGGCCATCTCCCTGCTCAACTTCCTCGCCTCGGTCGATAACATCCAGAGTTTCCTCATCTGGGGCATGGGCAACTTCAACAGCGTCTCCATGCAGCAGATGCCCATCTTCGCCAGCCTCACCCTGCTGGGCCTCGTGCTCGCCCTCCTGCTCATCAAGCCTCTGAACGCCATCCTGCTGGGCGAGCAGTATGCCGTCAACCTCGGCATCGACATCCGGCGCACCCGCAACCTCCTGCTCCTCGCCACCGGACTGCTCACCGCCGTCATCACCGCCTACTGCGGCCCCGTCGCCTTCCTCGGCCTGGCGACCCCCCACGTCGCCTTCCTCCTGCTCGGCACCAGCAACCACCGCATCCTCCTGCCCACCACCATGCTCACCGGAGCCGTCCTCGCCCTCCTGTGCAACATCCTCTGCACCCTCCCTCCCGTCACCGTCATCCCCCTCAACGCCGTCACCCCCATCCTCGGTGCCCCCGTCATCCTCTACATCATCTTGCGACGTAAGCAATAAAGAAAAACTCCCCGCTCGCAATCGCTGCGAACGGGGAGTTTCGTGTACACTTGTTTAACTATCTTCTATTACCAATTTTTCATTGCCTCGATACCTCTAAAGTGGTCTGAGTCACACCGCCCAAGTGGTGTGACTCAGACCGCCGAGGCGGTGTGACTCAGACCACTTTTGGGGTCATTTCTTCTTCTTCGGCTGCTTGTTGAGGCGATACACCGCGTGGAGCAGGACATACCGGTGCAGGGTGTTCGTCCAAGTCTCCGTTCTGCCTTGGGCATTCATCGTTTGGGTGATGTTGCTCAGTTGGTTGAGCAGGTCGAAGCCGTCGAGCATCAGGATGAAGTTGCCATGCAGAAAGGAGCGTGACAGGCGGGCGTTCCAGCACCATTCGGTGTCGTTCATCGAGGGGTCGTTGTAGCCTCGGCGGCTGTAGAGGGTGAGGTCGGTGGAGAGTTGCACCTTCCACGGCAGGGCGGCAAGGGCGGTGAGGGTGGTCTTGCAGTCGGCTGTGTGGAAGTTCTGGAAGTCCTCTCGGCGGCTGTGGAACCACTGCCATGTGGGTTCGACGACCAGTTTCACATGGTTCTGCTCGTTGAACTTGTAGGAGAGTTCCATTGCGGGTGTCCAACTGGTGGTGTTGACGGTGCTGCGTTCCAGCGTGGTGGTGCCCGTCAGGTCAACGCTGTGGGTGAGGATGAGGGCAGAGCCTGCGGTTATGAAGAGACGTTTCGGCTTGTCGAGGGGCGCATGAATGCTGCCATCTGTGCGGAATCGCCAATTGCCATTCACACTGAAGGGCTGGTAGGTGTGTACACCCGTGGTGGGGTCGAAGAGGTGGCTCATGGCAAGTTCGTTCTGCACGTAGCGGTACTCGGCACCGATGGCTTCCATGATTTGCTTTTCTGGCAGACGCTTGCGTGTGTTGACCCGCAGGCTGTAGCGGTAGGTGTTTCTCAAGCCGTTGTTGCCCAAGTGGATGTTGAGCGGGTCGGTGGCATCGCGGATGTCCACAAAGTGTTGGAGTGCAGGGGCGGACGCTGCCACCTGGGGCTGAATGAAGACGGTGTATTTTCCGTCCTTGCTGTTCCATTGGGCATAGTTCCATTCGGAGGCGATGAGGAAGGGGTTACGCACGATGGTGGTATCGACCGTGCCCCGCTGGTAGTGGAGCCGCTGATGGAGGACTTGCATGGGCAGACGGAGGCTGATGCTCCACTTGCCGCCTTTGGTCTTGGGGAACCACCAAAGGAAGGGGTGCAGGGTGTGGGAGTCTTCAGTCAGATGGCTGTCGTAACTGTTGGCGAGGTCCATCGTGCGTTCGTAGTCGGCAAGGGAGGGAAGGACACCAATGCTGTCGCGATGGTCGAGTCGGTCGAGCAGATAGAGGGTCTGCTGTCGGTGCTCATCCTTGCGGCTGTAGTCGTAGTTCATCTCCAGACTCATGCCTTTCATGATGTAGTAGGTGTAGTTGATGTGTCCTTTGTATTCGTGCTTCCAGTCGGGATGCCCCTTGAAGTATTGGTCGGTGAAGACAGGCGAACTGCTCTGGATGTCTTGGCGATTGAAGCGGTCGTTGTCGCTTTTGGTGAAGTTGGCGGAGGCACCGAAGTCCATGTGGTCGCTGCTGTTCTTGAACTTGAGGGTCGATTGGAGGGAAAGCCCGGCGAAGAGGTCGTAGCCTCGGAGGATGCCCTGCTGGGTGTTGTGGTTGATGAGCGAGTCGGCTGCCGTGAGGGCGGTGGAGGTGAAGCCCGACTTGTTGTCCATCTTGAGGTAGTTCGCCTTGGGGTTGAGCACCCATCGCATCTGCTTGTGCTGCCACTCCAAGATGTGGTCGGTGCTGAGGAAGAGGGAGTGGTCTTTCGCCTGATTCCTGCTCCGCTCGTAGGTGTTGCCTGTGGAGAGGTAGTTCACACGGTGGGTGGTGGTTTGCTGGTTGTTGTCGGTGTGGGTGAAACGCACATTGCCGTCTGCCTTCCACCGTTTGTCGCGGTCTTCCACGTTGTAGTCGATGCCCGCACGCTGCCGCTTCTGCATCCCTGTTCCTGCATTGCCCGACTGCCAGACGCTCTGCTCCGAGGGATTGTCGCCGTTGTTCAGGTTGTTGGCGTTGGCATAGACGGCGAGGCGTGAGTGGTCGGAGAACCGCATGGCGAAGAGGCGTGCCAGATAGCGGTCGTCGGTTCCTCCTGCCGCTTCGAGGTTTGCCAAGTAGCCGATGCTGTATTCCTTTTTCAGCACCACGTCCATCACGTACTGTTTGTCGCTCTCCAACTGGCGACCCAAGAACTCGCTCTTTTCGCCATATTTGTCATAGACCTTGATGTCCTTCACCGTGTAGGCTGGCAGGTTGTCGAGCATCACACGGTTGTCGCCACGGAAGAACTCCTTGCCGTTCAGCAGCAGGCTCTCCACAAACTTGCCGTCGTGGTAGATGCGTCCGTCGTCCTTCAGTTCCACACCAGGCAACTGCTTCACGAGGGCATCGAGCATACTGCCTTCTGCCAACTGGAAAGCACTGGCGTCGTACACCACCGTGTCGCCCCGATGGTAGAATTTCACTTTCGATGCCGTCACGGTCACCTCCTTCAGCATCCGACCTAACTCTATCAGATAGAGCGGCGGAAGATGGCGGTAGAACTCGCGGCGGTGGAGGTTGCTGATGGTGTAGGTCATGTAGCCCTGTTCGTAGTTGGGGTAAGTGGCGGAAAGCAGGTAGGTCTCCTGTGTCTGTGGCACCGTGAAGTGGAAGTCTGCCGTGTAGCCGCTCTTGTAGCCATCCATCCAGAGACTCTTGGCAAGGCACGAATCAAGCACGGTGCTGTCTTTGGAGAGCAGATAGACCATCGCCCCAGGCAGTTCGTGGTGGGTGCGGCTGTCGTACACCTTGCCGAGCAGGTTGATGGTCTTTGCCGTGCTCTTGGGCTTGTACTGCACAAAGATGTCCTTTCCCTTCACTTTCACCTTCACGGGTTGCCCTGCACACACCTTTTCCACCGCCTCTTTCGTGTTCATGCTCTTGATGTTGCAGTTCACCTGCAAGTGTTCCAATTCGTTGTGGATGAAGGTGATTCGGTAGTCGCTCTGTGCGTTGTTGATGCGTTCCAACACCTCTGCCAACGGTGTGTTGTGGAAGTTTTGGCTGACCGTCTGGGCATTCATCGTCAGCACCATTGCCATCAGGCAGAAAAGAAGTGTCATTCCTCGTCTCATGGCTCGTCCTCCTCTTCTTCTGTTGCTACCGATTCCACAAAGATGGTGTCTCGCTCGTCTGTCAGTCGCAAACCGTCGAACTCGTTCACGGTTGCCAAGAAGTCTGCCAGCGGTTCGGGTTCGTTCCACTCGATGCTGAAACGCAACGTTCGTGGCTCTTCATCCACAAACACCACCGTCTTCTGATAGTGTGTGCCCACTACCGTCAAAAGGCTGTCCAGCGGCACATTGCGGAACTGCACCACACCGTCTGTTGCTGCTACCATCTGCTGTGCAGCGACCGTGTCGCCCGCTACCGAGCCATCGGCGTGAGCCTCAAAGACTCCTGCCCATCGCACCGCGGCAACCACCACGCCACTCATCAGCAGCACACCTGCGACGATGGCTGCCACATTCCGCCATCTTCGTGGTCGGATGGTGGGGTGGGGGTGTGTCGCACGTTCCGCAAGAATCCGTTTCTGCAACTTCTGTGCGAAGTCTTCTGGCAACTGAGGCTCGTCGGCATATCGACGGCGAAGGGCTTCACGCAGGTTCACGTCTGCCCTGAGTTGTTGCTCTGTTTCGGGGAAATGTTTCTGTTTCATGTTGGTAAGCGTTTAATCAGGTTGTAGAGTTTCTGTCGGATGCGGTACAGACGGACGGCGAGGGCATTGGGTGTCTCTTGTGTAATGTAGGCGATGTCGCGAAGCGGCAACTCGTCATAGTAGAACAGCGAGATGAGCGTCTGCTCTTCCTCCGTGAGTTGGCTGATGGCTTGTCGCAACTGCTCCACCCGTGTCTCGTCTGGCTGCTGAAAGAGTCGTACCATCTGCTCGTTCGCTACCTGTTCGACGGGACTCTCTTCGTCGTCCAGCGAAAGTGTCTCCACTTCCGACTTCCGCAAGTGGTTGAGGGCTGTGCGATAAGCGATGCGGCAAAACCATGTGGCGAGCGAGGCACGGGTGGGGTCGTACTGTTCCATTTGCTGCAATCCACGCATCAGAGCGTCCTGTGTCACCTCCTCCGCATCCAGCACATTGCCCACCATCCGCCTCACCAGCGAGAACACTTGCTGCCCACATTGCTGCACAATCGTGTCGCAAGCATGAGCATCGCCCTGCCTCGCCGCTGCCGCCAATTGCCAGATGTCCATTGTCTCTTTCATGCCTTTTCTGAAGTTGTTTCTACTTAGATATACACGCTTTCCGGCCACAATATTACAAAAAAGAACGGTTTTCTGCAAAAGAAATGCGTTTTTTCTTTTTCGCTGCTTGTTCTTCATACGCGTCATCATGGGGAGAAAGATTGCCGAGAGAATGTTAAAGTTTGGATAAATCCCACATATTTGCTTCTTTTGTCTTACCTTTGCACCACGCTAACACATATATAGTATGATGAAGAATAGATTTTTTATCGCGGCAATGATGGCATCGGTGATGCTGTGTGCTGCATCGGTGGTTTCTGCTCAGGAGCAGGAAGGTTTCAAGAAAATTGATGTGAGGAAAGACTTCGCGGAGAACGGGTTCCAGTGGTTCCGTGATGCCGAACTGCTGGCGGCTGGCGACAAGGAGAAGAGCAATGCCATGACGATTGGGTGGGGTGGCATCGGCACGCTGTGGGGACGCACTGCCCTGACGGTGTATGTGGCTGAGAAACGCTACACCAAGGAGTTTATGGACAAGAGCGAGTATTTCACCGTGATGGCTTTCGACGTGGAGCACAGCAAGGTCTTGAACTATATGGGCACCAAGAGCGGACGCGATGGCGACAAGGCTGCGGCGCTCGGTCTGCACACCGCCTACACGGCGAACGGCACGCCCTATTACACGGAGGCGGACCTGGTGATAGAGTGCAAGACCATGTACGCCGCCCCGTTCGACCCACAGGGCTTCAAGAGCGATGTACCCAGGAACATGTACAGCAACTTCCCTGCCGGCATCCATTCCATGTACATCGGCGAGGTGGTGAATGCTTGGAAGAAGTGAACAAACGATGCTCATACATCCCCCCAAAAAACTCAAAAACTCAAGAACTTAAAAACTCAAGAACTCAAGAACCCGTCAACTCAAAGCGGCATGAAACGGTTGGGACTTTTCATATTCTGCACAGTGATGACCCTCGGAGCGGTGGGGCAGACGGAACGGGATGAACTGCACGGAGAAGTGAATGACTCGCTGTGTGTGGCTGACAGTTCCGTGGCGGTGCTTCTTCCGTTGGTTGAGAAGCATCCGATGCTCTTCACCTCGTGGAGTCCGCTGAGTTTTGGCAGCACTTTTGGGGACATTCATGAGGGGCTGAACGCTCAGGTCGATGCAGGTGTCACCGTGGGGTGGGGCAAGCACAACCCTTTCCGTGGCGGCTCCTTCTTCACCGATGTGTCGCTGCTCTATGCCAAGCCTCTGACAGACCGCTGGACGGTTGCCGTGGGAGGAACGCTATCACGTTTCCGATTTTTTGACAACTATATAGTCACCGCCAGTGTGCAAGCCCTTGCCAACTATCAGTTCAACGAGCATCTGAGCGGCACCGTTTATGGGATGTATCACCATCCGCTCAATTCTGGCAAGGGCTTCCGACCTTCTCCTCTCTTCTACCAACAATGTGCCACCGTCGGTGCCGAACTGAACTATCGCTTCAACAACAACGTGACGCTCGGCATCGGCTTCCATGAAACTTTCTACGGCGCTCGTTCTGGCATGTATCAGAAGAAAAAGTAGGCGACGGCGATGGCGGCAAGGATGCCGGCGAGGTCGGCAAGGAGTCCGCAGGTGACGGCATGGCGGGTGTGGCGAATGCCGACGGAACCGAAATAGACGGCGAGGATGTAGAAGGTGGTGTCGGTGGAGCCTTGGAAGATGCAGGCGAGGCGGCCGGCGAAGGAGTCGGCTCCGCAGGTGGTCATCGTATCGACCATCATGCCGCGGGCTCCTGAACCTGAGAGGGGTTTCATCAGGGCGGTGGGCAGGGCGGCGACGAAGTCGGTGTCGCCTCCACAAACCGCTACGAGCCAGTTGATGCCGCCGATGAGGATGTCCATGCCGCCGCTGGCTCGGAACACGCCGATGGCAACGAGGATGGCGACGAGGTAGGGGATGACTCGGACGGCGGTGGTGAAGCCGTCTTTGGCTCCCTCGATGAATGCCTCATAGACGTTCACCCGTCGGGCGATGCCGGCGAGGATGAAGGTGAGGATGATGCCGAAGAGGATGACGTTGGCGGCGAGGGTGCTGACGGTGTCCATGGTCTCTTTGTCCATCTGGCTGAAGCCCCAGATGATGGCGGCGACGAGGGCACAGAGCGTGCCGAGGGTGGCGAGCAGCACGGGCTGGAGGAGGTTGATGCGCTGGTAGAGGCTGGTGACGATGATGCCAGCGAGGGTGGCGGCGAAGGTGGCGAGCAGGATGGGCACGAAGATGTCGGTGGGCTGGGCGGCTCCGAGTTGGGCACGATAGACCATGATGGACACGGGGATGAGGGTCAAGCCTGACGTGTTGAGCACGAGGAACATGATCATGGGGTTGCTGGCTGTCTCATTTCGTTCCTCTACCTGTGTCTCCGTCCACCCATTTTTCTTTCTTAATTCTTCATTCTTCATTTTGTTCAACTCCTGCATGCTCTCCATCGCTTTCAGACCGAGGGGTGTGGCGGCGTTGTCGAGGCCGAGCATGTTGGCGGCGATGTTCATGAAGATGTGTCCCGTGGCTGGGTGTCCCTTGGGAATGTCGGGGAAGAGTCGGGTGAAGAGGGGGCTGAGCACTTTGGAGAGGGCGCTGACCATGCCGCCTTTCTCGCCAATTTTCATCACGCCCATCCAGAGGGAGAGCACGCCTGTGAGTCCGAGGGAAATCTCGAAGGCGGTCTTGGCGTTTTCGAAGGTGGAGTTGATGATGTCGGCAAACACGCCTGTGTTGCCTGTGAAGCACTGGATGATGGCACACACGGCTGCCAACAGGAAGAATGCTATCCAAATGTAGTTAAGTACCATAGTTTTTGTCTTTAAATGAAAAAATGATAAATGAAAAATGATAAATGAAAAAGGAAAAAGTAAAAAGGAAAAGTGAAAAATTTGCTACCGCGAGAGTTTGCCACCCGTTACCTTACACATGCGGTAGCAAATTTATCCTTTTTCATTTCTCATTTATCCTTTTTCATTTCTCATTTATCCTTTTTCATTTTTACTTTTATTTGCAAATATATTTGCCAGAATCGTACCGCTGATACTGTGCCAAGCACACGAGATGGCACATGGCACGACTGCCATCGGGTTGGTGGTCACGAAGAAGATCATGGCGAGGTTGGTGCCCAGACCTGCGTTCTGCATTCCCACCTCGATGGAGAGGGTGCGTTTCTTGGCGACGGAGAAGTGGCAAAGGATGCCGACACCGTAGCCGAGCAGGTAGCCGATGGTATTGTGGCAGAAGACCATGCCGAAGGTGAGGAGGAAGAGCAGCAGACCGTTCTCCACCAACGGATCGTGTACAGTGGTGACCACGCCGCCCACGATGCAGGCGAGGCACGTGACGGAGAGCCCCGGCATACACCCTTGTATCTTTTTGAACACGTTTTTATGCCCCAACCACACGTTAAGGAAGAAGCCGATGGCGATGGGGATGATGGTCACGATGAGAATCTGCTTGAACATGCCCACGGCATCCACATCGACCCTCTCCCCCGCCAACCACAAGACGAGCAGCGGCGTGAGCACGGGGGCAAGCAGTGTGGAGGCACACGTCATGCCTACCGAATATGCCACGTCACCCTTGCAGAGAAATGACATGATATTGCTCGACACGCCTCCCGGGCAGCAACCTACGAGGATGATGCCAATCGCCATTGCCGTGCTGTAAGAATCAAAGGCTGGCACTTGGCTGAACAGCCACGACAGCGTGAATGCCACCAAGGGCATGATGGTGAATTGTGCCGCCGCTCCGATGAGGATGTCCAATGGACGTTTGGCAAGCAGACGGAAGTCGTCGGGGGTGAGTGTCAGTCCCATCGTCAGCATGATGATGCCGAGGATGATGGTCTGGGTGTCGCCCTTCACCCATGCGAAGAGCGAGGGAAAGAAGAATGTGACGAGAGCGATCAAGATGATGAAGATGCTCGCCTTGCCGCTCAAGGTGTCACTGAGTGTTTTGAAAAACTGATACATTACTTAAACCAAATCTTTTTACCGTTTTTGATATAGAGTCCCCTCAATGGGCACTGAACAGGTCGCCCTTGCAGGTCGTACCATACGTTGCTGTCAGCAGGCTTGTTTTGAGGGACGACGATGGCATTTGCCTCGTCGCTGTGCAGTTTGAAAAGTTTCACACCATGATGAGGAATGCTTGTGTGAAGGATGCCCGAGACAACCCAGAGCATCTTTTCCTTCGTCCACACGTCGCTGACTTCCACCTGCTCGGTGGGGGCATACCCCAACAGCGTGAGGTCGAAGTCGCACTCGGCATCCTTGTTGGAAGAAGTGTAAACGATGAACTCCATCGTCGTGCCCGTCGTAGAGGGGTTATCCGTGTCGCACGAAGAGTCATAGCCGCACAAGGCACGGAAGGTGGTGTAGGTATGACCCGCTGGTAGGTCGTAGATGAGGGTACACTGGGCGTTCAATCCCAGTCCTGTCGTGTACGTCTGTCCGTCCACACGCAGGGTGCCGTTCTCCACATTCTTGTTGATGTGCAGGGTGCCCCAATCCGAACTGTAGGATGCTGCCGTCAGCGTGGTTAGCGAGGTTTCATTGCCCTCGGCATCGACGAGCACAGGATTGATAAGGTCGGCACGGTCGTAGGAGAAGCCATCGTTCCAGTCGCTCACCACAATCTTCAGTTGCTCTGCTCCTGTGATGTCTGCCTCCAGTTGATAGGACTTAGTGCCGCGACGAGAAATCAGTCCCGAACGTGCCACTACCTCACCCTGCTCTACGGAGGGGTCACGTTGGAAAATCGCCAGATAGCGGTCGCCCGTGGCAGGGTCGGTGGATGTCCATACGGTTTGTCCTGTCTTCGTGTCGTTCAGCACTTGATGGGCATCTTCGCCATACTTGTGCATCTGGTGATATTCCTCATTCGTCAAGAGCGAGTTCGTAAACTCGTCATTCTTGGTCATCTCGCCGCCAAAGAAGAGGGGCGAGTGGCAAATGCCCCACAGCGTCATCATCGTCCGCTGCTCGTTCTGGGTCAGATTCGTCCAGCGGCCACGGTCGGCTGCCGTATAGCCTTGGTCGGCAATGGTCATGGCAATCTGCCCCAGTGGCAGCATGTCGCAGTCAGCATAGTTGCCTGGCTGAGCATACTTGCTCCATTCGTGAGCCTCGGCAAAGACGGCATCCACAGCACTCCAACTGTCCCACAGGTCGTCCATCATACGCCACATGTTGGCATTCTCCAGGCAGGTATTGGCATACGAGTATTGTGTCTTGCCAGGGCTGAGCGAAAGCACCATCGGGCGTCCCGTCTGGTCAATTGCTTTGCGAATCATCTTGATTTCATTGGTGTAGAACGGACGGGCGAGGTCATCCACCTTCATGAAATCTACGCCCCATTCGGCATAGAGGTCGAAGATGCTGTTGTAGTAAAGTTGTCCGTAGTTGTTGTTCTTCACCGTCAGGTTATCCTTCAGCCATGTGCAGGCAGACGTGGTGCCGCTATATACTTCTGTCCAAGCCGCACTTTCCGCTTTCTTCAACTTATAGTTCGACCCCACCACCGACTTCGGCACACCACGCATGATGTGAATGCCCAACTTCAAGCCCATCGCATGAAGGCTGTCGGCAATCGCTTTGAACCCCTTGTTCTCGCCGTCCACCATGCAAGAAGGGAAACGAGTGGGGGAGGGAAGGTAGCGTCCATATTCGTCCAGCACATAGTCCTGTGTGCCTCGCTGATTGTAGTTGCCGCCACCCAACGAAGGATGGTTGCAGTACCAACGGATGTCAATCACTACATATTCCCAACCATGCTTCACCAAGTCGTTGTCCACCAGATAGTGAGCATTCTGCATCACCTCTTTCTCCGTAACGCTGGAGTAGTAGCAATCCCAAGAGTTCCACCCCATCGGTGGAGTCATTGCCCAAGTGCGGAACGTGGCGATGTCTTCCTGAGCCTTCATGTTGCAGAGGGTGAGGAATATAGCCAAAAGCGTGAGTGTAAGTTTCTTCATAAAAGATAGGATATGAGTTTGTTAGCGTGCAAAAGTACAAAAAAAAACGGAGACATTACGCAAATGCCTCCATTTTTTATCATGATATGCTATCTTTTTATTTCACAAGCACTTTCTTTACCTGCCCACCAGCCTTCACAATGTTGATGCCCTTCTGTGGAGCAGCCAAGCGAACACCATTGATGGAGTAGAACTCAACAGCAGTCTTCTCTGCCACCTGAACAGCGTCGATGCCTACAGCCTCTGCAGTGGTTTCTGCACCAGCAGGAACATCGAAGGACTCGAAGGTAAGTTTGAAGTTGTCGAGTTTGAACCAACCAAGAGATGCCTGACCAGACAGTTGTCCGTCAACGGCACTGATACGGCTTGAACGGAAACCAAGGGTGATGGCTCCCTTCTCGGCAAGACCGAAGGTGATGGTGGTTGTGTAAGGAGCACCAGAAGCACCATAACTCTCAGAAGAGTAGTTGCCAGCATAGTTGAGGTGCTTGTAATCAGCATCAGCCGTGAGTTTGTCGATTTCTGCAGCGACGAGCACATCCTCTGGGAAGGTGCTGTAGAGTTCTTCGTCATTGTTCTGCACATAGTCGCTTTCAGCACCAAAGAGTGTTACGTAATCGTTGGCGAAGAGACGCTGCATACCAAGGTTGTAGCCAGCCCAGTCGTTCTGTACCACGATGTCGGCAGAGAGTGTGTAAGTACCAGCAGGGAGACCTTCGATGGTTTGAGAAAGTTCGATAACAGGAACGGCACTACTCCAGAGACCCCAGAGGTGTTCACCGTCTGTGTATTGTACGCTGACAGGGTCGCCATAGGTGTTGACAATGTCAATATTGTCGCCACTGTTGATGGCACACCAACCACTTACACCTGCTTCTGCCACAGAGTTCACCTTCTCGCCCTCTACGTAGAGGTTCCAGCCTGTAGGAGCGTTGGCAACGCCGTCAGATTTATTACCGCCCTGAGCAGAGAGGTCTTCGAATGAAGCATTGGCGATGTACTCCGTCAGGTCTTGACCCTCTTCGATGTCGTCTGACTGGATGCAAGCCTGCAATGCGGCATTGAGGCCTGCGATGATAGAATCAACTGCGGCAGCGTCGGCAGCCGTACCCTCGTCGTAAGCATCCTGTGCCTCGTAAATCACGTCTGAATACTCATCAACACCAGCCTTATACTGATACTGATCCATGTATGTAAAGTGGGCATCGATGGCTTCTGCCAGTTTCTCGTATGCTTTCACAGAGGCATCAACTGTCACAAGCAACTCTCTGGCATCGAGGAAGCCCTGAATGATTTCTGCCTGCGTGTTGGCAGCAGTCACCTTGTCGAGGTCGGTAGCATCGAGTTCGTCTGCCACCACAGCAGCCATGTGCTGACCTTTGTATTCGTCGAGCAAACCTGCATAGTGCTGATAGATAGCCACAGCGTCGTCTGCATTGTAACCCAATGTCTTGATGCGGAAGTTATCAGTCTTGAACCAGCCAGAACCAGCGTTGCCAGAACCAGCAACTGCTGCTCCCGTGTTGCCGTCTGTACGAACACCGAATGTCAATGTGCCGTCATAAACGAATGCCTTCACAGTGACTGGATACATGATGCGGTCTGTCTGAACCTCCTCGTCATTGCCAGCGAAAGCATAAATCTCGGAGTTGTCAAGTTCAGAGAGGTTATAGTCGTCTTGGCTTGCGAAGTAAGTTGCGTTGAGGTTGCCGAAGAGACGTTGAGTCGTGAGACGGATACCTCCACCGTTAGCACCTGCCATCAGACCTGCAGAGATTTCATAAGTACCATTCTCCAAGCCTGTGATAGTTTGGGAAATTTCATAAGTAGGCACAGAACCAGCCCAAACGCCAAATGCATATTTGCCGTCCATGGGTTCACCCTCTGCATCGTCGTTCACACCGTGCCAGCCGAATGCTGAAGCACCAGATGCACTATCAATCTGCTTGCCGTTGATGTAAATGTTCCAACCAGAAGGAGGAGCAGCCACACCTGTAGTCATGTTGCCACCCTGTGCAGAGAGGTCTTCAAATGACATGTTTGAACCCAGCGAAGTGATTTCGCCAGAGCCAAGAGAGTAATTTGCCTCAGCCTGTTTCAGTGTCTGTGTAGCATTTTCCACGGCTGTTGCATCACTCTGATTGTTGAAGATGTCCTTCGCATTAGCGATGGCGGCAGCCAGCACAGCGTCGTCATTCTCGTTCAGGGCGATAGCAGCCTCAATTTCATTGTAGAGAGCCACCTTTGCACTAATCATCTCAGGAATACCAGCCTCGAACAATGCGTCAGGGTCGCTCGTGCTGTTGTAGATGTCAGCAGCAGCCTTGTAGGTAGTGAGGAAGCCTTCTGTATAATCTTCGATGTCGCAATACTGCTCGTAGAAGTTGTTGATAGTGGCGGAATACTGGATGTCTGCGTAGTAGGCAGGGATGTTCTGTGGTTGTACGAAACCCCAGTTGAAAGAAGTGGAGTCGTTGGCAGCGAAGAACACGTCGCCTGTTGCATCATTCTCTGTTTCCGTGATGCCACCTGCACAGTCAGGATACCAAGGACCTTCCAGATAAGTAACCACAAAATACTGGCTACCAGCATTGAGGTGCATACGGAGGTCGCCTGTTGGAGTGTAAGGAGCCTTTGCCAATGCGGCATTGTTGTTACCTTCTCCGAGGATGAGATTGTAGAAACCTCCATCCTTCTTGTCAAGAATCCATTTGACAGGCTCTTCTGAGTTCACGTTCACGTTGGGTGAGCCACCAGGCAGAACCATGTAGTAAACAGAAGGTGTCCCTGCTTCTTCCGAATCAGAACTACCCCCCCCATTGAGGGTGAAAGACCATGTGCCGTCGCCGTTGTCAATAGCAGTGAGAGCATAATTCGCCCAATTGGAATCGGTCTCTCCAAGGAAATAGAGAGCACCATCCCATGACGTGCGACTTGTGTACTGCGTTGCAGTTTGTGCCTTGTTCACCAGCACATACTGATTGCCCGAAACCAAAGTTTCTGGCTGCACCTTTGGCGTCACCTGTGCATCTGCTGCAAGGGCGGAAACCATGAGGCTTGCAAAAAGTAGTAATTTCTTCATGTTAGTTAGTGTAATTAGTTAATAAAATAGGTGTATTAAAAAGGGTTGTTTTTGTATCTATAGGGACGTTAATATCCAAAATGTTTCTCTAAGCGTTTGCGTTCTTTCTTGGTGATTTGGATGACAGAGCCATGCCGTGGGGTGAAATTCCCCTTTGTGGGAGTGTCCTTCACATACTCGAAGTGCGTCAGGTCTCCCTTGCAGAACTGGTAATATCCATTGGCATAGCAGTCATACATGAGGATGTATTCGTCGCTTCCAATCAGGGGGAACACACTCGAACCCTCCACAGGGTATTGCCCTGGCTTCTGCAGGTGCTTCCACTCCACCTTGTAAGGACCCGTCAGCGAAGTGCTGGTGGCTCTCATCACCCCTTGCCGCGTCTTCCATCCGCCATCAGGACCAGCAGGATTGATGACGCTCCTGCCCTCGTCCTTGAAGAAGAGTACATACTCCAACCTCTTGGGGTCATACACGATGTCGCCATCGATGCTTGCCTTGCCAAAGTCGAAGAGCAGTTGGGGTTCCGTGATGTCCGTGAAGTCCTCGTTGGCATAACTGTAGAAGATTTTGAAGTATGGCTGGAAAAACTTCTTCTTCTCACCCGTTTTCCTGTTCGTCTCCCAGTCGTTTGTCTCATATTCCCAGTCGTGGCGACCAATCGAGTAATAAATCATGTACTTCTTCTCCACTGGGTCCCAAATCGTCTGTGGTGCCCACACCGCATGGAGGTTCTCCCTGTCGAAACCCTCCAAATTGGGGAATCGGGTAGGGAAGTCAATCGCCGTGTGTTGCCAGTGGATGAGGTCTGTGCTCTTCATCAGAATCAACCCGTCGTTGCTTTGCCACCCCTCGCTCGAACGCATGTCCGTCAGTACCATGTAGAAAGTCTTGCCGTCCTCTGCCCTCATGATGTGAGGGTCACGAATGCTCTTTTTCAGAGCGATGGAGTCAGATGCCACTATGGGCTTGCCATCGTTGAGCGAACGATAGTTGAAGCCATCGTCGCTGATGGCATAACGAATCTGCTCCCCTTCTGGCGTATTGTTGGAAAAGAAGGCAAAAAGGTATGACGAATACTTTTGGGCATGAACACCAAGGCACAAGCCCATCAGCAGCAACCAACTAAACGTTCTCTTTCTCATATTGTCAATGTTCAATTACTTGAGGATTTTCTTTCCGTTCTGAATGAGGATACCCTTGTCAGACGCATTGGCACGGCGACCGCTCAGGTCATACCATTTGCCGTCCTCCGCACTCTTGGCAGGGCGAATCGACTCGATGCCTGTGCTCACCACTTCCGTATAACTGTCCTTGATGTCCTTCGACACTTCCCCGTTGTCCTCCATCACACCTGCCACCTCTTCTGCCGACAGGGCGTAGTTATAGACACGGAAGTCGTCGATGCGGGCACTCAGCAATGGGTCTGCCGTGAACATCGAGCGTCCCACGAAGCAGAGCGATGGAGCGATGTCCGATGGCTTGATGGTGAACTCGTCCGTCTCAGCGATGTTCTCGCCGTCCAGATACAGAATCGCCTGCACCTTGTCGCCCACAGGCTTGATGGTCACAGCCACGTGATGCCAAGTGGAGGCACCCAGTTTCTTTCCGTTCGAGAGAATCTGTTCGTCGCCACCATTCTTCATCACGAAACGCATCTCGCTGCCGTTGCTGGGGCAGAGGAACATATACTGGTCAGTGTCGTTGCCGAAGTCGAAGATACGTTGCCAGTTGCTGCCGCCGCTTGTCCATCGAATCCAGGTGGTGATGGTCATCTCGTCTTGGTCAGCCACGGCACAGGGCAGCATCACATAAGTCTTGCCGTCCATGCTCAAACTCTTTGTGCCCGACTTCACCAGCGAAGACACACCCGAGAAGGTGGAAGAACCATACAGAGAGGCGTTGTATTGATTGAAAGACTTGTCCGTCATGTCGTCGTCAAACTGCAACTGGCACAGCAGAGCCTTCTCCTCCAGTGGAGTTGCCTCCAGCGTTTCAGAGGCTTCCGAACGGTTCCCTGCATAATCAACTGCCTGCACCTTATAGATATAGGTGTTGCCCGTCTGCACTGTGTTGTCTATAAACGTCGTGAGTGTATCGTTGCGACCCACCGTGTTCCAATCCGTGCTGCCATCCTCCGTTTTCACGCCACGCAGAATCGTGTAACAGGCTACGTCATCATCCGTCGGAGCCGTCCATTCCAGTTCGATGCTCCCCACACGCTGCTTGGCTTTCAGCCCTGTGGGAGCGGCAGGGGCGTTGGTCTCTGCCTTGGCATCTGTGGGTTGGAAACGCCACAAGTATTTTTTCAGGTTCGCTTCGGTCGTCTCTGCTGTGGGTGCATCTTGCAGGCTGACGTTGGTGCCAGAAGACGTGCCGCCACAATAGAGGTACTTGTTGGAGAGGGCACTGATGATGTAGTAATAGCCATCCTTGGCATATTTCAGATACCATTGCTCGTTTTCAGAGTGTCCTGCGTCATAGCAGATAACGCCTGCTCCGGCATTCAGACTGTTGTTCAGCACGTTGAGGTTTACTCTCTTGGTGTTCGTGGCTACGTTGTCGATGAACCAGTAGGAGATGTCCATCGTTGTGTAACCAGGATATACCTTCCACTGCTGGGTGGTACCGGAGGTCTTTCGGGTAGCACTTTGCACATTGCTGGTGCCCTGGAAGGTGAGCAACTTCTTGCTGTAGGCATTCATAATCTGATAGGTGCCGTCAATCACGCCTGGTGCCACATCTTCACCCCATGTGATGTCGAAGAGGCGTTCAGCGTTAATCTGCCCATTCTGATAACTGCCCTTTTTTCCGCCCGGCACGTCATACACCATCATTCTCGTGGGACCATAGCCATTGAAGAACACGTCCTTGCCCTTGCTGATGAACGAAAACGAAGAGGCCACAGCCTGACGCTCTGAAGAGCCCAGATAGCCATGCACCTCGCCTGTCTTCTCATTACGATACACGGCACCGCTTGTCCATGCCGGACGATTCTCGCCATAACCGATGCGGACACCCTCGTTCGAGTCGAGGCAGAACTGACCACGTGCTTTTGCGTGGAATGCCCACCAGATGCCCGTTTCCATGCCGTACTCAACACCCACAATCGCCTCGCCCACATTGTGCAACTCGTCAGCCGTGGCCACCTTGCCGTCAGCCTTCACCTTCTGGAAAAACTTGGCATAGTTGTCGAACGTACCTGCCAACTGGTGTGTGTTGCCCTCGTCGATGTAGTCAAGGCAATAGTTGTACCACTCCAGTGCATAGTCGCAGTTGAGCGTGTTGCCGGCACACACACGGATGCCGTCGAAGTAAGGGTCGTTCTTGATGAGGCGGCAAATCTCCTTCATGCTGGCTTTCGTGCCCTGTCCCCAGTCGCCATAGTCAGGCTCGTTGAAGGGCGAGATGCTAATCACGTCCACGCCGCACTCCTTGGCGTATGCCACACTTGCCTTGATGAGTTTATACCATGCCTCAGGCTTGTTCAGATAGAGCGACTGGTATTTATCGTAGTTACCGTTATCTTTGTTGAGGGCATCCTCTTGGTCGTTGTTGATAGCCACCTTGTTGCATCCTGTCAGCAGGATGTTTTGACAGCGGCTTCTCAGTACACGCTTCTGTGCAGCCGTCAGTTCATAGGTGCCGTCGCCATTGTCAATGACTTCTGCCGTGGGTTGGAACGAGATGCGACCCGTCTCAAAGTTGCCCTTGCCAATGTGGGCAACACCACGGTTCACGTTGAAATCCCAGTTCCAAGCCGTGTCCATGCCCCATTTCACACGGAACGCCTTGCCCTCGTCATTCACGTCGAAGGTAATGTTCGTATCGGCGACCTTCATCGCCTGCATATAGTCAGAACCTGTCTGTGCATTGGCTGTCATAGCCATGGCAAAAGCCGCCGCCATATAGAGAAATCTTTTATTCATTGTTTTTTGAGAAGTTTTAGTTAGTAAAAGTTTGGGTGCAAAGATAAGTAAAAAGGTGAAAAATGAAAGGCTTTGTACAAAAAAAACACGAAAAAAGGAGACATTTGTACGAAAAAGTCTCCTTTTTTGATATTTTATGATGTGTCAGGTGTCTGATTCCTTCGTCTTTATTCCCGTCCTTTCTCGTCCAGATAACTGTCCTTGAATCCCAAGAAGTACAGCACCCCGTCCAAGCCGATGGTGTTGATGCTCTGCTGAGCGTTTGCCACCACGCGAGGTTTCGCATGGAAAGCAATGCCGAGACCTGCCTGCGACAGCATGGGGAGGTCGTTCGCTCCGTCACCCACCGCAATCGTCTGCTGCAAATCGACTTTCTCCACCTGGGCAATCAGTTTCAGCAGTTCAGCCTTCCTGCGGCCGTCCACCACCTCGCCCACATAGTTGCCCGTCAGGTGTCCCGTCTCGTCAATCTCCAGTTCGTTGGCATACACATAATCGATGCCATACTTCTTCTGGATATATTCGCCAAAGAACGTGAAACCACCACTCAGGATGGCAATCTTGTAGCCGTACTTTTTCAGCACATACATCAGACGGTCAACACCCTCCGTGAACGGCAGGTTCTCCGCTATCTCACGCATCACGCTCACGTCCAAACCCTTCAGCAACTTGCATCGCTCCGTGAAACTCTCCTTGAAGTCAATCTCGCCCCTCATTGCCCTTTCGGTGATGGCAGCCACCTGCTCATACACCCCGTGCTTCCGAGCCAGTTCGTCGATGACTTCCGTCTGGATGAGCGTCGAATCCATATCGAAGCAAATCAGGCGTCGCATCCTCCGATACATGTCATCCGTCTGGAACGAGCCGTCAATCTCCAAGTCGCGTGACATCCTGAGCAGTTCGGCGTGCAGTGCCTCCTTGTCCTTAGGCGTGCCACGCACAGAGAACTGAATGCACGCACGGGTCTTCTCCTTGGGGTGTTGGATGCTTGCACGTCCTGAGAGTCGCTTGATGCCGTCGATGTTCAGTCCTTGGTCGGCAATGAGTTGGCTCACCGCCCCAATCTGCTGTGC
The DNA here is from genome assembly GCA_017483605.1 of Bacteroidaceae bacterium. Lineage (GTDB taxonomy): Bacteria > Bacteroidota > Bacteroidia > Bacteroidales > Bacteroidaceae > Minthosoma. The sequence continues at coordinate 83,546 of JAFUWG010000012.1, read as the reverse complement.
CCTGAGCCGTCTGCCCAGCACCGTCAGGATGTAGCGGTTCTTGCCCTGCCGAGCCACCCAAGCCTCATATTCCTCCATCGTGATGGGGTAGAAGCCGATGTTCACCCCCAACTCGCTCGCCTTGAAGAGCAACTCCTTCATCACATGCCCCGACTTCTCCTCAGCCACCCGAATCAGGATGCCCAACGAGAGCGTGGAGTGGATGTCCGCCTGTCCGATGTCTTGAATGTCCACATCGTAGCGAGCCAGTATGTTCATCACGCCGGCAGTCAGCCCCGGACGGTCTTCACCCGTGATTCGCAGTAAGATGAGTTCTTCATTCTTCACTCTTCATTCTTCATTTACAAATAATCAAACTGTATTTCTTCTTTCCTTGCTGCACCAGCAGATACTTGCCGTCCAGCAGGTCGGCTGTGGTGAGCAGTTGGTCGGGAGCCGTCACCTTGTCCTTGTTCACGCTCACGCCGCCACCCTTCACGAGAGTCTTCACCTCGCCCTTGCTGGGGAACACCTGCGTGTGGCTGGTGGTCAGGTCGGCAAGTTTCACGCCTTCGCCCTCGAAGAGTGCCTTGCTCACCTCGAAGTGAGGCACACCGGCAAACACGTCGAGCAGCGTCTGCTCGTCCAGTTTCAAGAGGCTCTCCTTGGTCGATTTGCCGAACAGGATGCCTGATGCCTCCACGGCCATGTCGTAATCCTCGCGAGAGTGTACCATCACCGTCACCTCTTCCGCCAGCCGCTTCTGCAGCACACGGCGACCTGGGTCTGTCCTGTGCTCGGCAATGATGCTCTCAATTTCCTCCTTCTCCAGCGAGGTGAAAATCTTGATGTAACGCTCAGCATCCTCGTCAGGCACATTGAGCCAGAACTGATAGAACTGGTAGGGCGACGTGTAGTTGCGGTCGAGCCAGATGTTGCCGCTCTCCGTCTTGCCAAACTTCTTGCCGTCGCTCTTCGTCACCAGCGGACAAGTCAACGCGAAGCACTCCTTGCCGTTGGTGCGGCGAATCAGTTCCGAACCCGTCGTGATGTTGCCCCACTGGTCGGCACCACCCAACTGCAACTTGCAGTTCTTGTGCTCGTTCAGGTAGAGGAAATCGTAGCCCTGCAAGAGTTGGTAGGTGAACTCCGTGAAACTCAAGCCGTCGCGAGCCTCACCGTTCAGACGCTTCTGCACGCTCTCCTTCGCCATCATGTAGTTCACCGTGATGTGCTTGCCCACGTCCCTCACGAAGTCGAGGAAGCGGAAGTCCTTCATCCAGTCGTAGTTGTTCACCAGTTCAGCCCTGTTGGGGGCATCGCTCTCGAAGTCGAGGAAGTGAGCCAACTGCCGCTTGATGCACGCCACGTTGTGCCGCAGCGTCTCCTCGTCCAGCAGGTTACGCTCCTGGCTCTTGCCCGAAGGGTCGCCAATCATGCCCGTCGCGCCGCCGATGAGCGCCAGCGGCTTGTGTCCGCACCGCTGGAAGTGACGCAGCATCATCACCCCGCAGAGGTGACCGATGTGCAGCGAGTCAGCCGTAGGGTCAATGCCCAAGTATGCCGTCACCTGCTCCTTCCTGAGCAGTTCGTCCGTGCCTGGCATCATCTGGTGAATCATGCCACGCCAAGTCAATTCTTCTACAAAGTCTTTCATTGTTTCCGATGTTTTATGAGATAAGATTTTGCGTGCAAAGGTACGGATAAAAATGGGAACAGAAAAATGTAAGAAGTGAAAAATGCCTATTTCACCAAGAATTTGCGTCCGCCGCAGACATAGACCCCCCTCGCAGGCACCTTCGTGAGGCGTCGCCCCGCGAGGTCGTAGATGTTCAGGGCTCCCCCCTCCCCCTCCGCGGTGGACACGGGGCGGACGCCGTCGGCGGAGTCCCCCATGGGGATGAGTTCAAAAGGAAAGTCTGTCAGTGTCTTTGTGGAGCCGAAGAGGACGGTGAGGGAGGGACTGATCGCCCAGTATTGGTCGCTGCTGTTGCGGAAGGTGCAGCGGTTCGTGTCCTTCGCAAACGAGATGCGGTGAGGACGGTAGGTCTTCGCCTTCATCTCCCCCGTGCCAGCCAGGTAGGCGGAGTCGGCGAGGGAGATGAGGTCGTAGCGGGCTGTGGAGGGACGCTCGATGCACCACACTTGGGTGGGGTCGGGCAGCCCGTCACTTTGCCCCCCCTCCTCCAGCGTTGCCACTTCGCCCCCGTTCGTCAGATAAAGCCCGCTCTCCACGTGGCGAATCAGGTAGTTGCCCACGTCGATGAGACGGTCGCTCCCCTCCTTCACCCAGAGATGGTACGTGCAGGTCGAGACACTTCCGTCGCAGGTGTACGTCACCGTATGTTCCTCCGAGGTGCCGATGCCGCCGATTGCCAGCGTTTGCTCCGTGCTGCCGTTCTCCCACAGCCACGAGCCGTTGCGACGCAGGGTCGCCGCCGTGGGCGAGAGCGTCACCTCGTCCCCCTCGTCCACCACTACCGTCAGCGTGTCCTCCAGTTTCTTCCCGTTCACGATGATGTCGGGACGCACGTCACGCACCTCGATGCGGAACCTCGTCACCGTCTCCCTGCCGCCCTGATTGTACGAGCGGCACACCACCTCTTGGTCCTGCTTCAGATTCGTCAGCGTGATGGATGCGGCAGTCTTGCCGTTGTCCCACAGATAATAGCCGAAGCCCGCCGCCTCGTCCACCGTCAGCGTCACCGCTCCGCCATAGAGCACCTTCACCACGTCCGTATCCCGAGTCGTACCTTCATAGGTGATGTAGTGCCTCACCACGCTTGGCAGGCAGTCGCCCTGCACGGCGATGGGGAAGCAGAGTTGACTTTCCACACCCTTTTCGTTCGTGTAAGTGACACGATACATATACGATTCATTCGCCGTGATGGTGATTGCGCGGCTTGTCTCCCCCGTGTTCCACCGCCATTTGCCCGTGTCCGTCGTGCCTTCGGGCAGGGTGGGCGAGAGCGTCAGCGTCGTTCCCGCGGCAAGGGCACGGTCTTTCAGTGCCGTGGTCTGATACGTGTTCGTCAGTCCTCCCAACTCGTTGTGCTCCAACGTCTTGCCGTTGAGGCTCATTTGAGGCGAAAGTTCCGTGGGGATTTGGTCGGCAGGAGCCAGTTGCACGTCCCTCGTGTTCATCAGCACCGAATAGCCCAGATGGTCATAGCCGCCGCTTGTGCCCCCCTGCCCGCCGGCATCAATGCCCATCTCCTTGTACGCCAGTTCCGAGAACGGCATCTTCACGCCCTTCACCCCCTCATAGTGTCCGATGACCGTGCCCCAATACGGCCGCATCTGTGCCCCCATGGCAGGCTCCGTCATCTCCCAGCAGCGGCTGTCGGTGTAGTAGATGCCGTTTGTCCCATACTTGTAGTTCGTCCACGGCAGCCCTTGGACGCTCTGCGTCTGAGCCGCCACGTATTCGATGCCCGCCGCAATGCGGTGATTCATGTAGGCGAAGAGGTCGTCGCCCTGATTCCACCCCTGATGAGCAATGTCAATCGCCAGGCCTAATGCCATGGCCGCATGGCCTGTGTCACGTCCGCTCTCGTTCATCTGTCCTAACATACCGTAGGCACCCGTCTCCAGTTCCGATGCTGAAGTGGTCACGACCAGGTTGCCCCAGAATTCGGTGAGACCGTCGTTCAGGATCGGGTTTGCCGTGCGTGGGTCTTTGAACGTGCCCACTTGGTCGTACTTAATGAATGACATTCCTTGATTGTAGATAAACACATCGTCGCACAGCACCCCTATCGTGATGACTGCCAAGGCGTTGCATAGTCCCCAGTTGCTCCAGTAGTGCCCGGGAGCCTGCCACCACTTGCCCGAGTTCTCCCACGTGCCGTTCCTTGTCCGAAGGAAACCGATGCACCCCGGGTACCATACGTCCAGCATCCACCGCTGGAACTTCTGGAAATCTTCACGGCTCCAGCCCTCGTAGTCTCTCATCAACTCTGCCGCTTGGGCAAACTCATAGCCGTAGAGTCCTTTGGCTAAACACTGGTCGGAATTGCCACTGATGGCTTTGGTTGTGTTACACCAATCCATCAACACCTTCACCGCATGGTCAGCATTTGCTTTTGTTCCCTCAATTTTCCATCGGAGGGCGTTCTGATAGGCTATTGTCGCCCCACGAGCCGCATTGATGTAGTTCTCGCCACTGCCACCCCTCACAATCGTCTCCACAGGATACGTTGCAGCCGAGGCTTGTGAGTAAGCAGCACTTTTCAACACCTTAAAGGCATCTGTCACCGTCTTGTTGCCCTCAGCCAACTGCCGTTTGATGCGGTCGAAGTCCGCCTGTGTGTGCAGACCGCCAGGGTGGACGAACCCACGCTCCGTTTTGTAGTCTTGTGTGGCTGCCGCCGTGCTGACGCATACACCCAGTGCCGTCAGCGTCATTTTCAGAAAAGTTCTCATAGTCGTTCCGTTTTTCAGTCTTTTCCCTCTGATACGAACGAGGGAGAAAAAACACTTAGCGGAATCATGAAAAAATGTAAAGTTTCTCAGAATCGTATCCGAGGGGTACGGTTGGTTGTACTCGAGGGGTACGCCTGCTCATACCCGAGGGGTACGGTGTCGGGGGCTCATTTCCGCTCGATGCCCTCACGCTCCATCCACTCGTTGGGGGTACACCCCTCATACTTCTTGAAGGCGGCGAAGAACGACGATTTCTTCAGCCCGCACATTTCGGCGAGGGCGACGGTGGTGTATTGGTTGTAGGCAGGGTCTTGGGCGTGAGCCTTGAACTCGTCGATGCGGAGGCGGTTGATGTAGTCGGCAAAGGAGGTGCCGAGGTGGACACTGAACATCTGCGAGAGTCGTGCAGGCGACACGCCCACTCCTTCGGCGAGGTCGCCCAGGCGGAAGGATACGTTGCGGTAGTCGGGATGCTCGTCCAGATACGTGCGTACCTTATGATAGATGTCGGTCCGCTCGTCCTCCGTCAGCCGTTGACGCTCATAGAGTTTTGCCAATCGAGCCTCTTCTGCCAGCCGTTTCTTCTTGTCTTCTTCAGCCTTGTAGGTGTCCACGGCTTCGCGGCGAGCCAGATAGATGCTCAATGCGATGAGCAGCACGATGGCGGTGCATGCCCAGAAGAGGAGTGAGGGTAGGTACACGTAGGTCAGTTCTGTCTTCGTTTCGGGATGCCCCAGCAGCCACACGTTCAGTCGGTGCCGCCCCCACCATTGCCTGCCAAGTTCTACCATCTCGCCGTCGCTGCACACTTGTGGTGTGCTGTTGTCCAGTGTCCACTCATACATCTTCCCGAGGTCGGTGCTGTAGTTGAGTAGTAGCGGCTGAAATGCTCTCAGTTTGTTCTCGTCCCATGCGAGCGTGTTCATCACCACCTTGCCTGGGATGCTGTCGCCCAAGTGCTTCTGCTGTTCTTGGCTGATGGTGATGATGCCCCCGTCGGTCGCCATCCATAGGGCGCCGTCGGTCTCTGCCTGCCACTCCTGCCCCTGAAAGCGGAGTGAGGGCAGACCGTCAGCCTCGCTCAGATGGAGCATACCAGAGGATAGGTCTCTGCCTTGGCTGACAAAAAGCCCCTGGTTGGTGCCTATCCAGTATCTCCCCTCGTGCCAGCGGATGAAACTAATTTCTTCGATATGAAGGCGTTGGGCGATGTCAACCTCCTCGTAGTGGCTGAAGTCGAGGCTGGACTTGTAGATGCGGTTGCCCGACCATGCCAACATTTCCCCGTCTGCTGCCAGAGCGAACTTGAGGGAGGGGAGGTTGTTGAAAAATCCTTTGGGGAATCCGCTCGACTGGATGGTCTGAAGCAGAGGGTCGTAAACACACAGGCGTGAGAGGCTGCCAATCCATGCTTTGCCTGTGGTGTCGAAGAGAATGTCGGTGAGGTATTCGTCGGGCAGTTCGCTATTGTGGCTGTTGAACTGCTTGATGACGCTGAGGCGTTCGTCCATCACGGTCACGCCCATGTTGCCGACGGCGAACAGTCTCTCGGCATCGGGCGAGGGGCATAGGTGGGAAAAACTGCCCTTTTCGAGCAGGGGCGATAGGGTGCCGTCGGGGGTAAGGCGACGCAGGCCTTTCTCGTAGGTTGCCACCACGAACTGCCCCTGGAAAAACACAATGTTAGTCACGATGTTGGCTCCTAAATCATCGGGAGAATAGTGTCGGATGCTCCCTGTTTGTTCATCCACCAAATATAAACCTTTTCGTGTGCCGATGGTGAGCCAGTGCCTGTGGCGGCAGAAGGAGCGGATAGGCAGGGTGCGAGTGTCTAAGTCACCGTACTGATAGGAGGTGACGAGGTGGCGGAAGAAGAGGGTGTGGGCAAAACCGTCGAGGTAGTAGCCAAAGTAGTTGATTCCGAGTTGCTGGTCTCGCCAGAATGTGTAGATGGCATCGGTCTTGCCATGATGCTCATCCACGATGCCGCCTTGCTGCACATCGAGGGTGTAGGCTCCGTTGCCATCGGTGGAGACATAGAGGTAGCGTTTGCCATCGGTGTTCACGTCGGTAATCACGTCGGACGGTACGCTCAATCCTCGCTTGGTCTGATGGGTGCGAGTGTCGAAGGTCAGCAGCCCGTCATTGCGTGTGCCGATGTAAATCTGATGGCCAATCAGACAGATGCGATTGATGTTGCCTGTCATGAGAGAGTCGGGAATGCTGTACTTCCGAATGGTTCCGTCAGAGGACGACAGATGCACCAACCGTTTGGTGGTGCTGACCCACACGTTGCCCTTTCCGTCGGGGATGATGTCGGTGACGCTGTTGCCTTTCGAGATGATGCTGCTCTCGATGGGCAATGGGCGATATTGCCCTGCTTCCTTCACCCAAAGTCCGCAGTTGCCACCAACCCAATTGCCATAGATGGCATTTACATCTTTGATGTCTGGGGCGATAGGGGTGAGGCGGTTGGTTTCACGATCAACCAGATACAGCCCAGTGCTGCTTCCTGCCAATAAATGCCCCTCGTCATCTTCGCTCAGCGTGTACACAAATCCCGTCTCGCCGCTGTCTTGTATCTTGTTGACGGTGTGCCCGTTATACGACCTCACACCGTGGTTGGTGCCCAACCACAACAAGTTTTGACGGTCTTTGTAAATCTTGAACACCGTTTCGTGCCCCAGACCGTCGTAGGAAGTGAGTTGATTGGAATGTCGCATGGGTTGGCTGCTGAGAGCAATTGCCATCAGCCAGCAGCAAAGAAAGGAAATGATGTGTGGTGCCATATATGTTGTGTGAGGTTTGTGGTTGCAAAGGTAATGTTTTTGAAGAAACACACCAAACTTTTGTCCAAAAAAGAATCTCGGACATCAAAAAAGAAATAGGTCAAATAGTTGAAAAAGAAAAAGATGACAATAAATTTGTCCAACGACGTGAAATCCGAACAACAAAGTGTCGAAAAATCTTTATTTCTGTTTATGGATGCTGTAACTTTGCAGCGAAATCTTTAACCAACCTAAATGATATGGACATCATCGAAGAAGCATTCAGAATGCACCGCCAACAGTTGGTCAACTATGTGAATAAGCGAGTTGACGACTACGACCTGGCAGAAGACATCGTGCAGGATGCTTTTGTGCGACTCTTGGGGATGGAAGTAGGTGTGCGTGAGGAGAGTATCAAACCCTTGCTTTTCACAACGTGTCAGCATTTGATATTCGACTACTTACGTCGGAAAAAGGTGGCGGAAACCGTTTACCAATATATGTACACGTGCGAGAGCCATGCCGTGGAAACATCCGAAGCCATTCTTTACGCCCAAGAGTTGAGTACGGAGGAAGAGCGGGTGGTGAGTGCTATGCCTTGGAAACGTCAGCAGGTCTATCGTCTGTCTCGTTTTGAAGGGCAAAGTATTGGCGAGATTGCCGCCTCAATGGGAGTGGCACACAAGACGGTGGAAGTTCATCTTTTTGTCGGTCGAAAAGAGGTGCGTGAACAACTGAGGGCTTATGCTTCATAACAGGAACTATATCAAAAAAATATTCATATCTAAAACCCAAATCAACATGAAAATGAAATCTTTACTCCTGTCCGCAGCGACGATGCTGAGCATGGCTTTGATGCCCGCTCAGGCGAAGGCTGACAATGGCGATGTGTACAAGTTGACAGACTTGACCGCCGAACAGTTTGCAGAGAATCCTGCCAACCATTTGTGGCGTTTTGAGAAGTACGACTATGCCCAGGGCAAGTACACGCTCTTTACGCAGTATTCCGACTCGAATGCCGCCAACTATGTGGACATCTACCAGCCGTGCCGTGTGGGTGGCGAACGCATTGTGGAGATCGAGGGCATCGAGACGGTGTCGAACAACAACACGTTTGCCACGGTGCTTCGCTGGGGCTGGAGCGACTATAAGGTGTATAATGACGGCGGCACGACGAATCAGAGCAAGGAACGTTTTTGCTATGTGACCCGCGATGAGAACCGTGGCTATGAGGTGTATGCCAACGATGAATTTGCCAGTGTTGTCTCTTTTGTCGTGCCCGAAGATGGCTTCTATCAGGTGGATGCCACGCTGGTGCGTCAAGATGTGCCTGCCGACCGTGGTCGTTTGGCACTGGTGGCCCGCTATCGTTACAGCACAGCCGCAGAGAAAGATGTGGTGAATCCTGGCATCGGTATGTGCCACCTGCTTTTCGGACAGATTGGTGCTGAGATTGATGGCTATGACGGCAATGCCCACATCAACAATGGTGCCAGCCAACGCTATGTGGCTCAGCAGCCCGAGGATGTGACATTGGCATTTGAGGCGAAGGCTGGCGACATCCTCTCGTTGGAAATCAACACCGATAGCACAGGGGTGATGAGCAGTTGGGCTCGTGACTTCTATGGTCGCACGCTCTATCAGCAACTCAACGTCACGCAGGTGAGCGAGGCGGTGGCGAGGGCGAATGCCAACTTTGCCGACACGTATGGTGAGAGCGGAGATGTGGCAACGCTCAGCCGACTGATTGACGAGTATGAGGACTTCATGTCCAACGTGGAGTATGGCGATGCCGCGGGGCAGTACAATCAGGAGATTGCCAATCAGGTGGCAGAACTGACGGGCTCTATTTATGAGGCGATTGAAAAAGACCAGATTCATGCGTTCAACGCGGCTTCTTATCTGGAGCAGTTGCAGGCTCTGTGGAAGAAGTTCCTGGAGTCGAAGGTGGATGTGGACTTGCAGGCTGAGGGCAACTACGCTTTGTATGTTGAAGACTTGGTGACGGGCACGACGGTGTATGATGCTGACGTGCTGGCTGTCAATGATAACTCGCCTTGGGGCTATTACTATTATGAAGTGGCCAATGGCTCTTACCACCAGTTTGAGAATCACAGCCTTGATAGCAAGTTTGGCAGCAGCGAGGTGCAGGCGTGGTATAAAGGCTCGGGCGATTGGCTCTATATTGCTGACGACGGCAACATCCACCCCATGACGAACTATGCACCGGCAATCATGTTCACAGCGCCGAAGGATGGTGTCTACAAGGTGAACTTTGGTTGCTACCGCCCCAACCCGAATGCCAGTGTGGAAAATCCCTTGTGGATTCGTGCCCGCTTCTTGGATGCGGAGACTGATACGGTGGACAAGGAATCGTTTATGTTTGCCAAGGAGTTTGGCTCGGTGGCTAACGACGGCGAGGGCGGAAAGGCTCCGATTGAGATGGCGTATTTCGTGAACATGAAGGAGGGTGACAGAATCACTTGGGAACTGGATTGCTACACGTCTGACAGAAACTCCAGCGCAGGTACGAAAATCACAACGCTGACGGTGTGTGGAGGGCTGAATGCGGCACATCCTTACACGTTGGAAGAGGCTGTTGAGAGTGGTATTGAGGTGTTTGATGCCTACTCTGTGGGCGATGCGACAGCACTTCGCGAGGCGATTGCCGCTGCTCAGGGTGTGCTGGATGCTCATCGGGATAACGTAGGCACTGAAGGTGGTCAGTATTCTGCCGAACTGGCAGAAGCCCTGGCGGCTGAAATTGAGAAGGCAAGCGGTATCGCTGAGAAGGGCGGCTCGCAGTATGGCATGGACCAGCAACTTCTGGCTCTGGAGGCTGCAACTCAGGCTTTTGCTTCTTCTCGTCTTCCCTACGAGATTTTCATCGAGGGTACTTATGCCATCAATATTGCTGATACGGAGAAGTATCTGACGCAGAAGAACAAGAATGCGAGTGGCTCGAACTACTATGCTGCATTGACCGACTATGCTGGTGTGGTGGCTGACGCCACGAAGAATGGCTATGAGCCTGTGGAGGCGAACTGGACGTTTACGTTCAAGAGAATCACGAAGATGGTGCCGACGGGTGAGTATGACGAGTCGACGGGCGATGACATCACGGTAGAGGTGGAGCAGACTTCCATCTATGGCAATGCAGGCTATGTGACCGCCTTGGGCTATGTGCAGGAGTCGCTGAACGCAACGGATGCCCCTGGATTCCGCTTCTTCAAGGAGGAGGCTGACGACGAGGTGTTTGCCATCATGAATGAGGAGGGTGCCTACTGGAGTGACGGCTTCACTTGGAAGAGCCCTTACGACCAGATGAACACGACCGCTACGCCGAACTACATCTTCGTGCTCTCGGATGTGACATTGGAACAGGTGCATGAATTGGAGACGAGTGTGGACAATATTCGCACGGACGGGAACGTTATAGTATCAACGGAGTGGTTCTCGCTGTCGGGCGTGAAACTGGCTGCTCCTCAGCAGGGCGTGAACATCCGTCGGCAGAAGTTGGCTGATGGCTCTGTGGTGACGAGGAAAGTTCTCATTAAGTAATATATATAGATATATAGTTAAGTTAATTAGTTAGTATGATGAAGATGTTTTCCGTTGTGTTGTGTGTGTGGTCTGCCATCTGGTGTCCGTTGTCGCTCTGTGCTCAGGAGTTGGACGTGGACAGGGAGTTGGTGTATTGCAACCAACAGATGCAGAGGTCGCTTGCCGGGCTGCGTGATGCAGGGGGGAAGATTGACTACACGATGACGCCGCGGTGCATCGGTGCGGAGGAAGAACGCTGGACGCTGCGGAGCGTGAAAACGCCCGAGGAATGGTGTGCAGGGTTCTTCCCTGGCATTCTCTGGATGTGTGGCGACACGCTTGAGGCTCGACGTTTCACAGGGGAACTGGAGTATCTGGCATTCAGTCCTGTCTATGACCATGACTTGGGGTTCATCATGATTGGCTCTTACCTGAAGGGGTGGGAGGCGACGCATGACGGGCGCTACAGGGAGGTGCTGATGGCGGCGGCTGACTCGCTGGCGACGCTGTTCAACCCGAGGGTGGGCACGCTGCTGTCGTGGCCGAGGAATGTGGCGATGTTTGGCGGGCATAACACGATTATGGATAACATGATGAACCTGGAACTGCTGTTCTTCTCGGGCAAAAGGGAGAACTATGACAGGGCGGTGGCGCATGCCGACACGACGATGAGGTATCAGTTCCGTGCTGACGGCACGGTGAACCACGTGGCGGTCTATGACCCTGTGACGGGGCGTCATCTGTATAACTGCACGCATCAGGGGTTTGGCGACAACACGCTCTGGAGCCGTGGGCAGGCGTGGGCGATTTATGGCTACACGATGGTGTATCGCTACACGCATGAGGGGCGTTTTCTCGACTTTGCCCAGCGGGTGACCGAGGCGTATCTGTCTCGTCTGCCCGAGGATGGCATCCCCTGGTGGGACATGGGCGACCCGAGCATCCCGTTTTCGTTCCGCGATGCCAGTGCGGCGGCGGTGGTGGCGAGCGCCCTTGTGGAGTTGTCGGGTTATGTGGATGCTGCCACGTCTGCCCGCTATCTGGGGGAGGCGAAGCGGATGCTTGCCACGCTCAGTTCTGCGGAGTATCAGAGCCGGGGGAGGAATCCTGCGTTTCTCCTGCACAGCGTGGGCAACATGCCTGCTGGCACGGAGGTGGATGCGAGCATCAACTATGCGGACTATTATTATCTGGAGGCATTGCTCAGGTTGAAGAACTATCTCAAGGGGCGAGGCTCCGAAGAATTATCTCAAAAATGAAAGACAGAAAAGTGATAAGGATTGCCTTGCCCGTCCTGTTTGGATTCTTCGTGATGGGATTCTGCGACATCGTGGGCATCTCGTCTGACTACGCTGCCACCGCCTTCGGGTGGTCGGGCACGATGGCGGGCGTGGTGCCCTCGGTGGTGTTTGTCTGGTTTTTCCTGCTGGGTGTGCCCTTCGGGCTGATGATGAATCGGGTTGGGCGGAAGAACACGGTGTTGTTCTCGATGGCGGTGACCGTAGTGGGCATGTTGGTGCCGCTGGCACATTACGACAGTATCACCACATTGGTTGCATACGCCCTGTTGGGCATCGGCAATGTGATGCTGCAGGTGTCGCTCAATCCGCTGTTGCAGAACGTGGTCGCCGACGAAGGTCTGTTGGCAAGCAGTCTCACGGCAGGGCAGGTGGTGAAAGCCGTTTCTTCGTTTGTAGGTCCTTTCATCGTGTTGGCGGCAGTCAATTGGCTGGGGGGCGGCGACGAAGCAAAATGGTATTACTGTTTCCCCCTCATGGGAGCCGTCACACTGGTGTCGGGCGTGTGGCTTTGGCTTACTCCTGTTGCTCGTGAACCTCTGCAAGAGGGGAGCGGGCTTGCCGACACTTTCTCCTTGTTGACCGACAAGGCGATACTCCTGCTTTTCCTCGGTATCTTCTTTGCGGTGGGCACCGACGTGGCGACCAACTTCATCAGTTCGAAGGTGATGCTCTTCCGTTTTGGCTATGGCAAGGAGATGGCGGCGTTTGCCCCACAGGTTTATTTCGTGTGTCGTACCATTGGTGCGTTTGTGGGCATGTTTTTCATGGCGAAGATGTCGGCGGTGCGTTATTTCCGTCTGAACATTGTGGCAGGGTTGGTGTGTGCCGTGGTATTGGCTTTTTGGAAACATGAGGCGGTGAATTTCATCTGCATCGGTGGCATTGGTTTCTGCTGTTCGTGTGTGTTCCCCATCATCTACGCCAAAGCCATCGAGCGTCATCCCGACCGTAGCAATGAAATCAGCGGGCTGATGATGATGGGGGTGGCAGGCGGAACGGTCTCCTTCCTTGTGGGTGTGGCGACCGACTGGATGGGGGTGGCAGGCGGTGTGCTGGTCATTGCCCTTGAATTGCTCTATCTTGTTGCCTGTTCGTTTTACTTGAAAACCCGATAGGAAGATGAAAAAGTCCATTGTGTTCTTGTTCTTGGCATGCTTGCACGGGGGGCTCGGTGCTCAAACCTCTTATGAGTTGTGGTCGCCCGATGGCAACTACACCATGACCATCAGTGAGGGAATGCGTTGGAATCTCACCTATGCAGGAAAGACGATTGTGGGAGAAAGCCAGATGGGCGTCGATATTGACAATCGCCTGTTTGAGTCGGCTCTGGGGATACCTCGGGGCAACCATGAAGATTGGTGCGGCGACCTGATGATGACAGGGCTGGAACGCACGGAGACGGACACCACATGGACACCTCTCTATGGGGAGAATGCCCATATCCGTGACCATTACAACCAACTCATTCTTCACTATGAGAAAGGTTCGCAGGATGCTGCTGTCGTGGGTGCTTACGACAAGCGGAAGTATTACGCCATGGATATCATTGTACGGGCGTACAACGAGGGTGTTGCTTTCCGCTACCATTTCCCTGAGACGCTCAACAGCCTTTTCCTTCACATGACGGGCGAACAGACCACTTTCGCCATGCCTGAAAGAACGATGGCGTGGTATGAGGAATGGGCACAGGGAGATTACGACCTTCGCCCATTGACAGGCGAGTGGTTCGAGAGTGAGCGTCCCTTGCTCATGCGGTTGGCTGACGGCACGTATGTGGCACTGATGGAGGCTGCGATGGAGGATTATACGAGGGGCAAGTTTGTCTTGTCTCAGGCTGATGTCTTGGGTGTGAAACTCTATGGTGGCGTTGACCTCATCTCGCCATACGATACGCCGTGGCGAGTCGTCATGGCGGCTGAAAAGGCGGCGAACCTCATCAACCACAAAGACCTCATGCTGAATCTGAATAAGCCTTGTGAGGTGGCTGACACCGACTTCATCCGTCTGGGGAAAGCCTTCCGATCGGGACAACTGGACAGGGCGAACATTCTGCGGAGTATTGACTTCTGTGCCGATTTCGGCATGCAGTATGTGGAACTGGATGCAGGTTGGTATGGCTCCGAGGGGAAAGTGGCGAGCGATGCCCGAACGGTGGCAGAGACACGCGACTTCACCCTGCCCGAAATTTGTGCATACGCCCGTGAGAAAGGGGTGGGCGTGTGGATTTATGTGAACCAGCGGGCACTCTATCGGCAGTTGGACGAACTGCTTCCTTTATACAAAGAGTGGGGCATCAGTGGCATCAAGTTCGGCTTTGTGTTGGTAGGCAGCCAGCAGTGGAGCACGTGGTTGCATGATGTCATACGCCGCTGTGGCGAATATGGCATCATGGTCGATGTCCACGACGAATACCGCCCCACAGGACTTTCTCGCACCTATCCCCATCTGCTCACGCAGGAAGGCATACGAGGCAATGAAGAAATGCCCGATGCCGACCACAACACCCTGCTCCCTTTCACCCGATACCTCTGTGGTCCTGCCGACTACACGCTCTGTTATTTCAACAACCGCATCAAGACCACCCATGGGCATCAACTCGCCATGGCGGCGGTCTATTATAGTCCTCTCCAGTTCCTCTTTTGGTATGACAACCCCGATGCCTATCGGGGTGAGGCGGAGTTGCGATTTTGGAAAGATATCCCCACCGTTTTCGATGAGAGCCTTGCCCTCGCTGGAGAGCCTGGGCAGTACATTGTGCAGGCACGCCGAAGTGGAAAAGAGTGGTTCGTGGGTGCGATGACCAATACCGAGGCACGCACCCTCACCCTTGCCACCGACTTTCTCCCTGAGGGTACATATCGGGTGACTATCTACAATGATGACCCCACGCTGACCACTCGCACAAAGGTCGCGACCCAAACGCAGACCCTCAAAGCGGGTCGGTCTGTCACGCTTCGGCTGCAACCGTCGGGAGGGGCAGCATTGCATTTCAAACCTGTCAAAAGATAACTTCATAAACCTTCATGAAATGATGAAAAAGACCTTTATCTTGTTTTCTTTGTTCTTTGTCTTCTGCTGCGCATGGGGGCAGGTGGTCTATTCCGACTACAGCGATCCCGACGTGTGTGAGGGGACGGAGGGCGACTATTGGCTGACGGCGAGCAGTTTCCAGTGTACGCCAGGGTTGCCGATTCTGCACAGCGAGGACTTGGTGCACTGGGAGTTGGTGAATTATGCCGTGGAGCGACTGCTGCCTGTGGAGCACTACAATGCGGTGCGGCACGGATGCGGGGTGTGGGCACCGAGCATCCGTCGGCATGGCGGCGTGTATTATATTTATTGGGGCGACCCTGACTATGGCGTGTGGATGGTGAAGACGACCGACCCTCGGGGGCGGTGGAGCGAGCCGGTGCTGGTGATGGAGGGCAGGGGTGTGATTGACACCTGTCCTTTGTGGGATGAGGACGGCAGGTGCTATCTCGTGAATGGTTGGGCAAACAGCCGATGCGGTTTTAACAGTGTGCTGACGGTCAGAGAGTTGTCGGCTGATGGCACTCGGGTGATAGGGAAGCCTGTGCTGGTGTTTGATGGACAGGTGGAGGGTAACCACACGATTGAAGGCCCTAAATTCTACAAGAAAGATGGCTACTACTATATTCTTGCTCCTGCAGGTGGTGTGGAGAAGGGTTGGCAGGTGGCATTGCGGAGTAAAAGCGTGTATGGTCCTTACGAGAGCAAGGTGGTGTTCAATCAAGACGGCATCCATCAGGGCGGAATGGTACAGACCCTCTCCCCATCCCTCCCCCATAATGGGGAGGGAGACCGTGCGGGATGGGGCTTCATCTGTTTCCAAGAAAAAGGTGCGTATGGTCGTATTCTGCATCTGTTGGATGTGAATTGGAAAGATGGTTGGCCTATGATGTCGGTAGATAAGGATGACAAACCACATGGAGCATTGGCAATCTCGGACGCAACGTTGGCATATCAGTGGCATGCCAATTATCAAGATGCTTTTGGATTCCTGACAAACGATGGTGTGCGTGTCTATGGGCATCATGTTTCTGCCCAGTTCAAGAACATGTGGGAAGTGCCGAACCTCTACTTGCAGAAGTTTGATGGAGGCTCTTGGGACAACGCTCCCAAGAACTATACACAAGGGGAAACTTTTACCGACACCCTCCGCATGACCATCACGGCAAAGGCTGATGGGCAAGCATCGGGTTTCATCGTCATGGGGCGTGACTATTGTCGACTTTCTGTTGAATTGGAGGGTGAGCAGTTTGTGCTCAAACGTATCACCTGCAAGAATGCGGACACCGGCGGCGAGGAGACGGAGCAGGTGCTCACCCAAGTGAAGGCTCGAAAGTACGGAGCGGGTGCAAAGACGAACTACGACTGCCATATCTCCTTTGGCATCCGTTGCGAGAAAGGGGCAGTGTGTCATCTCTCCTACAGCCTCGATGGCAAGCACTTCACCGAACTGCCTGAACCCTTCCAAGCCCGCGAAGGCAAATGGATTGGGGCAAAGTATGGCGTCTTCAGCATCGCACCTCAAGGTGGTTCTAAGGGTTGGGTGGATTTGAAATTGAACAAATAAAAAGAGAAAAGTGATAAGTGACAAATAAAAGGTGTAAGGATATGAAAAAGTTTTTTGTGCTGTTCGTAATATTGTGCTGGGCTGCTGGCGTGGATGCTCAGGATGATTACAAGATGGCGGGTCCCTACGAGGTGGTGGCTCGCGATGGGCAGTTCCGTGGCTCGAAAGGTGGCAGCGAACGCGACATGAAGGCTGCGTATGACTTTGCCGTGAAAGGCGAGGCAGACAAGGCGGCGGCCATCATCAATGCCTACGCCAAGACTCTGCAACGCTTCGACGGACATGATGCCCCGCTGTGTACGATTCAGGGCTATGACTTGGTGCGGGCTATGACCTTGATGAAGGCTCACCAGACGGACGAGTGGGCAGCCATGATACGCCGTGCCATCCTGCCTACGCTCGACAAGTTTGAGGCAGACAGCCCCAACGCCAACGGCAACTGGGGTGCGATTGTGAACCGTCAGCGGATGGCGTGTGCTATCTTCTTGGAAGACACGGCGATGTACCAAGCATCGGTGGACTATTTCCTCCATGCCAACGACAATGGCTCCCTGCCCAAGTACATCAGCGAGACGGGACAATGTCAGGAGACGGGTCGCGACCAAGGGCATGTGCAGTTGGGCTTGGAGGCACTGGCACAGACGTGTGAGATGGCGTGGGAGCAGGGTGATGACCTGTGGGGTGCACTCGACAACCGCTTGCTGAAAGGCTTTGAATATACAGCCAAGTACAATCTCGGCTATGAGGTGCCCTTCACCACATGGACGGACTGCACAGGGCTGTACAACGACTGGACAGAGCCAGGGCAGATGAGCCGTGGCAAACTGTGGGACATCTACCAACTGCCCTACAACCATTACGTGAAGCGGAAGGGCTTGCAGATGCCCTACACGGAACGTATCGTGAAGGGCGAGCAACCGAAGGTGAAGGAGTACACGAAGTTGCACCAGGTTTATACCTATCCTGCCCCCGAGGGTGCTCCGCTGAAACACGACTATGACGTGTTCATCCAGCCCAGAGGCGGCAAGGAATGGACAAAGATTGACACCTATATGGCGAAAGTGAACGCTCCGATTGGCGACAACAAGCATCGCATCTCCGAAATCTCCTACGGGTTCTTCGACTTCACGGGCGACGTGTTTGTGAAGGTGGTGTGCAAGAACAAGAAGTACAGTAGTGTGCGTGTGCGTCCCGACTACAAGGGCGTGATTGCCAACGTGCAGAACGACTCTACTGTGCAGTTCCTGCTCTTCCAGCCAGAGAACGTGAGTGTGGAGTTCGATGGCGACATCACCAACAACCTGCTGCTCTTCACGTCAAAGCCTGCCGTTTCTGCCGAGGTGGCAAAGAAAGAGGCGAAGAAGACGAAGCGGAACTTCATCTATTATGCTCCAGGGCTGTACAAGGAGGACACCATCCGAGTGGCATCCAACACGGCGGTCTATCTGGCAGGAGGGGCTTACTTCACGGGTACGTTTGCCATCGACGACGCCGAGAACGTGAGCATCCTTGGTCGTGGCGTGGCTCGTCCCCCTCGTGGCTACGAAGGGTGTCATGTGTATCGCTCGAAACATGTGCTGGTGGATGGGCTTATCCTCAACACTTGCCCTGTAGGTGGGTCGGATGATGTGACGCTGCACGACGTGCGAAGCATCTCCCACCCGGGGTGGGGCGACGGGCTGAACGTATTCGCCTCCAGCAATGTGCTCTACGACCGCGTGTTCTGTCGCAACTCCGACGACTGCACGACAGCATACGCCACTCGCAAGGGGTTTGAGGGCTCAGTCCGCAATGTCCGCATGAAGAACTCCACCCTCTGGGCAGACGTGGCACACCCCATCTTCATCGGGCTGCACGGAGCCGCCGCAGGGCCACATCCCGAACGGCGAGACACGGTGGAGAACCTTGTCTATGAGAACATCGACATCCTTTGCCAGAGCGAGCCGCAGGTGGACTATCAGGGTTGCCTCACCATCAATTGCGGCGACAACAACCTTGTTCGCAACGTGCTCTTCGACAATATTCGCATCGAGAACCTGCATCAAGGTTGCCTCCTGCAAGTGAAGGTGAGTTGGAACGACAAGTATTGTGCGGCTCCTGGCCTTGGGGTGGAGAATGTGACCTTCCGCAATGTCCGACAGACCCTCTCCCCTGCCCTCCCCTTCTATGGGGAGGGAGACCGTCCGGATGGTTCTCCCCATAGAGGGGGAGATGTCCGTAGGACAGAGGGGGTCTGCTATCTCTCCCTCATCAATGGCTACAACGAGGAACGCAAGGTGAGGAACATCACCTTCGAAGGACTCAAAATCAACGGCAGGGCTATCTACGACGACATGCCTGGCAAGCCCAAGTGGTACAAGACGAGCGACTATGTGCCCCTATTTGTGGGAAATCATGTGGAAGGGGTGGTGTTTAGGAAGTGAGTGGTTCCAACCGGCTCACCTCGAATCGGACACTAAAAAATAAGTTTTTATGATTATCCGCAATCGTACCACCAAGGCCCTGAAGGGGCCACAGATTACAGGCAGGGGTGCAACCCCTGCTATAAGAAACAAGGAAAACAAATCCCAAAGGGGTGGCAGAGTACTCTGTCGCCCTTTTTGGGCTTGTCCCATACATCGTCTTAGCAGGGGTTACACCCCTGCCTGTGGTCTTAACAGCCCTTCGGGCTTTGCTGGTGGTACGATTGCGGATAATCATTTAAGTTTTTTGGGGAAAGTTTATGGTTCTATTGGCTGCTTGGGTTCTTGTCGAGTGTCCCAGAAAGCATGTATTTTGATGAGGCCGTTGTCAACGGAATAGATGAGTTTGCTGTGTTTGTGAACAACAATGCTGCGATATGTCTCATCCATCCCCTCCAGCAAAGGCTCTGCATGTCCGATGAGTGGCATTGTCAAAATTATATTCTCCCATTCGGTCGTCTTTTTCTGAAAATCAATCAAAGCCTTGGAACCAAACGTGTCGTTGATGTATTGTGCGATTTCTTGCCATGACTGCAACGCACTTTTCGTCCAGACAATTTTCATGCTGTTCTTGTTCTTTGTTGAACAAATTGGTTCATCTGCTGATGGGCTTCTTCTTGAGAGTAGTATTCCCCCATTGCGTATTCTTGTTCCGATTTGGCAATCATCCCTCGCAATTCTTCAAGCGTGTAAGGCTTCAAGGCTTTACCGTCTTCTGTGTCGGAGTGCGAGAGTTCCTCTTCGATGGACATAGACAATAAAGTGATGAGGTTCAGTTTCACCTCATTCGACGAGTCCTTAATGAAGTTCCAATAAGGAATGGCTGCTGGCATAGGGGTTGCTACATGCATGATATACAGTCTTTTCTTTTTGTTTCTGTCTGCAAATATACGGAAACATTTTCAGTTTGTGGATGAAAAATGAGGACTTTTTGTTTCCGTATGAGAAAAAGTAGTACAAAAATGAGGAAAGTGGTGGCTGATTGTTACATTTTCAATAGGTTTTGCAACTTGGCATAAAGGCGAGTTGCATTTTTCTTCGTATCTTTGCAAACGGAATACTATTACTAAAAAAACCAGAACGATATGACAGTAAAGAACACATTGCAGGCTGTGGCTCTGGCGGCAGCATTGACAGCACCTTCGACCCTGATGGCACAGAAGGTGAAGGCTCCTGCAGGGGGCAAGCAAATCAGTAAGGAATTGATTGGTATTTTCTTCGAGGATATCAGTTACTCGGCAGACGGAGGTCTGTATGCCGAACTGGTGGAGAACGGCTCGTTTGAGTACAGTCCCACGGAACGTGACGGCTGGGGACCAGGCACGGGATGGAAGCAGGTTCGCCCCGGACACTCGCTGGGCATGATGCAGGTGAGGATGGACAACCCGATTCACCCCAACAACCCGACCTACATGCGGCTGCACACGGAGCGTGTGAAGGAATACTATGACTATGCCGGTTGGAAAGGCTTCGGCTTGGAGAACGGCGGCTTTGACGGCATCGCTGTGAAGGCTGGGGCAAAGTATGACTTCTCGGTGTTCTTCCGCAACTTCGGCGAAGGGAAGCAGGTGCGTGTGGTGCTGGGTGTGCCTCAGGGTTGGGGCAAAGACCCGAAGGTGCTGGCTGAGGCAACGCTGGACGTGAACGGCGAGGCTTGGAAGAAGTACGAAGCCGTGCTGACTGCCAGCGAGGATTGTGCCAACGCCATCTTGCAGATGCTGGTGCTGAACCAGGGTGACCTCGATGTGGATATGGTGTCGCTGATGCCAGAGGATACCTACAAGGGTCATGGCTTGCGAAAGGACTTGGCAGAGGCACTGGAGGGCTTGCAGCCGAAGTTTATGCGTTTCCCTGGCGGATGCGTGGTGCATGGCGGTGGCGACGGATTTTGGGACACCTATCGCTGGAAGACCACCATCGGCCCGAAGGAGCAGCGTCGTGGCATCAAGAACACCTGGGGCTATCACCAGTCGATGGGTCTTGGCTATTATGAGTATTTCCAGTTCTGTGAAGACCTCGGCATGGAGCCGCTGCCGATTCTGCCTTGCGGCGTGAGTTGCCAAGGTACGAACGGTGGTTGGGGCATGAAGAATCAGGCACAGGACGTGGTGCCCATGAGCGAGATGGACGAGTGGGTGGACGAAGCACTCGACCTCATCGAGTGGGCAAATGGCGACGTGAACACCAAGTGGGGCAAGAAGCGTGCCGAGCAGGGACACCCCAAGCCTTTCAACCTGAAGTATCTGGGCATCGGCAACGAGGAGAGAATCTCGCCTGAGTTTGAGGAACGCTTTAAATATATGTATAAGAAGGTGATGGAGAAGTACCCCGACATCGTGATTGTCGGCACGGCAGGTCCTGGCTCTCACAAGGGCAACCCTGACTTTGACAATGGTTGGCGTATCGCCGAGGAGACGGGTCTCCCCATCCTCGACGAGCACTACTACGAGCCTCGCGACTACTTCCTCAACAATCAGGACAACTACGACAAGTATCCTCGTGGTCGCAAGACGAAGGTGTATCTGGGCGAGTATGCTGCCAAGGACAAGAAGATGGCAGACGCACTCTACGAGGCACTCTATCTGCTGGGTGTGGAACGCAATGGCGACGTGGTGGCGATGACCAGTTACGCACCTCTCTTTGCCAAGAAGAACCATTTGAGTTGGAACCCCGACCTCATCTATTTCGACAACACCAGCGTGGTGCTGACATGCAGTTACTATGTGCAGCAGATGTTCGGCACCACTTCGGGCGACTACTACTATGGCGACGTGGCAACCTTCGAGGGGGGCGACAAGTTCCAGGGCACTTCCACCGTCCTCAACACGGAGAAGGGTGAACTCTACATCAAACTGGTCAATGCTGCCGAAGAGGCCAAGACTGCCACCATCGACCTCAGCCGCTTCAAGGGCATCCCTGCCAAGGCTCAGTTGACCACCATCAGCGCTCCTTCTCTCGACACGGAGAATAACTTTGACGCCCAACCCGTCGCACCATCCGACAAGGAAATCAAGGTGAGCAAGAAGATGACCTTCACGGCAGAACCCCGTTCAGCCAATGTGATTCGATTGAAGTTGAAGTAATCTCCATCTTCTCACACATACTCTCACAAAAAGTGCCAAGACTTCCCTCCGAGGTCTTGGCACTTTTTTTGTTGTTTTTTCGGAAAAGACCACATTTTTTTTGTGTTGTGCCAGATTTGTAGTATCTTTGCAGCAAAGATAGGTGGCAACTCTCCGGCCTTGTGTGGAGATTGTCGCAAAGTGAAACCTAAAAACAAAGACAAAACCCAGAAAGAGAATTTAGACAACATATTATATTAACAAAGCATCAACTATCTCGAAGTACCCCGAAAATTTGGCGATTTGAAAAGGTATTCAGTAGGTTTAGTTCATGTTCACGTTGGAGCGTGGATATGACTTATCTCTGGATACAGGTTACGCCAAATACCTCGGGTACTTGATAAGAGTCCACGCTTTTTGTGTACCCTCAAGTACCCGAGATTCCGTTTTGAAGTAACCTGTATTTCTTCCGATTTAGACTGATGTGCAGCAAGAAATGCACATGGCAGACATGGATGTAGGCTTGATGCCGCCTCCCAAAGCGGAGCGGCAAATCAAGTCGAAAGAGCGTGTGTCGAAGCATGGAGAGGTGTTCACCGCCGAACGTGAGGTGAACGCCATGCTCGACCTTGTGAAGCAGGAAACGGAACGCATCGAGAGCCGTTTCTTGGAACCTGCTTGTGGCGATGGCAACTTCCTCATCGAGATTTTGCGTCGCAAGTTGGCGATATGTGAGGAGCGTGTCCACAAGCGGCAGTACACCCAGTTGCAGTATGAGAAGAATGCCGTGTGGGCTGTTAGCAGCATCTACGGTATAGAACTCTTGCCCGACAATGCCGAGGCGTGTCGGCAGCGGCTCTATGCCTATTTCTGCGAGCAGTACGAACGGCTGTTTGGCAGCGAGTGTAAACCTGCTTGTCGCGAGGCGGTGGCGTATCTGCTGGAGCGTAACATCATCATGGGCGATGCCTTGACCTACCGCCGTGTAGATAACCCCGACGAGTGGATTGTCGTGAGCGAGTGGTCATTCATCGGCGACGGCAACAAGGTTGTGCGTCGCGACTACAGTTTCTCCTACTTAGTGGCGACGGGACAAGGCAATGACCTTTTCAGCGACACCCCCTGCGACACCTTCCCACCTGTGTATTTCTTGAACCTCAACAGCCAAACGTACCATGAGTAACACGTACAATCCCGATGTGCTCAATTGCCTTGCCAATCTGAGCAACGACGAGGTGTTCACGCCTCCTGCCCTTGCCAACCAAGTGCTCGACATGCTGCCGCAGGAACTGTTCACATCGTCCACCACCACCTTCCTCGACCCTGTCTCGAAGTCGGGTGTCTTTCTGCGAGAGATTGTGATGCGGCTCGACCGAGGGCTGGAACCCCAGATGCCTGATCGCCGCCAACGCATCGACCACATCCTGCATCGTCAGGTGTTCGGCATAGCCATCACGGAACTGACCGCCCATCTCTCTCGCCGTTCCGTCTATTGTTCCAAAGATGCCAGCAGCGAGTATAGCGTCACCCGTTTCAAGAGTGAAAGCGGCAATATCCTCTATCGTCCGCTTCACCACACTTGGGCGAATGGCAAGTGCCGCTACTGTGGTGCCTCCCAAGAGGTCTATGACCGAGGTGACCAAGCCGAACAATATGCCTATCAGTTTATTCACACAGACAATCCCCACACATTATTTAATAATATGAAGTTTGACGTAATTATTGGAAACCCTCCGTATCAGTTGGAGACAGGTGGAGCGGGAAAACAAGCAAAACCCATTTATGATCTTTTCGTTAGCCAAGCAATGAAACTGAATCCTCGATTCTTAACAATGATTGTTCCATCACGTTGGTTCTCTGGTGGAATGAAACAACTTGAGGATTTTAGAGAAAAAATGATGAATGACGGACGGATTCGTGTACTCGTTGATTACGCTAATGCAAAAGAATGTTTTCCACAAAATAGTATTAGTGGCGGAGTCTGCTACTTTTTATGGGACAGAGATAATGCAGGGGATTGCCGTTTTGCCAATATAAAAGCAGGGAAAGAAGAAGTATTGGTTAGGCCACTAAATGAATTTCCTGTACTTGTTCGATACAATAATGCTGTTAGCATTCTCCACAAAACACAGGCATTAAACAAAACAAGTCTATCGCAAATTGTCTCATCTTTATGTCCTTATGGCTTGCCTACTAATTATCGCGGAGAAGGGAATTCTTTTAACGGTGCTTTGGTTCTCCATTCAAGTGAAGGGGAGTCGTATATTAGGCGTGAAGAAGTGCAGAAAGGAACAGAATGTATAGATACATATAAAATCATTATTGGAAAAGTCAGTGCAGAACATGCGGGTGAACCAGGAAAAGATGGAATGTACCGTGTTTTAACAGCATCAACACGAGTAATTGGTCCTAAAGAAATATGCACACATTCTTATTTCATTATAGGCAACTATGAACAGAAAGAATGTGCAGACAATCTTCTTGGTTATCTATACACCAAGTTCGTTCGCTTTCTTCTGTTGGTGACAATGAGTTCCATTAATCTCTCGAAGTCTGTGTTTTGGGTCGTCCCCCTCCAAGACTTTTCCCATCCGTGGACAGATGAAATGCTTTACAAGAAGTATGGCTTGACCGATGAAGAGGTTGCTTTTATTGAGAGCATGATACGGCCGATGGAATGATGGCGAGGGCACCCCAAAAGTGGTCTGAGTCAGACCACCGAAGCGGTGTGACTCAGACCGCCGAGGTGGTGTGACTCAGACCACTTTTGAGGTGATGAGCGTCTCATGTGAGGGGTATTGAGGATAAGAATGAAGTGACAAGCCGTGTCAGGCTTCGGAGAGTGAAGAAGAACACGATTAGATAGATAATAACACGAGCCTCATCTGGCTCAGCACGTTCTTTGAAATAGTTTTTGGAAAAAAGAGACCATGAAGTTTGGTGGTTTCAGCGAAAACACGTACCTTTGTGCCGAAAACCAAAAGGAGAAAGAAGATGGCTTTAGGTGACAATGTTTTGATTTCACCAGACCTTACGAAACAGAAGGAATGGGTGAAAGGGCAAGTGATAGAGGTGGAAAACAACTCTTTCATTGGAACCGTTATTTCGGCAAAAACGGCGAATGGTACTATCTATTTTGGGCGTGCGGAAGACTTTAAGGGGATTGCATAACCATGTTTGCCATTAGTTTCGATTTGACGGTGTCCACTTTGGAAGAGGTCTATGGAACACCTTACAACAATGCCTATTATGAGGTAAAGAGTCTATTAAAAGCTGATGGCTTTGAATGGATTCAGGGAAGCACGTATCTGACAAAAAGCAATGATTTGTCTACCGTGCTACGAGCCATAATGCACTTGAAGCAGATAGATTGGTTCGTCAAGTCAGTACGTGACATTCGAGGTTATCGTGTTGAAGACTGGTCAGACTTCACAGATTTAGTGAAGAACGGATAAGGCAAATCCTTTTTTATTATCTTTTTTCCAGAAATCTTTCAGAGTTCGTGCCATAAACAAAACTGCTTATGGCAACAACCGAACTATTGCAGGGCAGGGTTGAGGGCAAACCTGTCATTTATGCTTACGAACTGCCCGAGGTGCCTTCGCACAAAGGATTGCTGAAGGTGGGTTACACGGTGAGAACCGCTGAGGAGCGTGTGGCGGAGCAATGCAAGACAGCCCATCTGAAGTACAAGATTCAACTGGTGCGTTCTGCCATGAAGGCGGACGGCACTTCGTTTGACGACCATGCGGTGCATAAAGTGCTGCGTGAGGCTGGTTACTACAATCCTAAAGGCGAGTGGTTCCGCTGTACCACCCGGGATGTGGAACGAGCCATCGCCACGGTGAAGGCTGGACGGGAGATGATGATTGAACGCACAGAGACGTTCGCCATGCGCCCCGAACAGAAAAGAGCGGTAGAGAAGACTGCCACTTACTTAGAGTCCTTCTATCGGGAAGAACTGGCGGCAGGTCGGACGGGAAAGGCTGGGTCGCCTCAGTTGGTGCCTCACTTTCTGTGGAACGCCAAGATGCGTTTCGGCAAGACCTTCACCACCTATCAGTTGGCACTCCGCATGGGGTGGAAACGGTTGCTGGTGCTTACGTTCAAGCCTGCGGTCAAAACGGCTTGGAAGGAAGACCTCTTGACGCATCGGGACTTTGAAGGGTGGCAGTTCTGCGAGAAGCAGGAGGTGATAGGACAGAGTGCCCGTTTCAACCGAGTGGATGAGCGGAAACCGTTCGTGTGCTTCGCCTCGTTCCAGGATGTGCTGGGACGCAATGCCGCTGGTGGCATCAAGGCGACGAATGAATGGATTCAGGAGGTGGAGTGGGATTGCATCGTGCTGGACGAGTACCACTATGGTGCCTGGGGCAAACATGCCAAGGACTTCTACAATAAGCAGGATGTGGAGCAACTGGCTCGTGCGGTGGAGGTGACAGAACTGATGGCGGAAGATGCAGACAGCCGCAAGGAGCTGGACAGCCGAGAACTGTATGATGAGGGGCTGATGCCGCTCACCACCCATGCTTACCTCTATCTGTCAGGCACTCCGTTCCGCGCCATCAGCACGGGCGAGTTCATCGAGGAACAAATCTACAACTGGACTTATTCGGACGAGCAACGGGAGAAGGAAAACTGGAAGGGCGAGAACAACCCCTATTTGGCGTTGCCGAAGATGGTGATGATGACTTATCAGTTGCCTGACAGCATCAAGGAGGTGGCTGACCAGGGGGAGTTTGATGAGTTTGACCTGAATGAGTTCTTCCGTGCCGATGAACGGGGCTTCGTGCATGAGGAGCACGTGCAGAAGTGGCTTGACTTGATTCGGGGTTCGTACAAAGAAAATATCATCACCGAACTGAAACAAGGCACGGAACGTCCACCTATGCCGTTCAGCGATGTGCGTCTGCACGGCTACCTGCAACACACCTACTGGTTCCTGCCCTCGGTGGCGGCTTGTAAGGCGATGGAACGGCTGATGGCAAAGCCCATCAATCGCTTCTACCACGACTACGAAGTGGTGGTAGCAGCTGGCAACGAAGCGGGCATGGGCGCAGAGGCGGTGCGACCTGTGTATGAAGCCATGAATAGGGAAGGAGACCCACGGCAAAGCAAGACCATCACGCTGTCGTGTGGCAAACTGTCAACGGGTGTGACCGTGCGACCTTGGACGGGGATTCTGATGCTCCGCAATGCCCGTTCGCCAGAGACGTATTTTCAAGCAGCGTTTCGTGTGCAGTCGCCGTGGACGACTCATGACGAGTGGGGCAAAGAGGTCATCTTGAAACCTTATTGCTATGTGTTTGACTTTGCACCGAATCGTGCCCTTCGGCAGGTGGAGGAGTACAGTTGCCAACTGAACCTGCATGAGCCGAACCCTGAGAAGAAGGTGGAGGAGTTCATCCGCTTTTTGCCGGTGCTGGCTTACGACGGCAGTTCGATGAAGGAGATTGATGCGGCTGGCATCCTCGACATGGCGATGAGCGGCACGACTGCCACGCTGCTGGCGAGGCGGTGGGAGAGCGCGGTGCTGGTGAATGTGGATAATGCAACCTTGAGCCGACTGATGAACTCGCCCGAGGCGATGAAGGCGCTGATGAACATTGAGGGTTTCCGTTCGCTCAATCAGGACATTGAGACCATCATTAACAAGAGCGAGCAGGTGAAGAAGACCAAACGTGAACAGGGTGAGAACTTGACTCCGAAGCAGAAGAAGAAACTGACGGAGGCGGAGAAAGAGTATAAGAGTAAACGCAAGGAGATTCAGCAGAAACTCATCAAGTTTGCCACACGCATCCCCGTGTTTATGTATTTGACGGACTTTAGGGAATATTCGCTGAAGGATGTGATTGTCAACTTAGAACCCGACTTGTTCCGCAAGGTGACAGGCTTGAGCATCAACGACTTCGAGTTGTTGGTGAGCCTTAATGTGTTCAACAGCGAACTGATGAACGATGCGGTGTATAAGTTCAAGCGTTATGAAGATAGCAGTCTCGAATATACTGGCATCGACACACGCAAGGGAACGGTGATTGGTGGATGGGACACGGCGATTGACCGAAGTGTGTTGTTCCCCGAAGAGAAGGTGCCTGTATCGGTGAAAGAGGAAAAGGTGTCGGCTAAAGTGGAAAGGAAGCAGCAGGTACAACCCGAAAAGAAGCCACAGCCGAAATGGGAAAATGTCAAAGTGGGCGATGCCGTGACCCACAAGACGTTTGGCGATGGGGTGGTGAAGTCGGTCGATGGGCGATTCCTCGTTGTGGCCTTCGCCCATAAAGAGTCACGGTTCCTCTATCCGTGGGTGTTTGAGGAAGGATATCTGAAGATGTTGGGGGAGGGCAATCCGTAATTCAGTTGGAGGTGTTCGGCGACGTGGATTTCAGCAGATTGGCGATATGAGTGCGGAGCATCTGGTATGTTTCGCACTCTTTGTATTGGGTGTTGCGTCGAAGCATCTGGACGGGTTGGAACTGGCTGTGGGAGTAGCAGGAGAGTTCGTTGTTCATCTGCTGGGAGTTGCCTTGGGCGAGGAGTTTGATGTCTTTCTCGCGTTGGCGGCGAAGGATGGTGCAGACGGGGGTGAGGGCGGCATCTACCACGTTCTCCATGAGGTGGTGCCCCTGGATGAAGAGGTAGGTGTTGTCCTTTCTGACGCCGAGGGTGGCTAATTCTTGTTTCAGGGGGGTGAGTTTGCCCTTGGCTTCCTTGACGTGCTGCTGGAGCCACGCCAGTTTGCGGTTCACGCTCTTGCGTACCTTCTCCAGCGCTTCCTCGGGTTTGAAGACGTTCAGTTGTTCGACGGAGGTGATGTTGTTGAAGGAGGTGAGGGGAAAGTCATTGTAGCGGCCGCGGCGATGGAGCCAGACGAGCCACACGAAGAGTTCGTAAACGATTTCGGAATATTGACGCAGGTACTCCTCGAAGTTGAAGAGGTTGCGGTCGTTGAGGGTTGCCATCACGCAGACGTTGTGGAGGGAAGGGGCATAGCACTGGTAACTCTCGATGGAATAGGCGTAGGTGTGTACGACGTAGGGGTTCTCAAGCATCCGAATGGAACTGGGTGTCTGGCGTTGGAGCAGATAGTCGAGGTCGGCATCTACACAGGCAATCATGCAGGCTCCCAAGGACTCTCCGAGTTTGTTCATCATGGCGGTCTTCTTGCCACGGTTGAGGTTGGTGCGGCTGGGCAGCATCACTTCGAAGGCGGTGTTGTCGTCTTCGAACTCGCTCAGCACGCTGCGCCAGAAGAAGATGTCGTCATACGATTCGACGTATGCCACAATCTTCCGCTTTTTCGTTTTGGGACGAAGGCGGTTGGCTGCCTCGATATAGGCGGAGGAGAGGTTGGAAGTGAGACGCTTCATAATAATTTATAATGTATATTTATAATGTATAATAGGCTACCGCCTTGCACGCCGCATGGCTATTATACATTATCAATTATAAATTCTACATCAATTACTGATTTCTTCCACTTCAGTCACGTTGCTCATCCAGCCGTCCATGATGAGGGCGGGAGAGTGGGTGGAGAGGATGATCTGTGCGTGGGGATTGAGTTGACGGATGAGGTCGATGAGCCGCTGCTGCCAGTCGATGTGGAGGGAGATTTCTGGCTCGTCCATGAGGAGGGCGTAAGGCTCGCGGTTCTCCACCAGCACGGTCATGAGGATGGCGAGCATCTGCTTCTCGCCGCTGGAGAGTTGGTAGGGGGTGATGACCTCCTGCCCCCCTTGGATGAACTGGATTTCGTTGCTCTTGCGGTCAATCTTCTTGTGGGTGTCGGCAAAGAGTTCGTCTATCATGTCTTGGAACTGCTTCTTGGGGGCACTCACCTCGGCGGCACCCTGCTGGTCGCCGCTGGTGAGCAGTTCGATGATGCGGTTGCCGATGTTCACTTGATAGTCAAGATATCGTTTCTGCAAACGATAAATCTGCCAGTCGAGTTCCGTCTTCACGCGTGAGTCGGACAGTTTTTCCAGCAGGTCGCTGTGGAGCAGGGGACGGTCGAAGGAACGGATGACATCGAACTTGATGTAGGTGGCGTCTTCGGGCACCAGTTTGATGGTGACCCCTTGAGGTGCCTCGTCCAGTCGGATTTCGTCCTTGTCAATCATGCTGAGGGTGCGTGCCGAGTGGTTGATGATGGTGCTTTTGCCCACACCGTTGATGCCGCTCAGGATGTTCACGTCGGGCTGTAGGTTCCAGACGATGTGTCTGCCACCTTTCCACAGAGCCTGAATCTCTATGCTTTGGATATATTCTGCTCTCTTTTTCATGGTTCTCTTCTTTTTTCTGCTACAAATATAGGAAACAATTGGGAATTAGAAATCAGGAATCGGGATTTTTTTGTCTTTTTGATTGTTTTTTTCGTGGAAAAAGACACAATTCCTATTTCCTAAATCCTAAATCCTAATTATTTTCCGTACCTTTGCACTCTGAAATTCAAATTGGCTAATTATTTATGGGAGGTTTTTTCGGAACCGTATCGACGCAAAAGTGTGCGGCAGACCTTTTTTATGGTACAGATTATCAGTCTCATCTCGGCACTCGCCGTGGAGGTATGGCTACGTATAGCAAGGAAAAAGGTTTTTACCGTGCGATTCACAATCTGGAGAATACATATTTTCGTACTCGTTTTGAGTCAGAACTGCCGAAGTTTGTCGGCGAATTGGGTATTGGCATCATCAGCGACACGGATGCACAGCCGATGCTCTTCAACAGCCACTTGGGACGATTTGCACTGGTGACGGTGGCGAAGGTGAATAATTTGGAGGAAATAGCGGACCATCTTTTGCAAGAGAACATGCACCTGTCCGAGTTCTCGTCGGGTAAAATCAATCCGACGGAGTTGATTGGCTTGCTGATTGTGAAGGGGCGGGACTTCGTGGATGGCATCGAGAATGTCTATAACACGGTGAAAGGTTCCTGCTCGATGTTGCTGCTGACAGAGGATGGCATCATTGCCGCTCGTGACGCTTGGGGACGCACGCCGATTGTCATCGGACAGAAAGAAGGTGCGATGGCGGCGACGAGCGAGAACACGGCATTCCCGAACTTGGGCTTTGAAACGACTTATTTTGTGGGGCCAGGAGAGATTGTGCGTCTCAGGGCTGAGGGTATGGAACAGTTGCGTAAACCCAACCAGAAGATGCAGATTTGTTCTTTCCTCTGGATCTATTATGGCTTCCCGACATCGTCATACGAAGGAAAGAATGTGGAAGAGGTTCGTTTCACGACAGGTCGTGTGATGGGCGAGAGTGATGATGTGGAGGTGGATTCTGTAGGTGGCATCCCCGATTCGGGCATTGGCATGGCTGTGGGTTATAGTGCAGGTAGCCGAATCCCTTATCAGCGAGGCATCAGCAAGTACACGCCGACGTGGCCACGTTCGTTCATGCCTTCTAATCAGGAGATTCGCAATCTGGTGGCAAAGATGAAACTCATTCCGAACAAGGACATGCTGAAAGGCAAGCGTTGTTTGTTCTGTGATGACTCCATCGTGAGAGGTACGCAGTTGCGAGAAAACACGAAGGTGCTGAAGGAACTGGGTGCGAAGGAGGTACACATGCGTATTGCTTGTCCTCCGCTGATTTATGCTTGCCCATTCGTGAACTTCTCGGCATCGAAATCGGAACTGGAGTTGATTACGCGTCGTGTCATCAAAGACCTGGAGACACATTCACGTACAGCGACGATGCTGGCAGATGCACAGACGGCTCAGAACGTGGAGGTGCCTGCCGAGCGAATCAAGGCATACGCCACGACTGACTCGCCTGAATACAAGGCATTGGTTGCTGAGATAGCACGTCGTTTGAACCTCGACAGCCTCAAGTTCTCAAAACTGGAAACGATTGTGAAAGCGATTGGCTTGGAGAAATGCCAAATCTGTACACACTGTTTCGACGGCAGTTCGTTCCACTCGTTGGAAGAAGAAAATAATTGATAGAAAAAAGAGCAGGGCGGGAAGCATTTATGGTGCTTCCCGCCCTGCTTTTATGCTGTCGAGTTTAAAAGCGTACTGCTCCACTTCGCAGAATCGGAGTGGAGCAGTACGGCGAATCGGAGTGGGACACTCCGTTTTTCTCCTATCGAGTCAGAAACTCAATCACACGCTCGTTGGCATCTCTCAGGGCCTGACTTGCTCGTCCGAGGTTTCGTGAAAACTCTTCGAACGTCTCGGCGCCGCTGTCGCAAAGGTCGGTGACAGATTTAACGTATAGGATAGGTACTTGATACAACGAGCACACAAAGCCCACGGCTGCACCTTCCATGTCCTTCAGTTCGCCGCCGTTGGCTTGGATGATGTCAAGGTCGCAAGGCTGCATGTCGAGCGAGGAGCCTGTGGTCACTTTCCCCATCTTGAAACTTAATGCTTGGGCAAGGTCCTTGCTCCCTTCCCAAACGGCGTAATTGCCAATGCTCTGGGTGTCCCATGCGTCGTCACCTGGCACACGGCGGTCATGAAACATCGCTTTGTTGCCGATGTACACGTCTGCAATGTCTGCTCCGTTCTTTCGGAATGCTCCGCAGGTGCCAGAGTTGATGATGAGGTCGGGGTGCAGTTTCTGTATGGCAGACAGTGTTGCAATCGTGGCTGCTTCACAACCAATGAGGTCGCTCCCGTGCTGCCTGCCGTTCAGTACGACATACAAGGTTATCTCCGCAACGCTTGCCTCATAAAGCACACAAGGCAGAGGACTGAAAAAGTCCTCCACCTTATGCATTTGGTATCGTTCAATGAAAGGCTGTGCTTCAGCCTCCATTGCCACAATGTAGCAAATCTTTTTCACGATATCTTCCTGTATTCACGTGGTTAATACTCCTCTTCGTCCCAAAGAAAATCTTCTTTAGAAGGATAGTCTGGCCAGATTTCTTCGATGGATTCATAGACGTCACCTTCATCTTCAATTTCTTCGAGGTTCTCAATGACTTCAAGCGGAGCACCTGAGCGTGTAGCGTAGTCGATGAGTTCTTCCTTGGTTGCGGGCCAAGGTGCATCTTCAAGTTTTGATGCTAATTCGAGTGTCCAATACATGAATTTTGTTATTTAATGTTACGATGTATGATTGTATTTTGGGCGGCAAAGGTACAACTTATTTCTCTTTCCTCCAAATAATTTCAGGCTGATTTTCGTCTAAATTCAATTTTCTTGCAAGAACGAAAAGATAGTCGCTGAGGCGATTGATGTAAGCAATGACGTTTCCATCCACTTCTGCACCTTCTTCACAAAGCGTGAGGATGCGTCGTTCAGCCCGTCTGCAGACGGTGCGGCACACATGGCACACGGCGGCGGCACGTCCTCCGCCTGGGAGGATGAAATGGCGGAAGGGGGGGAGGATGGCGTTGATGGCATCAATCTGCTGCTCGATGGCAAGTACCATGTCGGATGTGACGATATTGAAGGTTCTGACCTCACGCTGAGAATTGTCGGTGGCAAGGTAGCCACCCACGACAAACAGGGTGTTTTGTACTTCTGTGAGGAAGTTCTGGTCGGCTTCTTTCTTGCAATATGTGATGAGCAGACCTATCTGTGAGTTGAGTTCGTCCACTGTGCCATAGGACTCAAGGCGGGCACAGGTTTTGCTGACACGCTGACCGCCAACTAAGGAGGTTTGTCCGCAGTCACCAGTTTTTGTGTATATTTTCATAGGAGATAGTTTTGTTTAATGCGTTTTTTGTCGAAGAATACCAAGCCTCGGCGTCCCATATCAAAGGTGACGATGGTGCGTGCATCGTTGACGGCGACATTCCACAGCGTGGCATTCTCGTCGTGGGTGTGTTCTATAATCAGGATGGTGTCGGGAGTGGCGTTACGAAGTGTGGCTTCGTATTTTGCAAGAGCCGCCTGCCCTTTCTCGTCGATGACGATGAGTGGCTGGTGGCGGTAGTGATTCCGGATGCGGAAAAGTTGCTGTTGCAATGGGGTGGTGAGGTGCTGCTCCTGATAGGCGTAATAGGGTAGTGGCTCGTAGAGTACATCGCGCACCAGTTCGTATGCCCACGGCGACTGCACACCAAATCCGTGTCGATGGATGGCTCGAGGAAGTGCTGTAAGAATAAGGTGGGTTGTGCGTCGAAAGTTCATGGCTGTTCAATGAACGATTAACTGTTGTACTGATGGGTTAATGTGCTTTGGCTGCCATCAATTGTTCATTGTTGCTGAGTTGCTCCTCTTTGGCATTGGGCACGGTGAAGACGAATCGTGCACCGCCAGTGTAACTTGTGTCGAGGTAGATGTCTCCGCCCAGTGCACGAGCAATCAGGCGACAAACATAAAGTCCCAAGCCTAATCCGGGGCTATAATGGTCGAGTTTCTCAAAGTGCTCAAAGATCACTTCCGATTTGTCTGGAGGAACACCGACTCCTGTGTCAGCCACCACGAACTGTATGCTGTCGTTGGCAATGGAATGTGCCACGTTGAGTCGGATGACGCCTTCGGTTGTGTTTTTGCAAGCGTTAGACAGCAGATTATACAGAACCTGCCCGATGCGTGTCTTGTCAGTGTGAAGTATGGCATTTTCTTTGGCAGGAGAGTAGATAAACTCAACTCCTCCTGGCAGAAGTTCTTGGCAGTCTTCCATCTTCTTGCGACACAAGGCATCTACATCCACGTCTTCAAACTTGAAGTTGAACGTTCCAACCTCCATGTTGCTGACATCGATGATGTTGTCCAACGTGTAGAGCAACTGGTTGTTGCTTTCTTGTATGTAGCCATTGTAGAGTGACCGTTCCTCGTCCGTGAGGTCGTTCGACATCAACTGCGCAAATCCCATGATGGCATTGAGCGGGGTACGTATCTCGTGACGCATGTTTTGGATGAACACAGTCTTGATTCTGTCGGCAATAGATGCCTTGTCCAATGCCTTCTGAAGTTCGTCGGCACGTCGTTTCTGGTCTTGTGTGCTGTTGTATCGCCATCCCAGATAGAATGCCACACAGATGGCAAGCGCCAGCATCGCGTACGTCACGGCGAGTGAGTTACGCTTCATCTTCTCTGTGCTGACAAGGAAGGCTTGATTCTTGTCGTATGCTTGGCTGACCAACGGGAAATAACTGGACACCCTCACAGCCAGATTGCGTGCAGGGAAGAAGTTGGCATCTTCCATTGCACACATCAAGTAAGCATAGGCACGGTCTGTATCCCCTTCATCATATAATGCTTGCACTAGATAGGGCAACGCCTGGTATTCTGTGGTTCCATTCTTGATGTCACCAATGGATGTCAGTGCCAGGTAATAAATATAGTTTTGTTTGTTCCCTAACTCTTTATAGAGAGCCGCGATGGTGGCATAAAGATAGATGATTTCTTTTCCTTTTGCTTCCTTCAGGTCTCGCTTGATTGTCCGAAGTCCTTTCTCGTAATCACCAACATAGAGGTCTTTGCTGGCGGTGACGATGTCGCGTCCGATGCCAGCAGGTTCCAAAGCAAGAATACTGTCGTAATAAACGACCATCTTGTCTTCCTCCTCTTCCGCTACATCGTCGTCCGACACATACTCGGAAATTTTCTCGTAGAAACTTCGGCTTGTGTGGTAATAGTGCAGACGCTCTTGTTTGGAGAGTTGGCGTGGAGAAACACTGGTAAGGTAAAATCTTGCCTTGTGGTAAAGTCCCATCGTTCCATAGACCTCTGCTCTGTTAAGCATCACCCATGCACGTAGATTCACGTCGTTCTTGTATTCGTTCGTCTCTTCAATCAGATGCAGTGCCTCAAGGCTTCGCTTGCCGTCATAATCATTGACGGCATAGAAAAGTTCTTGGCATTTTTTGACATACTGTTTAGGGTTGCTTTCTTTCAAAGCGGCTTCAAGGCTGTCGGCTGTCGCTTGGCGTTTGCCTTGAAATTTCATTTTTTCGGTAACCAGATGATCCAATTGAACAAGCACCCCTTCAATCTCTTCCTTGCTGTGGTAGTCTTCTTGGGCAAAGGCGGATAGAGGTATAGCAAAAGTGAAAAGCAGTATGAATGTACGTATAAAATGCATCTTCGGATTTGTGCTTGGGCTGGCTTGTTCACCCGATTCTTAACAAAATTCGTCGCAAATATATGAAATAGTTTACTAAAAACATGAAAAAATGTACTTTTTTTGCAAAGGTTTTGTTAAAATAGGCAGACAAAGACGGTTTTTTCATGCATTTTTTCTTACTTTGCAATAAAATTCAGAGAATGGAAAGCATATCCCGTATCAATCTTCCCACCGTCGATTCCACCAACACCTTCATTCGCGAGATGTTGGCAGAAGAAGGAACGGGGCAGGTCGTGTCTGCCCAGTCTTTGCCTGGCTTCACCCTTGTAGTGGCTGATGACCAGACGAAAGGACGGGGTCAGCAGGGTAATTCGTGGGAGACGGAACGAGGAAAAAACCTCACCTTCTCTCTGCTTTGTCATCCGGACTTCGTGAAGCCCTCCGAACAGTTCCTTCTCTCTCAAGGGATGGCGTTGGCTATTTGTCGGGCATTGGAGGGTTTGGTGGAAGGTGTGACGGTCAAATGGCCGAACGACATCTATGTGGGTGATAAGAAAATAAGTGGCACGCTCATTGAGTGCGACTTGCAGGGTAAGCAAATCTCCAATTGTATCCTTGGTGTGGGCATCAATGTGAATCAGACGGAGTTTCGGAGCGATGCCCCCAATCCCATTTCCCTTCAGTTGCTGACAGGAAGGGTGTTTGACCGTGAGGAAATCCTCTCCTCTGTCATCGCTTATTTCCAGCGCTATTACGAATGCCTGCGTCAAGGACAGGCTGACGAAGTGCGGAAGAAGTACATGGCCTGCCTTTATCGTCGAACGGGCTTTCACCGCTATGCTGATGTACGAGGCGAATTCATGGCAGAGATTGCCGATGTGGAGCCGACAGGGCATCTTCATCTGCGGTTCCAAAATGGCAGCGTGGTGCGGTATGAATTCAAGGAGGTGCGTTTCATTCTCGATGAACAAAAAGAGTAATCAAGATGATTTCAGATCCGAAACATATACACATAGCAGATTACAACTATGATTTGCCCGACGAACGCATTGCCAAGTTTCCTTTGGCACAGCGTGACACGAGCAAATTGTTGGTATATCGTCATGGTGAAGTGAGTGAAGATGTCTTCACCTCGCTTACCCAATACTTGCCCAGTGGTGCCTTGATGGTGTTCAATAACACCAAGGTCATTCAGGCACGCCTCCACTTCCGTAAGGCTTCCACTGATGCTGGAGTGCAGGGGGCGCTTATCGAGGTTTTCTGTCTCGAACCAGCCATGCCCAACGACTATCAGTTGAATTTCTCGCAGAAGGGAAGCGTTCAGTGGTATTGTTTGGTGGGCAACCTGAAGAAGTGGAAGGAGGGAAAACTTTACCGTCAGATTGATATGCCTGACGGTCAGACAATCACGTTGGCTTGTGAACGCCTTGCTCTGCATGGCACCTCCCATGTGGTCGAGTTCACATGGGATGGCAACTACACATGGGCAGAACTGCTCGATGCCGTGGGCGAACTGCCCATTCCTCCCTATCTCAACCGAGCCACACAGGAGAGCGACAAGACTACCTATCAGACGGTATATTCCAAAATCAAAGGTTCGGTGGCAGCACCGACTGCAGGACTCCATTTCACGGAGCGAGTGCTTCAAGCACTTGACGAGGCAGGCATCGACCGTGAGGAATTGACCCTCCATGTGGGAGCCGGCACCTTCAAGCCTGTGAAGAGTGAGGAGATAGGTGGTCATGATATGCACACCGAACATATTGCCGTGCGTCGGCAAACCATCGAGAAACTGCTGGCACATGGTGGCGAAGCCATTGCCGTGGGGACTACCAGCGTGCGTGCTCTCGAGAGCCTCTACTATATGGGCATATTGGCACAGCAAGGAGCGGAAGAACTGCATGTCCCCCAGTGGATGCCTTATGAGTACGGAGGACACATGACCACCGTTGAGGCTTTGCAACACCTGCTTGACTATCTGAATCAGCACCACTTGGACGTGCTCCATTCATCCACCCAAATCATCATCGCCCCTGGCTACGACTATCACATCGTCAAGCGGATGGTCACCAACTTCCATCAGCCACAATCCACCCTCCTGCTGCTCGTTTCAGCTTTCCTCAAAGGCGATTGGCGAAAGGTGTACGACTATGCACTTGCTCACGACTTCCGCTTCCTCAGTTACGGCGATTCCTCACTTCTCATTCCTTGACATCATGAAAGATAATAACGAAGAAATGTTCCCCATTGTCGACGAAGAAGGCAACATCGTCGGAGCCGCAACACGAGGCGAATGCCACAGCGGCAGCAAACTCCTCCACCCTGTGGTGCATCTGCATGTGTTCAACAGCAAGGGCGACCTCTACTTGCAACGCCGCCCAGAGTGGAAAGACATCCAGCCAGGCAAGTGGGACACCGCAGTGGGAGGACATGTGGATCTCGGTGAATGTGTGGAAGATGCTTTGAAGCGTGAAGTGCGTGAAGAGTTGGGCATCACCGACTTCACCCCCGAACGCCTCACACAGTATGTCTTCGAAAGTGCCCGTGAGAAGGAGTTAGTCTTTGCCTACAAGACCATCTACGATGGCACAATCACTCCCTCTGACGAACTGGATGGTGGCCGTTTCTGGACTCCTGAGGAAATCAAGGCGAACCTTGGCAAAGGCATCTTCACCCCCAACTTTGAAAGCGAACTCAAACGTGTGCAACTCATCAAAATTTAACCTATATGAAAAAGTTACTAACGGTCTTACTGACAACTTCAGTTCTTCAATTCTTTAATTTTTCAATCCTGCCAGCCTCCGCCCAGCATGACATCTGGATTGACATCAATGGTGTGCGTGACCTCACAGCCGACTCCATCGACATCGCCAACCAGGCACGTCCCATCCCTGGAAGCAGTCGTCAGGGCAACAACCCTGTGCTCTTCCTCGTGGGCAACAGTACCATGCGTACTGGTACCCTCGGCAATGGCAACAATGGTCAGTGGGGATGGGGATTCTATGCCCACGAATACTACGATGAAAACAAAATTACCGTCGAGAACCATGCTTTGGGTGGCACTTCTCCTCGCACTTTCTACAACCAGTTGTGGAAACCTGTTCTCGAAGCCGTGCAGAAGGGCGATTTTGTCTTCCTCGAACTCGGACACAATGACAATGGCCCCATCGACTCCATTCGTGCCCGTTCTTCCTACCGTCCCAATGGCAAACTCGAAGTGAAGGAAGACTCCATCTCTATTTATAATAAGGTGACCAAGAAGCAAGAGACCGTCTATACGTTTGGTGGCTACACTCGCCGCTTCATCAACGAGATTCGTGCCAAGGGAGCCACACCCATCCTCTTCACTCTCACCCCTCGCAACGACTATGAGAAGGATGACCCCAAGCGGATTCAGCGTAAACTCGCCGATTTCACGCCTGCCATCTTCGCCATCGGCAAGGAGACCAACACGCCCGTTATCGACCTGAACGACATCTCTGCCACCAAACTCGAAAAGTATGGCCCTTGGAAGACCAACTATCACTTCTATCTCGACAAAATCCACTCCTCCGCCTATGGTGCCCGCATGAATGCACAGAGTGCCGCTGAGGGTATCCTTGCCTCCGACGACCCGCAGGTGGCTCCGCTGAAAGCCTGTCTCAACGACAAGGTCACTCCCAAGCGTTGCGACCAGAAGCGAAAGCCCGGCAAACCGGTGGTCTTCCTTTGTGGCGACTCCACAGGCAAGAACGAAGACAAGAACCCCGACGGCATGTGGGGTTGGGGCAGCCAAGGCTACACCGTCTTCGACTCCACCAAGTGCGTCTTCCAGAATCAGGCAAGGGCGGGACGTTCCACTCGCACCTTTATCGACGAGGGTCTTTGGGAAGTGGTCTATAACTCGCTTGAACCAGGCGACTACGTGCTCATTCAGTTTGGTCACAACGACATCGGAGGCATCAAGGATGGCAAAGAACGTGGTGTGTTGGGTGCCTCTCGCGACTCTAGTCAGGTGTTCCGCATGGAGAGTTCTGGCCAGTTCAAGGTCATCTACTCCTATGGCTGGTATCTCAAGAAGATGATTCGCGATGCCCAAGAGAAAGGTGCCATCCCCATCCTGCTCACCCTCACCCCTCGCAACGAGTGGCATGAAGGCGAAGGCCGTTCTCGTGGCTTTGTCAACCCCATCTGGGAAAACCGTGGAAAGTTCTACATCGAGCGTCGTAACGAGACATACGGGCGTTGGTGCCGCGATGTAGCCAAAGAGACAGGCGTCACCCTCGTGGATGTACACAACATCACGGCTGACTACCTCGACAAAGTTGGCCAGAAGAAAGCAGCCGCCTACTTCAACCATGACCACACTCACACCTCCCTCAAAGGGGCTCAACTTAATGCCCAGGCTGTTGCCAAAGGACTGATTGACACGAAGCATCCGGCTGCGGAGTTGTTGAAGAAGAAAAAATAACCTTTTTTTATGGTACTATCAGAGGCGGACTGCTCCAGTCTACCTCGTCGGAGTGCTCCAGTCCGCTCAAGTGGACTGGAGCACTCCAATGTTAGAGAGGGTAAAAAAGGATTCCACCCAAAACTTCACAGCCTTGGATGGAGATGACCGGTCCCGTTTTACTTTATTCACAATAACATCTCTGTTGCCAGAGTCTGTTATTTTCCAATACTAATCTTTTATTACTAATCTTTTTAATATATTACTTTCCCTTTATATTCGTGGGGCTGTTTGTCAGGTGTTTGGGGACGGAGTTCTTCCACCGAAAAAATACGGGACAATGTTGCCGTACCGTCCATCCATTCGCGTGACGGGGCTTCGGCTTCGTAGAATCGTACATGTTTCACGCCTGGCGGCAGAGGGGCAAAGACGAGCACCATGCGAATGGTCTCTCCTGATTGCCCGTGAATCCAAAAGCATTGATCCATCGGGAAATACTCCAATTCACGCAGCAGATACTGGTCGCCTGTGTCGGCATCGATGATGGCGGAGCCTGTGGTGAAGCGAAAGAACCACCAGTCTTGGTAGGAGGGCACCGTCCAGTCGAAGGTGACGTAGGTGGCATCCTTGCAGCGATAGAGTGTCCAGAAGCCCCCATTAAAGCGTGTACCCTGCGGTTCGGGAACGCTCAACACCGTGTTGAACACAGCAAAGGAGTTCTCGTTGTGTACGTCGTAGTTGGGCCATGCCGGACGTTCGAGTTGAGGGGCTTGGTTGGTGGGGCGGGTGTCATAATCAGCCTCGTTATTGGCTGTCGTACACTGATGGCTTGCTGCCACCAGCAAAAGTATCATATAGATTTTCTTCATCGTAAGTCTGTTTTTTTTAGTTAGTTGATGTCTTGTTCACGTGGGCTTGGGTTGATGCTCCCTCCACTGGATACATCCAGCGGATATGATAACCTCGTCCCAGTTCTTTTCGGTCTTCAGCCTGTAAGGTGATGGTGTAGGCTTGGTGACGATTTTTTGTGAAAATGTGCTCGGCAATGTGCTCTGCCTTCTCGTTGTCGAGATAGACACTCTGCACACGAATGGTATCGTTCGTGTAGTTGGGACGGAAGGCGCCGATATAGACCCCCTCGCCAATCTTGCGGGCACCAACGGCTTGCATCGTACTGTCGAGCACAGCCACCACTTCTGGTTCTGTGGTGAGGCCGAAGGGCTCTTGGGTGATGGCTTTCTTGATGTCTTCCATCTGTCGAGGCTTGGCGAAAGCCGTGACGGAGAATGCGATGAGCGGCAGGAGGTAGAGTGCCTTCAGTGCTGCCATCTTGGTAGATTTCTTTTTAAACATCATAATCATACGCTTTTTGGTTTTACTTTCGTTGAATGCGTTTGCCACAGGCTGCAGTCCTGCGTGAACGGCTTTGTTTATAATGAGTTCATTATATGTTTTGATGTCGATGCCCGTGTCCAATACGGAACGGTCGGCTTCGAATTCATGTACATCTGCCAAGTCCTGTCGAAGCATCCACGCAAAGGGCAGGAACCAGAGCATACGGCAGGTACATTCGCAGAGCAGTTTGTCCCAAGAGTGCCCGCGTTGGAGGTGTGCCAGTTCGTGGGTCAAGATGATGTTTTGTCCTGCTCCTGTGTCAGAAGGTGCGAGCACCACCCACCGAATCCAACTGCACGAGTTGGTGACCTCCCGACTCATTAGCACACGCACGCCTTTCGGTATTCCTGCCACATTGAGCCGCTTTGCCCGCCGAATGAGCATCCCAAATCGGATGAGGCTGTAGAGGTAATGCCCCCAGAAAATGAAAGTGACCACCCCGTAGAGGAGCGTCAGGAGGCGAACCCATGAGGAGGAAGACGTCTTTGGCGTCTCTGCTGGCACTATGGGTGTATGGGGTGAGACAACGTTGGATGAAGAAACATTCGAGGCTGTCTTCTCGGTTTCGGGAGCCTCCTTTTCAGCCACCCACATTTCCAATTGTTCCATCCCCTGATTGAGCGGTGTGGCGTGTTCGGTGGTCAAGTCGAATGCGGGCAGGAGCATACTGACCAACAGGATGGCGAGCAGCACCATTCGGTTGAGCGTGTGGAAGGTCTCTCGACGCAGCCAAAGTCCGTAGAGCGAGTAGAGCAGGGTGAGGGTGACAGCCCACTTCAAGATGTAGATGACAAATGCAGCCATGAGCGATGAGCGGTTAATGGTGATTACTCATGAGGTCGGCCAAGAACCGCATTAGTTCTGCCTCGCTCAACTTTTCTTCGTGAACAAACTCAGACACGACACTCAGGTAGTCATTGTCAAAATACTTATTGACAAACGAACTCAATTGTGACTTGCCATACGCTTTCTGTTCCACCGCAGGTATATAGATGTAGCCACGCCCCTGCTGGCGGTGGGTCAGATAGCCTTTCCGTTCCAGTGCCTGGAAAGCATTGGAGATGGAGTTGATGAGTGGCAGCGGTTCCTCGTAGAGAGCCTGTACTTCCTTGGGCGTACATTCACCCAACTGCCAGATTTTTTCCATCACTTCCTCTTCTTTTTGTGTCAATTTAAGCATATATTCAACATTTTTTTATGTTCGACGCTGCAAAGTAAAGCCTTTTTGTTGAACTATGCAATAGTTTGTGCCTTATTTTAACATCCGTTAGATGTTGAAAGAAAAGAATCTTGTTGGTTTTTCTGGATGGGATTTTTCTGTTACACAAAAAAGCACTACCTTTGCACAAAAGATAGATGATGTATCAGATGACAACAGACGAACGATATATGACACTTGCCTTGGAAGAGGCGAGGGCGGCTTTGGCTCAGGGGGAGATTCCCATTGGGGCGGTAGTGGTGGCGAATGGGCAGGTCATTGGCAGGGGGCACAACCTGACGGAGACGCTGCACGACGTGACGGCTCATGCCGAGATGCAGGCGATAACGGCGGCGGAGGAATGGATGGGTGGCAAGTATCTGGCGGGCTGTTCGTTGTATGTGACGGTGGAGCCGTGCGTGATGTGTGCTGGGGCGATTGGCTGGAGCCAGTTGGGGCGATTGGTGTATGGGGCGAGTGACGAGAAGCGTGGTTTTCAGCGGTATGCACCTCAGGCGTTGCACCCCAAGACCGTGGTGGTGAGTGGGGTGTTGGAAGAGGCGTGTGCGACACTCATGAAGGATTTTTTTAAGGGGAAGAGAAAGTGACGAAGGACATGACGGTGGGGCGGCCGTTTCCGCTCATCCTGAACTTTGCCTTGCCGCTGCTGTTGGGCAACCTGCTCATTCAGGCGTACAACCTCGTGGATGCCGCCATCGTGGGGCAGACGTTGGGCATGAACGCGCTGGCAGGTGTGGGAGCCAGCAGCAGTTTGCTGTTTCTCATCTTGGGCTTTTGTGGCGGATTGGCGGGCGGCTTCGGCATCCCGATTGCTCAGGCGTTCGGGGCAAAAGACTATGTGCGGTTGCAACGATATGTGAGGGCGAGTTACCTGTGGGGCATCGTCTTTTCCATCGTGTTGGCGGTGGTGTGTTCGCTGCTGTGTGGCGACATCCTGCGATGGATGCAGACGCCAGAAGAGATATTCCACGATGCCTACATTTACCTGCTCATCACGTTCATTTCCATTCCCTGCAATCTCGTTTACAATCTCTTTGCCAGCATCATCCGTGCCTTGGGCGATAGCAAAACCCCTTTTTATGCCTTGCTGGTCGGCTCGGTGGTGAACATCGTGCTCGATTTCCTGTTCATC
The DNA here is from genome assembly GCA_017483605.1 of Bacteroidaceae bacterium. Classification (GTDB taxonomy): domain Bacteria; phylum Bacteroidota; class Bacteroidia; order Bacteroidales; family Bacteroidaceae; genus Minthosoma. The sequence continues at coordinate 39,264 of JAFUWG010000012.1, read as the reverse complement.
ATGGCATTTGGCATGGGTGTTGGTGGTGCGGCATTGGCAACAGCCATTGCACAGTTGGTCAGCATTTTCTTGTGTTTGCACCATTTGAAACGAACACCGCTGCCGATGTCGCCTAACGGAAAAGAACCTGTCACTCTTCGCGATGCTTGGCATGTCCTCTGCATGGGCGTGCCGATGGGACTGCAGTTCTCCATCACCGCCATCGGCTCCATCATGTTGCAGAGTGCCAACAATACCCTCGGCACCGAGTGTGCCACGGCGTTCACCGCTGCCATGCGTATCAAAATGTTCTTCATTTGCCCCTACGAGAACTTGGGCGTGGCACTCGCCACCTACTGCGGTCAGAATCTGGGGGCAAAGCAGTACGACCGCATCCGCTCGGGATTGAAAGACGGACTTCTGATGATGCTTATCTACAGCGTCTTCACGTTCTTCGTGCTTTGGTTTTTCTCTCGCGACATTTCCACATTATTTATATATAGGGACGAAACACGCATCCTCGACCTCAGCCAGCAGTTCCTGCGTGTGTCGTGCTGTTGCTACGTCTTCCTCGGCACGCTGACCGTGTTCCGCTATTCGTTGCAAGGCATCGGACGCACCAAACTCAGCATGTTCTCGGGGGTGAGTGAGTTGATAGCCCGCTGTCTCATCAGCCTTTTCCTGGTGCCCGCCATCGGTTTCACGGGTGTTTGTATCGGCGACCCTTCCGCATGGTTTGCCGCCGACTGCTTCTTGGTGCCAACGTTCCTGATGATTCTCTCGAAACTGAATGCCCAAACAAGGCTTGCTCGATGCCTCTAAAGTGGTCTGAGTCACACCGCCCGAGTGGTGTGACTCAGACCGCCGAGGCGGTGTGACTCAGACCACTTTTGGGGTTATTTCGGTGCCTTTCGAGGGGAAACGAAAAAAATGCAATTTCTTACTTAAGTTTTCGTTCTTTTTAGCGTATAGAGAGTAAAAGCACCACAGAAACGGCATGGACAGAGAAGCGTTTGAACAGATGGCAGGACGGTTGCGTCCTCTCATGCTCAAGGTCGGACGGGAGTATTTCGGTTCGGCAGAGGATGCGGAGGACGTGGCACAGGAGGCACTGGTGCAGTTGTGGCGATATTGCGAACAACTGGACGAGGGTCGGAATGTGGAGGCACTGGCTGTGAGGGTGGCAAAACATTGTTGCGTGAACTGGACGAGGCGGACACACTTGCGGGTGGTGAGAGGAGGAGAGGCGTTGGAGGCGGTGAGTGCCTCGCTGCATCCCTCGCCCCACGAGGAGATGGAGCGAAGAGAGAGTGCAGGTGCCCTGGACGAAGCCATCCGGCAGTTGCAACCCCGAGAACGCCAACTCTTCGAGATGCGGCAACAGGAAGGGCTCTCGACGGAGGAAATCGCCCAGCGGACGGGCATCCCGAAAGCCTCGGTGCAGAGCATCATTGCAATGGTGAGACGAAAATTGTTTAACGAAATGAAAAGGAGGAAGGAACTATGACAACAAAGGCGGTCAACAAATTGATGGACAAGTATCTGGAGGGGAAGACCTCTCCCGATGAGGAGCGTCGGTTGGCGTTGGAGGTCAACCGCCCCGATGCCCCTGCGGAGTGGCAAGTGATTAGCGATATGCTGGGCGACCTGACGCTGAGCGAGGCGATGTATGAGAACACGTTGGCTCGTCGCCGCCGTCGGAACGTCAATCTCTGGATGGGTTGGGCGGCTGCGGCTTGCATCGCTTTTATGGTGGTGTCGGGCTACTTTGAACGGCAGAAGTTCCAGCGAGAGAAAGAGGCTGAGGCTGCTTTGGCACAGAACACCCCGGTGGTAGTCGTGCCTGCCCCGAAGGAGGTGCTGCATGAAGTGACGGAAACCGCTCCTGTTGAGGCGGTGGCATATACCCCAAAAGCCTCTCCCAAGAGCGTAAAACGGGTGTCTGCTCCTGTCATGGAAGAGGAAAAGGTGGAGATGATTGAGGAAGAGCCTCCGATGCAGATGCCCGAGGCCACGGAGGCGGAACTGGCACAGGTGGAGAAGAACTACCGGATGTGGCAACTCCGACAGGCGATATTCGACGAGAAAATCGAACTGGAAATCGCCACGGAGAAGTTGAACAGGAGGTATGAGGAATACCTCGCAGCCAATAAGGACAACATTGAAATATAAACGATATGAAGACAAGAAACATCCGTTTTGCCACGCTGATGGTGGCGGTGGCATTGAGCCTGAACGTGTCGGCTCAGAAGAATGTGCTCAAGGCTTTCGAGAAGTTTAAGACCTCGAAAGGAGTGACTATCACGAACACGACCCACGAACAGGGACAGGAAGGCGAGAGTGCTGCCCAGTCGTGGCGATGTAACGTGACAGAGTTTAAGGTGTGGAAGGGCAGTGGCATGACCGCCAAGATGAAGGCATTGCAAGAGGCGTTCGAGAAAGACAGCCGCGACCAGAACGTGACCTACTACGGGCAGATGAAGGGGCTGGACGAGAACGCTACCGAGGAGGAAAAGGCGAAGTACAAGAAGACCTCTGTGCGCTACAACAACACGGATGCCCCCGTCGTGATTGGCTCAAACACCGCCTATAACGTGCTGGTGCTGCGTTGCAAGTCGAAGCAGGTCAACTACCGTGTGGTGGTGGCGGTGGAATGGAAGATGGACGTGCAGTATGGCTATGTCGGCACGCTCTATGAGATTGAGGGGCGGAACAATTTGGTGAGAGCCAACACGGTGTCAGCCGCAGGCGTGGAGGATGTGGGTTCCGTCACCTATCCGAATGACAATCTCATCGACCGCATGACCTTCTACCGCGATTCCTATGACTATCAGAAGCCAGACACGCCTGAAAACACGGCACTCTTGGTGAACATGCTCGACTATCTCTCTTCTCATGCCGCTGATGCGACGGAAAACGAAAAGGCGGTGGCGTATGCGGTGGTTAAGGATATGAAATCCAATTCGATGGTGGAAATGCACAAGGGCATCTTGGAGCATTGTGTGAGAGTGCTGGATAATGCAGACAAAGTTGCTGTTGCCCAAGATGTTCTGAAGCGTTTAGATGACTATCACAACGAATTTAAAAGAACGACTTATGTGCCGGAGAAAACAAAAATCATCAAACGCATGGAAAGTTATCTTCGGGAATCTCCGGAGATGAACAAAGCCACTTTTGATGCGGTCCGTGAGAAACTTCTCAATTGGAAGCAGGACTGCACCTACATTCCTAATAGCGAACTGATTGGGAGAGTGCTCCAGTCGTTAGAAAACACATACAATGGGAAATTCTAATGATATGATAAATTGATTAAGTAAAAAACATCAGATTGTTGTACAACGAACGCCACGCAATGCTGTGAAGCCTTGCGTGGCGTTTTTTTATTGGTTTCTTCATTTCTTATAGAATTGCTTGAATGCCTTGATGCAGTACTCATGGTCGATGACGGCACCCGTCTCTCGCACGCTGTGCATGGCAAGGATGGGGTTGCCCATATCCACGCCTCGGATGGGGAGGGAAGAGGCGAGGATGTTGCCGAGGGTGCTGCCTCCTGCCACATCGCTGTGGTTGACGAAGCGTTGGCAAGGCACGCCTGCCTGTTCGCAAAGTTGCTGGAACACGGCGGCGGAGAGGGCGTCGCTGGCATACTTCTGGGCAGCGTTGAACTTGATGACGGGACCACCGCCGAGCACGGGATGGTTGGTGGGGTCGTACTTGTCGGAGTAGTTGGGATGCCATGCGTGGGCATTGTCGGCGCTGACCATAAAGGCATGTTCCACAGCCTGATAGAAACTGTCGGCATCACCGCCTTGTGCCAGCACCATGCGTTGGATGAGGCTGGCGAGAAATGGACTGCCGGCTCCTTGCTTGGTTTGCGAACCCGTCTCCTCGTTGTCGAAGATGGCGAGGATGCGGGTTGTCTGCGGCGTGTCCTCACTTTCGAGGAGTGCCGTGAGTCCTGCATGTACCATCGAGAGGTCGTCGAGCCGCCCTGCCGACAGGAACTCGTTGTGAACGCCGAAGGTGCAGGGTGGGGTGGTGTCGTAGAGATAGAGGTCGAAGTCGAGGACTTGCGACTTCTCCACGCCTAACTCGCAGGTGATGAGGCTCATCAAGAGATTCCCCTTCTCCAGTTCGTCGGTAACGATGCCGAGCAGGGGCTGCATGTCTTTCTGCTTGCTCAGTTTCACGCCGTCGTTCACCTCGCGGTTGAAGTGGATGGCGAGGTTGGGGATTTGCAGGAGTGGACGGCGGATGTGGAGCAGGCGTGTCGTGGGGTTCATGGCATCGTCGGAACGCAGAATCACCCGCCCGGCAAGGCTCAACGGGCGGTCGAACCACGTGGACATGATGGCACCGCCGTACAGTTCGGTGTTGAGTTTCACGATGTCTTTTTCACAAGTGATTTCGGCGTTTGGCTTAATGCGGAACGTGGGTGAGTCGCAATGGGCACAAATGACGTGGAACCCTGCCTCGGCGAGCGATTGACTGCCGATGTGGAAAGCGTAGATGGAGGAATCGTTCTTTGTGAAGTAGCACTTCGTGCCTGCCTCGATGCCCTTGATGGGCAGCGAAGCGTCAAGACGGCAATAGCCTTTCGCCTCCAGCAGTTCAGCCGTGGTTTTCACAGCCAAGAAGTTGACGGGAGAATTGTCCAGAAACTGGATGAGTTGGTCGATATAGGTCATGGGAAACAGTTATGTATAAAGGTATCTTCGGATGCTGCGTTTCGGTGTCTTCTCAAATTCCTTGTCCTGCACCTCGATGGCCGCAATGTTGGCAAAGGCGGGCAGGAAGGAGTTGATGTGACGCTTGTAGGTGTCGAGTTTCTGGAGGAGAGTGTCGCGGGTGAGGCCGTGGTGCTCCAAGGCGGGGTCGCTCACATAGACGAGAGCGACAAGTTTTTCGCCTCGCTGCACCACTACGCTCTCTTCGAAGAGGGTGTGCGTCATAATGGCATCCTCGATTTCCTCGGGATAGACGTTTTGTCCGTTGGCTCCGAGCAGCATGGTCTTCTTGCGACCACGGATGAAGATGTTGCCACGGCTGTCGATGGTGCCGAGGTCGCCTGTGTGCAGCCAGCCTTCCTCGTCGATGGCAGCAAGGGTTTCCTCCTCGTTCTTGTAGTAGCCAAGCATCACGTTGGTGCCACGAGTGAGAATTTCGCCTGGCTGGTTCTGTGGGTCTTTCGAGTCAATCTTCACCTCCATGCGTGGTGCCGCCTTGCCACACGACCCCTTGACAAAGAGGTGCTTATCTTCGTAGCCAATAATGGGGCCGCACTCTGTCATGCCGTAGCCGACGGTGTAGGGGAAGCGAATCTGATGCAGGAAGTCTTCCACTTCCTTGTTGAATGCCGCACCACCAATGATGCATTCGTAGAAGTTACCTCCGAGGGCGGAAAAAAGTTTGTTGCGTATCTGCCGATAAACCACTTCACGCAGGATGGGAATAGCCGTGAGGGCACGGATGTGGCGTGTGCGGAGGATGGGGAAGATTTGCTTCTGTACGATTTTCTCTAAGATGAGCGGCACGACGATGACCACCACCGGACGGATGTCGCCAAACGCCTTGATGACCACATGGGGCGAGGGTGTCTTGGTGAGGAAGTGGATGTGGCAGCCGATGCAGAAGGCGAAGAAGAAATCGTAGGCAAAACCGTACATGTGTGCCAATGGCAGGATAGACAGCGTGTTGTCGCCAGGCATGAAGTCAAGCACTTCGTCGGCGAAGTGGCAGTTTGACCAGATGGAGCGGTAGGGGAGCATCACGCCCTTGCTTCGTCCTGTGGAGCCGCTGGTGTAACTGAGCAAGGCAAGGTCGTCGGGACGCTCGCGGAAATAACTCACCTGGTCGGGCTGAAGGTCGGTGAAGGTGCTCATGTCGATGGCGTATGGCTCGTCGAACATGGTGAAGTCGGCGATGTTGAGGATGCGTGCCTTGAGCCCCTTGGCATATTTTTCTCCACAAATAATCAGCGAAGATTCGGAATGCTCGTAGATATTCTGAATCTGCTCTATGTTGAACTCTGAGAGGATGGGGACAACGACCGCGCCATAACTGAAGACGGCAAAGAAGGAAAGTGCCCAATGGGCATTGTTCTTGTCGCAGATGGCTATCTTGCTGCCTGGCTCGATGCCTAATTGCTGGAAAAGCCTGTGGAGACGGGCAATCATCTTTGCGGCATCGCCATAGGTGTAACTCTCGTCTGTGCCGTAGTTAGTGACGCAGGGACGGTTCCAGTTCTGCCGAAGTGTGTTTTCCATCATACCGATGATGGAGGTGTCGGTCGGCTTGAATAATCTTGTTTTTGCTTTTGCCAAGGTTTCTTCTCTGTTTTAGTGTGACACTTTTTGTGTGTTTAGTCCATGTGGAACATCTCGGGCAGCGGAATCGAGACAGGGCTGTTGTCGGGGTTGGTTTCCATGATGTCTGCCATGTAGGCCCACCACTTCTGGCAGATTTCGGTGCCGCCAAGGTCCTGGCTGCCGCCTTCTCCTTCCAACTCTTGATAGGCGAAGAGGATATTGGTGTCTTCGTCGAGGTAGATGCTGTAGTTGCGTACACCGCTCTCGCTGAGCAGGGCTTTGAGTTCAGGGAACAGGTTGGCGTGACGACGCTTGTACTCGTCTTTACATCCTGGTTTCAGGAACATTTTGAATGCCTCTCTTTTCATAAGGTTAGTATTAAATGAGGTTTATAGTATTTGTAATGTGTCCAAGTTGTTGGTCGGATTTGCTGGTTGTTTCTGCTTTGCTGGGCGAGTCATCATCTTCTCATTCTTCCGTAGGTTGTTCTCGGCTTCGAGCCGTGCGAGGCGGGCTTCGAGTTTCTGAATGGTCATTTCAAGTCGTACAACACGTGCTTCAAGGTTCTCGTCGATTTCCTCTTCTTCAGCCTGTGCAACGGCCTTGGACTTGAGGTATTCTTTGCCGTTGAGACTTTGTGCGTTTTTGTTGTCAAGGTTCTTCTCCTCCTTGATGGGTGGTTTCCCATATTCCACCTTGGGCGTAGGCCTCTTGGGGGCAGCCTTGGGGGTATTTTCTTCTATGACCACCACTTCGTCTTCACGCACGGGAATGTCGAACCCGTCTTCATCCTCTACAAGAACGATGCCACCCGGACGGAAGGCTGTGATTTTCCCGCCGCCGATGTCGTTCAGAAACCGTACTTTATCTCCTATGTTCATTGCTGATAGATTTTTTTAACATGCAAATATAGCAAAAATGTGGTAAGAATGAAAAAAATATGATAACTTTGTATCGTTTTTCACACGGGGATATGGTCAACAAGTGAAATTTTTGACTTTCGTGTATATATATTAATAATGTGTATGAAGAAAAACTACTACCGCATCGCTATCGAGAGATATTTCAGCACACCTGTTCCGTATTGTCTGTTTGCGACAGTACCGATGCTGCTGTATGGATACTACGAAAGCGACTTGTGGTTTTGGGTCGGCTTGGTGCTTACCGTGGCGGTCTTTGCGGTGAATCATCTGATGATGCACTCGCTGACCAGCACTTTCGGCATGTATGCGACCAAGAAGCAGGTGGATTATCTGAGCAACTTCTTGATGAAGGATTGCAAGGTGCTTTCAGAACAGGAAAGCAGCACGTTGATGGAGATGATTGTGGATCAGGCGGGAAATAGCCATATCAGCATTGAGGATTACATCAATTATATCAACCATCGGCTGGAAGAGAAGTCAGAAAACGGCAATGCAGAGGCGGCCTACTGGCTGGGCATCTATCATCGCCGTTTGGGAGAGACGGACAACCACAATTCCCTGGCTCGTGAACTGATTGAAAAATCGGCGAATTTGGGCTTCGAACGTGCCAAGAAACTGCAAGAAAAAGCGAAAAAGTGGGTTTAAATGCCTGTTTTTGTGAAAAAAACAGCCTAAAGTTTTGTGTTTAAAGAAATTTGCCGTAATTTTGCCGACCATTGGGAAAATCCCAGCGGTTTAATTTATAATTTATCAACATTTTTCTAAAAAGAATTGTAATGATTATTGTACCTGTAAAAGAAGGTGAGAACATTGAGAGGGCTCTCAAGAAGTTCAAGAGAAAAGCGGAAAAGACCGGTATTATCAAGGAGGTTCGCAACCGCAAGCAGTTTAACAAGCCATCTGTTGTTAAGCGCGTCAAGATGCAGCACGCTATCTACGTGAACAAACTCCATCAGGAAGAGGAGTAGCACGTGTGAAAAGTGCAATCGCTCGGTAAAACGAGAAATTTAAGAAGAAAAAGAAAGTTTTCAGTCGAAAATTTTTGTCGTTTGGCTAAAAAGTCCTATATTAGTCGCTGAAAACGATGAAACATGGAACTGTGGACTGATTCATTCTTGGAATATCTCCATTCGGAACGTAATGACTCCCTGAAGACAGTGGAGGCTTATGCGAAGGATTTGTCAGAGTTTCAAGAATTCCTCGAGGAACAAGCCCCCGATGCTTCATGGGCAGCAATTACTGCTGACGATGTGAGGGAGTGGGTGATTTTCCTGCTGGATGAACAAAAAATGTCGGCCGCCTCGGTCAATCGGAAGTTGAGCGCATTGCGTACTTTCTACCGATACCTACGCAGAATGGGGTGGGTGAACATCAATCCGATGGAAAAAGTGGTTGCTCCGAAAAAGAAACGTCCGTTACCTTATTTCGTAAGGGAGTCGGAAATGGACAGACTTTTGGAGATAACCGCCGAGGACAAAACTTTCAAGGGCATTCGAGACCGTTTGGTCTTAATGATGTTCTATGAAACAGGAGTCAGACGTGCAGAACTGCTTAGTATGACCGATGCAAGTGTGGATTTGGTCGCCAAGCAGGTAAAAGTGACCGGCAAACGCAACAAGCAACGCATCGTCCCGTTCGGTGAAGAACTGGAAAAGGAAATCCGAGAATACTTGAGTACTCGGCAAGAAACCTTGGGTGAGAACGTGTTTCCTGCATTGTTTGTGAACGAGAACGGTACGGCGGTGAACGAGTCGCAGGTAGCAAAAATCGTGAGGGATAATCTGTCGAAGGTGACTACCATCAAGAAGAGAAGTCCACATGTACTTCGCCATTCGTTTGCAACAGCCATGCTGAACAACAACGCCGATTTGACATCCATCCAGAAATTGCTTGGACACGAGAGTGTGGCAACAACGGAGATTTACACCCATGTTTCGTTCGAAGAACTGAAAAGTGAATACAAGAGTGCGCATCCGCGCAAGTAAACATATTGTTCAACTTAAAAATCAGTGACTATGGACATTAACATTAAGGCAATCAAGTTCGACGCAACAGAGAAACTGCAAGACTTCATTCAGAAGAAAGTAGGAAAACTGGATAAGTATTGTAGTGAAATAAGAAAGGTAGAGGTGTCACTCAAGGTCGTAAAACCAGAGACGGCGATGAACAAACAGGCGAGCATCACAGTATCGCTTCCAAAAACGGAACTTTTCGCCGACAAGATTTGCGACACATTTGAAGAAGCAGTAATGGAATCGCTGGCTGCAATTGAAAAACAGCTGGGCAAATATAAAGAAAAACAGGCAAATATCTAAAAAAAGTCTGTGAAAAGTTTTGCATTTGAAAAATAATGCCTAAATTTGCAGCCGTTTCGCATGGATTCGTCTGTGCGAAAGGCTTTATAAGCCTCTTTAGCTCAGTTGGCCAGAGCACGTGATTTGTAATCTCGGGGTCGTTGGTTCGAATCCGACAAGAGGCTCTGGAAAGAAAAACTTGGCGGTTGGGCAAGATAAGCTCCTGCTGACAAGGGATTCTGAGAATTGAAGAAAGAAATATATACATTATTATATATAAGGAGATAGTGCAAGGTGCACAGATAGGCTGTTATAGCTCAGTGGTAGAGCACTTCCTTGGTAAGGAAGAGGTCACGAGTTCAAATCTCGTTAACAGCTCTCTCCCGAAAAAGAGAACAATAAAAACAAATTATCAACTCTAAAGAATAATTTTTAGTTATGGCAAAAGAACAGTTTGTGCGTACCAAACCACACGTAAACATTGGTACAATTGGTCACGTTGACCACGGTAAGACTACTCTTACTGCTGCTATCACTACAGTGCTCGCAAAGCAGGGGCTTTCTGAGATTAAGTCTTTCGACCAGATTGACAACGCTCCAGAAGAGAAAGAGCGCGGTATCACTATCAACACTGCACACGTAGAGTATGAGACTGCTAACCGTCACTACGCTCACGTTGACTGTCCTGGACACGCCGACTATGTGAAGAACATGGTAACTGGTGCTGCTCAGATGGACGGTGCTATCATCGTGGTTGCTGCAACTGATGGTCCTATGCCTCAGACTCGTGAGCACATCCTTCTCGCTCGTCAGGTGAACGTGCCTCGTCTTGTTGTGTTCATGAACAAGTGCGACATGGTTGACGATGAGGAAATGCTTGAACTCGTTGAGATGGATATGCAGGACCTCCTCGCTCAGTACGACTTCGAGCCAGAGACTCCTATCATCCGTGGCTCTGCTCTTGGTGCCCTCAATGGCGTTCCAGAGTGGGAGGCTAAGGTAATGGAACTCATGGATGCTTGCGACACATGGATTCAGGAGCCTGTTCGTGACATCGATAAGCCATTCTTGATGCCTGTTGAGGACGTGTTCTCTATCACAGGTCGTGGTACAGTGGCTACTGGCCGTATCGAGACTGGTGTTGTGAAGGTTGGTGACGAAGTTCAGCTCCTCGGTCTTGGTGAGGACAAGAAGTCTGTTGTAACAGGCGTTGAGATGTTCCGCAAGATTCTTGATCAGGGTCAGGCTGGTGATAACGTAGGTCTCCTCCTCCGTGGTATCGATAAGAAGGAAGTGAAGCGTGGTATGGTAATCACTCACCCGGGTGTTATCACTCCTCATCAGGGCTTCAAGGCTTCTATCTACGTACTGAAGAAGGAAGAAGGTGGTCGTCACACTCCATTCAAGAACCACTATCGTCCACAGTTCTACCTCCGTACAATGGACTGTACAGGTGAAATCACTCTTCCAGACGGAATCGAGATGGTTATGCCAGGTGACAACGTGGAAATCAAGGTTGAACTCATCTATCCAGTTGCCATCAACGTAGGTCTCCGCTTCGCTATCCGTGAAGGTGGTCGTACCGTTGGTTCTGGTCAGATTACAGAGGTTTACGATTAATCGACAGATTCACATCTTTCCTAATATGGTGTCAGGCAGCAGGCTTGTTGCTTGACACCTCATCTACGGGAATAGCTCAGTTGGCAGAGCACTGGTCTCCAAAACCAGGTGTCGGGAGTTCGAGCCTCTCTTCCCGTGCAAATAATGTAAGAATATGAACAGTATAATCACATATTGCAAAGAATCCTACGATGAACTTGTTCACAAGGTGACTTGGCCAACAAACCGAGAGTTGACTTCGCAGGCGATACTCGTTTTATCTGCTTCCATCATTATCGCCCTGCTGGTCTTTGTCGTAGATACTGCTTTCGAGAAGCTCATGCAGCTTGTTTATTCACTCTTCAATTAAAAGATTAGGAGGAGAATATGGCAGATTCAGTAAATAGAATTGATGAGAAGACAGGCCTTAAGGTAATGGCGAAAAAACCTAAGGATGCTCCTGTCCTGAGATGGTATGTCCTCAAGGCCATCAGTGGTAAAGAGGCTTCTGTCAAGGAGTATATCGAACTTGACATGAAGAACCACGGTTATGAAGACAGAGTGTCTCAGGTTCTCATTCCTCAAGAGAACATCATTAAGGTTGGCGCGAACAACAAGCGAGTGCCAGCAAAGAGGAATCTTCTTCCCGGATATGTTCTTGTAGAGGCTGCTCTCGACGGTGAAATCACTCACATGCTTCGTAACACTCCCAATGTACTTGGATTCCTGGGTGGCACTGATAAGCCTTCTCCTGTTCGTCAGGCAGAGGTGAACAGAATGCTTGGACTTGGTATTGAAGAGGAAGTGGAAGTTGCTGAGGCTGTGGTGAAGGTTGACTTCCTTGTAGGTGAGTCTGTCAAGGTAAATGACGGCCCATTCACAGGTTTCGATGGCATCATCGAAGAAGTCAATGTTGACAAACAAAAACTCAAGGTGTCGGTCAAGATATTCGGTAGGGTAACACCTCTCGAATTAGGCTTTACACAAGTTTCTAAGGAACTCGCTTGATGTTACGCGGGCGTGTCCTTTTATCGTTAAATTATTAAATACACAGATTAAAAAAATGGCTAAAGAAGTTGCTGGATTAATCAAATTACAGATTAAGGGCGGTGCAGCAAATCCATCCCCTCCAGTAGGACCTGCTTTGGGTTCGAAAGGAATTAACATTATGGATTTCTGTAAAGCATTCAACGCCAGAACTCAGGATAAGGCAGGAAAAGTACTTCCTGTTGTTATCACTTACTATGCTGATAAGTCATACGATTTTGTTATCAAGACTCCACCTGCTGCTATTCAGTTGATGGAGGCTGCCAAGGTGAAGAAGGGTTCTGCTGAACCTAACCGTAAGAAGGTCGCCGAGGTTACTTGGGATCAGATTCGTACTATCGCAGAGGATAAGATGCCTGATTTGAATTGCTTTACAATAGAGTCTGCTATGTCCATGATTGCAGGTACGGCAAGAAGCATGGGTATTACAGTTAAAGGAGAATTCCCTGGTAAATAATTAAAATTTCAATCAAATGAGTAAACTTACAAAAAATCAGAAAGCAGTTGCTGACAAGGTTGAAGCAGGGAAGGATTACACACTTGCTGAGGCATCACAGTTGGTGAAGGACATTACCTTCACAAAGTTTGATGCATCGCTTGACATCGACATCCGTCTTGGTGTTGACCCACGTAAGGCAAACCAGATGGTTCGCGGTGTTGTATCTCTCCCTAACGGTACTGGTAAGGAAGTTCGTGTCCTTGCACTCGTTACTTCTGACCAGGTTGCTGCTGCTACAGAAGCCGGTGCCGACTATGTAGGTCTTGAAGAATATATCGACAAGATCAAGGGTGGTTGGACAGACGTTGATGTCATCATCACTATGCCATCATGCATGGGTAAGATTGGTGCTCTCGGTCGTGTCCTCGGTCCTCGTGGCCTCATGCCAAACCCAAAGAGCGGTACTGTTACTATGGATGTTGCAAAGGCTATCCGCGAAGTGAAGCAGGGTAAAATTGATTTTAAGGTTGACAAGACTGGTATTGTTCACGCATCTATCGGCAAGGTTTCATTCCCTGCAGAGAAGATTGCTCAGAATGCTCAGGAGTTCATCAACACGATCATCAAACTCAAGCCTGCTACTGCAAAGGGCACTTACATCAAGAGCATTTATCTTTCAAGTACTATGAGTAAGGGTGTCAAAGTAGACCCTAAGTCTGTTGAATAATTAAAAGATCAGAATCATGAAGAAAGAAGATAAAGCCTTACTTATTGATAGTCTCGTTGAGACACTCAACAACTATCCACATTTCTATGTAGTGGATGTAACTGCTCTTAACTCTCAGACAACAAGCGACCTTCGTCGTGCGTGCTTCAAGAATGACATTAAACTTCAGGTTGTAAAGAATACCCTCTTCATCAAGGCTCTTGAGAAGATTGGCAACGAGGATTTTGAGGCTTTGAAGCCCATCCTCAAGAATACCACGGGTATCATGTTCTGTCAGGTTGCAAACCAGCCTGCCAAACTCATCAAGTCATTCGCAAAGGATCATGGTGACATGCCTGCACTGAAAGGTGCGTATGCAGAAGAGAGCGTCTATATTGGTGCAAACCAACTCGAGACTCTTGCATCTATCAAGAGCAAGAACGAACTCATTGCCGACGTTATCTCTATGCTCGAAGGCCCAGTCAACGGTGTTCTTTCGGCTCTCGATGGTGGTGCTACTATCCACGGGTTGCTTGACGCAATTGAGAAGAAGGGTGAGTAATCATCCCTATCCTGTCAAAAACTGGCATGATGAAAGTCTCCAGTTTTTCCCAGAATAAAATTAAAACAAAAATAATAATAACACATAAAAAACATTTAAGAAAATGGCAGATGTTAAAGCTATTGCTGAAGAGTTGGTTAACTTGACAGTGAAAGAAGTAAGTGAACTTAAGACTATCCTCAAGGATGAGTACGGAATTGAGCCTGCTGCTGCGGCTGTTGCTGTTGCTGCTGGTCCTGCTGCTGGTGGTGCCGATGCAGCCGAAGAGAAGACTTCATTCGATGTTGTTCTCAAGAGTGCAGGTGCTGCTAAACTTCAGGTCGTAAAGGCTGCTAAGGAGGCTCTTGGCCTTGGTCTTAAGGAGGCAAAGGAACTTGTTGACGGTGCTCCTTGCAACGTGAAGGAAGGTGTCGACAAGGCTACTGCAGAGGCAGTGAAGACTGCTCTTGAGGCAGCAGGTGCTGAGGTAGAAATCAAGTAATCTATCACCTTACATAATGATGGTTAAGAATCCTCAGGTTGAGGGTTCTTAACCTTTTTGTGTCTTTTAGGGCTTCGCCCGACTTTTTTCTAGATTTTCTATTGATGATAGGACTTCTAGATTTCCCAGTCTTACATAAATAGGATAAATCTGGCTTTTAATTCAAAAAATAGATAAGATGTCTCAAATCATCAACAACCGAGTTAATTTTGCAACAGTAAAGAATCCGATGCCATATCCTGACTTCTTGGACGTTCAACTCAAGTCGTTCAGAGATTTCCTCCAGTTGGATACGCCACCTGAGAAGCGCAAGAAAGACGGTCTTTACAAGGTGTTTGCAGAGAATTTCCCAATCGCTGATACTCGCAATAACTTTGTTCTTGAGTTCTTGGACTATTACATTGATGCCCCTCGTTATTCAATCGAGGAGTGTTTGGAACGCGGTCTTACTTATAGTGTTCCATTGAAGGCAAAACTCAAACTTTATTGCTCAGACCCCGACCATGAGGATTTCGATACTGTCATTCAGGATGTGTTCCTGGGTTCGATTCCTTATATGACAGACAACGGAACGTTCGTTATCAATGGTGCCGAACGTGTCGTTGTATCTCAACTTCACCGCTCTCCAGGTGTATTCTTTGGTTCTAGTGTACATGCCAACGGTACTCCTTTGTTCTCTGCACGAATCATCCCATTCAAGGGCTCATGGATTGAGTTCGCCACAGACATCAATAACGTGATGTATGCTTACATCGACCGTAAGAAAAAATTGCCTGTGACAACGTTGCTCCGTGCAATAGGATTTGAGAACGATAAAGACATCCTTGATATTTTCAATCTTTCTGATGAAATTAAGGTAACGGATGCCAATCTGAAGAAGGCAAAAGGTCGCAAACTCGCAGCACGTATTCTCCAGTCATGGAACGAGGATTTTGTGGATGAAGATACTGGTGAAGTAGTTTCCATCGAGCGTAATGAGATTGTAGTTGACCGTGATAGTGAAATCACGGATGATGTGATTGAGAAGATTATTGACTCAGGTGCAGAGACAATCCTTGTGCAGCGTGAAGATGCCAACACGGCCGACTTCTCCATTATTTTTAATACACTTCAGAAAGACCCAAGTAACTCGGAAAAAGAAGCCATTACATACGTTTATCGTCAACTTCGCAATGCCGATCCTGCCGATGATGCTTCAGCACGTGAAGTCATCAATGGGCTCTTCTTCTCTGATAAGCGTTATGACCTTGGTGATGTGGGTCGTTATCGTATCAACCGTAAGTTGAATCTTTCGATTGATCCAGAGATTCGTGTGTTGACAAAAGAAGACATCATCGAGATTATTAAGTATCTGGTTGAATTGGCCAACTCGAAAGCCGTAGTGGACGATATCGACCACCTCTCCAACCGCCGTGTGCGTACTGTCGGTGAGCAACTTTCAAACCAGTTTGCCAGTGGTCTCGCTCGTATGAGCCGCACGATTCGTGAACGCATGAATGTGCGTGACAACGAAGTGTTCTCTCCAACAGACCTGATTAACGCAAAGACCATTTCCAGCGTGATCAATTCTTTCTTCGGAACCAACCCGTTGTCTCAGTTCATGGATCAGACCAACCCACTTGCCGAGGTGACTCACAAGCGTCGTCTTTCAGCCCTTGGTCCTGGCGGTCTTTCTCGTGAGCGTGCAGGCTTCGAGGTGCGAGACGTGCATTATACCCACTATGGCCGTTTGTGTCCTATCGAGTCTCCTGAAGGTCCAAACATCGGTCTGATTTCTTCTCTGTGTGTATACGCGAAGATTAACAACCTTGGTTTTATCGAGACTCCATACCGAAAGGTGATTGACGGTGTAGCAGATATTGATAACGACCACATTGTTTATCTCTCTGCCGAAGAAGAGGAAAATAAAGTCATTGGTCAGGGAAATGCTCCTTTGAGAGATGATGGCTCATTCATCCGCAAAGTCGTTAAGTGTCGTAAGGATGCCGATTATCCTGTGGTTCCTCCAACAGAGGTTGACTACATGGACGTTGCTCCACAGCAGATTGCATCTATTGCAGCAGCACTTATTCCTTTCCTTGAGCATGACGATGCTCACCGTGCCCTCATGGGTTCTAACATGATGCGCCAGGCAGTTCCACTGATTCGCACAGAGGCTCCTATCGTGGGTACAGGTATAGAAAAGCAGGTTTGCGAAGACTCACGTACGATGATTGTAGCAGAAGGCGACGGTGTTGTTGAATACGTAGATGCTACGACTATCCGTATCATGTATGAGCGTACTGAAGACGAAGAATTCGTTAGTTTCGAACCCGCATTGAAGGAGTATAAGATTCCGAAGTTCCGTCGCACCAACCAGAACATGACCATCGACCTCCGTCCAATTTGCGACCGTGGTCAGCGTGTCAAGAAGGGCGACATTCTTACCGAAGGTTATGCAACCGAGGCAGGTGAGTTGGCCTTGGGCCGCAACCTCCTTGTGGCATACATGCCTTGGAAGGGTTACAATTACGAAGACGCCATCGTGCTCAACGAACGTGTGGTTCGTGAAGACCTTCTCACATCTGTCCATGTCGATGAGTATTCGCTTGAAGTTCGTGAAACCAAGCGTGGTGTTGAGGAGTTGACTGCCGATATTCCAAACGTGAGCGAAGATGCAACCAAAGACTTGGATGAGAACGGTATCGTTCGTGTGGGTGCTCGCATCGAGCCAGGCGATATCCTCATCGGTAAGATTACTCCAAAGGGTGAGTCAGACCCCACTCCAGAAGAGAAACTCCTTCGTGCCATCTTTGGTGACAAGGCAGGCGATGTGAAGGATGCTTCTCTCAAGGCTACTCCTTCTCTTGCTGGTGTCGTGATTGACAAGAAACTCTTCTCGAAGGCCATCAAGACCCGTGCTTCGAAGGCTGAAGACAAGAAGATTCTGCCGAAGTACGACCAGGAGTATCAGGACAAGATGGACGGTCTGAAGGAAATCCTCATTGATAAGATTCTCGAACTGACCAAAGGCAAGCAGTCTAAGGGCGTGAAGGACTACATGGGTGCCGACATCATTCCTGTTGGTGCCAAGTTCATTGCTGGTGCTCTTCACAACATCGACTACACTGCAGTTCAGTTGTCAGGTTGGACCAACGACGAGCACATCAACGACCTCATCCGCCAACTCGTCATCAATTACCTCAAGCAGTACAAGATTCTTGCTGCTGAACTTCACCGCAAGAAGTTCGCCCTCACCATTGGTGATGAACTCCCATCTGGCATCATTCAGATGGCAAAAGTCTATATCGCCAAGAAGCGTAAGATTGGTGTCGGTGATAAGATGGCAGGTCGTCACGGTAACAAGGGTATCGTGTCTAAGGTCGTTCGTCAGGAGGACATGCCGTTCCTCGAGGATGGTACACCTGTAGATATCGTGCTCAACCCGCTGGGTGTGCCTTCCCGAATGAACATCGGTCAGATTTTCGAGACCGTGCTTGGTTCTGCTGGAAAGAAACTCGGTGTGAAGTTTGCCACTCCAATCTTCGACGGTGCTCGTCTTGAAGACCTCTGCGAATGGACAGACAAGGCAGGCCTTCCACGCTATGGACGTACTTACCTCTATAACGGTGAGACAGGTCTCCGTTTCGACCAGCCGGCAACAGTTGGTGTGACCTACATGCTCAAGTTGGGTCACATGGTAGAAGACAAGATGCATGCCCGTTCTATCGGTCCATACTCTCTCATCACTCAGCAGCCACTTGGTGGTAAGGCACAGTTCGGTGGTCAGCGTTTCGGAGAGATGGAGGTTTGGGCACTCGAAGCATTCGGTGCATCCCACGTTCTTCAGGAAATCCTCACCATCAAGTCTGACGATGTTAACGGACGTAGCAAGGCTTACGAGGCAATTGTCAAGGGTGAGCCAATGCCAACTCCAGGCATTCCAGAGTCTCTCAATGTCCTTCTCCACGAACTTCGCGGTTTGGGTCTTAGCATCACATTGGATTAATGACATATTATAAAGGATTATAACATGGCTTTTAAGAAAGAATCAAAAGTTAAAAATAATTTCACCAAGATAACCATCAGCCTTGCTTCTCCAGAGGAAATCCTCGAGAACAGTTGTGGTGAGGTGCTGAAGCCGGAAACCATCAACTACCGCACTTACAAGCCAGAGCGCGATGGTCTCTTCTGCGAGCGTATCTTTGGTCCTACAAAGGACTACGAGTGCCATTGCGGCAAGTACAAGCGTATCCGCTATAAGGGTATTGTCTGCGACCGATGTGGTGTTGAAGTGACAGAGAAGAAAGTGCGTCGCGAGCGTACTGGCCATATTGCATTGGTGGTGCCTGTGGCTCATATTTGGTATTTCCGCTCACTGCCTAACAAGATTGGCTATCTCTTGGGTCTCCCGACCAAAAAGTTGGATGCCGTTATCTACTACGAACGCTATATCATCATTCAGGCGGGTGCTGCCGAGGATGCCGAAAAGAACATCCTCAATGGCGAGTTGCTGTCTGAGGAAGAGTACTACGATGTAGTGGACAATCTTGACCCCAACAACGAACTTCTTCCCGACGATGACCCCGATAAGTTCATCGCCATGATGGGTGCGGAGGCAATCGAGTACATGCTGAAAAAACTCGACCTCGACCATCTTGCCAACGAACTTCGTGCTGCTGCCGATAAGGATGGCTCCGTTCAGCGTAAGACAGAAGCCCTCAAGCGTCTGCAGGTGGTTGAGTCCTTCCGTGCCAGCAAGGGCAAGAGCCGTCCAGAGTGGATGATTATGCACAACATTCCAGTCACACCTCCAGACCTTCGTCCGTTGGTTCCACTGGATGGTGGACGTTTCGCCACTTCCGACCTCAACGACCTCTATCGTCGTGTCATCATCCGCAACAACCGTCTGAAGCGACTCATCGAGATTAAGGCACCAGACGTGATTCTCCGCAACGAGAAGCGTATGTTGCAGGAAGCCGTTGACTCTCTCTTCGACAACTCTCGCAAGAGCAGTGCCGTCAAGAGCGAGAGCAACCGCCCGCTCAAGTCTCTCTCCGACGCCCTCAAGGGTAAGCAGGGACGTTTCCGTCAGAACCTCCTCGGTAAGCGTGTTGACTATTCTGCACGTTCCGTTATCGTCGTGGGTCCTGAACTCAACATGGGCGAGTGCGGTCTTCCAAAACTCATGGCTGCCGAACTTTACAAGCCGTTCGTTATTCGCAAACTTATCGAGCGTGGTATTGTAAAGACCGTCAAGTCAGCCAAGAAGATTGTTGACCGTCGCGACCCCGTGGTATGGGACATCCTCGAATACGTGATGAAGGGTCACCCCGTGCTCCTCAACCGTGCACCTACTCTTCACCGATTAGGTATCCAGGCATTCCAGCCACGCATGATTGAAGGTAAGGCTATCCAACTCCACCCACTCGCATGTACAGCGTTCAACGCCGACTTCGATGGTGACCAGATGGCTGTTCACCTTCCACTTTCCAACGAGGCAATCTTGGAGGCTCAACTGCTCATGCTTCAGTCTCACAACATCCTCTCTCCTGCCAGTGGCGAACCTATCACCGTTCCTTCTCAGGACATGGTGCTCGGTCTCTACTATATTTCCAAGATTCGTCCAGGTGCAAAGGGCGAAGGTCTCACCTTCTATGGCCCAGAAGAGGCCATCATCGCCTACAACGAGGGCAAGGTGGACGTACACGCCCAGATTAAGTGTCTGGTCAAGGATATTGATGCAGATGGCAACCCCATCAAGCACATCGTCGAGACCACCGTTGGTCGTATCATCATCAACGATGTTGTTCCAGAAGAGATAGGCTTCGTCAATGAGGTCATCGGTAAGAAGGCGCTGAAGAAAGTCATCACCCGCGTCATCAAGGGTGTGGGTATGGCACGTGCGTGCGAGTTCCTCGATGGCATCAAGAACCTCGGTTACCGCAAGGCATACGAGGGCGGTCTGTCCTTCGTGCTTGACGATATCATCATCCCTGCCGAGAAGGAGAAGATTGTTCAGGACGGTCACGATGCTGTTGACCAGATCACCATGAACTATCAGATGGGTCTTATCACCGACAAGGACCGTTACCAGCAGGTAGTGGAGACTTGGACAAAGGTGAACGACTCTCTCAAATCTACGCTGATGGATCAGATGACCGCTGCCGACCAGGGTTTCAACGCCGTCTTCATGATGCTCGACTCAGGAGCCCGTGGTTCTGCCGACCAGATTGCACAGTTGGCAGGTATGCGTGGTCTGATGGCAAAGCCTCAGAAGGCAGGTGCTTCCGACAATAACATCATCGAGAACCCAATCCTTTCCAACTTCAAGGAAGGTATGTCAGTGCTCGAATACTTTATCTCTACCCACGGTGCCCGTAAGGGTCTTGCCGACACCGCCCTCAAGACTGCCGACGCAGGTTATCTGACCCGCCGTTTGGTGGACGTTTCTCACGACGTCATTGTTAACGAGGAAGACTGTGGCACACTCCGTGGTCTCATCTGCACCGCCCTCAAGGACGGCGACCGTGTGGTGGCATCCTTGGCAGAGCGTATCCTTGGCCGTGTTTCGGTTCACGACATCGTCAATCCTCAGACCAACGAACTCATCGTTGCCAGTGGCGAGGAAATCACCGACCGTTTGGCAGCCGAAATCGAGGCTTCAGGCATTGAGAGCGTCGAGATTCGTTCCGTCCTCACTTGCGAGAGCAAGAAGGGTGTCTGCATGAAGTGCTACGGACGCAACCTCGCCACCCAGCGTATGGTGCAGAAAGGTGAGGCAGTCGGCGTCATCGCAGCACAGGCCATCGGTGAGCCAGGTACGCAGTTGACACTCCGTACATTCCACGCCGGTGGTGTGGCAGGTAATGCTGCTGCCAATGCTCAAATCAAGGCAAAGAACCGCTCTAAGATAGAAATCGATGAATTGCGTACCGTTCCACGTCCTACAGCCGAGCACCCAGAAGGTCTGGTGGTCGTAGGTCGTCTGGCAGAACTTCGCTTCATCGACTTGAACACAGGCATCGTCCTTTCCACCGTGCCCGTTCCTTATGGTGCCAACCTCTACGCTCAGTCGGGCGACACCGTGGAGGCAGGTCAGGTCATCGCCGATTGGGACCCATTCAACTCTGTCATCGTGACCGAGTTCGACGGTGTTGCCAAGTTCGAAGGCGTGAAGGAAGGTCTCACTTACCGTGTGGATGTCGACGAAACCACAGGTCTTCGCGACCTCATCGTGACTGAAGCCAAAGACCGTGCCGCAGTGCCATATTGCCACATCCTCAATGCCCCTGACGGCGACCTCCTCCGCACTTACTCGTTCCCAATCAATGGCCACATCGCCATCGAAGACGGACAGAAGTTGAAGGCAGGTGACATCCTCGTCAAGATTCCACGTTCAGTGGCAAAGGCAGGCGATATCACGGGTGGTCTTCCACGTGTGACCGAACTCTTCGAGGCACGTAACCCATCCAACCCAGCCATCGTTGCCGAAATCGACGGTGAGGTGACCATGGGTAAGGTGAAACGTGGTAACCGCGAAATCATCCTCACTTCCAAGGTGGGCGATGTTCGCAAGTACCTCGTGCCACTGTCCAAGCAGATTCTGGTGCAGGAGAACGACTACGTTCGTGCCGGTACACCACTCTCCGACGGTGCCATCACGCCAGCCGACATCCTTGCCATCAAGGGTCCTACCGCTGTGCAGGAGTACATCGTCAACCAGGTGCAGGACGTTTACCGTATGCAGGGTGTGTCTATCAACGACAAACACTTCGAAATCATTGTTCGTCAGATGATGCGTAAAGTACGTATCGACGATGCTGGCGACACCCGATTCCTCGAAGAAGGCATTGTTGATAAACTCGACTTCCTGGAGGAGAACGACCGAATTTGGGGCAAGAAGTTCGTCATCGACGCAGGTGACTCCGAAACGTTGGAGCCAGGTATGATTATCACAGCCCGCAAACTTCGCGACGAGAACTCGATGCTCAAGCGCCGCGACCTCAAATTGGTGCAGACTCGCGATGCCATCCCTGCCACTTCCACCCAGATTCTTCAGGGTATCACCCGTGCAGGTCTCGGCTCCAAGAGTTTCATGTCTTCTGCTTCATTCCAGGAGACAACCAAGGTGCTCAACGAGGCAGCCATCTGCGGCAAGAGCGACCCGCTCGAGGGCATGAAGGAGAACGTGATTTCTGGTCACCTCATCCCCGCAGGTACTGGTCTCCGCGACTTCGAGAAGATCATCGTGGGTGCGAAGGAAGACTTCCAGACCGTCGAGCGTCGTCCATTCGATGCCGACATGGTATTCTCATCCTTCGACAACGGCTTCTAATCGTTCCCGCATACAACCCCCATCATCATCGAGGGCAACTTCACCACGAAGTTGCCCTCTTTTTGTGTTCCCCCTCCCCCCGTTCAAGGCGGTGTTTCCGCCTTGCCCCTCCCACCTCCCCCCTGCGTCCAGCGGTTTCCCCGCTGCCCCTCCCTCCTTCCCTGTCCTCCATGCAGCGACGCTGTCGCAGCCCCCTCCCCGTCAAGGCTCCTCCCTCCCTTCCCCTTCCCCCATGTCCTCCATGCTGCGACACTGTCGCAGCCCTCCTTCCGCCCCTCTCTTAAAACTAAACTTAGATTTTATAAAATCAAACTTAAATTTACAAAAATTCAACTTAAATTTATATAAATCTAACTTGAATTTTATAAAATCTAACTTTAGTTTTAACAACACCTCCCCGAATCCCCCATTCTCACAGCCCCACTTCCTCCTTTTATCCCCTCCTTCCCCGCTGATTTCCTCCCCTCGTTCAAGGCGGTGCTTCCGCCTTGTCCCTCCCTCCTCCCACATTTCTTCCCCAAACATTTGCCCATATAAATTTTTATCCCTACCTTTGCCCAAAACAAGCAAACGCCATGAAAAAGTATATCATTTGGACACTCTCCATCGTGGCAGTTCTTGCACTGGCAGGGGCTGCAGTCTGGTTCTATTGGCCCGTCGAGACCATCAATCTTGAAGAATATGTGCCCTCAGAAGAATTTGAACCAGCCTACGATGCCCTCCACACGAAGAGGGCAGAATACGACATCGAAGAAACGGTGCGTGCCATGAATGCGCTCGAGGTGGCACAATGTCAGAGCGAAGACTTCATGTCCTACCTCGAATATGTGGCACGTCAGGACTTCAGCCGCGTGGCTCCTGAGGTGCTCGAACAGAAGAAGAAACTCTTCCCGATTCTCCAACGCCTCTACGAACTGCAGAAGCAGCACAAGGAACTCGACGACGTCTGGATGCTCATGCGGAGTGCCACCAGCGGTGCCACCACCTTTGCCAACGAGGTCAACCCCGTCGGCGTCATCGGCTCGATGATGGTAGGGGATGCCACCCTCAGCACCTTCTCCGTCTCAGGCGGCTTCGACAAGGCAAAGACAGCCGCCTTCGACGAATACGAAAAACAGAAAGAACTGAAACGCAATCTGGAACGCGAGATAGAGAGCATCCGAATGTCCTACATCGAATATCTGGAGGACTACGCCCCCATCTATTACAAGTACATGCAAGAGTGGGATGCCCTCTGTCTGAAAAAAGACAAAGCCTACATCGACCTCTACGGCGGCCGCTCCCTCGATGCCTACAACCAGGCCGATGCCATCCTTCAAGACTATCCTACCAACCGCGAAGCCCTCCTCCTCAAGAGCCTCTCCCTCATCAACCTCGCCCAGACTCTCCCCGCTTCCTCCTCCCCCTCCTCCTCTGCGTCCAGCGGTTTTCCCGCCGACTCTTCCTCCTCCCCTTCCTCCCTTGCGTCCAGCGATTCCCCTGCCGACTCTTCCTCCTCCCCCGTTCAAGGCGGTGTTTCCGCCTTGCCCTCATCTCCAGAAGGGGTAGGGGAGAGCGTCTCCGAGTCCCTTCTGCTCGAAGCCGAATCCACCCTCGACCAATACATCAAACTCTACCCCTCCCGTTCCGCTCCTGCCTTAGTGCTCAAAGGCCTCCTCTATCGTTCCCAAAACGAGAACGCCAAGGCCATCTCCTATTTTGACCAGGCATCCATGGAGTACCCCCGTCAGGCAGCCGATTTGACCGACCTGCTCGACAGTTACAAGGCACGCACCTACCTCAACCATTCCGCCGAAGGCAAGTACCTGCTCCGCCTCTATCGCTCCACGATGGAAGGCTTCGGCATCTTCAGTCCCAACCTGCTCAAAGCCAAATACTATGCCCAATTGGGCGACACCGACCAGAGCAAGGCCGAAATCTTCAACCACTTCTTCCGTCGAGGCAACCAAGGCGTCTATGATTGCCTGCTCAGCGATATGCAGTATTGCGAAGAAAACATGTACAGCAGTTTCAAGCAGATACTTCTCGAGCAGTCCTTCATTGACGTGTCCGTCGAACCCACCATGAACTGGACCCTCGCCAACAAAGACGACGAAATCAAAGTGACCATCAACAACCGTTCCGACATCGACCTCGAGAACGTCCGCATCTTCCTCTGTCTGCACTACACCGACATGTACAAGGACGAGTACGACGTGCAGAAACTCCCCTCCGTCAACATCATCAAACACAACGACAAGACCGAAATCGGTGTGGTGAAACTCAACTACGAAGACAAGAAATACAACGACATCACCCGCATCCGAGCCATCGCCATGACCGACGACAAAATCTGCTGGATTGACAACGTGGATTACAAGTACATGCGAGCCGCCCAATCCGCCGCCCGCACCTCCCCCGCCCCCGTTTCAGGCGGTGCTTCCGCCTCTTCCCCCTCCTCTTCCCCTGCCCCCGTTTCAGGCGGTGCTTCCGCCTCCCCCTCCTCTTCCCCTGCCCTCGTTCAAGGCGGTGCTTCCGCCCCCTCCCTCAAACAGCAGTTACTCAAAGATTTCAATGTGGACGGCGAATCCCTCGCCCGCATCATCTCCAGCGGCATCAAAATCTACGCCTCCCCCTCCGACGGCAACCTCTGGAACGACGTCAAGAGCGGTGTCAAGAACATCGTCACCGGCAAGGACAAGAAACTCCGCATCGAACTGCCCCGCATCCTCACCCTCATCGACCCCGTATTCTCCCTCCACCAAGTCAATGACAAAGACAAAGCCATCCGACCCTCCGAGAACTACCTCTCCGGCTCCTCCATCCGCCTCAAGTTCGACTACGAACCCAAGCAGAACGACCTCATCCCCCTCTACATCTACAGCGACCTCGCCAACTTCAAGGTCACCATCCAGTTAGAGGAAGGAAAAACTAAAATTAAAAATGTGGAACTGATGTAAGTGCGAAGGACGATTTTAGACAAAGGAAAACGTCTATAGACAAAAAAGTGAGGGCGAGACTCGCGTCTGGCCCTCACTTTTTGCTTTGCCTTGCTATTGAGTTTTGGCATTGCCCAAACAAATGAAGTGCATTTGTTTGTCGTTTTCACCTATTATGTTATCTACTAATCAATCATTATCTAACTAATCCTTCTGTCTTTTTTGTGCTTTGATGCATTTGTCGGTTGCTTATGTCTCTTCATAAGCCCGGTTGTTCATTAATAAGCCAATCTAACAAATTCTATTTATCTAACTAATCTAAACGCTTTCTGTCTAACGAGTTGAATCGCTGTTTCTGTCTGTTGACAATGCAAAGTAACACATTTTTGAGCAGCCTGTGTACAAAAAAAGTCTAAACAAATGGGAAAATAATACAAAAGCGGTATTGGTGCATAAAATTTGGACGATTTTTGTCTTGCTTTGGATTATTTTGCCATCTTTTGGGGGCTTGTGGGGCTGAAAAATGATAAAAAAGTGGGATTTGTTTTGTTCTATGTGTGTTTTGTGTTACCTTTGCAATCAGAATTTTCACTAACCCCATCATGTGGCTTATGTTACGCCGTTTTCTTTTACCATTGCTTCTTGTTTGGACGATGCTGCCTGTCCAAGCCCAAAGCACAGACCCTTTCAATACGTCGGTGGCTTTTTCTTATCTGACTATAGATGAGGGACTTTCTTCTAACACCGTTCGGGCATTGTTGCAAGACCGAATGGGTTTTGTGTGGATGGGTACCAGTCGTGGGCTGAATCGCTATGACGGGCATCGCATTGTGCCAGTGAATAAAACCCGTGCCTTGTCCGTCACCTCGATTGTGGAGAAGGGGGACAGCCTGTGGGTGGGTACGGAAAATGGACTTTATTTGTACTTGCAACGGACGGATAGCCTGCAGAAATTTGTTGTACAGGACCCGACATTATCATCCAAAAGTCTGAATGTGTCGGACATGAAGGCAGACAAGAAGGGCGACCTGTGGATTGCGACGATGGGGATGGGCATCCTGCATCTGGAAACGAAGACGGGTGTGCTGAAGCAGATACCCACGCCCGGGAAGGCGATGGACTACGCTTGCGTGTATGTGAATCGGAAAGGGGAAGTGTGGGCAGCAAGCAACTGGGCAAGTGCCAACCTGCTTCGCTACAGCAAGAGTTCGGGCGGTTTTGTCGAATATCCTCTGCAATTCGCTCAGCCATTGAGTTATAAGTTGGGCGGCATCGCCATGACCGAAGACAAGTCGGGCAAGATGTGGTTTGGTGCATGGAACGGCGGCTTGATTTATTTCGACCCTTCCACCCAGAAGGCGGAGGAGTTGTTGACGCCCGATGTCTCTCCAATGAATCATATCCACAGTCTGTTGGAAGTCAAGGAAGGCTCTTTGCTGGTGGGCAGCGACAAAGGGCTTGCCTTGGTGAACATGGAGACGGGTAGTGTCGTGATGCACACCCGAAGCGACTTGACGACCAGCACAATCAGCGACAACTTTGTCTATCCTATCATGCTGGACAGGGAAGGCGGCACGTGGATAGGCACTTACTATGGCGGCGTGAATTACACGCATCCCGTGTCGGGCAACTTCACCTCTTATGTACACATGCAGTATGGAAACTCTGTGTCAGGCAATGTGGTGAATCATTTTTGCGAAGACCAACGTCACCGCCTTTGGGTTGCCAGCGACGATGGCGGTTTGTGTTATTACACCCATGAGACGGGGCTGTTTACTCCTGTCAAACTCTCATCGGGAGGGGAGGAACACAATGTTCATGCCCTTTGTGTGGATGGCGACCGCCTGTTTGTGGGTACCTACACTCAGGGTATCGACATCGTGGATTTGAATAGCCTTTCAGTGGAACACGTTCCTGCTTTCATGGACGAAAACAAGAAGGTCTTCGATGCCAGTTCCACGGCGATTTTCTGTGACCGCCAGCACCGTATCTGGGTCGGCACATTTGGGACGGTGGCAATCTTCCATCCTGACACACGCACCTTCACCGATATACAGCGTGTGGGCGTACCCGTCACCGACATCTTACAGGACTATACAAACAAAGTTTGGGTCTCGACCGATGGCCGTGGGCTTTGGTCCTACGGTAAAGATGGCAAGTGGAAGCACTATATGGATTTTGACGCATCTGGGCTTTCTGACGGTGCATCCGTGATGGTCAACAGCCTCTTCGAAGACGGCTCTGGGACATTGTGGGTCGGCACGTCCAATGGATTGTTCTCCTATGACCGCGAGGCAGACACTTTCTGCAGGACGGAACTTCTTGCCAATCATGTGGGGGTGTATGGCATCACTGCCGTGGAGGGGCAACTTTGGCTCACCACGTCGGCTGGCATCCTTTGCTATTCGCTCATGACACGTGAGGTGCTTCAGGCATACAAAGGTGGTGGCAATATCGCCAGCATCGACTTCTTGCCCGACGCCATCTTCCGAGGTTATGACGGCAGGGTGTACATCGGCACCACCAGCGGTTTTGTGGCGTTCTATCCCCAGCAGATGAATCGCAATAAAATCAAGCCGCAGGTCGTCTTCACGGGGCTTGACATCTTCAATCGCCCTGTGCCGGTGGGGAGTGACATTCTGCCCGAACGCCTCTCTTATCTTCAGGAACTGCACCTCAGTTACCGCGAGACGGTGTTCCGTATTTCCTTTTCAGCCATGAGTTATTTGCAACCGTCGGACATCCTTTACAGTTATTATCTGGAGGGTTTTGAAGAAGAGTGGACGGATGCCGGCAATCAGAACAGCGTGACCTACACCAACCTTTCGCCCGGCACTTATGTCCTGCATGTGCGTGCCACCACCAACGAAGGAATGCAGTCGGATGATGCCACATTGCGAATTGTCATCACACCGCCTTTCTACTGGAACACGCCGGCACAGATACTTTACGTGTTGCTCATCCTCCTTGCCATCTTCTTCTATGTGCGTCATTTGTTGAAGAAAAACGAGAAGCGGCACGTGGCGGAGATTCTGGAAATCAACATTCAGAAGGAGCAGGAAATCCAGGAGATTAACATCCAGAAAGAGCAGGAGATTCAGGAAATCAATATCCAGAAGGAACAAGAGATTCAAGAGATTAACATTCAGAAGGAGCAGGAGGTGCATGATGCCCGCATCCGCTTCATGACCATCAGCGACAAGGACCAGGCGTTTCTTGACAAGATGGAACGGGTGATAGAGCAGAACTTCTCTAATTCAGAATTGTCGGTTGATTATCTGGCATCGGAGTTGAACGTGTCTCGTTCGGGGCTTTTCTCTAAAATCAAGGCGTTGGCAGACGTGACACCGAACGAGATGATTCAGGTGATTCGCCTCAAACACGCCGCATCCTTGCTCCTGTCGGGCAATCATCGTGTGAGCGAAATCTGCTACATGGTGGGTTTCTCCAGCCCTTCCTATTTCGCCAAATGCTTCCAGAAGCAGTACGGTTGCACGCCGGCGAAGTATAAAGGGTGATGGCTGAAAGAGTTTGGTCGCAAGGGGCTTGTTCAGTCGGCTGTCACTAACACTTTTGTGGCGTTTTTCGCCTCGTCATCTTTTTGCAGACGGCGTTCGCATGGAAGCCATATCCAGAAGGTGGAGCCTGTGCCATCACCTTCGCTCTTCACGCCAATCTTGCCGCCCATGCGTTCGGTGAGGGTCTTGCAGATGTTGAGACCCATGCCAGTTCCCTGCACAAACTCGTCCAGTTTGATGAAACGGCCGAAGATGACTTCCTGCTTGTCTTTCGGGATGCCGACACCCGTATCTTCACAGTAGATGTAGAGTCCATGTTGTTCATAGCGGTATCCCAGACGGACATGCCCTTGTTGGGTGAACTTGACGGCGTTGGTCACAAAGTTGGTGACAATCTGCTGCACACGTCCAATGTCGATGGTGGTGTGGAAGTTCTCGTAAGGGTTCTCCTTGATAAATTCCAGCCCTGCCTGCTTGATGCGATGTTCGAGCATGAAGCAGATGTTCTCGAAGGCATGGACAAAGTCAATGTCTTCGGGTTGGATGGTTGTGGGCAGGTTCTTGGTGATGGACGATGCCTCGAGAATGTCATTGATGAGCCGTTGGAGCATATCGCAACTGCTATTGATGATGCTGATGATTTCCTTACGTTCTTCCGGGTCTTCTGTCGCTTTCAGCACGGTGGCAAAACCGACGATGGCGTTGAGCGGTGTACGCAGTTCGTGGGTCATGGATGCGAGGAATGCACTTTTCAGTCGGATGCTGTCGTTGGCAATCTCTGTTGTCTTGCGTAGGTGCTCCTGCGTTTCGACGAGGTTGGTGATGTAGGTTCGGCTCTCACCCAGGAGGAGTCGCAGCCGATGTTCCAGTTGCTCAATCTCTTGGTGATTCTTGGTGAGTTGCTGAGTCAACCGAGTGGTGTCGGCATAAATCTTGTGGTCTTCATTCAGATTGAAGGTCGTACACAGATATTGCGGAATGTCCCCGTCTTGGTTGCGGATAGGACGCACTTGGAACTCTATGTAATTCTTGATGCCCAGTTCGGGATAATCCATCACCTGGCACACCTCCAGGTTGTGCGTGCTATCGGGCGGATAGGCATCTCGGAAGAGGGGAACGTCGTGCATGTTCATGGTTCGCCAGAAGCGTTCGTTGTCTGGATTCGAGAATCTGCATAGTTCCTTCATCTTGTCGTTGAGCATGATGAGCCAGCCATCTCGGTCGTAGAAAGAGATGGCGATGTTGGAGGTGTTGAACAGGCTGTCGAATCGGCGTTGCAGGTCGTGGCTGGCTTTCTCCTCTTCGATGTTGTGAGTGATGTCGTGAATGGCATTGACAATGTATTGAGGGTGTCCTTCGCTGTCCAGTTCCACGATGGCATGACCGTGGAAACGGAGCCACTTGGGGGCTTCCTCCGTGCCGGCGTTCCATTGCTTTTCCAGTTCGAATTTGCGTTCTCGACCACCCAACAGCAGTTTCATCTTCTCCTTGAACTCCTCTTGCTCGTTGGGGTGGATGCGAGCCGTGAACTCCTCCAGCGTGATGCCGCCGTCGGGCAGGATGTTGCCGTGTCGGTTGGTCATCAGGTTGGTGGCGATGTCGTACTGCATCACATGGAAATTCCCCATGTGCAGTGCCTTGTACATCATCTGGTTGGTCTCGGTCGAGTTGCGGGTGATGAGTTGCACGTGTGCCTTGGCGAGACGGACGAACAGATAGATGATGACGACGAGCACCATGATGCCCACCGTGATGAAGATGGCGATGGGGGAGGTGTCGTCGTGGCTGTTCTCCGGATGGAACCACTTGTCGTACATCTCCTCAATCTTTCCGCTCTGCTTGAGACGAGAGAAGTGGTCGTCGATGGCCTCGATGAGCCGTTGGTCGCGGCCGATGAGGTGGATTTCGCCCACAGGGATGTTGACCTCATGCAGCGTGATGTCATCCGCCAGATTCAGTTCCTTGATTTTCCATTGCAGGGCGGCTTCGTTCCAGACGAAGTATTTGTACCGCCCCTTCACGATGCCAGCCAGTGCCTCTTTGGGTGCTTGGTAGTTGATGGTGTGGTGGTTGGGAATCTCGTGCTTGAAGAACTGTGCCGCATAGCCTCCGTGGTAGAAGACCGCCTCTTCGGGATTGTCCAGTGCTTTGAGTGGGATGATGTTGGCGGAGTCCTTCCGTGTGGCGACGCTGATACGGTAATAACTGATGATGTTGCTGGTGTGGAAGAACTGAGGGGAGTTGTACTTACGCACATTGTCGAAGATGAGGTCTGCCTTGCCTTGCTCAAACAGGTCAATCGCCTTGCTGGCTTCCAGCATCTGAAAACGGTAGGGAATTTCCAGTTCGTCTAAAATGGTGGTCAGCACGTCCACATAGAATCCTGCAGGATTGCCCATGTCGTTGCGGAACTCGTAAGGCGGTTTGTCCCAGTCGCTGGCAATGACGAGGGTGTGGTCACTCTCGTGGGCGTGTTGGGCATGGAGCATCATCCCGTCCTCTGCCCCTCCGAAGGGAAGCAGCAGGCATATCGTGGTGAAGAATATTTTCGTTATCTTGTTCATATCAACACAAAAACTTAAAACTCAAGAACTCAAAAACTTAACTCTCTTAAACGATTTTTTTGCGTTTGATGGCGGTGGCGTGGCAGGGGAGGGTAATCCAGACGGTCGTTCCCAGTCCTTCCTCCGAGTTGATTTCGAGGCTGCCGCCCATTTGCTTCAGCAGTTCGTGGCAGATGGGGATGCCGAGTCCGCTGCTGGTGCGTGCATTGCCCGTCTCAGGACTGTTGAGGCGTTTGAGTTCTTTGGGCGAGATGCCGTCGCCGGTGTCTTCCACCGATATCATCAGTCGGCGTCCGATGTAGTCGTAGCGGATGCGGATGAAACCCTGCTTGGTGTGCTGGACAGCGTTTTCGATGACTCGTTCCATCACGTTGCCCACCTTCGGCCCGTCGATGTTCACCACCAGTTGCTCATAGGGGTTCTCGGTGATGAAACGCACGTCCTTGTTCTGGGCACGGTCTTCTGCACAGTAGGTGTTGAAGGTATCGACAAAGTCGCTGGGCTTCTTGTCCACTTCTATCATGTGCGCCTCCAGGCGTGAGAGGTAGAGGATGTTGTCGATGAGGTGGAGCAGGTGGCTCGAATTGCTCAAAATCTTATCGTTGTTGCTGCTGCTTTGGTCATTTGCCTGCTGTTTGCCGAGTTCTGCCGCAGCCTCGACGATGATGTCCATTGGTGTGCGGATTTCCTGCACCATGTTGTTGATGAAACTGGTCTTGGTGTTTTCCACCTCCTGCACCTTCTTCGCCTCTTTCAGCAGTTTGTGGTCGGTGGCTTTCTGGGTGGTGATGTCTTGGCAGAGCCCGAAGTATTCGGTCACGTTTCCCTGCTTGTCGTGCAGCGGGATGAAACTGAACCGCAGGTGCAGCGGATAGTTGCCCGACGGTTGCAGGTTGGTGCCCAGGTCGAGGCGTATTTCCTTGTCGAGACGTTTGTCCAGGTCGTCGAAGATGTGCATGGTCTTCTTCTGCGATTCTTCGTCCACCAGCGTCATGCAGCGTGTCTGCGTGAGGGAATGCTGCACCCGATGGACGCTGCTGAAGAGGGTGAGCGTATGGGAGTCGGGCGAATAACTTACCAGACGGAAGAGCCCTTCTTGCAGGATGGCGTCGATTTTTGTGTAGTATTGTTGCAGGGTGTCGTTGGCGTGTTGTGCTTGCTGTTCCACCCGGTTCTTCTCGTCCTGTTTCTCGTTCCTGCCCGTGATGTCGTCGCAGACGGCGAAAAGCCCCATCAGCCGCCCTTCCTCGTCGTTGTAGGTCAGCAGTTCGATTTGGCACACCAGCGTCTTGTCCCGTTTGCAGGCACGCACTTTCCGCTGCTCGGCTGGCAGGTGGGCAAAGTCGAAGGTGCGTGTGCAGGTGTAGCCGTTGGCGTGGTCGATGTCCACATCCGGCAGGTCGAGCAGGTCTTGGTAGGAGACGCCCTCTTGCAGTATCTCCTCACGCTCGCAGCCGAACATCTGGCAAGCCTTCTCGTTGATGTTGGCAATGATGCCGTCTGCCCCGAAGCGGATGTTGCCCTGCATGGGCATGTGGAAGACCGCCTTGTAGCGCTGGATGCTTTCTTCCGTTTCTCGCAGGCGTCTCCGCTGCTCGGTCACGTCTCTCTTGGTGCCGAGGATGACGGTGGCGTTGCCCTGTTTGTCGCGGCGCAGCACGGAGAGCGCAATGACGAAGTCCTTCTCTTCGGCATCGCCGTCCTCGGTGTCACGTGCCTTGATGTTCAGGGTCACTTCCTCCTCCTTCTCCCCGTCCTTTGCCAGAGGCTTCTCGCTCAGTCCCTGCAGGGCTTCCGTCAGTTTCTGGAAGTCTTCGGGACGGTAGCGGTGGGCAAACTCGTCGGCGGTGTAGGTGAAGGCGACCTGCCCGTTCTCGTTGTGCCAATAGAAGAGGCGAGTCGCCACCTCGTAGGTCCAAATGCGCACGTGGCTGGTCTCCAGGATGAGGGCAAGGCGTTTGTTCCGCTGGTTGTTCGACTGCGTCAGCCGTTTGCCCTGTATGTTGTAGATGATGGCATAAATCGACAAGACGAGTGCCAACACGCCCGCTCCGATGGCGAGCCACCACACCCACGAGGGGATGCCCGTCTCTTGGCGGTCGGGGTAGAACCACTTGTTGCGCAGGGCTGCCAGTTTGTCCGACGAGTCGAGGGCACTGTACACGCTGTCGAGCCGCTGGAGCAGCACGGGATTGTTCGACATGAACTTGTACTCGCCGTGAGGCATGTTGATGGGGGTGAGTTGCAGGTTCTCGATGTGGTATTTGTTGATGAGCCATTTGAGCGAAAGCGTGTTCCACACCACGGCGCCTTCCCCCTCCGTGCTCACTTTCAGCAGGGCGAGTTTGACGGCGCTGTAGGGGATGGCGTTCTCTCCCCAGCCATAGTCAATCATCAGGTGGTGGCAGAGGCTGCTGTCGTTCACGAAGACCTTGTGGTTGCTCAGGTCCTTGAAGGTGGTGATTTCCACCGGATTCTTCTTGGGCGATGCCACGCTCTGGGTGAACAGCGTCACGGGATTTTCGCTGTAGAGGCCGTAGGCATCGTGGTAGCCTGCCGAGAGCCCGAGGATGAGGTCGGACTTTCCGTCACGCAGGTCTTCGAAGGCATCCTGCTTTTCCTTCAGTTTGATGGTGTAGGGGATGTGCAGTTCGTCCATCATCAGGCGTATCAACTCCACATTGAAGCCGTCGGGGTCGCCGTTTTCGTTCAGGAACGAGTAGGGCCACAGGTCCCACATGTCTTCATACACCAGCGGGTGCTCCTCGGTGTATGTTCTGGTGCCATCCTTCCGAACGGCTCCATTCCCTGCCGCCCCGCTCGTGCTGTCGGGTGCATTCGTCTGAGCGTCAGCCCCCAGAATGGACAGCATCGCCATTGCCCAGGCAATCAGTATGATCAATAGGTTGTTTTTCATTGCAGTCAGTCAGTTTTCACAAGGACACCTCGCCCTCATTGGGGCAAATTTAAGCATTTTTAATGATTCAAGCGATATTTTGTACGAAAAATTGGTACTTTTGTAGGGAGAAAAGGCTCTGTACCTCAAAATGCCCCTTCCCCGCCCCTCTTTTCGTGGAGGAGGGAATGGATTTTCTGTGCCAGCGGCGAGTGCAGGGAAAAGGGGTGGGGTGGGGACGGTGTTCCGTCGCCTCTGCCGACACACCCACGGATAGGACAAAATTGCACGCTCGAAGCCTCGAAGGTGGTGTGACTCACACCGCCCGGGTGGTCTGAGTCACACCGCCGAGGCGGTCTGACTCAGACCACTTTTGGGGCTTCGAGCCGTCGCATTTTGTGATACAACGTGATTGTCCTTTGCCTCTTGCGGTGTGTGTCCGCAACGGGTCGCTGCAAGGCTCGGAATGGGCAAAGAGGAAGGATGGTCAGGGAAAAAGAAACCCTCGCCCCATCATCACTGACAGGGCGAGGGATGTGTACACGTTGTATTATGATCGTTAATTACTGCACACGTGCTTTTAGGGCTATTTCAGACGGAAGATGACGGGAAGATTGAACTTGACCCTGACCGCTTCGCCCTTCTCTGTGCCTGGTGTCCACTTGCCGTCCATAAGTTTAACCACTCTGATGGCTTCTTCCTCCAGGGCTTTCTTGCTGGCGTTGAACTGCTCTGAGGTGATGCCCTTCTTGTCGGCAGGGGCTTTCTGCCCAGAGGAAACGGCCACCACTTCTGGCAAGGTCTCGGCATCGTTCTTGCTGATGCTGTAGTCGGACAGAGAACCGTCTTTGTTGACGACGAACTGCACGAGGATTCTTCCTTGCACATGAGACTCCATTGCCACCTGTGGGTACTTCAGGTTCTCCACCAAATGCTCTATCATGGCACCCTCGCCACCTTTGAAGGTGGGCAGTTTTTCGCAGATGTCATACACTTTGTCGCCGTCGGGCAAGGTGATGGACGCATTTTCTGCAATGGACGTTTGTCTGTTTGCAGAATTTGTTGTAACTTTGCCGCTGTTGTCAGATAGGTTGCTGGCGGCGTTGTTGATCACGGGGGTGGCAAAGGCACTGAGTGCTACGGCTGCCACAGGGATGAGGTACAAAGCCTTTGTACGCATCCACGGATTGGATTTCTTTTGTAACATCATAGTGATACGTTTTTTAAGTAAACTGTGATTGAAGCCGTTGGCGAAAGCGTAGGAACTGGAGCCAATGGCTTTTTGTATCAGATGGTTTTGGTATTGCGTGGCGTTGATGCCGCTGCGGAGCACGTGGTCGTCTGCCTCGTATTCGTGCACATCCCTCAGCGAGTTGGCAAGCACCCACACGAACGGATTTGCCCACTGCACCACTTGGCAGAGATTCAAGAGCAGGATGTCGTAGGAATGGTGGTGGAGAATGTGCCCCATCTCATGCCGCAGGATGGTGCTGGCGTTGCTGTTGTAGTCTTCTTCGCCGATGACGATGGCGTGCATCCAACTGAAGGGTGCCGCCTCGCCCGTGTGGCAGTAGAGGGTTACGTCTCCCCGTTGCTCTGTCCACAGCACGCCCCGATGGATGCTGCGATAGAGCAGGGCGATTTGTATGCCTTTGACGAGCAGGGTCGCCGTCATGCCGAGGATGTAGAGGCAGGTGATGAGTGCCCACACATCGGCGGAACGCCAGGCGTGGGTGGCGGTTGCCTCCGCCGTCGCCGCTCCTTCGGTGCCTGTCAGGAAGGGGGTGCCCACCTCGATGAATCCGCCTTTCAGGTGGCTGCTCATGGGGTTGTGTGCCCACGCCCACTCGTGTATGTCCATCAGGGGAAGCACCAGCGAGAGCACCATGATGGTGAGCAGCATCAGGCGATTGAAGCGGAAGAACGACTCCTTGCGGAGCAACAGCATATAGGGCAAATACAGCACCGATAGCGTGAGGATGGATTTGATGATATAGGGTAACATGGCTTCTCTTGTAGGGGTTAAAGGTCAATAGTCAATGCTTGGTTCTCGGTTTCCGGTGGTCAATCCTCGCCTCTCACCATGGCCAGCAACTCTTTCAATTCCTCTTCCGACAGGTGCTCTTCTTTGACAAAGAAACTGACCAGCGACTTGACCGAGCCGCCGAAGAAACTGCTCTTCACTTCTTCCATCGCTTGGCGACGGTACTCGTCTCGGCTGATGAGCGGGCGGAAAAAGAACGTCTTGCCTTCTTTCTCCCGCTTCTCGGCACGGATGAACCCTTTCTGCGTGAGTATCTTCAGGAACGTCGCCGTGGTGGTGTAGGCAGGTTGAGGCTCCGGATAGCGTGCCAAGACATCACGCACCGTTCCGCCTTCGTCCATGTCCCACAGGTAGTTCATGATTTCCATCTCTGCCTTGGTCAGCGTCTTGTTCTCTTTGCTCTTTTTCATGTCGTTCGTACTTTCTCTTGGTTACTAAACTTTTCGTTTTCCGAGGGCAAAGGTACTACTAAACTTTTAATTAACGAAAACTTTAGTAGAGAAATTTTCGCTGTCGTTCAAACATTTAACGTTCATTATTAGTAATTCTCTTTCCTTTATTAGTAATTAACAGACGGGAGGGGTGTTGTGGCGGCAAAAACGAATTCGCGGGAAGAAAGTTTGGACGATAACGAAATAAGTTGTAACTTTGTCGGGTCAAACCAAAAACGATAAGAAATATGAAAAAGGTAAAACTGCTATTATTGGTGGTCGTCACTGCCATCTTGGCAAGTTGCGGCACAACTACCCATGTGCCCGTCACGGGACGTAAACAGAATCTGATTGTGAGCGACGAACAAGTCATGAGCCTCAGCAATGAGCAGTACAAGGAGTATATGAAGTCGGCGAAGGCTTCGACCAATGCTGCCAACACGGCAATGGTGAAGAGAGTGGGGCAGCGGCTGGCAAATGCGGTGGTCACCTACTTGAATGCCAATGGAATGGGGAATGAGGTGTCGAACTATCAGTGGGAGTTCAACCTTGTGCAGAACACACAGGTGAACGCTTTCTGTATGCCCGGCGGCAAGATTGTTGTGTACGAAGGCATCCTGCCTGTCACCCAAGACGAAGCCTCGCTCGCCATTGTGCTGGGTCACGAAATCGCCCACGCCGTGGCAAAGCACTCGGCTGAGCGCATCAGCAATGCCTATAAGCAGCAATATGGTATGCAGATTATCAGTGGTGTGGCTTCAGCGGCTGGCATGGGCTCCAACTGGCAGAACATCACCTCCAGTGTGCTCGGAGTGGGTGCTCAGGCATGGTCTTCGGGCTTCTCACGCAGTCAGGAAAGCGAGGCTGACCACATCGGACTCATCTTTGCTGCGATGGCAGGTTATGACCCTGCTGTGGCTGTCACCTTCTGGCAACGCATGGCACAGGCAGGCAACAGTTCCAACTCCATCTTCAGCGACCACCCGTCGGATGCCAAGCGTATCAAGCAAATCAACGGATGGTTGCCTGAAGCCCAGAAGTATTACAAGAAACAATGATGTCCGAATGTCTTGTGGCGTGACGCTTGCGAGAGATGGACATTAGGCGGAAATGAACGCACGGGAGATTATTGAGTATATGGAGTCGTTGCACAATGAGGAGCAACGACAGGTGTTGATGCGGTTTTTCAAGGCAGGGGTGGGGGAGTATGGCTATGGCGATGAGTTCTTGGGACTGAAGGTGCCACAGACAAGGGAAGTGGTCAAACATGCTTGGGATTTGCCGCTGAACGAAGTGCCGGAATTGCTGATGTCACGCTGGCACGAAGTGAGGCTCTGCGGATTTCTCATCCTTGTCGATAAGTTTGAAAAGCAGGCGAAGAAACGGCTGGAGAACCATGCCGAAGCCATCGCGAAGCGTGACGAAATTGTGATGATGTACCTGCAATACGCTGAGCAAGCAAACAACTGGGACTTGGTGGATTTGTCCGTTCCCAAGATTCTGGGTCACTGGTTGCTGCTGCCCACGAATTTAGGTGACAGGGAATATAAGATGAAAGTGCTGGATGAACTCGCTGCCAGACCCTGCCTGTGGAAACAGCGTATGAGCATCGTCTGTTCGTGGAAAACCTCACAGCAAGGCGACCCCTCGTGGTGTCTGCGTTATGCCGAAATCCATCTGCACCACCCGCACGACCTGATGCACAAGGCGGTAGGTTGGATGCTCCGCGAGATGGGCAAACGCGTCTCAATGGACCTGCTGCGTGATTTCCTCCGTCAACATGCCCACGAGATGCCCCGCACCATGCTCCGCTATGCCATCGAAAAGATGCCGGAACAGGAACGAAAGATGTGGATGAACATCCGATGATGACAACCTCCCCCCAACCTCTATCCGCCCTTGCTAATATTTTGTTCTTATGAAATCCACTCCCCCCCCTCAAAAATACACACAAGCACTTACCTCGCGTAAGTGCTTGTTTTTTCAATGTGGACCAGCTTGGGCTTGAACCAAGGACCTCCAGATTATGAGCCGCAAATAACGATTTTTATGATACTCTATGATACGTAACTATATTGATGCTCAGCGATTTAGATATTTATGATTTTCACAGAATCTTATAAAAATACCCCTAACTGAAATAAAATGTTTACGCATTGTTTACGCAGACATGATTTTTGCCTATTTGTCCACATTTATAAAACCCACAGACTACTTGTTTTTACTTATTTATTCGTG
>JAFUWG010000011.1 GCA_017483605.1 Bacteroidaceae bacterium | reverse complement strand
GGAGAGTAGGTCGCCGCCTTCTTTCAAGTGGGAGTCCCCGTGACAGGTGTCGCGGGGACTCCTTTTTTTATCTGCCGGCGTGAAATTGCCGTGCCATTTTGTGCGTTTGTCCTGATATTTTTTCTGTGTTGGAATATTTTGATTAACTTTGCATAGAAAATCAAAATAGCCTTTAGAAAATGTCTTATACCGATAATCGATACCCTACGTTGAGGGAAACGAAGTTTGTGGATTTGATGCAGAAGCGTGTGTTTAACGTGCTGATTATTGCAAATCCGTATGATGCGTTCATGTTGGAGGATGATGGACGTGTCGATGAGAAGATTTTTGATGAGTATGCGAAATTGGGTCTTCGTTACCCTCCACGTTTCTTTAGGGCGGCGTCAAAGGATGATGCGGCTGGGCTGATTGAGAAAAATTCGTTTGATTTGGTGATTTGTATGCCAGGAACGGACAATAATGATGTGTTTGACATTGCCCGAGGCATCAAGACTACATTCCCTTCCTTGCCAATCGTTGTGCTCACTCCCTTTTCGCATGGCATTACTCGCCGCATGGAGAACGAAGATTTGAGCATCTTCGAGTATGTGTTTTGTTGGTTGGGCAATACGGAATTGTTGCTGTCTATCATCAAGTTGATAGAGGATAAGATGAATTTGGAGAATGATTTGGCGGCAGGTGTGCAGATGATATTGGTGGTGGAGGACAGCATACGCTTTTATTCTTCGTTGCTGCCCAACCTATATCAGTTTGTGCTTCAGCAAAGTCTGGAATTTGCGACAGAGGCATTGAACTCGCAACTGGAGATGCTGCGTATGCGTGGCCGTTCTAAGATTGTGCTGGCACGTACTTATGAGGAAGCGTGGGCTCTTTATTCCAAATATAGCGACAATGTGTTGGGCGTTATCAGCGATTGTCGTTATCCGCTTTCGGCAGATAGCACGGAGAAAGATGAACTGGCTGGTTTCAAATTGCTCAAAGCCATTCGTGAAGTGGACGAATATGTGCCGTTGGTTCTCGATTCCAGCGAAACCGACAAACAGCAATATGCGGACTTGTGTCGGGCGGCCTTCATCGATAAAAACTCCAAGAAACTTAATCAAGACGTGAAGGATGTGCTGACTCGTTATTTTGGATTTGGCGATTTTATCTTCCGTAACCCTGACACGATGCAGGAGATTGCTCGTGTTCATAACTTGAAAGAGTTGCAAGATAACATCTTTACGCTTCCGGCGGGTTCTTTGAGTTATCACCTCCGTCACAACAACGTTTCCCGTTGGTTGGCTTCTCGTGCCATCTTCCCTGTGGCTGAATTCTTGAAGAAGATTACTTGGAATGTGGAGACTGATGTGGATGCCCATCGTCAGTATATTTTTGATGCCATCGTCAGTTATCGCCGCATGAAGAATCAAGGTGTGGTTGCCATCTTCCATCGTGACCGTTACGACAGTTATAGTCAGTTTGCCCGCATTGGTGAAGGCTCACTGGGTGGGAAGGGTAGAGGCCTGGCATTCCTTGACAACATCATCAAGCGGCGTATAGACCTGAACGAGTATGAGAATGCCAGTGTGATGATTCCCAAGACCGTGGTGCTTTGTACTGATATTTTCGACCAGTTCATGGATACGAATGGGCTTTACGAAATCGCTCTTTCTGACATTCCAGATGAGGAGATTCTTCAATACTTTCTGCATGGACGCTTACCAGAGAACTTGGCGGACGACCTCATGTCATTCATGGAGGTGGTGAATGGTCCTGTGGCAATACGTTCTTCTTCTCTGTTGGAAGATAGCCATTATCAGCCGTTTGCGGGAATCTATTCTACATACATGATTCCTTGTGTGGGTGACAAATACACCCGTCTCGAAATGCTCTCGAATGCCATCAAGAGTGTCTATGCAAGTGTCTTCTACAGGGCATCCAAGGACTATATGGTTGCCACATCTAATGTTATCGACCAAGAGAAAATGGCAGTTATCCTTCAGGAGGTTGTCGGGCAGGAGTATGGCAGTGGCTTCTATCCTACCATTTCGGGTGTGGGACGCAGCATCAACTATTATCCTATAGGTGATGAGAAGGCAGAAGAGGGCATTGTGGAACTGGCGTTAGGTCTTGGCAAGTATATTGTTGACGGCGGTCTTTGTCTTAGAGTCTGTCCATATCATGCAGACAAGGTGCTGCAAACCAGCGAAATGGAGATTGCTCTTCGGGAGACACAGACACGTTTCTATGCATTGGATGTTGATGTTGACGGAACTGATGGCAAGGGAGAACCTATGCAGTTTCAAGTGGACGATGCTTTCAATCTGAAGAAAGTCACCGTGCGTGATGCTGACAAAGATGGCTCACTCCAATGGATTGTTTCGACATACGACCCTTATGACCAATGTATCTATGAAGGATATTATGAGGGGAAGAACCGCAAAATCATCTCATTCTCGGGCGTTCTTCAGAACGGCGTATTCCCATTGCCAGAGTTGTTGCAAAAGGTCTTGAAGTATGGGCAGAAGGAGATGGGAAGACCCGTTGAGATTGAGTTTGCCGTGAATCTCCATGAGGACAAGACTGGCGAGTTCTATCTTTTGCAGATTCGTCCGATGGTAGATAACCAGATGCAATTGGATGAAGACCTTTGCGAAATTCCTGATGCAGAATGTCTTATCCGTAGCCATAATGCCATTGGACATGGAATCATCAACGATGTTTATGATGTGGTTTATATCAAGACGGAAGATTACACGGCGGCCAACAATCCGGCTATTGCAGAAGAGATTCAACGCATCAATCGTGGTTTCTTGGAACGAGGGGAAAACTATGTTCTCGTTGGTCCAGGACGTTGGGGGTCCAGCGATTCGTGGTTGGGTGTGCCTGTCAAGTGGCCTAATATTTCAGGGGCAAAAGTCATCGTAGAGGCAGGGCTTCGCAACTTCCGGGTTGAGCCGAGTCAAGGCACCCATTTCTTCCAGAACTTGACCTCCATGGGTGTTGGCTATTTCACTGTCAATGACTACCTCGACGACGGCATTTACAATCAATCCGTCCTCAACTCCCTTCCAACAGTTGAAGAGACCGAACATGTCCGCCACGTTCGCTTCCCAAGTCCGATTGTCATCAAGATTGATGGCATGAAGAAAGAAGGTGTGGTGTTGATGCCTGCTTGCCCATAGGACAGATTTCGGATAAGTGATCCTCTTCCTTATCCTCTACTGTCTGCACCCCACATCATTTTTCGGCGGAGGGTGGAGAAGAAACTTTGTCCTGGGCGTGTGATGACGTTGACGACGTAGGGGGCTTTGCGGATGCGGAGGTGGATGTTGTCGGGATAACTCTGGCTGCGTCCGTCAAGCGAGATGAGGAAACTGTGGCTGCGACTTTCTACCCTGAGACTGATTTCGCTGTTGTCGCACAGCACAATCGGTCGCATGTTCAAACTGTGAGGAGCCACAGACGTGAGGCTGATGGTATCGCTCTGGGGCACAATGATAGGGCCACCCACGCTGAGCGAATATGCCGTACTGCCGGTTGGTGTGCCCACAATGAGACCGTCCGCCTGATAGGTCGTCAAGTATTCGTCGTTGATGTCCGTGTGAATGGATATCATCGACGAGATGTCATGTTTCAGAATCGCGATTTCGTTCAAGGCAAAAGGATAGTCCTTCAGTTCCATCTCGTCGCAAGAGATATTCAGCACGCTGTGCTGTTCCACATTATAGTTACCATCGTAGATGTCAGCGATGGTCTCTTCGATATAGTCAGGCGAGAAACTTGCCAAAAAGCCCAATCTGCCCGTATTGATACCAATGATGGGGATTTCTTTGCCACCCACTCGGCTTGCCACATCAAGGAACGTGCCGTCGCCACCCATGCACACCACAAAGTCGGCGGTGAAGTCATTGTCCTTAATGATTTCACACTTTGGCACGTGTATTTTCAGGTTCTCCTTCAGAAATTGATAGAAGGTTTCTGGAATGGCGATGGCGGCTTTCTTCTCCGTGGCAATGGCGAAGAACTTCTGCACGGCAGCACTCTTTCGCTCCTGATAAATGTTGCCAAAGAGGGCAAACTTGAGCATTTTAGTCATATTTAAGAGTTTTTGTTTGTGATAGTTACGAAAAAAGCGTACTTTTGCAAAGAAATCTTTTTGCAAAGATACAGAATATAATTGATAAATGCCTATTCCTCACCGATAAATTGGTGGGCAGAAAGCAGAAAAAGTAACTTCTAATTGCTCATTTATACAAAATCTTAACTCATAATGGAAGAACTCAGCATTCTTGAACTTGCGTCGAAAGGTGGATGGATTATGATTGTCCTTGCTATCCTTTCTCTCATTGCCGTTTACATTTTCGTGGAGCGTTTCATTGCCATCCGTCATGCTGGCAAGGACGATAAACTCTTTATGGACAGAATCCGTGACTACATCAAGAACGATGATGTACGCTCTGCCGTCAACTTCTGCCGCACCACCAACACCGCTGCCGCACGCATCTTGGAGCGTGGTATCAGCCGCATGGGCAAACCTGCCGCAGAGATTCAGACAGCCATCGAAAACACAGCCAACCTCGAGATTGCCACGATGGAGAAACGTCTTCCTGTCTTGGCGACCATTGTAGGTGGTGCCCCTATGATTGGCTTCCTGGGCACCGTCATCGGTATGGTCGAAGCCTTTTGGCAGATGAGCAACGCAGGTGGTAATATCGACATCAGCCTCCTCTCTGGCGGCATCTATCAAGCCATGATTACCACCGTCGGAGGTCTTGCTGTGGGCATCGTCGCCCTGTTTGCCTACAACTATCTGGTGGCAAAGATTGACGGCGTGGTCAACGAAATCGAAGCCAAGTCGCTCACATTTATGGACATCGTTAGCGAAGAGAAGTAGCCTATGTTTAAGAGAAGAACCAAAGTCACCCCGACGTTCAACATGGCGTCCATGACCGACATCATCTTCCTACTGCTCATCTTCTTCATGATTACCAGCACGATGGTGTCGCCCAATGCCATCAAGG
Source organism: Bacteroidaceae bacterium (assembly GCA_017483605.1). Classification (GTDB taxonomy): domain Bacteria; phylum Bacteroidota; class Bacteroidia; order Bacteroidales; family Bacteroidaceae; genus Minthosoma. The sequence continues at coordinate 44,836 of JAFUWG010000011.1, read as the reverse complement.
TCTTGTTGCCACAAGGCAAGAAGCAAACCACCGTGAAGGCGACGGCACGGGTGGTTATCGACAAAGAACTGAACCTCTATGCCGCTGCTGGCAATGAGCAGGAGCAACTTGTCACGCTCGAAGAATTGCCGCAGGTGTTGAATGCACAGGTGAATGACTCTACCGAACTTTTCGTCTCGCTCTATGCCGACGAGGCAGTTCCCTATCGCAATATTGTCGAGATTCTGAGTATAGCCAACGAGAACCACTTCAAGATGGTTCTTGCCACACGTCCACCTTCTGCCCATGAGTGAAAATAAGAAGAAAAATATCAAGGCGGGCGTCACCACCTTTGTGGTGCATGGTCTCATCGTCTTGCTCCTTGCCATCTTGACCCTCTCGGTTGCCAAGCCCGACAAGGACAAGGAAGACGGTGTGCCCGTGCTGCTCGGCATGGTGGAGGATGCAGGAGGCGAAGACCTCGGTGGATTGCCTGCCGAGGCTGGCGAAGAGGCCGCATCTGAACCTGAGACTTCGGCAGAACCAGAAGTCGAAGAAGTCCCCCTTGCACCAGCCCCCAAACCGCAGCCGGCTCCCGTTCCTAAACCCGAGCCAAAGCCTGTCGTGAAGCCAACTCCTCAGCCTGCTGCCAAACCGCTCATCACACAAGATCAGGAGAAGTCCATTGCCGCTGAAGAGGCTCGTAAGAAAGCCGCCGAGGAAGAAGCCCGCAAGCGTGCAGCCGAAGAAGCCGCTCGCAAAAAGGCGGCAGAGGAGGCTGCCAAGAAGAAAGCCGCAGAAGAGGCTCGCAAGAAAGCCGCTGAGGAAGAAGCCCGCAAGCGTGCAGCCGAGGAAGCCGCTCGCAAAAAGGCAGCCGAAGATGCTGCTCGAAGAAAAGCCGAGGAAGAGGCACGCAAGAAGGCAGCCGCCGAGAAAGCCGCAGCCGCCGCAGCCAACAATCGTGTGGCAGGTGCCTTTGGCAACGCAGGCAACAAAGGTAGCAGTGGCAACACCACAGGTAATGGCAGTCAAGGCTCGCCCACAGGCAACAGCAATGTGGGTGCCACCAAAGGCATAGGAGGTCTTGGCACAGGCTCGTCAGCCAAAGTCGGCGACCGCACCGTTGTCTATCTTGCCAAACCTGACTATGCCGACCCCAGCAGCGAGGGCACCGTGTTGGTCTCCATTCAGGTCAGCCCTACGGGCACCGTGACCAGTGCCACCGTCACCAGCAGCACCACCTCGTCTGCCGCCCTGAAGAACGCTGCCATCACCGCTGCCAAGAAGTCCCGTTTCTCCGAAGGAACAAAGACGGAGAACGGAACCATCACCTACCGATTCAAACTTCAGTAATTTAATGATACCTTAAAAGATGATTTACGCATTTCTCGCCCCAGGCTTCGAAGAAGTGGAAGCCATCGCACCCATTGACGTGTGTCGTCGTGCAGGTCTCGACGTGAAGACCGTTTCCATCACCAACTCCACCACCGTGCTTGGTGTCCATGGCATCCCCGTTGTTGCCGACACCCTCTTTGCCGACAACGACTACTCCGATGCCACCCTTCTTTTCCTTCCGGGTGGAATGCCCGGAGCCACCAACCTCGATGCACACGAAGGGCTTCGCAAGGCGATTCTTGCCCACAACGATGCAGGCAAACCTCTTGCCGCCATTTGTGCAGCCCCCCTTGTCTATGGCAACCTTGGTTTGGCACAGGGCAAGAAGATGACCTGCTATCCCGGCTTTGAGCAGTATCTGACCGGAGGCACCTACACCGCCGCCCTTGTCGAGCGTGATGGTCTCATGTTCACAGGCAAAGGCCCTGCCGCAGCCCTCGCCCTTGGCTATGCCATTGTCGAGCATTTCTGTGGAGCCGACACCGCCGATGGGCTCAAACAAGGCATGATGTACAATGACCTCTAAAGCCGTCATCATCGTCGCTGGAGGCAAAGGACTCCGCATGGGGGGCGACATCCCCAAGCAGTTCCTTCCCGTCGGAGGGAAGCCCATCCTCATGCACACCATCAACCGTTTCCTTCAATACGACCCCGACATGCAGGTGGTGCTTGTCTTGCCCCGGAGTCAGCAAGACTATTGGCGCGACCTTTGTGTGCAGTACCGTTTCACCCAGCCCTACACCCTTGCCGACGGAGGTGAGACACGCTTCCATTCCGTCAAGAACGGGCTTGCTCAAGTCGCCGATGGAGTAGGGCTGATAGGTGTACACGATGGTGTGCGTCCCTTCGTTTCTCTCGACACCATCCGTGCTTGCTACGACGAGGCGGCTCGCAGCGAAGCCGTTGTGCCCGTCACCGATGTGGTCGAAACCGTGCGGCATATCAACCCGCTCCAAGGAGAACCCTCCATCACCGTCCCTCGCAGCGAATACAAACTCGTGCAGACCCCCCAAGTGTTCTCTGCCGCCCTTTTGCGTTCGGCATATCATCAACCCTACATTGACTTTTTCACCGATGATGCCTCCGTCGTCGAACGTTATGGCCACCCTGTCACACTCGTGCCAGGCAATCGAGAGAACATCAAAATCACCACCCCTTTCGACCTGACCATCGCCGAAGCCCTGATGAAATAATTGAAGAGAGTACCCCCGAAGGCGGCAGAAACAACGGCTACATGCTGAGTGCATGTTGTTGTCGTTCGTCAATATCCGCATCTACACGGGCTATGCTGTCTGGTCTCGACCCGCCAAAGTGCCTCGTTTACATCCGCTACACGGGTCAACATACACGAGCCTCGTGTTTCAGCCTTTATTCGCCTCTTTTTATCCTTTTCTTGTTGTGCGGATGGAAAAAACTTCGTATCTTTGTGGGCGAAAAGGAATATAGATAAAATTGAAGAACGATGGAAGAAAGCAAATCCTATCCTTTGATGGACGAAGAAGATGGCAGTTGCATGACAGCACAAGAACCTGCCATGAATGCGGCATACGCCTACGAGAATGTATGTATCCCCAACGATGTGGCATACGCCCACGTAGTAGATGGTGTGTTGCAGGTCACTCCTGATTTGGAGGAGGAGATGGCTGAAGTGGAACGTGGCGAGGTCGTTTCGATGGATGAATTCAAAATAATGTTTTCGCGATGGCTCGACTGATTGTCTTTGGCCGGCGTTCTGCCATGCAGTTGCAGAAAATACTGACTTTCTACGATGAACGTAATGGGTCGGATGAGTATAGCCGTCGCTTTTTGAGGAATCTGATGAAAGACCTTGAGCGGTTGGCACTGATGCCTACAGCCAGTAGCCCTTCGACTCGCAATGATGTTCGTTTCTTTTTTTTGATGGGATTTACCATCATCTTTCGCTACGACTCTCGCAGATTAGTGGTTCTCAGCATCCGTTCATCTGCACGTCAACCGCTGAAAGTGTATCAGAAGAAATAAAGTGAAGAAACTGCTGTATTTGTCCGTTGTGTTGTTGCTCCTGTTGTCCGCCTGTGCTGACGACAAGGGCGTGCTGGAGGTGTTCGACCATCGCCGAAGCCCTGATGAAATAATCGAATAAGTGCCCCTATAGCATAAGCCCGACTCCTCAAAACCGACCACGTCGTGGTCGGCGAGCCGATGACGACGTAGTCGGTCAATCGACCACGACGTGGTCGGTTTTGAGGGTGCTGAAGCACGCATTTTTGCAAATTATTCTCTATAGGTCTTTTCCCCTCATACCTTCAACTTGCGTTACCTCGATGCGTATCAATTCGTGTCGAGGTGTTGTAATCATATAATACCCGTGCATGAATTGATACGAGACGAGGAAACGACGTGGGGGAGGGAGGGGCGTTTTGTTACAATTTGCCCCTAAAATCAAAATTTTCTTGTTGAAAATCAGTTGGTTGAAATTTTTACCTGTAACAACCTATTGCAAGATTTCCTAAAAGTGCCTAACTTTGTGGCCAGTTTCATAACCCCTCACTTCAAGCGTATGTTACATAAAACTTTTATCCTCGTATGGCTTAGCCTCTGTTCGCTGACAAGTTATGCTCAGCAGACAGGCGAACTGTTCAACCAAACAATTGTGCAGGAGAAAGTCTATTTGCATATAGATAATAATTGCTACTTTGCAGGCGATACCATCTGGTATAAGGCTTATGTCGTGAGGGCGGATAATCATCGCCCTACCGACATAAGTCGTGTGCTGTATGTGGAACTGCTGAACGAGCAGGGCTATCTGGTGGAACGTCAGCAGTTGGTGGTGGATTATGACGGGCAGGCAAATGGGCAGTTCGCCTTGAACGACAGTGCGTGGGCTGGGTATTACGAGGTGAGGGCGTACACGAAGTGGATGATGAACTTCGGGCATGAAAAGACAAAAAGGTGGGCAGGAGAACGCAGAAGCCTTTTGAGAGATGGCAGGACACGTCCCGAATATGGAAAACTGGGCGTTTCAGAAGTAATTTCTCATGAAACGGCGGTGGGTTCGGTTGAAGCAGAAATGGGGAAAATCAATATGAGGGAGATCAAATTCGGGGAGGAACTTGCTTATTATGATTCAGATGGAACCGTCAGCGATTACGAGAACGGACTGACGGTGGAAGAGGATGCTGAGCGGCTGCGTTTTCGCAGTTACAGCGGTCTGTTTTCCAGAGTCATCCCCGTCTATCAGAAGCCCGCCAAGCCTTCCCTGTACAACAGCAAGGTGATGCCTGTGAAAATCACGATGGGCGACTTCAAGAAGGTCTATACGGGCAAGGACTTCAATATGGAATTCTATCCGGAGGGCGGCCACCTGGTGTACGGGCACAAGTTCCGTGTGGCGTGGGAGGCACGAGACATCGAGGGCAGACGCATGAATGTGTCTGGCGTGTTGCTTCAGGACGGTGCCGTCATTGACAGCATCAAGCCCGTCCATGCAGGCAGGGGCGATTTCTGGTTCAATCCTCAGCGGGGGCACTCGTACAAGGTGAAAATCTTCTGTGGCGACAAGACTTTCTCCCCCTCCCTGCCGAAGATAGAGGACGAAGGGTGTAGCGTGTCTGTCGGGCAAGGAGCGGACAGCGTCACTTTCACCGTCTATAAGACACTCCCCGGCATCAGCCGCCTGTACCTTTCGTTCCTGTGCAGAGGGCGGATGACGGAACTCCTGTCGCTGGACATGGCTGACGGAAAGACGCGTGTCAAACTGCCCAAGTCACTCTTCCCCGCAGGAGTGAACCAGGTGACGCTCTTCGACGAGGCGGAGCGGATTTACAGCGACCGCCTCTTCTTCGTGGCGGATACCGAGGATGCCCTATGTAATAATGTCGCCGTGAAAACAAAAGGCACGTCGCTCAAGCCCTACGAAAAGATCTCGATTGACCTCAAAGCCACCCGTCCAGACGGAAGCCCCCTCGCCCGGCAGACGTTCTCCCTCTCCGTGCGTGATGAAGGACGGCTTGACGAGACCTTCAACACGGGCAGCATCATGACGGAACTGCTCCTGCAAAGCGACCTGAAGGGATTCGTCGAAAATCCCGACTGGTACTTCGTCAATCATGCGTGGCGTGCCCTTGACGACCTGATGCTGGTGCAGGGATGGAGGCGGTACGAATGGAAGGACGCCTTACATCCCGACTCGCTCACCATCGACTACCAGCCCGAGCGGAACATGGTCATTCACGGCAAGGCGTACACCATCCGGAAGGCCGTCTTCCAGAAAGCCCCTGGCCCCATACAGGTCTTCTGCTCGCTCCGGATGCCGTTGAGCAGCAACGACTCCGTGACACTCTATCAGGGGAAGATTTTGGCAGGGGCGGACGGACGCTTCAACATAGAGTATCAGCCTTTCTACGGGGAGGCACAACTGATTCTGCGGGGGAAGTATGTGAACAAGTTCAAAAAGTCCGACTATGAGCATCTTCTGCATGACCCCAGCATCTTCATCCGCAAGGAGTATTTCTTCCCCAACTATGTGCGAGGCTATGACTGGTACGAAATCAACCAGCCGGAGTACACCTTCGACAAGTCACTTGTCGGGAGGTCTTACGACAAAGATTCTTACTATGGGACAACCCTGCCCGAAGTCCTGGTGAAATCCAAACGCAGGGCACACCAGAGACGGCTGAGGGACAAGCCCGTGTTCAGCATCGATGCCCTCGACTACGAGAACTGGATGTGGGACATGGGGTATTATGACACAGACTATAAGTTTGACAACGGCGAGTTCGATTTTAGGCAGTTTTACTACTATCTGGTCAACAGCACTTTCGGACGATACGTGCCAGACTTAAACGAAGAGGCGATACTCTGCTTCAACTGGACAATGGTCGAGGTCAACACGATGCTGCCATGGCGGAATCGCTTCTTTACGTTCCTGAAACGTATAGACGTGGTGACGGACGACCCGTTGCGTCCCGTCCCTTACCAGATTTACCATCTGGACAGGAAGGTGAATCGCAACCCCGACATCCTCACACAATTCACGGCGGGCTCTTATGCCTCGTCCAAGTTCATCAATGTTGTCACATATCCCGAAGACAATCGCCCTATCCGTGACGGGAGAGAGTATCACTTTAAGGGCTTCAACCGTCCTGCCGAGTTCTATTCCCCCGATTACTCCCAAATCCCGCTGCCCGAAGTGCCAGACGTTCGCCACACGCTCTATTGGAATCCGTCTGTGACGACGGATGCGGAAGGACGTGCCCATGTGGAATTTTATAATAATGACGTATGCACTGACTTAAATGTGGAGGTTGAAGGTGTCACAAAAGATGGAAAATTTGTCGTGAACTTTTAACACGGTGTAGCCAATGAATCGCATCGAGGAGTGACGTGTTTGGAGGGTGGTTTTGGGGGCTTTTGAGGACAAAAGGAGCAGGAATTGGTAAATATTCGGGGGGAAAATGCGTTTTTAGGGGGAAAGATTTTGTGGGGTGGGGAAAACTCGATACTTTTGCAACGGAAAAATTTTGTAACTACTTATTTCTTATTCTTTTACATTAAAAACTAATTTGACATTGAAAAAGTTTGGTATTTTGATGTTGGCATTCTTCTTGATGGCAGGTATCGCATCTGCCCAGGATGCCTCTCCCGCTGTCAAGTCATTGGTAGACAAAAGGAATGCTGGTACCTATAAGGGCCAGAAGAAGAAAGGTGTGATTCATGGACAGGGCGTTTACACTTGGGATAACGGCGATGTCTATGAGGGTAGTTTCAAGGATGGCAAAATCGATGGTTTTGGCATCTACAAATGGGCTGATGGCGATGTCTATCAGGGCTACTTCAAGGATGGCAAGCAGGAGGGCGAAGGCACTGCCTACTATGCGGAGAAGAATAACCTGTACGAAGGCAACTGGAAGGCTGGCAAGCGTAACGGGAAGGGTAAACTGAAGTGGTCGAACGGTGACACGTATGAGGGTGACTGGGTGGACGATGACCGCACGGGCGAGGGCACGTTTGTGGCTGCCTGTGGTGACGAGTACATGGGGCATTATGTGCATAACGAACGCAACGGCGTGGGCACCTATAAGTATGAGAATGGTGACGTTTACGTGGGCAACTGGGTGAACGGCGAGAAAGAGGGCGAGGGCGTCTATACCTTTGCCAATGGCGCCACCTACGAGGGAAGTTTTGTGCTCTCGAAGTTTGAAGGTGAGGGCAAGTACACCTCGAAGAACGGTTCTGTCTATGTGGGCAATTTCCACAACGACCGCCGTCATGGCTATGGCGTTTATACCACGGCTGGCGGCACGGAATTGGCTGGAAACTGGGATAATAACAAGTATGTGGGTGCTTCTCCTTCGGTCAAGGGCATCATGACATCGCTGAAGACTGCCATCATTGCGAATGGTGCGGTGACGCCGTTTGGCTATGTCCTGATTGGTCTTGCCTTCTTGTCGTTGTGTTGGCTCGTGTTCAGACAAATCAAACCTAAGAAAGCCTAATGTTGTATTTTCTTGCAATCCTCTCTGGCATCTTGCCGGCTTTGCTGCTGGTTGCTTTCATCTATTGGAAGGACAAGTACCAGCATGAACCGATTTCGTGGATATTGAAGTCGTTCTGGTATGGTGCGATGGCGTGTGTGCCAGCCGCTTTGATTGAGGCTTTTTGGCCTGAGTGCTATCTGGGCGAGTTGGGCACATCGATTTACTATAGTTTTGTGGTGATTGCCTTGACGGAAGAGGCGATGAAGTTCCTGTTCTTCTGGCTGCTGGTGCGTCACAATCCGCATTTTGACGAGCGGATGGACGGCATCGTGTATGCCGCTTGCATCGGCATGGGTTTTGCCGGGTTGGAGAATATCGGCTACCTGATGACGGATGTGACGAACTTGGCAATGCTTGGTGCGGCTCGGGCGCTCATCAGTGTGCCAGGACACTTCTTCTTTGCGGTCTTCATGGGCTATTATTACTCCCTGTCGGTGTATGGACCTCGCCGCCATCGCCGCCTGATGCTGTTGTGCTCTCTGCTTGTGCCGACGTTGCTGCACGGCTTGTTTGACTGTGCTTTGCTGACGTTCGAGTTGGGCGTTCTCTATATGCTGCTTGCCATGGTGGTATTCGTGGCTCTGTTCATCCTCATGGCGGTGTATGTGAACCGTCACATGAAGCGGCTCTTGGAGGCTGACAACCGACTGATGCATAAGCAGTTTGATGAGCAGGAGAAGGCTTAACCTCTCGCAAGGGACGGAGCCTGCACGGGCAGGCGTTGACGGATTATGACAAACAAGGAGTGGATGGTGCGGTGCATCGATGCTCGTGATTGGATGGGCATGGAGCGGGTGTTGAGAAGCCTGAGCAATATGGAGTTCAGGCGGATGGAGCGTGTGATGAGGGAAGAGGTGCTGGTGACGTTGGCGAATGATGTGTTTTGGGAAACGCTGTTACACATTATTATATTTAAACGGGCTGCGTTCTTGAGCGGTATCGTGGCTGTGGAGCATCTGGCAAAGGATGGGACGCTGGATTGGACGTGTGAGCACGTGGAAAGGCTGTACGAACACTTGAAAGAGGCGGACGAGGGGGCGATTGTGAAGTTGTGTAACATGATGCTGCCCAAGTTGAAGACGACAGGTCAGGTGGAAGGGATGTTTGCGGCGTTCCATGTGGAAAATGAGGTGACGCGGCTCTCGATGCTGCTGAAGGTGGATTCTCCCTTGTCTTATTACTTGATATTCAAGACGCTGAAACTGGTGGAGGATAAGGTGATTGCGAGGAAGTGCTGCATGGCAATGGTGAAGCGGCATCACGATATGGCGTTTAATGCGGTGAGTCTCATCAAGGCGTATTTCGGGCTGGACGATCTGCCTGCACGGTTCTCGCTGAATGTGGAACCCTACGAATTGAGCCATATCGACCGTGATTTTGACAACTTCCTGCATGTGCTGAACGGAAAACGCCCGAAGATATGAATGCTCTGACACTATATGAACTGAACAATCTGGTGAGGCAGACGCTGGAACTGACACTGGATAAGGAATACTGGATTCGTGCGGAAATCAGTGAGTTGCACGTGAACCGTCACTGCTACATGGAGTTTGTGCAGAAGGACAGCCGAGGCAATGGCATTGTGGCAAAGGCACGGGCACAGGTGTGGGCGAACAAGTGGCTGCTGCTGAAGCCGATGTTTGAACAGACGACGGGTCAGACGCTTTCGGCTGGGATGCAGGTGCTGGTGAGGGTGCAGGTGACTTTCCACGAACTGTATGGCTATTCGCTCAATGTGACGGACATTGACCCGACTTATACGTTGGGCGACATTGCCAAGCGTCGGCAGGAGATTCTTCGCCAGTTGCGGGAGGAGGGCGTGGACACCATGAACAAGGAACTGCCTTTGCCTCGGCTGCTGCAACGCATCGCCGTCATTTCGTCGGCAACGGCGGCTGGCTATGGCGACTTTTGCCATCAGTTGTACAGCAATCAGCGAGGTTTGGCGTTCAAAACGGAACTGTTTCAAGCCACGATGCAGGGCAATGACGTGGAGAAGAGCGTGATTGCGGCTCTGAACCGCATTGCGGCACGGATGGACGAGTGGGATGTGGTGGTCATCATCCGAGGGGGTGGGGCGACTTCCGACCTCAGCGGCTTTGACTCGCTGGAACTGGCTGAAAATGTGGCGCAATTCCCTTTGCCCATCATCACGGGCATTGGGCATGAACGGGACGATACGGTGTTGGACCTCATCTCTCACATTCGCGTGAAGACTCCGACGGCGGCGGCAGAATTGCTGATTCATCATCAGGAGGCGGAACTGGACATGCTGGAGGGATTGGCGGCTCAGTTGACGGAGATGGTGGGCGATTGGCTGCTGAGTGAATCGACCCGTCTGAAACTGTTGGCAAGCAAGATTCCGATGCTGTTTGCCTCGGTCAAGGCGAAGGAAGAGGTGCGTCTGCATCAGTTGGCGTCGGCTGCCAGCCATCAAAGCCTGCAGCGCATCGAGCAGGAAAAGGGTGGGGTGGCGATGCTGGAAAAGCGGCTCTTGCTGTACTCGCCCCAAGTGTTGAGACGAGCACAGCAACGTGTGGAACTGATTGAAAACAAATTGGATAGTGCAAGCCCGGAGCGGATTTTGCGATTGGGATTCAGCATTACCCGCATTGGCGGAAAGGCGGTCAGAAATGCGGATGATGTGCAGGAAGGTGATGAAATGGTGACGACTTTGGCGTCAGGAACTCTAAAATCAACTGTGACATGGAAAAAGAAATGACTTACGAGAAGGCGATGAAACGTCTTGAACAGATTGTGGAAAAAATTGAAAGCGGAGAGATGGATATTGACTCCCTTGCCAAGAATCTGAAGGAAGCCAAAACTTTGGTGGAATATTGTAAAGAGAAGTTGACAACCGTTGAGGCTGAAGTGAAAAAATGTCTCGATTTGTGAAAAATCCGTAATTTATCATTCAGTTACTTGTCAGACCCGAAAATATTCCTTACCTTTGTAACGAGAATTGAATTATCGGTTCGTTCTGCTGATAAAAAGTGGGCAGATATGGCGAATTTGAATAACGGAGATAAACTAACTTACAAATGGAGAAAACTCTTGTAATATTGAAGCCTGGAGCAGTGCAGCGTGCACTGGTTGGCGAAGTAACTGCACGTTTTGAGCGTAAAGGCTTGCGTCTTGCAGGCATGAAAATGATGCAACTTACGGATGAATTGCTCAACGAGCACTACTCTCACCTGGCAGGCAAGCCGTTCTTCCAGCGTATCAAAAATTCCATGATGGCATCTCCAGTTGTATGCTGTTGCTATGAGGGTGTTGACGCTGTTGAAACTGTCCGTTCCATGACGGGTAGCACCAACTCGCGTAAGGCTGCTCCTGGTACCATCCGTGGCGATTTTGGTATGAGTTTCCAAGAGAACATCATCCATACGTCGGATTCTCCGGAGAATGCCATTATCGAGTTGAACCGATTCTTCAAGCCAGAGGAAATTTTCGATTACACTCCTGGCGTGTTCCAGTATCTCTACGCAAACGACGAGTATTAAGGAACAGTTTTCTATTTCCAAACCTACCTAAAAAACAAAAAACCTGTGAATTCAACAATTAAGAAAACTCTTGGTATCGCATTCCTGTCGATGGCTGCTGTGGGCGGTTTCGCTCAGGACCTTATTGCAAGACAGGCTCCTTCTGACAAGCGAATGAAGGATATCCACAACGTGAAACTGAACAATACTGCCGCTATTTCTGCAGACCTCAACAATCCTGCGGCAAATATATATACGGACTGGACAGATAATCTGAGAAGTTGCAGCGGCTCTGTGCCTTCCAACTACAGGGTTGATCTCCGTGGTTTCTGTATGCCAACCCCCAGCCGTAAAATCAACTCTCCTTTCGGTCCTCGTTGGGGACGCCAGCATGAGGGTATGGACATCAAGGTCTATATCGGTGATACGATTCGTGCTGCATTTGACGGAAAGGTACGTCTCTGCAAGTACAACGGTGGTGGCTATGGCTACTATATCGTGATTCGTCACCCCAATGGTTTGGAGACGCTTTATGGTCACTTGAGCAAGCAGATTGTGAAGAAAGACCAGATTGTACGTGCAGGAGAACCTATTGGACTGGGTGGTAACACAGGTAAGTCAACTGGTTCTCACCTTCACTTTGAAACTCGAATGTTGGGTAAGCCGATTAATCCTGCCTTGATCTTTGACTTTGTCAATCAAGATGTCACAGGGGATTATTTCGTGCTGAACGAATCTATCTCAAAAGAGAAGTTGGCTTCTGCTTCTTCACGTACCACCAATCGTATGGCAGCAAACAACGCCAAGAAGGAAACGGTTGTAGCATCTGCCAATAACGAGAGAATTCCTGCACCTGCAGAAACAACGACAACCAAGCAGGATGGCTCTGCGCAGCCTGTGAAAGAAGAGCCCATCTCTTACTCAGTAAAGGCTGGCGACACCCTCTTCTCCATTGCTCGCAAGCATGGCACAACGGTAGAGAAACTTCGCCAACTGAACGGGCTCAAGGCGAATGCGGTGCTGAAGCAGGGACAAGTTATTCGTTGCTCATAATAGAAAATCAGAAATACAATATAATGTGCCAAGCAATCAGGAATGCTTGGCACATTGTTTTTTCATGGTCTTTTTTCTTTATAATTCGATAAAAAACACTACCTTTGCATCTAATTAGAACAAAGAACTTGGGGCAATGCTCCCGAGGAATGTGATTGACTTATGGATACTCAGCAACAATTCAAACAAGCGATGGCTGGCTGCCGCGACATCTTCAAGAAGAAACTGCACGATTATGGAGCAGCGTGGCGTATCATGCGACCATCGTCAGTGACGGACCAAATCTTCATCAAGGCAAACCGCATCCGCAGTTTGGAGGTGAAGGGTGTGTCATTGGTGGGTGAAGGCATTTACCCAGAGTTTCAGGCGATTGTCAACTATGGCATCGTGGGGCTCATTCAGTTGGAACTGGGCTATGCAGAGACCGAAGACATCAGTGCGGAGAAGGCGATGGAGTATTATGACAAGTATGCTCAGACGGCTCTCGAACTGATGCTTCGTAAGAATCACGACTACGATGAGGCTTGGCGTTCCATGCGAGTGAGCAGTTACACCGACTTCATCCTGATGAAGTTGAACCGTACTAAGCAGATTGAAGGGCATGACGGGCAGACGCTCATCTCAGAAGGCATTGATGCCAACTATCTTGACATGATTAACTACTCCGTGTTCGGGCTTATTAAACTTGCTGAAGCAGGGAATGACTCAGAAGACTAAGTCGATAGTGCTATCGGTTGCTGTCAATACATGCCGTTTGCTGCTGGCAGCGACATTTATTTTCAGCGGTTTTGTGAAGGCCAACGACCCGCTCGGCACGGTGTATAAACTGGAAGATTATGTCAGTGCGATGGCTTGGTTCACTCTGCCAGAGACGTTTCTGCTGGGATGTGCCGTCATTCTTGCTTTCTTCGAGTTCACACTGGGTGTGTACACGTTGTTCGCTATCAGCAGGAAAACCACGTCACGTATCACGGTTGCCTTTATGGTGCTGATGACGCTGTTGACGGTTTATATAGCAATAGCCAACCCTGTGTCTGACTGTGGGTGCTTTGGTGATGTCATCATCTTGAGCAATGAAGCGACATTGGCGAAGAACATCGTGCTTCTGGCGGCGGCGATTCTCATTTGTCGCTATTATCGCTTGCAGGTCAACTTTGTTGGCTCAGGCATCAAGTGGTTGATTTCGTTGCTGACACTCTGCTTCATTATCGGGTATGCGGTGTACTGCATCATCAACCTGCCTGTGTTTGATTTCCGCCCTTATCAAGTGGGGGTGAATCTGCAAAAGTCGGTCGCAGGTGCATCGGAACAGTTGTTTGACGTGAAGATTATCTACGAGAAAGACGGAAAGACGCTGGAATTGACCGCTGAAGATGATGACCCTGACTCCACGTGGACATACGTGGAGACACGTAGAACACCAGTTGGCAAACAGAATCTTGCCACTGCCGATTTCTACGTGACGAATGCGGACGACGAGGACATTACGGAGGACATCCTTTTTGCGGATGGATACACGTTCCTGCTGATAATTCCCAACCTGATGGATGCTGATGAAGGGTGTATAGACAAGGTGAATGAACTGTATGACTATGCGAAGGAACATGACATGGGTTTCTATTGTCTGACCGCTTCTGCAGACCGGCGTTCTCAGACGTATTGGAGCGACCACACAGGAGCAGAATACGAGTATTCCATTGCTGACAAACGGATGCTGAAGACGGTGGTTCGTGCGAAACCTGGATTGGTCTTGCTGCGAGATGGCATCATCGTCAAAAAATGGAGTAATTACAACATGCCAGGTGAAGAGGAACTGGCGAACAAATACCTCTATCTGTTCAAAGAATAATATACGATACAAACATTCATATCAAGTTTAACTTATAAAAACAAGTATTATTATGGCAAAGAAAATTGTTGCTGGCAACTGGAAGATGAACAAGAATCTCCAGGAAGGTATCGAACTGGCAAAGGGTCTCAACGAGGCTCTTGCTGCTGACAAACCAAACTGCGATGTGATTATCTGTACTCCTTTCATCCACTTGGCAAAGGTGTCTGAAATCATCGACCACAAGGTGATTGGTCTTGGTGCAGAGAACTGTGCAGACAAGGCTTCTGGTGCATACACTGGTGAAGTTTCTGCCGAGATGGTTAAGTCAACAGGTGCTGAGTATGTAATTCTCGGTCACTCAGAGCGTCGTGAGTACTACAATGAGACTCCCGAAATTCTGAAAGAGAAGGTTGAGTTGGCTCTGGCTAATGGTTTGAAGGTGATTTTCTGCATCGGTGAGTCTTTGGCACAGCGTGAGGCTAATGAGCAGAATGCCGTTGTGAAGGCTGAGTTGGAAGGCAGTGTATTCCACCTTGCTCCTGAGCAGTTCAAGAACATCGTGATTGCTTACGAACCTATCTGGGCAATCGGTACTGGCAAGACTGCTACGGCTGACCAGGCAGAGGAAATCCACGCTTACATCCGTTCAGTGATTGCTGAAAAGTACGGTGCACAGGTGGCTGCTGACACTTCTATCCTCTATGGTGGTTCTTGCAAGGCTTCTAACGCTCCTGAACTCTTCGCTAAGCCCGACATTGACGGTGGCCTCATTGGTGGTGCATCACTCAAGGTTGCTGACTTCAAGGGCATTATCGACGCTTGGAAATAATCAACAAATAGACGATTGACAATTGATAATTGAATGAGGCTTACGCGATGCATCTATCGACAAACAAGCCGAAAGGCAATTATCAATTGTCAATTCTAAATGAACAATTCACTAAAAACTCTCAATCCATTCACTCAACAATGAAAAGACTTCTTGCGTTTGCCATTTCCATCCAATTGTGTACTATCACCATGTCTGCACAAGAGTTTATTGACCACTTGACCAGCAAGGCTGCAGGACAAGGCACAGTGACAGTACATCAAGATTCCCTGCTCGATGATATCGTGAACGGGAAGAAGCAGTTCGTTCCTGAGAAGAAGGAAGAGAAGAAGGATCTGCCGGGCATACAGACGGGAAAGCGGATGAAGGCTCGTGGCTACCGCATCCAGGTGTATTGGGGTGGCAGTGCTCGTGCCGATCAAACTAACGCCCAGCGTGCTGGCACGAAAGTCACCACGTTGTTCCCCGAACTGCAGGCCTACACGACCTTCGAATCACCCAATTGGCGATGCCGTGTGGGGGATTTTGTTACCCGCCAAGAGGCAAGCGATTATCTCTGCAAACTCAAGGAGGCTAAAATCTCGCGAGATGCCATTATCGTGAAAAGCGAGATATACATATATCAATAATATATTCAGAAGAAATGGACAAGGAAGAACAGATAGAACTACTCAAAAACACATGTCTAAAAACGCTTGAAGCCATAGGGGAAGATACGCAGCGTGAAGGGTTGATCAAAACCCCAGAACGAATGGCGAGGTCGTTCCTCGAACTGACCAAAGGCTACTCTATGGACCCTGTCGCAACCCTTCAGTCGGCGATGTTCCCAGAGGATTATGACCAGATGGTTGCTGTGAAGGACATTGAGTTCTATTCTCTTTGTGAGCATCATATTCTGCCGTTCTTTGGCAAGGTTCATGTGGCGTACATCCCTAACGGACACATCGTGGGACTTAGCAAAATTCCGCGCATGATTGATATTTTCTCCCATCGCTTGCAGGTGCAAGAGCACTTGACCCGTCAGATTTGTGAATGTCTTCAGCAGGCACTCAACCCGCTGGGAGCCATTGTGGTGGTTGAGGCACAGCATCTTTGTATGCAGATGAGAGGTGTGGAGAAGCAAGGTTCTAGCACCACAACGATGTATTACACAGGTGTCTTCGAAAATATTGAAAAAAGAAAAGAGTTCTTAAATCTTATCCATCATTGATACCACAGTCCACCATTGACCGCATCATTGACGCCGCCAACATCGTTGATGTCGTTTCTGATTACGTCACGCTTCGCCGAGCCGGTGCAAGCTACAAAGGATTGTGTCCCTTTCACGACGATAAAACCCCTTCGTTCTCTGTCTCTCCTGCCCGTGGTGTGTGCAAATGCTTCAGTTGTGGCAAGGGCGGCAACTCTGTCCATTTCATCATGGAGATGGAGCAGATGACCTATGTGGAGGCCCTGAAACATTTGGCAAAGAAATACGGTATTCCTGTTGAAGAAGAGCAGATGACCGACGAACAGCGACAGCATCTCAACGAACGAGAGAGCATGTTTGCTGTCAACGAGTGGGCTGCCAAGTATTTCAGCCAAACCATGCAAAACAATCAGGATGGTCGTGCTATCGGACTTGCTTATTTTCGTAGTCGTGGTTTCCGTGATGACATCATCGCCAAGTTCCGTCTTGGTTTCTGTCTTGATACTCCCAATGCCATGTCCAACGAGGCGAAGGCGAAAGGGTATAAGGAAAAGTATCTTGTCGATACGGGACTCTGTGTGAAGCGAGATAACGGCTCTATTTACGATCGTTTCCGTGGACGTGCCATGTTCCCTTGGATAGCCGTCAATGGCAAGGTGGTCGCATTTGGTGGCCGTGTGCTTGATGCACGTACCAAGGGAGTCAGCCAGAAATATGTCAATTCGCCTGATTCTATCATTTATCACAAGGCGAATGAACTCTACGGTATCTATCAGGCAAAGAAACAGATTGCCAAGGAAGATATGGTGTACATGGTCGAAGGTTACACCGATGTCCTTGCCATGCACCAGTGCGGCATTGAGAATGTGGTTGCCAACTCAGGTACGGCACTCAATGAGGCACAAATTCACTTGTTGCATCGTTTCACGAACAATATCACCCTGCTTTACGATGGCGATGAAGCGGGCATTCATGCTGCAACACGCAGCACCGACATGCTTCTTGCTGAAGGTATGAACGTGAAGATCCTGCTCTTGCCTGATGGTGACGACCCCGATAGTTTTGCCCGTAAGCATAATGCCCAAGAGTTTAAGGAGTATGTGGCGGCTCATCAAACTGACTTCATTCTCTTCAAAAGCAATCTTCTCTTGAAAGATGCTCAGCGTGACCCCATCAAACGTGCCAAACTGACCGAAGACATTGTAAGAAGCATTGCCGTTATTCCAGACGAAATCATCCGTTCTACCTATGTCCATGAATGTGCTGAAATTCTTGGGATGGACGAGGCCGTCTTGATGCGTGGTGCCAACAAGAATCGTGCTGCTATTCTCGAAAACATGAAGAAGGAGGCACAGCGAGAACGTGAACGGCAAGACCGTTTGCTGAATATGGGACAAGAGGCAGAAAAGGGCAAGGAAACACCTGCTGCTGCGGATGCACAGGCATCTGCCCCGTCATTCTCAGAAACCCCTCCTGATGCTGACGATTCTTTTGCCGCCATTACCTCTGTCGATGAGGCTCCTGCTCAGCAAACCGCTGATATACAGCCACTCATCACGAAGAAGAATGAGGCAGACCAACGTTTTATTGGCATTGAGCGGATGATTATGACCCTTGTCACTCGCTATGGAGAGTTACCCATCGATGGAGAAAATGCCAATGGCGAACAGACACAAACCACTCTTGCCGAGTATGTGCAAGGTGACCTCACCTACGACGGCATAACCCTTCGTTCGCCCCTTTACACCAAGATGCTGCAACTCACCTGTGCCCATATACATGATGATGGTTTCGTTGCCAGCAAGTTTCTGCTCAACAATCAGGATGAAGATGTGAGTCGTGAAGCGGCTGATCTCATCAGCGACCGCTATCAACTCAGCAAAGGCAATCAAATGACACAAAGTGAAGAGGAACTGAAATCCACCTATGTTTCACGCCTTCTGCTTGACTATAAGAATGCCATTGTTGAAGAAGAACTGAAGCAGTGCAATGCCGACCTCACACGCCCCGAAATCAAAAGCGATATACCCCAGATGATGGCTATCATGCGACGCATCAAGGAACTTGGAGAAATTCAGCGTGAATTGGCTAAATATCTGGGCGACAGAGTGGTAGTGAAATGAACATTCTTGCTCAAGATATCAAGTACCTGCAAGGAGTAGGGCCCCAGCGTGCCACTCTGCTTGCCAACGAACTCGGCATCACCACCGTTGGCGACCTTCTTACGTACTACCCCTACAAATACGTTGACCGTAGCCGCATCTACAAAATTCGGGATATAGACGGCAACATGCCATACGTACAACTTTGTGGGCAAATTTTTTCTTTCGAGAGCATTGGAGAAGGACGTGGCAAACGCTTGATTGCCCACTTTGCCGACGGAACAGGCAGCATAGACCTCGTGTGGTTCCAAGGTATCAAGTATGCGGCAAAGAATTACGACTGCCGCAAGCCTTACATTGTTTTTGGCAAGCCGACGGTCTTCAATGGCCACATCCAGATAGCCCATCCTGAGATAGAGAATGCTCCTGAAGACCTCAAGGCAAAGGCTCGCACCACGGGAAATCTCTTTGAGGAGGAAACCATTAACCCCAATCTTCAAGAGTCGGATTTTGAAGCACAACCTACTTTTTACAAGGGCCTTTGTCCTTCTTACAACACCTCCGAGAAGATGAAGCGAGGTGGACTTACCTCTGCAGGTATGGCAAAATTGACTGCCAACATGTTCAAACTCTTGAAAGAGCCGTTGCAAGAAACTTTGCCTTCCTACATCGTGGCACAGCATCACCTCATGTCTTACGATGAGGCTGTTCACAATATCCATTATCCCTCTTCTCCCGAAGCCCTTCGCCATGCACAACTTCGCCTCAAATTTGAGGAACTTTTCTATGTGCAATTGAACATCCTGCGGTATGTGAAAGACCGCCAACTTCGTTACAAAGGCATCGTCTTTAACACCATCGGTGAGAATTTCAACAGTTTCTTTTATCATCATTTGCCCTTCGAACTGACAGGAGCACAGAAGCGAGTTATCAAGGAAATTCGAGCCGACATGAAATCGGGACGACAGATGAATCGTCTTCTTCAAGGTGATGTTGGCAGCGGAAAAACCCTTGTGGCACTGATGGTAGCCCTCATAGCCATCGATAACGGCTGTCAGGCTTGCATCATGGCACCTACCGAGATCTTGGCAGAGCAGCATCTTGACACTCTTCGTGCCTTTTTGGGTGACATGCCTGTGCGTGTGGAACTGCTGACAGGCTCTGTGAAAGGGAAACGTCGCACAGAAGTGCTCGAAGGTCTGGTCACAGGTAGTGTCCACATCCTTGTTGGCACGCACGCGGTCATAGAGGACAACGTACTTTTTCATCAACTCGGTTTAGTCGTCATTGATGAGCAGCACCGATTTGGTGTGGCTCAGCGTGCCAAACTTTGGATGAAAAACTCTGTTCCGCCTCATGTTCTCGTCATGACTGCCACCCCCATTCCACGCACCCTTGCCATGACCCTTTATGGCGACCTTGATGTCAGTGTCATCGACGAACTTCCTCCAGGACGAAAGCCCATCCGTACCATCCACATGTTCGATGCTCACCGTCCTCGCATCTATCAACTCATGCATCGAGAACTCCAGCAGGGCAGGCAGATTTACATTGTCTATCCGCTCATCAAAGAGACCGAGAAGATGGACTTGAAAGACCTCGAGGCAGGTTTCGAGGAAATCAGTCGTGCCTTTCCCGATTACAAGGTCAGCAAGGTGCATGGTAAGATGAAGGCAGCCGATAAGGACCGTGAGATGCAGCATTTTGCCAACCACGAAACTCATATTCTTGTTTCTACTACGGTTATCGAAGTGGGTGTTAACGTGCCCAATGCTTCCGTCATGATTATCGAGAATGCCGAACGTTTCGGACTCAGTCAACTGCATCAACTTCGTGGGCGTGTCGGTAGAGGTGCCGACCAGAGTTATTGTGTTCTTGTTTCCAAATATGAAATTGGCGAAACCACCCGTCGCCGCATCCAAGTGATGGTTGACACGACCGATGGTTTCGAGATTGCCGAACAAGACCTCAAACTCCGTGGCCCTGGCGACCTCGAAGGTACCCAGCAGTCAGGCATGGCATTCGACCTCAAGATTGCCAACCTCGCTCGTGACGGTCAAATCCTCACGCTTGCTCGCGACACCGCCCAAGCCGTCATCACCTCCGACCCCGAAGAACGCAACCAACAAAACAACATCCTCTGGACACGCCTCCGCCAACTTCGCAAGACGAATATCAACTGGGGTGCTATCAGTTGAAAGCATGAACAAACTTTTCGGCTGATGATTTTTTTACATCCCAATGTTACTTTTTCTTCATTTTTTTACATTCAAAAGTAAAAATCATACAAATTATCCTAAAAAGGATAATCCTAATTAGGATAATTTGCAAAAAGTATTTATCTTTGTGCTCAAAATGAGCGAGATATGGACAATCCTTTTGTAACCAAAGGCTATGCTGGTGCCGAATATTTTTGTGATAGAATAACAGAAACCAAACAATTGGTGGAACTGACCACCAATGGTAACAACATGGCATTGATTTCCCCTCGACGAGTGGGGAAGACAGACCTCATACATCATTGTTTCCATCAGCCAGAAATCAGGGAACACTTTTACACTTTTCATATAGACATATACGCAACAAACAGTTTGCGTGATTTTGTCAATGTCTTCGGACGAGCCATCCTTGATGAACTGCGTCCCAAAGGACGTGCTGTGTGGGAAGGGTTCTTGAATGTGTTACGCTCCATTCGTTCTGAAATCACATTCGACATCAATAGCATCCCGACTTGGAGTCTCGGATTAGGTGACATCGAAAATCCTGCTGTCACATTGGATGAAATCTTCCAATATCTTCGTGAGGCAGATAAGCCATGCCTCGTGGCAATTGATGAGTTTCAGCAAATTACACGCTACAATGACGCACCAAATGTGGAGGCGACCCTGCGTACCTACATCCAGCGGTGCATCAATGCCACCTTCATCTTTGCTGGTAGCAAACGCCATTTGATGGGCGAAATTTTCACCTCACCCTCCCGACCATTCTATCAGTCGGTGCTCATCATGAACCTAAAGCCCATACCCGTAGAGAAATATGATGAGTTTGCACAAATGCAGTTCACAAAATACGGAAAAGCCATTGACACTGGCGTTGTAGCAAATATTTACGAGCGTTTCGATGCTGTCACCTCCTGCATCCAAAGAGTGCTGAATGTCCTCTTCCTCAAGACTCCACCTAATGGCCGCTGCACCTGCGACATGGTGGACGATGCCATCACCTACATTCTTGACATGTTCTCCGAAACCTACGCTGACCTCTTGGATAAGATTCCAGAGAAACAGCGTGAAGTCTTCATCGCCATCGCCAAAGAAGGAAGGGCGAAAAGCGTCACCAGCAAAGCCTTTGTCAAAAAGTATCATCTACAAACTGTCAGTGTCGTGACAGCCGCCCTCCGTGGCTTGTTAGACAAAGACTTTATCACCCAAGACAAATCCACTTACATGGTGTATGACCCTTTCTTCGCATTATGGTTGAATCGGATGGGGAACGGGTCGGAATATTCACTCAGAATTTCTTAAAAACAAATCTTACTAGTAAGAAATTAATTGGAATAACGATTGCAAAAACAGGAATTGGTACTAATTGTTTGGATATACCAAGCCACAAAAAGAATTGGAGGAACAATACATGAAGCAAGTAGTTGACGCCATGTGCCATTCCAAATCCTATTCCTCTTTTTACTGAGGCTTTTTTCCGGAATGTGAAAAGGCTTGTTAACAAAAAGTTACAGATGAAACTGATGGCGTATCCTATACTATAGGCAACAGTGACATTGAGCCATTGCATCAATAGCCAATATACCCCGTAGTGTATTGCGGTTGCAACGACTCCGACAATAATAAAACGGACTATTTCAAAGACGGCCTGTTTATTTTTCAACATTTGTTTCACTCACTAAATATACAGGGCGACTTTTTGTCTCGTTAAAGACACGTCCCAAATACTCTCCAATAATACCCAAACTCAACAGTTGCACGCCACCCAGAAACAGTATCACAACCATCAAGGATGGGAAGCCAGCCACGGGGTCACCCCACACAATCGCTTTGAGCAGCACCCAACACATATATATAAATGCAAACAAAGAAATGAAAAAACCTACGATGGTGGAGAAACGTAAAGGTGCTGTTGTGAAAGAAGTGATACCATCAATACCTAAATTCAACAAATCCTTAAACCGCCAAGAGGATACCCCTGTTTGCCTATCTCCTTGTTCAAAAAGAATCTCTTTTTTCTTAAAGCCTATCCAAGCAAACATTCCTTTTGTATATCTTTCTTTTTCACGAAGTTGCCGTAAAGCATCAATACAAACCTTGTCCAATAAGCGGAAGTCACCCACATTCTCAAGGATGTCGAAACGGGACGTTCTCTGCAACAAGTGATAGTAGGTCAAGGAGAATTGTTTCCTAAGCCAACTTTCCTTCCCTCTCGATTTCCGTTTCGCATAAACATCTTGAAAACCTTGCTCCCAGTACATGAGCATTTCTGGTATCAATGTGGGAGGATGTTGCAAATCCGCATCCATAATGACCATACAGTCTCCGCTTGTATAATCAAAACCGGAAAGCATCGCACATTCTTTTCCAAAGTTTCTTGACAAAGAAATATACTTAATGCGAGAATCTTGATTAGCGTAATGTTTAATCGCTTCCAGCGTATTATCTCTGCTTCCATCGTTAATGAGCAGAACTTCAAAATTATAATTCGTTAGAATGTTGCAAATGCCACTATCCCCGCATAGTGCATCATACAACATGGGCAGGCCTTCTTCTTCGTTGAAGCAAGGAATGAGAATTGAAACTTTTTTATTCATAATACACTTTATTCTATGATTATATCATTTAGTCTATCATCAATCAGATGGTTCTTGCCAACCAGCAAATATCGATGATTGTTTATGATAATATAGCTTATCTTATTAGCAGGAAGTTGCTTCGCCATATATTTCTCCATCCTATGAGCTATGGGGCGAATGTAAAAAGGAAGTTTAGAGAAAATTGTAGGCTTCAATAAGAAGGTAACGCGATTCCCATTAAAATCGAGCGGTACAGGTATCACATAAAAAGGGTATTTATTTTGACTCTTAATGTTCCCTATTCGTGCATTATTTTCGACAATGTCTTCATAAACCATAGAAGGAATAAACACTAAACTGTCGCAATGATATGTAATGCTCATTAGATTGTTCCAAGCACTATTGTAGCAAAAACTCTCATAGAATTCACTATCTGTACTTTCTAAGGGCATCCTAATGTATCGTTTCAATTCCTTAGAGACTTGTACCTCGTTTGTTATAATGACAGAAGATTTTTTTTCTTGAATTTGTGATAGAAGATTGTTATATTCTTCATAATTCTTTATTGAATAATAAACAATATTGCTATAAATCAAAAGAAATGCAACACAAAATGCGACTTTAATATAGTGCATATATTTCATATTGAGATATTCCAACAGATTCAGTAATAATACAATCCCCAAAAGTTCTTCCGCAATAGCTGTTCTTGATGAAGTAAAACCTGAAAGAAAAATAACACCTAATGACAAAATGTAGGCATTACATAGAATCAGATTCCTAAAATAATAATTCTGAATCCATGTACCCCATTTTTTGCGATTTATTATAGATAAAATAATTAATATCATCACTAGCAGCCATATTGCTCTCAGTTTCATGCACAATGTTAACCCTGAAAATATTTTTGATATTAGAATGGAAGCTTTCAGCCCTTCATTTATGTCACCTCTACTAAGTGTTGCTGGAGAGAATACGCATAAGAAAGCTCCGAGTATAAAACCAACAATTAGGGGAAAAACGGCTCTATTATATATTGTTTTATAATTAGCAGTAGAATAAATAAGTAGGCTTAATGCTAAAGGGAAAGTTATACCTTCGTGCGACCAACCAGCAAAAATGCAGAGTCCACCCCATAAAATATGTTTTTTCTTCAGTTCCTTTTTCTCTATTAGGGCAAAACAATATAAGAATAGACATACAATTGTAGATGACCACAAGTAATTTATACTTCCGGTCATCCATAAAGCACAATCATTGAAAGAGGGGAAAAGAACAAAGATAATCGCTGTGCTAAAAAAAAGGTTTAACATATTTATTTGTGATGTAAGCTTCGTTGTCAAAAAGACAAACAGCATAAACATACACGCGTTGAATACGTTAAAAATGTCTTTCCCTAACAAACCTGTGAAAATCTGTACTATGGTGTGTACAATCACACGACCATTAAAACAAAAATAATGATTGAATTGTGAAACAAAGACATCGTTCAAGGTGGTTATAGGATGTTTAATGTTGACTCCTTGAACCTCAAAAGCAAACTTGTACAAATAATCATCAAGATATTCTGGAGTAAAAGTGTTAATTATCCAAAATGCCACACCGATAATCAGTAGTGTTAGTAAAATTTTATTCTTATTATTCATGTCCTTTTTTGAAAGATAACTAATACGTCAAGCCATCAAACCAAAAAGTTCCCTGCAAGCACCTTGCTTTTAGACACAAAACGTGGACGCATTCCCGTCCAACGTTCAAGGTACTTGCAGGAAACCTATAATATCAAAACAGGAAAACGCCCACTATACAGTGAGCGTCACCACTATTCTGATACTATGTTCTTTCCACCTGCAAGTTTCTGAACGTTTTTGAATAATAGCCAACGCTAAATTTAACCCATAAGTCACACCGCCGACCTCCGCTGAAGCCTTGTGGCAGTGATTAGGTGCAAAGATAGCGAAAACTTTTGAACCGAAAAAGATTCGTGGTTTTTTTTTGTGTGGAGGTGGAAAATAAATGCTGTGAGGTTGGATGATGTGTGTTCAAATCGTCTTTTCCGAATGCATAGATACAAAATTTTGTGGCTTTCTTAATAGTTTGGGTGGGTTTCTGAGGCTGTTTTTCTGGTGAAGATGCATTTTCCTTTTGCCTTTTTCGTTTTATCCGCTTTTTTGTCTTACCTTTGCAAACAAGAACTATAACAATCTTTTATCATCGTATTGACAATGAAAGTGGGAGACAAATTGCCGGAGGTGCTCGGCGTGAACGAGCGGGGCGAAGAAGTGACGCTTGCTCAGTTCCGGGGCAAGAAACTGATTGTGTATGCCTATCCGAAGGATAACACGAGTGGATGCACGGCTGAGGCATGTTCGCTGAAGGAACATTATGCGGAGTTGCAGGAGGCGGGCTATGCTGTGGTGGGCGTGAGCAAGGACTCGGCGGCAAGCCATCAGAAATTTATTGAGAAGCATGGATTGCCGTTTCCGCTGATTGCCGACACGGATAAGACGCTCTTGCGGGCACTTGGTGCATGGGGCGAAAAGACCATGTATGGCAAAAAGGTGGAGGGAACGCTGCGTACCACTTATCTGGTGAATGAGGAGGGTGTCGTCGAGAAGATTTTCACGCCCAAGGAAATCAAGACAAAGATTCATGCTGAGCAAATTCTTGATGCGGTTCAATAAAAGGGAATGAATACAGAACAAACTCATACTTAAAGGCTTATGAAAAGATTTGTTTTGTTCACATTTTTGTCATTTGCATGGGCACAGATGACCTATGCACAGGATGCCGTGGAGAGCATTCGCAAGGAATACGCGGCTCTGAAGGCAGATATAGCCGAGATGATGCGAGAGGAGGGAAGACCCTCCGAATACTACCAGGTGCTGGTGCGGCAGAACCTGCCCGGCACGGGTCCTCACTTTGAGGACACACGGATGTATTGGGGCGAGCGGGACGATGACGAGATTTATCCCACTCACTACCTGCACATGGTGACGACGAAGTACAACTTTGCGGCACGCGAGTTCTATGAGGAGTATCTTTACGATGAGAAGGGTCGCATCCATTTCATCTATGCACAGACCCCCGATGCTGATGAGGACATAGCGACGATGCATGAGTTTCGTTTCTATTTCAATGCCGGCAAACTCGTCAAGGTGCTGGTGAAGAGCCGAAAGGTCGCTGAGGCGGGTGCCTTTGCCGACGAATACTCAGGTGCCACCGTGCCTGCAAAGTACGATTCCCACTATCAGAACTATCTGGCGTGGGTGAAGCGGTTTAGCAAACTTTTCGATGCCGTGGATGGAGCGGCACATTTGTAAATCAGATATGAGAAATGCGTTCATGAAGATGCTGTGGCTGTGCATGGTGTGGCTGACGGCAACGCTCGGTTGGGCTCAGGAAGCACCTGCCGAGACGGACATTGCGGAGACGGTGTCTGCCCTCGATTCGCTGAAGGCGGTGAATGACTCCATCGTGGAAGAACTGCGGAATCAGGTGCAGGAACTGAAATTGCAGAGCATCATGATGCAGGAGCAGTTGGAGCGGACAGGCATGAGTGCCCGCGAAGACTCGCTGCGGCAGGCTGAACGCATTGCTCGTGTCGATTCGCTGCGCAGCGTGACGCAAGGAGCACCCTTGGTGGTGGAAGGCGACACGCTGCTGGTCATCTATGCCCGAAAGGGTGGCATGTTGCCCGAGGCACGTGTGCAGGCAGCCAAGAGCCGCATCATGGAGACGGGCAAGAAACTGACGATGTTTGCCGACTCGGTGTATGTGTTTGACAGCGAAGAATCGACCGACGTGATGGCTGGCGAAACCGTCATCCTCAGTGTCACCGACCTTGATGCCCTGTGGAACAATACCGACAGGTTGCAGTTGGCAGAACTGTATCGCGATGCCATCGGGACGAAAGTGGCGGCTCTGCACGAGAAGTACGGCTTGCAGCAGAAGTTGCAGGGCTTTGGATGGGTGGCACTCATCTTGGTGGGACAGGTGCTCGTCATTTGGGGCATTGTCTGGTTGTTCCGTCGTTGGAAGTTTAGCGTCACCCGCAAGTTGCTGCGTACCATCAAATCGGTCAGCATCAAGAACTATCCGCTGCTCGACACCCACCGTCTGGGCGTGTTCATCATTGTGGCATTCAACTTCTTGCGGCTCATCATCCTCCTTCTTTCCCTGCTGGTCAGCGTACCTTTGCTGTTCTCCGTCTTTCCCGAAACGAAAACTTTCACTTACACCATCCTCGGCTATGTGTGGGGGCCGCTGAAAGACATCTTTGGCAGCATCGTCGCCTACCTGCCCAATCTCTTCAAAATCGTTGTCATCGTCGTCTGCTTCCACTATCTGCTGCGACTCGTTCGCTATTTTGCCAACGAAATTGCGGCGGGAAGGCTCCGCATCAACGGCTTTTACACCGATTGGGCACTGCCCACCTACACCATTCTGCGGGTGCTCTTCTATTCTTTCATGCTCGTGATGATATGGCCCTTGCTGCCCAACTCCGATTCTGAGATTTTCCAGGGCGTTTCGGTGTTCATCGCAGCCATCATTTCGCTGGGTTCCACCTCTGTGGTGGGCAACATCATGGCAGGGCTGGTGATGACCTACATGCGGCCGTTCCGCGTGGGTGACATCATCCGTTTTGGCGAGACAGAGGGCGAGGTCATCGAGAAGAGTATGCTGGTCACGCGTGTCCGCACCCGAAAAAATGAGATTGTCACCATCCCGAACTCCAACATGATGAGTTCCGACACCTCCAATTATACTTTCGCTGCCCAACGGTTCGGCATCATCGTTCACACCAAAATCACCATTGGCTATGACGAACCTTGGTCGAAGATTGAGGCACTCCTGCTCGAAGCAGCCGACAAGACGGAGGGCATCAAGAAGCACCCCAAGCCTTTTGTCCGCATCACTGCGCTGGACGACTTCTATGTGGAGTATGAAATTAACGGTAGTACCGAACGTGCCAAGACCCTCTCTGCCGTTTATTCCGCCCTGCATCAGAACATCCTTGACACCATGCACGGGGCAGGTGTGGAAATCATGTCTCCACACATCGAAGCACAGCGGAACGACCTGCCGGTGCAGATTCCACCCAAAGAATGAAACGTGGCCTCCGTTCGGTCATGAGGGAAAGGGACATCCCGACTGAGGAATGCCCCCAAATGCTTCCCTCGACACCTCAAAAGTGGTCTGAGTCAGACCACCGAAGCGGTGTGACTCAGACCGCCGAGGTGGTGTGACTCAGACCACTTTTGAGGCATCGAGGGCAAGGTTTCTGCCTTCTCCAAGCAAAGATGCCACACTTGATGGAGGGGGCAAGAGTGGGCTAACGTGGATGTGAACGGTTATTTGTAATACTTCTCCAACTTCTTATACTCTTTCTTCGTCAGCCGCATGAAACTGCCGTGCTGAGGGCCTGTGACGCCTTCGATATCGACAGGGTCGTGGAAGTTGGTGAGGTATTGGTCGGTTTGACAGATGCGGTAGTGCTTAGGACGGTCGCTGTACTGGATGTACGCCACTCGCCAGCCTTCTTCGCCGACGATTTGGAAGGCGCTGCTGCCTTCGCACTTCTTCTTGCCTTCGAAATTGACAAAGTCGTTCTCGTCAGGCTCAGGCCAAGGACCAGTGAGTTTGTCTGCTTTCGTCTGGAAAATGCCGGGGTGTCCGCCCTCTTTCTTGATGAGCATGTGATACTTGTGGTCGCTCTCCAGATAGTTGATGTCGGCATCGATCGTGGCATAACCCCAATCGAAAAGGAAGCGTGGTTTGGTGAGTTTGGTGAACGTCTTGTCGGCATAACTGTACACCATGCGGTCGTACTTGTCGTCCTCGTTGAAACTCCAGATGGAGTAGTAGATGAAATAGCCGCCCTTGTCTCCGTTCGCCCACTCGTAGTCGGGGTCCCAGAACACTTGCGGTGCCCACACGCGGTTGATTTTGCTCCAGTCGGCAATCACGTCGGGGCTCTCGGGGTCGCAGAAAATTTCGTTGCCCTTGCGGAAGTCGAAGGTCTTGGAGGTCCAATGGATGAGGTCGTCACTCTTGAGGAGATTGATGCCATAGTTGTACCACGAACGGCTCTTGCGGTTGCACATGTCGGTGGTGACCATCAGATAGCCCTTGCCGCTGTCCGACTTGCGGCACACGTAGGCATCTCGCTGTCCACCCTCGATGCCCGCCATCTCTTCGGGGTCCATAATGGCCTTGCCGCCGTTCAGGTCGTGGTAGTGCAGCCCGTCGCGACTCAATGCATACGCCGTAAATTCGCCGTTGTCGCTCATGTGGCAATAGAGGTAACCATACGTGCCTTTCTGCAGGTTCTGTGCCGAGAGGCTGAGGCTTGAAAGGCAGAGCATGAGGCTTGCCAAAAGAGTTTGTTTGGAGGTCATATTAGTTAGGTTTTTAGGTTTTTGAGTTCTTAAGTTTTTAGGTTTTTGAGTTTTTAAGTTCTTGGGTTTGGGGAAGCCCTTGGTGGGGGCTATCGGGTGAGTGAGAATTTCATGCTGATGCCAAAGTCGGCGGCGGTGGTGGGGTAGGAGGATTGCGAGACGAGCGGCACGTTTTTCTGCCAGTCGAGAAAGCCTGTGAGTGTGAGCAGACGGCTGAAGGTGTAGTCGCCCGAGAGTTTGAGTTGGTAGGCGGTGGCACCGTTGGTGGCAGTGGTGACGGCTGTCTGTATGTTGCGGTTGAGGGCGTTCTGCAGTCGGTAGGAGAACTCGAAACGGAGGTTGAGGTCGTGGCTGACACCACGGGTACGCGAGTTGGTGCGGCTATTGGTGGTGCTCTTGGTGTCCTCGGTGGCGTTTTTGCTGTTCTTCGACTTCGATTTCGACTTCTTCGTTTCGGGGTTCTGGATGCCCTTGGCTCCGAAGAGGTTGATGTCTTTGAGTTTATAGCCAAGACCCACCACGATGTCGTTCGAGAAGTTTTCGGTCAGGGCAACGCTGGTCATGGAGAGGTTGAGCGTGCGTGTCTTCTTGTATTCGAGTTTGGCGGTCATGCCGCTGTTGAAGGTCATATCGACACCGAGCAGTGGCGAGAAGGACTCGTTGAGGCTGACGGTGGAGATGTTGTACATGGAGGACGGGATGGGGTTGCCTGTGGTGACATCGGTGATGAAACCGAGGTTGCCCATGTATTCCATGAAGGTGGAGTAGGAGTTGTAGGCTCCGACGGCATAGATGGACTTGTAGGCATGATTGATGTTGAAACTCTTGAAGTGGTCGGCAAACCACGGCGAGAGTTTCGTGAGGCCGCTATACTTGACGCTCCAGTTGGGCATGAGGCGTGAGAGGGTGGGGAAGATGTCGAGCGGCTTGCTGAGTGGGCTTCCTCCGCAATAGGCAGAGAGGAAGGCGGGTATCATGACGTCGGCAGAATAGAGGTTGACACCGCCGTTCTCGGGGTTGTAAGCCTTGCCTGCCCACTCGGTGCCAGCGGCGGCAGGGTAGGTCGTGTTGGCATACTGTCCCTCAAGTCGCTGCTGGATGATGGGCAGGTTGGCGAGGAACTTCTCGAAGTGCTTGGAACGGTAGTTGTTGTTGATGTTGCCGCCCGTGTCGAATGCGGAGCCGATGGAGATAACGGTCATGGAGAAAGAACCGCTCTGGGTGGTCGGCATACCGGCGTACATGAACTGGATGCTCTTGGACTTGTTGACCGTGCGGGATGCGTTGAGGTCAATCTTGAAGTCCCTGAAGGGTTCGAGGGTGGCTTTCAACTGCAAGTCTTCCATCGCGGCGGTCGTGGCTGGCGTGGTGATGTTGGAGTCGTTCTGCATGAGCCAGCCGTTTTGGGCAGCCTTGTCGATGTAACTGTCGCCAATGGCTCCGAAGGCGAAACCAAGTCCGGGCGAGAGCAATCCATTGACACTCTTCTGGCCAAACGCGTCGCCCACTTCGGTGTTGAAGCCCGGCAGGGTGAGGGCATAGGTGTTGCGGTAGGAGATGCTGGCGTTGCGTACCATCATGAGGGCTCTTGCGGCAACTTGGGCAGTCTTGTACCAGGTGAGGTTTTCAAGTGGCTGCTTGGCGACGACGTTGATTTTGACAGGGATGGAGTCGCGGTTCTTCACCGAAATGGTGTTGGCATCGACCTTCTTGTATTTGAGTTTGTAGGTCTTTCCCTCGGCGGTGGTGGCTCTGACGATGAGCCGCTTGGAGTTCTGCCCGTGCTTGACTTCGGTGGCGGTGGAGTCGTTGAGTGTGAACTCTTTGGTGAAGCCCTTGGTCTTCTTGTCAGTTGCCTTTTTGTTGCCGTTTCCAGTCTCTTCTTCCTCGCCCGACTTGCCTGATTTGCCCGACTTGTCGTTGGCGTCTTTGGCTGGCGTCTTGGCATTTTTAGAGGCGTTTTTCGTGTTCGTGTTGTTCTTCTTGTTGCTGGTGCCAGAGAAGCGTTTGTCGGCATCGGCAAGGAAGTTCCACTTCTTGTAGAGCGTCTCGAGATTGATTTTGCCGTTCAGGTTGACGGTGCGGTGGCTGGTGGCGGTGTGGCCAAGCGAAGTGCCGTCTTCCAGTTCGGTGCCTCGTGTCCAGTCATAGTTGGCGGTGTAGGAAGCATCTGCAGAAAGCCAGTCGAGGAGTGGTATCTTGTTGAGCGGCACCTGATAAGACCCCGTGAAGGTGCTCTTGTAGGTGAGAGGTCGTCCGAAGGAGGCGATGCTGCGACGAACAGAGTCTTTCCATGCGGTGTATTCGTCGGGGTAGAGGTTTTTGTTGACGACGGTGTAGGGCTCTTCAATCTCGGCGTGAGTGGCTGATGTCCAAGAGAGTTTGAGCGCCTTGAAAATGTCCCAACGGACAGCGAGGTCGCGGTTCCAGAGGATTTGGTCGGAGAAGGTGACAGGAAGTTGTGTGCCTGCGTCGATGTCTCGCTCCTGGAACTCGTAGTAACTGCGGGTCAGGTCGGTGTTGAAAGAGATGTTTTGTGGCAGCCATTGGAGGTTCTGTGCCTTGACAATGTCGAGCCACTTGGATTTTCCTTTGAGATTCTTGAACGGCTCCCACGTCTTGTACTTGGGAGAATAGTTGTATGCCAGGTTGAAGTTCCAGTTCTCCTCGTTTTCATAGACGGTGGTTTCGCCAGTCTTGTAGCGTTGCCTGTAACTGTAACTGAGCGAGAAGTTGTCGGGGTCGTAAGGCATCGGCTTGCGGCTCTGCACCTTCGACTTCCAGTTGCTGAGGGAGAAGTTCTTGTTCTTGACCACGCTCTCGGTGAGGCTGCTGAGGGAGTCGCGTGCCGCGTCCGTCTCGCATTCGTCGAGGGCATCCTTCAGAAGCATGTCGGTGTCGAAGGGATTGTACTTCGGCGAGATTTTCTGCCATGAGTAGGAGTAGTAGAACGGGAGTTGCATCTTCCATTTCTCGGGGAAGAACTTGCCCAGTTCGAGTTGGGTGGTGATGCTCCATTCGTAGAGGTTGTCGTTACGGCGTTCGTTCACTCCTTCTTCCAGACCTCCAAAGCCCGCTGTCTCTACATGTCCTGACACATTGACGGTGCCGAGGTCGGAAAGTTGCACGTTCATGTTGCCTTGTGCAGCCCATCCGCCTTCGTTGCTGTAGTCTTGCATACGGAGTTCGTTCACCCACACCTCAACACTACCTGTGCGGCGGCCATTGTTGCGTATACCAATCATCATGGTCTTCACTTCGCCCAGCGAGGGGTTACCGATGATGCTGACCTTGTTGTTGGGGCGGTTTTCGTCGTAGGCATAGAAAACCTGTGTGTAACTGGCACTTCCTGACGCTTTTGCCTTGTTGCGTTCGTGCTTAAGGCTGGTGAAGACATCGAAGTCGATGTCAAGCATGTTCTCTTCTGGCCACACGGCTTTGCAGCCCTGGGTCGTGTAGGTGTCGTAATGTCCGGCAGGGGTGAGGGTGAGAGGTATCTCATACTCGTAGTAGTTGCTCTTGTAGTCGCTACCCATGCGGACAAACACGCTCATCTGGTTGTCTTCCAACTCGGTGTCGCCTTCAAGGGCATTGGCATGGACGAACATCTGGAGGTGCTTGTAATGGCGGAAGTCCATGTTCATGGTCTTGTACACGGCACGTGCATCGCCTGTCGCAAGGTTCTCGACGGTGAGGGCAAGTGCCTGCTCGTTCTCCTGCGTGAGTTGTGGCTGTGATGGGTCGAGAATACGGGTCACACCTGGCGGCAACACGTAGTTGACAGGAGTCTTGTCGTTGTTCTCTTCGATGTTGACGGCAGAGGGAACCAGCGTTCCGCTCACGCTGGGCTTGTCGCCCGTGTAGAGTGTCTGCGTGTAGTTTCGCCATTCGCCTCTCACAAGGTCGAGGTTGGCAAATCGGAGCACGATAGGCTCTTCAAAACCAGTCATGTACATACGCATGAAGCGAATGCTGGAGAAGTCGCTGATGCTGCCCACCTTGTTCTCGAACTCATCCACAGGAATACGGAAGAGATACCAGTTGACGGTCTCTTTCTCGCCGTTGCGGAGCGAAGCGGTGTAGGGACGAGAATCGACAATGAAGTTCCTGCCCACCTGCATGTCGCTGGGGCGGATGCTGACGTGGTACTCGTAGAAGTTCTCGTACTCGTTCATCGTGTAGTCGCCGTTCGTGTCTTCTGCGTCGGGCTGGCTCTTGTAGGCGGTGGAATAACTTTCGCTCGACTCGCTGGTGTTGGGCGAGTTGCCTTCGGGTGAGTTGATACGCTTGTAACGGTCGAGAATCGAGGTCTGATTGGCGTCGAAGTCGCTGCCGCGGAAGTAGTGGTAGTCGTCGCCGGCAGGGTCTTCGTAGATGGAGTCAAAGACGGCTTCGTTCACTTTTCCCCTGACGGCATTGAGATAGTCGGCGTATGCTCCGTAAGTGCGTTCGTCAGCATCGGCAAGGCCGTTGAGACCGATGTCTTGCTTCTGGCGGGCACCGCTCTCGTTCGAGAACGAATAGACAACGGACTTCTCGCTGGGCACACGTCCCCACGTGGTTTCGGTGTAGGTGGAGGCGTTGCTGACAGGCATACCACTTTCGTAGAATTTCTTGCCATCCTTCAGGACGTCTTCGCTGATGTCGCCAAGATTGATGTAGAAGTCGCCACCAAACTTGCTGTCGTTCTTTGTGTAGATGAAGGGGTCGAGCATCCAGAATTCGATGTACTGCACGTTGCTGGTTTCGAAGTCGCTGGTGTCAATCTTTCTCATCATACCGCCCCAACGCTTCTTGGGGTCGTTCAGACGGCCATTCTGGTCAAGGTCGGGGTCGAGGTTGTAAGGGCCACGCTCTGATGGATAGTAAGCCAAGTTCAAGATACTCAGCGTGTTGCTCTCGCCTTGGTTGGTGTCGCGGTTAGGATAGACCTCTCGCACATAGACCTCTCGCACATAGTGGTTGGAAAGTTGGTCAAGGTCGCTCTTGATATGGCTGGGGGTCAGCGATGAAGAGCGGCGGGTGAAGAGCGGGTCGATGTTGTACCATGCCAGACGGGCACGGTTGTAACCGTATTTCACGTCGTTGCTCAGCGTACCATACTGCAGGTGGCTTGGCGTGGAGGAGAGCACCCATTCCTTGGGACTGCTTTCGTCGAGCGAGGTCTTGGTTTGCTCGAAGTCGTCCAGATAGGAGGCATTGCCCTGTGTGCCTTTCGCTTCGCCCGCATCGAGTTGTGCATACTCTCCCGTGAACGAGATGCTGGAAGGGGCACTGAGGTGGAGGAAAGGCAGTTTGTCGAGCATATTGGTGAGCCACTGCGAATTTTGCTTCCAGTTCATGTGAAGTCCCCAAAGGGTGTTGTTCAGCGGCTCACTTCCCATCGCCACCTTTGAGGTGAGTGGCTTCTCGCTGACTTTCAACAACGTACCACCGATGTTGAAGTTCTTGGAGAAGTCGTATTCCCAGTTCACACCCATCATGGTCTTGCGTATCATGGAGAAGTCTTCCTGACTTTCGAGGCTGACGCTGACGTTCGTTCCTGCATCGATGATGCTCTGGTTGAGGATGGTCACCGTACCGCTGGCATAGTCGATGCTATAGTCGCTGCCTTCGGTCAGGTCAACACCACCTGCCGTCACCCTCACAGAACCTTGCGGGATGTAGCCGTCGCTCACCTTGATGATGCTTCCGCCTGATGCCTTGTATTCGCCCGTCAAGGTGAATTTGTTCTTTTCAGCAATCTGCTTGGCAGTCGTTTTGGTGGAGTCGTACAGTTCGTCATAGCAGTATTTGTCGGCCATGGCATTATCGCCAATCTTCTGACGCAACCAGTCGCCGAATGGCTCTACAACAGGGAAAATCACACGACCGGTGCTTGCCTGAATGGTGTAGCCCTCCAAGAAGTCGAACTTGCCGTTCGGGTTGGTCTTGTCGTTGTCGTCCAGACGGTCGAGGTTGAGCATCTTCAACAGCGTGGTTTGCTTGAATGGTTCTTCGGGTATATAACTGAGGTTCACACCTGTCGTATCACTCAGATACTTGATGTCGAGTTTGAACTTCTCTTTCTGCACCGATGTGGCGTTGAGGCTGTACACGTTCTTCATCATCAAGTCCCAGTTACCCATCTTGGGAGAGTTGCTGGTGTTCTTCAACAGTTTCACAAACAGTGCTTTGTCGTTGTCTTTTTGGTCGGCAGAAAACTCACCCACCTGGTAGGTCTGACCGTTGTAGGTGTACTCGAATGCCACAGCCAGCACTTGGTTGGATTGCAGCGTCGATTTGAGGCTGATGTAGCCGAGGTGGCTGTTGAGTGTGTACTCTGACGAACTGAGCAGACGGGCATTCTCCACCTTCTCGTAGTCAACGCCGCCTTGCAGGAACTCGTCCAGAATGTTGCTGGTTTGGTCAACGTTTCGGGCATCGGCGTATGTACCTACCATCGTGGAGTACAGGTCGTTGCTGGCGTTCGCAGGGGTGGTGCCAGAACCAGCCCAGATGGAGTTGCTGATTTTGCTGCCTTCTGCAAGGTCAACAAAACCGATGATGTTTCGGGTGTTCTCCGTCG
The DNA here is from genome assembly GCA_017483605.1 of Bacteroidaceae bacterium. Taxonomy (GTDB): domain Bacteria; phylum Bacteroidota; class Bacteroidia; order Bacteroidales; family Bacteroidaceae; genus Minthosoma. The sequence continues at coordinate 8,694 of JAFUWG010000011.1, read as the reverse complement.
AACCGCCCGTATTGGTCTGCCACACTTCGATGCGGTTGATGGTGATGCCGCTGGTGATGTTGGGCAGGGTAGAGCAGGCTCTGTCGTAGGTGTCGTGGAAGTAGTGTGCCAAGAAGAAATGACGGTTCTCGTCATAGTTATATGCCTGAATCTCAAAGGTTGACATCTGGCTTCCACCCTTGCTGCTCACCGTCTTCGACTTCGATTTCTTTTGGCTGACCACGGTTTGCAGACTCAGACGGCCAAACTGCAAGTCAGTGCGAATACCAAACAGCGAATTCGAACCTTTAATCAGGCTCGAATTGGTTGGAAACGTGATGTTACCCGCTTCCAACAGTTTGACAATTTCATCTTCCTTCCCCTCGTAGGCGAGTTTCAGATTTTTGGAGTCAAAATCAAACGTGGCATCCGTGTTGTAATTGATGTTGAAGTCCATCTTGTCACCCACCTTGGCATTGACGCTCATGTTGATTTTTTCGTCAAAGTCAAAGGATTTGGTCGTTCGACTTCGTTCTGCAAGTGACGGATTATCAGTAAATTTGTAGTTGTAGCCGAATTTTAGTTCCGCACTTCCCTGCGTCTTGATTTGTACGCCGCCAGGACCGAAAATCTTCTCTGCAGGTCCTAAGTCGAAGTGCATGTTGGTGAAGTCGAACTTGTCCTTCCCTTTCGTGACAAACAGCGAGTCGTTCCGCACCTTGAAATAATCTCGGAACGCTTTTGCCTCCGACCACTTCAAATACTCTTCGGGAGTCATCATCCACGGTTGGCTCAAGAATCCATCCCCCAACTTCGTGCCCACTTTGTAATAGCCTGATTTTACATCATATACGGCGGTGTCAGGCTTCAGGTTTTCGGGGTCTTCCAAGTCCATCGAGAACTCCTCGGGGTGTTGCCCTTGCGGATAATCTGTCTTCTTGACCTTGACCGTATCGGCAGGCACCACGGAAAATGACGAAGACACAGCATTATTGCTTACTGCTGCAATAGTGCTCATGCTCGTCATTATCAATAAGATATATAATATATTTCGAAGTATCTGCTTCAAACTAATCGTCTATATATTGAGAGGCTTCAAGAGCCTATTCTTACATATCTCTACAATAAGAAACGTATAAAGTCACGCATTATTGTATGAATAGACGATTTTTTCGCCAAGAGTTTCGTCTGGCAACCGTTTGTTTACAGCATCTTGAGGGCCAATTTGATGACCTTTTCCACGGGGGCAGAAGGCTCATCCTTGAGGATGGCTTTGACCGTCTTGGCAACGGGAGCAGGTGGAAAGCCCAACATCTTGAGGGCTTCGAAGGCTTCGTTATAGACCTCGCTGTTCTGCACGGCAGGGGCACTGCCGCTGTCGGACATGGAGGTGGTGGGAAGTCCGAGGGTCGCAACCTTGTCGCGAAGTTCCACGATGATGCGTTGTGCCGTCTTGGCACCAAGCCCCTTCACGGTCTTGAGCATCTTCTCGTTGCCGTCCATGATAAGCCCTGCCAGTTCTGGCGCCGAGAAACTGCTGAGCATCGTGCGAGCCGTATTGCCGCCCACACCGCTCACGCTGATGAGTAGCAGGAAAAGTTCACGCTCCTGTTTGGTGGCAAAGCCGAACAGCACCCATGCGTCTTCACGGATGGCTTCATAGACAAAAAGTCGTGCCTCGCCCTTGCCCTGCAATGCCGTGTAGGTGTTGAGCGAGATGTTGAGCAGATAACCCACGCCATGACACTCAATCGTCGCTTGGGTAGGGGTCAACTCGTCGAGGATTCCTCTAACGTATTCTATCATGATTTCTCGTTTTAAATCTCCTTGCAAATTTCCTTTAGCCACACTCGGTGCTCCTCGTCCAATCGTGGAGCCAACCGTTCATACACCGTCTGCTGATACTGGTTGAACCACTTCCGCTCTTCTTCCGTCAACATCTCCACCAGAATCGGGCTGGTGAGGATGGGGCAGAGCGTCAAATGCTCGAATGTGTAGTAAGGGCCGAACGTGATGCCCGCCGCCTCGCCGCCGTCGTAGGGCTTTGCACCTGGCATATTCACCACGCCGTTCTTGCCCGTAAAGTCTGCGTTCACCACCAGCATGGTGTCTTCATGACGCACGCCGTGGCTGCCCTCGATGTAGATGCCTGGCTCGTCGGTGATGGTCATGCCAGGCAAGAGTGGGGTAGGCCGCCACTGCATACGGAACTGGTGCAGGTCGATGCCTTCATGCACCGACATGAACTGCCCCACGCCGTGCCCCGTGCCGTGCAGGTAGTTGATGCCGTATTTCCACATCGCCTCACGGGCAAATGCGTCGAGTTGAGTGCCACACGTGCCTTTGGGGAACACGGCGGAACCCAGGCGAATCCAGCCTTTCAGCACCAGCGTGTAGTCGCGTCGCATCTCCCATGTGAGCGGTCCCAGAGGAATCGTTCGGGTGATGTCTGTCGTTCCGTCCAGATACTGACCGCCAGAGTCTATCAGCAGCAGACCTTCGGGCTTCACGGGGATGTCCGTCTCAGGAGTCGGGTCGTAATGGACAATCGCTCCGTGGTGGGCATACCCCATGATGCTCTCGAAACTGATGCCCTTGAAGAGCGGCTGCTCTGCACGGAAAGCCTCCAACTTTGCCGACAGCGACAATTCTGTCTGACCGCCTTTGGGCACATTCTCCAACGTCCATTTCATCCACTTCACCATTGCCACGCCATCCTTTTCCATCGCATTGCGGAAACACTTGATTTCCGTCTCGTTCTTGAAAATCAGCATCTTGCCGACAGGGCTATCCTTGCGGACGGGCGTCTTGATGGCAGTATATACGGCATGGTTGGTCTTGTTGGGCTGCACGCAGACAGGCATGTCCAGCCTTCCGAGGTCGTCAACGATGCTTTCGTAAGGTCTCAACCCCACACCCTCAGCCTTCAGATACGCTTCCACCTCTGCCGTCACCTTCTCCTTATACGTATATAATAATGTGTCGGTCGGCGTGATGACCACATAGCCCAACACGAAAGGCGTATATGCCACATCGTCGGCACGCAGGTTCAGCGTCCATGCCACCTCTTCAAGCGAGGAGAGAACCAACGCATTCTGTCCCGTCTTTTCACGGATGCGGGCAATTTTCGATGCCGCACTTTCGCCGGCATATTTCACCTCCTGCACAAACGCCTTGCTCAAGGGTGGGGCAGGGCGGTCGTTCCAGATTTCCTCGTAGGGGTCGATGTCTGTACGCAACGTCAATCCGTAGGCACGCAGTTCTTTCTCCAGGTCTTCCACATCGGCAGTCGTGTTCACCCATCCGTCCACCGCCACAACGCTGCCCTTCGGCAACACGCTGCCCAGCCACTCCGTAATGCTTGGCGTTCCCTCAATCTTTTCCTTCATCAGCACATAGCCCGAACCGGCCAACTGCTCCGTTGCCTGAATGAAATAACGCGAATCCGTCCACAGGGCAGCCTTGTCGAGTGTGACCACCGCCGTGCCTGCCGACCCCGTGAAGCCGCTAATCCATCGGCGTGACTTCCATCGTTCCGGTACATACTCACCCGTGTGCGGGTCAGTGCTCGGTGTGATGAACGCACCGATGCCCTCTCTTCTCATGAGGCTTCTCAACGCCTCCACTTTCTCCGTTGTCTTCATCATATTCCAGAGTTTTTTCCTTATTTTTTCTCCAAATCCCAACCCCGCAACCTCATCCAACTTGCAAAGATAACGGTTTTCTCCCAAACAAACAAATCTTCCCACCAAAATCATCCCTCCACCTCTTTCCCCTTCCCCTCCCTTGTCGTTCCCTCGTTTCGTATCAATTCATGTCGAGGATTTATAATCATACAACACCCGTACACAAATTAACTCGTGTACGGGTGCTATTCTGGTTCTTCTTCTTATTCTTGCAATGCCCTTTACAGAAAAGTTTCTTATCCTTCATCTCCTCCAAATTTTGCAGAGGGAATTATTGCCACAAAGGCTCCGTTTCCCATCCGCAGGGGAATCCCATGGCGTTTATGTCAATGGATGGGTAAGTGGACAACAGTACATCAATTTTTGCCTTCATGTCGTTATTTGGAGAAATGATGTTCAAGAAATACTTGATGATGCATAGGCTGAAATAGGCTTTCTTCTGATTGACAGGAATCATTAGCCAAGGACGTACCATACGTCGCTGTGTCAGGACCCTCAATGCAAATGTGCGGTTCCATACGCGGGCATGATGACCACAATTGTTTCTGGCAACAGTAATAATTGTCATCCATGAGTTAAAGACTGGTACACTCAAAGAGAACTCTTGTGCTATCTTCTTTCGGATTTGATTACTCTTGATGTTGTCATATATCTTGGTCAAGACGCCCAAGGGAAGAATCTCCGCCAACATCCATGCAGGAGGATATGGGTCAGAATAAGTGTTGTGGAAATGCTCGATGAAATCTTCACGCGACTTGGCCAACTCAACATCGATGAGTTGCTTTGTCTTCATAAAGGTCGTTGTATCATAAAAGCACGACGGGTCTGTCATCCAAAATGGATTCCCTGCCTCTCGGCTTGTGATGTTGACAATGGCACTACGGGCGGCAATCTCTATCTTTTCAATCTCATTGAACATCAGCAGTCGCAAATGCCTGTCGAAACGGTACATATCCAACGCCTGATTAAACGTAGCACCAGTTTTAAACACATGGCTCTCTTTCGGTGTGTTCAGAAGAGGATAGAGGTATGCACTGAATCTGTAATACCCGATGTGGCGGAGATAGTTTTCCGTCCGTGCAACATCCGAAACATGGAGGCCACGCGATTGTAACAAGGTCACCAATTGACTGGGTGACGAGTATGTCTTTGTATAATGTGCCATAACAAAATAAAACGACCCGCCGATTTAAGCATCGTGGAGAGGCTTGGCGGGTTCTCGTGTTGCAAAGGTACAACCTTTTTCCGAACAGACAAAATATTTCAAGGGAAAATTGAAAAAAGAGTGTTTTTCTTTGATTTCAAAAGACTTCTTGTGGAAGGAAGTAGGTGCTTGATTAAAAGAATCGGGGCATGGACTTTGGATGTCCGTGCCCCCGATTAGTTTCTTGTGAGTTCCTTGTTTAGAATTGGTCGTCCCAACCTGGTGTTTCTGTGTCAACAGTTTTGCCGCCGATTTCACCACCCTCTTCGCCGATAGGATCGGAGCCGACAAGGATGCTTGCCTCAAAGGCAATGTTCACAATTTCCATTTCTGGCTCTAAATACAATTTCTTGTCCATCTTTTTACTTTTTTTGATTGAAGTGTGCAGGGAGGGATAAACCTCCCTGCACGGTCTTTTGAATGAGTTAATTAAGTTTATTGAGAATCAAAGTGATTACTTCTGAAGGTACTTCTTACCGTTCTTGATGACGATGCCCTTGTAAGACTCGTCAACGCGAACACCCTGCAGGTTGTAGATTGCACCGTTGAACTTGTCTGCAGCAGTCTTCACAGTCTCTTCCTTCACTCCGAAGATGGCAGTTGCCTCATCGTCGTCAAGCCATACGATACGTGCGTGAGCCTCAGCCTCATTGGCGGCCTTGTCGTAACTCTTCAGGATGGTGTAGTACCAGCCGTTGCCAAGGTAAGCGGCATTGGTCTCTGTGAAAGTGATACGGCTGATGTCGAAACCAGTGAAGTTAGCACTTGCAGGATTGTTCATCACGAAGAGAGCGTATGGAGCGAGGCCATTAGTACCTGCAGCAAGACCATTCCAAATGTCCTCATAACCCGTAACATTATCCCAAAGTTGCTGGTGAGTGTTAACTTGAGTAGAATATGTGAATTCATTTGTAGGCAGGTCTGTCCATACAGAGTTGTTTGTTGCAACATCTGTGAATGGCACGTGGAGCGTTGTACCAGCAGCGAATGCATCGCCTCTGCTTTCAACCTTCACAATGACGGTCTTAGCGTTTGTATTCGCAACCTCATAGTATCCATCTTTCACCTTGAGAGGAACCATATAGACAGTAGAAACCTTTGCGTTATCATCTTCGTCAGTATATACACCATAGAGTGTCACCTTTACCTTTGTAGTAGTACCGATAGTCTGGTAACGCTGTACCTTCACGCCGTTCGTGAGAGCAGTTGTGTAATCTGGGTTAGCGTCAACAGCGAATGCTCCGAAGTCGTCATAGCGTCCCCAAGCCACGCTGGAAGCGTTCTTGCCTACGTAGGCAGGGAAGGTCATGGCCATTGGTGTAACAGGGTCTGTTGGGAATGTCACGAGGAAGATATCGAAAACGTCGCTTGTAGCACCAGTTACTGCATTATCACCAATACCGTAAGTGGCATCTTTGAACTCAGCCAACAGGTCGGCGTCTGCTACGTTGATAGAGATGAAACGTGTTGTATTGTCTGCAGCAGAAGCACTGAACGCATTGTTGTCGAATGGATTGACAGTATAGTCATCCACATCTGCACATGTGTAGTTGATGACAACAGTGGCTGCACCGAGACCTGAAGCATCGAATGCACCTGCGGCAACAGCACCAGCAGCCAGTTCACCGGCAAAGTTGAAGGTAACGATGTTTGTCTGATTAGCAAATGAACCTGTAGCAAGACCTGCTGCACCAATCTTGCCATTGAATGTGATGGCAGTCAATGCTGCAGCACTCAGAAGTTCTACGTCAATACCGTTGGCAGCGATGTCACCAGCGAAGGTGAGAGTCTTGATAGATGCAGGTGAAGTGATGGCATCAGTATCGAAAGCACCACCTTTTGAACGGATTTCACCAATGGTGATGGCTGGATAAACTTCTGTAGCTGCAAGACCTGTGATGGCACTCATGTCGAATGCATCAGCACCGATTGCAGGGTTAGCAGGATCTGCTGAACTTTGGCTGATGTACTTGCCTGTAGTTGCTGCAAGGTTCAATGTGGCGGCACTAATCTTTGCCCACACGAATGCACCTGCAGGAATAGCAGTACCATTAGCAACAACAGAACCGATAGTAACGTCCTTCAGCAACTTACCGAACGAAGCAGCACCAATAGCATTAGCAGCGGTGATGTCACCAATCGTAACAGTTGCGAGTTTGTTGTTGGCAGCAGTAGTGTAATTTACCTTGTCTGCAACGAATGCGTTATCGTTGATAGCACCTGCAGCAGAGATGTTGCCGAGAGTCACAGTAGCAAGGTTGGTACAGCCAGCAAAAGCTCCATCTTCAACCGCGTTTGCAGTCGAGATATTGCCGATAGTGACAGCTGTAAGACCTGTACAGCCTTTGAAAGCATCACCCTGGATGGTGAATGTGCCAGTCTCGTTGTTGGCAATGTCGCCAATCGTCAGAGAAGTGATACCAGTACAGCCTTCAAATGCACTTCCTTCGATAGTAGCCTTAGAACCAAAGGTTACAGTAGTGAGGTCGAGTGCACCACTCAGACCTGTTGCAGTTTGCAGAGCAGTGCAACCCAAGAAAGCATTTGCACTAATTTGACCCTTCAATGTACCAGTCAGAGAGAGGCTCTTCAGAGTTGTGTTTGTAGCAGCACCAAAGAGGTTTTTTGTTGCAGGAGTTGTAGTCCATGTATAAGTGGGAGATGCACCTACGCTACCACCACCGAGGTACTCAAGGTCTCTTACGTTGATAGAAAGGCTTTCTACAACAGAACCTTTGAGTGCGTTGGAAGCGATGTACTTCACTGTCGCAGGAAGGTTAATGTTCTTCAGTTTTGTGCCAGTGAAAGCATCGTCGATAATCTCAGTCACATAGGTGTTCTCCAGACCATTGAGAGTAGCCAAATTGGTCAGGTTCTTGAACGCGCCGTTGATGTGCTTGAAATAAGGCTGTGCAGGGAGAGTAATCGTAGTAATGAACGAGTTGTTCTGACCTGGCTCTACGAAAGTCTCATCTACCAGTTCTGCCAACTTCACACAAGGTGAGAAGTCGAAGTTGGTGATTCTCGTTGTACCGAAAGCGTTGGCACCGATCGTTCTCACCTGCGAACCTGCTGCGAAAGTGATGCTGGTGATGTTGGTACAGCCCTTGAACGCATTAGCAGGGATGTCGGTGAAGGTAGCAGGGATTGTAACCCCTGTAACGGCGGTAAGATTCTGGAATGTGGTTGCTGCGAAAGCGACTACTGACACGTGGTATTCAATGTCGAGGTCAACCATGTCAAATGTGGTTGGAATCTCAAGATTCCCTGCCTTATTGACCTGATCTTCATAGCCAGTTCTAATGCCCAGAATGTTCACCTTCAAGTTGTTGGAAGCATCTGGGTTTGCCGCTACCTGATAGTTGTAATAGCCATAGGCGAATGTGTCGCCAGAGACTTTTACAGCCCAAGCACTTGTGCTGCTCAGCACTGCAATAGCAGTGAGCAACGCAAACTTTAGAGTCTTTTTCATTTTCATTTGATTTAAAAATTAATAATGTTAATAAAATAATGTTAACTGTAACTTTTTTCTTTGGTCAATTTGTACTTTTCAGGGCTCAAAACTACGGGAAAATCACTCCTCCTCAACACCTCCCAAAAATCACCTCATTTTTCAACTCAACTTACTGATTCCCTGCTGGTTCACCACCAATCATCCCCTCGTTTACCCCTCGTAAGATGCGGCGGCCGTTATATTAAATTGCCGCATTTTTAGGGCGTTTGCTGGCTGTCGGGTAACAAACTGGTAACAAAAACGTCCCAATTTTTATAGGCAATTTGGTACATTTTGCCCCTCAAAACACCCCGATTTGTTACCCCAAATTT